>JASMHE010000001.1 GCA_030750865.1 Alphaproteobacteria bacterium
ATCGATCGAGCCGTAATAATTAGCCGGGGCGTTTACTTCCAGACCAACGATCTCGGCCGGTGTGAATGTCCATACGCCGCCACCAAGATTTGTGCCCTGATTAAAGCTGAACCCGCTATCAACGCTCTCGATACGGTATCCTGTGATTGATTCTGATCCGTCTGTATCTGTTGCCGTACCGGAGATATCAAGCGCGATCGCTGTGCCTTCTTCACCGGAGGCATTCTGCGCATCCACTGTTGGCGCATCGGCAACTGCATCGACGGTCACGTCAATTGTTGTTTGTGTTTGGGCCTGATCATTATTGGCCGCTTCTGTCGCAGTCGATGTGATTTGAAGACCTGTCAGGTCAACATCACTGTCCGCAGGGGGTGTCAATGTGAAGGAGTCACTGTAATTCTGACCGGCAGCCACGGTGATGCTGTATTCACCTGCATTGCCTGTTGCAGCCCAGCCCGCACCCGCGAAGCTCCAGCCTGTCGGCACGCCTGTGACTGTCAATGTCAGGGATTCTGACCCGTCTGTATCAGACAGATTTGATTCCACATCAATGGCAACCGTGCCGTCTTCGTCAACGACGGTGCTGTTTGCTGTCAATGTCGGGGCATCGGCCACCGCTTCAACGGCAACAGAAATCGATGTGCTTGTTGTTGCTGTGTGCCCGTTTCCGGCTTCTGTTGTTGTCGCTGTAATATCCAGTGACGGCAGATCAACATCGCTGTCCGCAGGGGGTGTCAGTGTAAAATCACCGTTAAAGCCCTGTCCGGCAGGCAGTGTCAGCTCATATGTGCCCGCACCCGCAGCCACAAAACCCGGGCTGTTGAATGTCCAGCCTGTCGGCACGTTCGAAATTGTAACCGTCAGGGATTCTGATCCGTCCGTATCAACCAGATCGACCGCCAGCGGCACTGTGACTGTGCCGTCTTCGTTAACGCTGGCATTTGATGCTGTGATAGATGGCGCGTCAGCTTGCGGTGTCCATGTCAGATCGACAGATGTTTGTGTTTCCGCGCTGTTATTCGCTGTTGTTGTTTCCTGATCGGTCGGTGTTTCTTGTGAGACAGACACAATATCAAGTGTAACCGTACCGCTGTAATTCGCAGGGGCATTCACTTGCAGACCCGCAAGTTCGGCCGGTGTCAGTTGCCATTCGCCGCCGCCGTTATTCTGGCCCGCAGACAATGTGAAACCGTTTGGCACATTCCGCACAAAAACGGCCGCAATATCTTCGGAGCCGTCTGTATCTGTCACCGCTGTTGTAATATCAAGATCAAGCGCCGTATCTTCGGCCCCTGTATCGTCTGCCGCGTTCAATGTCGGCGCATCGGCCACCGCATCCACGATAATGTCGAATGTGTCTGTTGTAACTGTTGAATCGCCGGATACTGTATCTGTGTTTGTCAGTGTGACCAGAATGTCATTTGCATCAACATCGCTGTCGGCAGGCGGCGTCAAAAGCGGGCCGCCCGTAAATGTTGTTGTACCCGCAGGAATATCTGTTGTCCATGTGCCGTTCACGGCATCATATGTGCCGCCTTGCGGATTAACAGTCCATCCGGCCGGAATGTTTGAAATCACGATTGTTGTCACGATATTGCCCGCAGCCGGTGCGTTTTTGTCTGCTGTGAATGTCAGATCAAGCGTGCCGTCTTCGTTCAATGTTGTCGGAGGCAATGTAATAGATGGCGCAGGTGTTGCCGCAGGCGCACCTTCGGCTGTTACAGGGCCGTTTTCAATCTCTTCGGCATCGTCGCCGCCAAATGCCAGTGACGTCGGGCCAATCGGACCGACAGCGCCGTCAATAGATGAACCGGGAATAGAAAACCCTTCGTCGCTGGCTGCACTTTGGAAACCAAAGCCGCCCTGACTTGCGCCTGCACCGCCGCCAGCTGTTTCACCGGCCGCCGGTTGGATCGAAGCCAATTGTTCTGCAACAGATGCCAGGTCTGTCTGGTCAAGATCTTCGATGATACTACGCTGCAGATCGCTTTCCGGTGCATCGCGGTCTGTCATCGCCAAACGGAGATTTTCCAGCAAATCCTGCAAACGAAGCTGTTCGCCGTCCAAAAGTAATGTGGCTTGATCTGCATTTTGTTCGCCGCCATCAAAACCGCGCAGCAAAATACGGCTGCCATCATCAAATGCAATCAGGAAGATTTCGTCTTGTGCGCGTGTATCCAGAACCTGATCCAGCGCGATGTTCAGTGTGTATGTATTGTCTGCATCATAAACATAAAGGGCAATTTCGCCGTTTTCCGGTTGATCGATGATTACATTTTCACCGAAGCTCAAGGCTGTTTCACCCAGAACACCTTCGGCCTGCAACGCGTCAATCGGCGCGGCATCTGCCGCTTGTGTGCCGCCCAGCGCAGAAAGCAACGCATCTGTATTCAGCACGGAACCGTCCGCCAGTTCCAGCACAACGCCTTCGTCTGCCAATGCTTCGAAATTCTCGATATGAACGACATTGCCATCTTTCAATGTGATTTGCAGCACGCCGTCATCCAGCAAAGCCATTGATGCGACATCACCTGTGTTGATATCCAGCACTGCGGGCGCATCGCCATCAACTGTAAGATGCAATTCCGTTGTACCTGCCGCCATATTTGTTTGATTTGCAGTCATTGTTACACACACTCCATAACGCTGTTTTATCCTGTTCCCGCAAAGCGCTTATCGTTCTTGTTTTATCGCTTCCGAAAATCGCTTGCCTCAGTGTTCTACATCAACATCTTCGACAATTCTAGTTACACCTCTTTGGATCGTCAGGTTTTTTAACACTTTATTAATGGTTATGTCAAGAATTATGTTAAAGTGAATCGGGGTATTCATAACCCCCGTTCATGACAGGGTGCATAGCACAAAACGGCGCGCCTTGAAACCCGCCGCACACACGCCCACACAAAGGCCTGCAGAAACCCCGCAGCACGCCCAATATCGACCCGTATTATCTCAAGAATATAGACGATAAAAACGACAGATCATCGCCCCTTTAGGACTCCAGCCCGCCAACCAGAATATATTTTAATTCCGTGAAATCTTCGATTCCGTATTTTGACCCTTCGCGGCCAACACCCGATTCCTTGATACCGCCAAACGGCACGGCCTCGCCGGAAACCACAGGCTCGTTCACAGCAACCATGCCATATTCCAGCGCTTCGGAGACACGGAACGTCTGCCCCAGATCCTGCGTATAGAAATAAGAGGCCAAACCATATTGCGTATCATTGGCCGCCGCAATCGCCTCTTTTTCATCATGGAACCGGAACAGCCCCGCCACAGGACCGAATGTTTCTTCCTGTTTTAACATCATATCGTCTGTCATACCGGTCAATAAGGTCGGCTGGTAAAACAGATCACCGGCCGCATGCGTATCACCGCCCGTCATCAGCTTGGCTCCTTTGGCAACTGCGTCCTTGACATGACGGTCCACTTTTTCCAGTCCGTCCGTGTTGATCAGCGGCCCGATTGTCACGCCATCCTGATCCCCATGCCCGATTTTCAGCTCCTCAATCTTTTGCTTCAACTTGGCCGCAAAAACGTCATACACACTATCCTGCACATAAATACGGTTCGCGCAGACACATGTCTGACCCGCATTCCGGAACTTACAGACCATCGCGCCCTCGACGGCTTTGTCCAGATCGGCGCTTTCAAACACAATAAACGGCGCATTACCGCCCAGCTCCAGCGATATTTTCTTGACGGTATCGGCACTCTGCCGCATCAAAATCTTGCCGACTTCCGTTGATCCGGTGAACGAGATTTTCCGCACATCCTTATGCGTCGTCAGTGTTTCGCCGATTTCTTTGGCATTCTGTCCGGTCACGATATTGAACACACCTGCGGGCAGGCCCGCTTGTTCGGCCAGTGCCGCCAGCGCAAGCGCCGATAACGGCGTATCTTCGGCCGGCTTCACGACCACCGCACACCCCGCCGCCAGCGCCGGTGCAACTTTGCGCGTAATCATGGCCGAGGGGAAGTTCCACGGCGTGATCGCGCCGACAACGCCGACCGCTTCGCGCGTGACAATCACACGGGCATCGGCTTTGTGCGTCGGAATAACATCACCATACACACGCTTTGCTTCTTCGGCATACCATTCCACAAAGCTTGCCCCATACAGAATTTCGCCGCGCGCCTCGGCAAACGGTTTACCTTGTTCGGCCGTCAACAGCGCCCCCAGCGCGTCGGCCTGCGCCACAATCAAGTCTTTCCATTTCGACAATATAACGCTGCGCTCTTTGGCCGTTTTGGCTTTCCAGCGCACCATCGCATTTTTCGCGGCCGCGATCGCACGTTCGGTTTCCGCCGCCCCCATATCGGCCACATCGGCCAAATGCGTACCGTCGGCAGGATTGCGCACGGCAAATGTCTTGCCCGAATCGGCATTAAACCATTCTCCGTTGATATATGCCTGTGACCGTACCAAATCGCTATAATCCTGCATGAAATCCTCCCGCTTGTGTGATGGCATTTATAATGGCATTTGCATTGATGATAACCCCGCTTACGCCGCGACATTACGATGCTACGATGTCATGCGGATTGTTATCATCATTGACCGGATCATACACCATCGCCGCGTGCAAATAAACCATTCCGCACCCGCCGACACAGCATCACATATGATCGGTGCATACAATCGGCGTACACCAATCGCGCGCGCGCTCACATACACGATCTCATACACGGCCACATGCACGATCACACACAGTCAGCGCACACGACCACCGGCGACCACTGGCGCCCCCTCAGGTTCATATCGCAAAGGCTCATATCTCCCAAAGACTCACCCGAAGACCCCCTCCTCCCAATCACACACAAAACACGCACAAAACACACGCTGGCCGCCTCAGAATCCCATCCCCGCAATTTCATCCCTCGCAATTGCATCCTCGCAACCGTACCCCTCAAACAGGCGCGCCACGTCTAAAAACCACCGTTCCAATCACAGCCATCACCCCATCCAGTTATGCACGCCGCGCCAAAACCCCGCCCTCCAATCACGACCGCAACACCAAAACTCCGCCCAGCCTCAAAACAATATGTAAACAAAAGGCTTGCACGAACGCGATTCGCACGGCATGATTCCTGTAAAATCACTGGCCGAATCCCGAAAAAGGAATCGAATCTGTCTCCTTTTTTCGTATTTTTTTCTTTGACAATATTTCCAGAATCCCATAGAAAACCATGATTCTGAAAAATAAACCCGCTCTTAAATAGGGTTTTTTCATTTTTTTCAAATTTTTTTATCTTGTGCGTATCCTGTGGAAAAAGATGTGCACGAGTCGGATTCATACAACGATTCCAAGCTGCTATTTCTTGTAATAATATTTCAACAGGTGCGCCTTTATTGGAAAAAAGTTACAAAAAAGTGAAAAAAGGACTCGACTCACCCCGCGATCAGAGTCATATTTGGATTGTCAGCGGGACACGCCGACCTTTTTAAAAACAAGTTCTTTTGAACGCGGGATTAAAGAGTTCGGGATTTAAAAATTTCGACATCGTTTTTTTTAAATTGCCCGTTTTGACAATGAACGGTTTGGTCACCGTTCGGGTTCTTCGGACAAAGGACTTTAAGCACCGGGATGTAAAAGGCAGATAGTTAAGATTTGCATTTATGTAGGTTTTTGATTTTTTGTTTGTTTACATTCACGACTTGAATGTTCCCGTAAGAGCTTAAGAGACATATGGCGCTGTTACGGTTGCTTTGCTAATGGCCTGTGGTCGTGCACATGAAAACATTTGTTTGGCAGGGCAAGAATACAGCAAGCGTACAATAAACATATGATCTCGAATTGTTTGTCTGTGATTGCAAGAGGGCAAGCGTGTGGTCTAATCTGCCACAATAAATAAAGAGCAGACGGGGGTTCGTCTGCAACCGCACAAAAGACAAGCAGGTCGCTCCTGTGTCTATGATGTGAGGCTCGATTTAAGCGATGATCTCTTGATCATTACACATATGACTTGTTCATACGGTAATTGTTCAACGAGAATGCTTCCCAAACAAAGGTGCCGACGCCTTTTCTGTATTGTGTATTTATCTTTCGGGATATTTGCTTCAATGTCAGAATATAGGGTGTCGGCACTTTTTTTGTTTTCAGCGCCCTTTTTCTCCTCTCGCTTTCTTCTGCCACCCCGTTCCGCCACCTTTTTCTGCGGCCCTTTTCTGTCGCCCCCTTCTGTCGTCATGCATATTATCCGCACACCCGCAAAAGCCGTCATATTTTTGTGGAAATAAAGCGCAAAAGAGTGCTATAACCCTCTTATTGTTCAAAGAAAGAAACTGTCACGATCCGTAATGCGGGCCGGACCACAAGAAAAATCATGGCAATCGACTTTAACAAATTACGCGTCCTTATTATTGAAGACACCCTGCCGATGGCAAAGCTGATGTCATCTGTGCTGACTTCGCTCGGCGCAACAGACATCACCTTACAACCCAACGGCGAAACCGGCTTCGAAGCCTTCTGCCGCACCAATCCGGATATTGTCATCGCAGACTGGGAAATGTCACCGATGAACGGCATTGCATTAACGCGGCTGATCCGCACCGATACGCGGTCGCCCAACCGCATGGTACCCATTATCCTTGTCACCGGTTACAGCGCCCTGATCCGCGTCGCCGAAGCCCGCGATAGCGGCGTGACCGAATTTCTGGTCAAACCATTTTCCGCGTCCGACATTTCAAAACGCATCGCCCATGTGATTAATAAACCGCGTGATTTCATTGATACGGCCGATTATTTCGGGCCAGATCGCCGCCGCCGGACATTGCCGAACTTCAAAGGGCCGTTCCGCCGCGCCGATGATCAGGCCAATTTACGCGGCAAAGATTCCGAATATAATTTAGGCTGGGGCTGATATCAGCATCCCCACCCTTTTACATTTGTATTTCCTGTCATAAAAATATCATAAGAACATCGTGAAAAGCGGCGCGGCCAGCGCGGCAGACAACACAAAAAGGCAGCGCACCCGAGACGACCCACCGTGCCCGACACCCGTCTCGCTCGCGCAGGTTAGTACGGACGCAGGACCGCAGATTTCATATCATGCTGCTTGGCGTAGTTATCGCGCGCTTCGAGCATACGATCGCTTACTTTGCTGCCAAGCGACGTGCCATCTACAAACGGACCCACATTCATCATCAACCCCAATGGCAGTCCGCCGATGGCAGACCACATAAGGCCTGCGCCCAAGCCGCTTTTGACATCGCCCATTACGGCACCGGCTACTGTACAAAATGCCGTTGTCAATGCCGTTCCTTTGGCAAGCGCCACGCCCGTATCCACAACAGCATCGGCAATCGGTGCGCCATAATGCAATGTATTGACGACAGCACTATCCTTCAAATGATCAAGTCCTTTTATCGCCTGACTAAAATGTTCGGATATTCCATTTATAACACTGTCCATCTTATTTCTCCGCTTTGTTTTTTACATATTATTTATATGTATAATACACAGCGATAAAATATATGTCAAATTTAAACACATAAAAAAACCGCACCTTCCTGAAAAGCGCGGTTTTCCTGCATTCTTACAATGATCTTTGCATCAAGCGGCCTATGCCGCCGCGCCGATCAAAATCGCAATTCGATCAACTGCTTCACTTGTGGCAAGGCTTCCAGCTTGGCCAGTACGTCTTTGCTGATATCACCGTCAACCGCGACCAGCGCCACCGCGCCGCCCTCGGATTCTTTACGGCCCAGACGGAAATCCGCAATGTTGCAGCCCGCATCACCCAGAACCGAACCAACACCGCCCACAAGGCCGGGTGTATCTTCGTTTCTGATGAACAGCATGTTCGGTGATACCGCCGCTTCGATCGCAACACCTTCGATATCGACGATGCGCGGCTCTTTAGACGCAAATAATGTGCCCGCCACAGACCGGGTGCGGTTATCGGTTGTCACCGTAATCTTGATTGC
This sequence comes from Alphaproteobacteria bacterium, assembly GCA_030750865.1. GTDB lineage: Bacteria > Pseudomonadota > Alphaproteobacteria > Micavibrionales > Micavibrionaceae > JASMHE01. Next base: position 7,934 of record JASMHE010000001.1, read on the forward strand.
AGACGGGAAGTCATCACATGTATCTGTCTTTGTTTCCGCCACTTTGATCCCGCGCGCTTCGGCGACCTCAACGGCATTGACCATATTCACATTATCCAGCAGCGGTTTCAAAAAGGCCGACAACGCCATTGATGATAGCGGCTTGGTATTCAGCTTCGTCACCGCGCCCTGAAACTCAATCTCGACTTTCTGCACGGCATGGCTTGTGATTTGGCCGGAAAAACTGCCCAGCTGTTCGGCCAAGCTCAGATATGGTTTCAGTTTTGGTGCTTCTTCGGCTGTCACAGACGGCATGTTCAGTGCATTTGTCACCGCACCGTCAATCAGATATTCGCTCATTTGCTCGGCAACCTGAATGGCCACATTGACCTGCGCTTCTGTTGTCGATGCACCCAGATGCGGCGTGCAAACCAGATTCGGATGACCGAACAGAATATTTTCTTTTGCAGGCTCGACCTCGAACACATCCAGACCGGCTGCGGCCACTTTGCCGCTATCCAGTGCGTCTTTCAGATCGGCTTCGTTAATCAGACCACCACGCGCACAGTTTACAATACGCACGCCGTCTTTCATCTTGGCAAAGGCATCCTTGCTTATAATACCGCGTGTTTTATCGTTCAGCGGTGTATGCAACGTAATGAAATCAGATTTGGCAAACAGCTCGTCCAGTTCAACCTTTTTGACTCCCAGCTCCACGGCACGCTCCGGTGTCAGGAACGGATCAAATGCAATCACATTCATCTTCAGGCCCAGCGCGCGGTTTGCGGCGATCGCACCGATATTCCCGCAACCGATGACGCCCAATGTTTTCCCGTACAGCTCTGCGCCCATAAATTTGGATTTTTCCCATTTGCCCGCATGTGTTGATGCACTGGCCTGTGGAATCTGGCGCGCCACCGCAAACAACATCGCAATGGCATGTTCGGCTGTTGTAATGGAATTGCCGAACGGCGTGTTCATCACGACGACACCGGCCTGTGTTGCCGCTTTGACATCAATATTGTCAACACCGATACCGGCGCGGCCAATGACCTTCAGATTGGTCGCCGCTTCCAGAATTTCCGGCGTAACTGTCGTGCTGGAGCGGATCGCAAGGCCGTCATAATTGCCGATCACCTGCTTTAATTCTTCCGGCGACATGCCCGGCTTCACATCAACATCGACACCGTTATTTTGGAAAATTTCTGCGGCAAGCGGGTTCATTTTATCTGAAATTAAGACCTTTGGCATAACTGCTCTCTTTCTCTTTTGTAAATATGATGTGACTGACCAGCGCGCATGTCCTGCACACATCCCTTTATTACCGTGCTGCAATGCAACGCCTCACCTCTTCTTAGGCAACAGGCGGCCATCAATCAAGTGCTTTTTCGGCGAAAGCCGGGTTTTACAGACTTTTCATAGTTCGCCTACAAATAAAACGCGGGTCAAACACAAATCACATGCGGGCCAAACGCGAACTGTAAAAGGAAACCAAAAATAAGATCAGGCATGAAAACCAGACACAAACCGGACCGCCAGCGCCTATACCGGTCACCGCACAGACCCTGCGCATAAACAAGCACAAACAAACAACCCGATCGTCAACCATATCGACGATCAGACCGATCCTTACACAATGAAAAGAGAAAAAGCAGCAAGCCGCTCTTTACACAGCCGGACACAGCCCCATAAGACGATCCATATTCTCACGGATCAGCGCTTTCGGCCCTGCGATCATATTGGCGCCGACACTGGTCACTTTCTTGTCCTGTGCGGCACGATCGGCATCCAGCCATGTTTCCTGGAAAATCTGGTGCAGATTTTTATAAATCTCGCCCATCTCATGAATCAGCGGATTGCTCAACTCACCCTGACCGGCGCGTTTATTGAAAAATTGTGTCAAACGGCCCTGTTCTGTGGCGCGGAAAACATCCTTCGGCACGGATGATAACATGTCGCGGATGGACGGCACATCTTCCAGATGCGCAAGCGACCCTTCAACATCAAAGCTTTCCAGCTCTTTGTCCGCACGGTTACGCACGGCATAGACCAGCGCGTCATACAGCGTCAGGCGCGATACGGCATTGCCTTGTTTTTGTTCGGTCCAGATGTGGTCCAGGATATCAGAATAAAGCGCGGGCGCTGCCTCTGTTAAGGCTTGCTTTTGCTGTGCGCTATACAAAAAAGCAGCAGAAAGATTGTCACTCTTATCGGCTGCTTCATCTACGGAGTCATGTGTTTGTAGCGCGGGCGTTCCAGAATCTTCTTTTGCCTGACGATAGAGACGCTCTATCTTGCCAAGAAGAATTGCAACTGTCTTATCTTTTAATGCCGGAACTTTATTGGCCATCCCTAGTAAACTCCCTTATATATTTTATTTTTTATTATTATTGCCTGCATGCTAGCGCAAATGCGGGTAAATTTCAAATAACTTTCCCTGTTTCCTTGCTGCATCGCAATCATACACACCAACCATATCTTGTATGTTTGTCTTTACCTGAGACATAGTTATAGCCCACCCATGCCTTTTATGCAATGCAAATGCCCGTTTTCGGCATGGCAAATCCACAAAAAAAAACGCGCCGGACGGGCGCGTTTCCAATTCTCTTCATCACTTTGCCGCATCGGCCTTTATCAAGGCTGTGGCTTGAACGGCTGCGGCGTAACTGTCGGCGTTTCCCCCGGCAGCGGCGTATGCGGCACGTGCTTTACAAAGCTGAGGCGCGGATGGTTATTTTCTTCTTCATCCTTGACGAACAATGCTTCGCGCTCTTCATATGACATTTCACGCAGATATTCCATGATGACATAGTTTTTCGACCCAAGCGGTGCCTGACCACTATGATGTTCCCACGTATTTCTCAAGCCATATTCATATTGCCAATCCATGATTTACCCTCTTCAAGCTGTTACGTTTAGGCGCATCATACATTTCGTTTATGTAAATAGCAATGAAAAAATGAACCCGCCGCACAAAAAAGCCGCTATGCCGCTTTGGCAGGCTGTTCCGCCTTCACGGTTTCATACGCCCAATCAAGCCACGGACACAACGCATCGATATCGGCACGTTCAATCGTCGCCCCGCCCCAGATACGCAGACCATGCGGCGCATCACGATATCCTTTGATGTCATACGCCACGCCGTCCTGATCCAGCCGCTTTGCCAGCGCCCCGATGATCGCGCCCTGCACCTCGTCGCTTTGCGCGGTAAACCACGGGTCAACGACCTTCAGGCAAATGGATGTTGTTGATCGCACGGCTTCATCTGCGGGCAGGAAATCAACCCAATCCGTTTTGGATACCCAGTCCGCAAGGGCGGCAAAATTATCTTCCGACCGTTTGATCGTCGCCGCTACACCGCCAATGGATTCAACCCATTTCAACGCATCAAGGCAATCTTCAACCGCAATCATGGACGGTGTATTGATCGTCGCCCCTTTGAAAATACCGGCATTCAGCTTATCGCCTTTTGTCATGCGGAAGATTTTCGGCAGGCCGCGTGCGGGCACATAGCTTTCCAGACGCGCAACCGCGCGCGGTGACAATACCAACATGCCGTGCGCCGCTTCGCCGCCCAGCACTTTTTGCCACGACCATGTCGTCACATCCAGCTTGTCCCACGGCAGGTCATAGGCAAACACAGCCGATGTCGCATCACAGAACGTCAGACCGGCACGGTCTACATCAATCCATTCACCGTCCGGCACGCGCACGCCCGATGTCGTACCGTTCCAGACGAAAACAACATCATTGTTGAAATCAACAGCCGACAGATCAGGCAAATCGCCGTAATCCGCCTTGTATGTATTCACATCATCCAACTTTAATTGCCCCGTCACATCTTTCAGCCAGTCCCCGCTGAACGATTCCCACGCCAGCACATCCACGCCGCGCGCGCCCAGCATCGACCACATGGCCATTTCAAACGCGCCTGTATCAGACGCCGGCACGATCCCGACATGATAATCATCCGGAATACCCAACAATGCGCGGTGACGGTCGATCACCTCGGCCAGTTTCGCTTTGCCCGGCCCCGAACGGTGCGAACGCCCCGTCAACGCATCGGACAGCGCATCCAGCGACCACCCCGGACGTTTTGAACACGGGCCGGATGAAAAATTCGGATTATTCGGTTTTGCAGACGGTTTTGCAGAAGACATATCAACACCCTTTTTTTATAAATTGCTATAATAAGAAGTCATATCAAAACGGGCGTTGAAACCAAGTGTTTTTTTCGCCATAACTAAATAAATACAGAATCAAAGATGATAAAAATCATAAAAAATAATCTTAATCACATTTCATAACGCGCGGTAAATCATATGTCAGATAATCTCAAATTTGTTTTCACACTGGTCGCGGCCGATCCTGACCGCCATCCCGTCACCGTCGCGATGATTGACGAAATCACCGGCTTGCTCGCCGCTGATAAAATTGCCTCCGGCCCGTATATCAAATGGCTGCGCGATGATGTCGCCGCCGAGATCGAGATCGGAACGATGCTCTCACAGGATCAAATGGCCAAACTGCGGCAAACACTGGCCGACCGCCAAATCGATATTTTCTGTCAGGCCGCCGAAGGCCGCCGCAAACAATTACTGCTGGCCGATATGGACAGCACCATCGTCACTGGCGAAACGCTGGACGATCTGGCCGATCTGGCCGGGATCGGTGACAAAATTGCCGCCATCACCAAACGCGCCATGAATGGCGAGCTTGATTTCATCGAAGCCATCCGCGAACGCGTCGCGATGTTAAAAGATTTGCCTGCCGATCTGATCCAAACGATGCAGAACGACCTGAAACTAAACGAAGGCGCGCGTAATCTGGTTAACACCATGCGCAATCACGGCGCAACCTGTGTGCTGGTATCGGGCGGCTTTACGGTCTTTACCGAACCCGTCGCCCTGCAGGCCGGATTCCACCACCATCACGGCAATACACTCGGTGTCGATGGTGACCGTTTCACAGGGGTGGTGCACGACCCGATTCTGGATCGTGACACAAAACTCAGATTATTGCGGGAATATGCGCAGGATCTTGATCTGTCATGCGAACAGGCAATGGCCATCGGCGATGGCGCGAATGATCTGGCCATGCTCGATGCCGCAGGGCTGGGGATCGGATACCACCCTAAAGACTTGCTGCAAAAGGCGCTGCCGAACCATATTATACATGGCGACCTCAGCACAGCCCTTTATGCGCAAGGCTTTTCCTATAATGAATTTGCGATCAAGTAACGACCTGATAACGGCCCGCTAACAACCTGATTAACGTCTTGGCACCTGTCTCGACCGCGCGCTTCTGATGGCTACGCCTGCCGCTGACCGTTCCTTTGATGACCGACCGTTCCTGTCATTTGCCCCATCGCGCGCCCCGATCACGCATGCGGTACACGTCTGAACTGTCAACAAAACACCGGCGCATCGTCATAGGCGGGGTCACGGGCAGGCGCATCATCACCAGATAGATAGGCCATCGGGTGCATAGCGATCGAGCACGCCATCGGATACGTCACCAGACACACAGCCATGCACAACGACCGAAAATCACGACAAGTCATACCGTGCCGCGACAGGCCATCATGGCCCGTTATGTGACGATTTTATGCGATTCTGACATCACCTGATGTGATGATGACCTTTTTCTCATGCCGCCAATGACGATCAAACGCCGCGGTGCGGCGGCGCGCTTATGACGCGCTCTGCTGACCGGATTGCGATGATGCCGTCTGTATCTGGTCTTGCGAGTCTTGTGTTTCCTGCACGACCTGCCCTTGCGTTTGGTTTTGCACCTGCTCTTGCGGCGGCGGCATTTCCCGGGGCGGGGCCTCGGGGATCGACGGCTCGGATGGTGGCGGCATTTCCTGCGGCGGCTCGACCGGCGGCGCTTCCTGTGGCGGGGTCGGCGGTGTTTCCGGCGGTGCGGGCGGCACATCCGGTGTTGATGGCGGCGCAGGAGGTTCTTGTGGTGGCTCTGGCGGGGGTGTCGGCGGCTGCGGTGGTTGCGGCGGTCGTTGCGGATGTTCGGGCGGCGCGGCAGCATGCGGCGCATCATCACCCTGCGCCTGTGTATCTTGTGCCCGTGTATTTTCCGCCTGCGTTTCCTGCCCCTGCACCTTATCTTTATCTTGCACCTGTGCGGGCGGCGCGTCCGGCGCAACCTGCACCTGCGATCCGGCCGCGGCATCTGCATTCTCTGCTGCTTGAGCGGCCTGTTTTTCCTGCGTTTCTTCGGGATTCAGGCTCTCGCCTTCTTCGGGCACGCTCACCAATTCCAGAATGTCGTCAATCAATTCATCGGTCAGCACATTATGTTCACGGCCGCGATCGGTAATCGCGATACGATGGCGCAGCACGCCTTTAATCACGCTCTGCACGTCTTCGATGGTGGCGTAATCGCGGCCCGCAAGCCATGCCACAACACGGGTACAACGGTCCATCGCCAGCGTACCACGCGGTGATGCGCCCAGCGAAATATAACTTTTCAACTCATAGGTATAACGGGCCGGATAGCGCGTTGCGAAAATCAGATCGACAATATATTTTTCGACATGCGGCGGCACGGCCACCTTATCAACATGACTGCGCGCGGCAAAAATCGCATCTTGTGAAATACGTTTTTTCTCGGGCTTTTTGCCGGTTTGCACTGTTTTGGTTTCCTGACTTTGTTCTTCGCGGACCAGGCGGATAATCCGCCCTTCGGTCGCCTCGTCGGGATAATCAACCGTCAGGTGCATAATAAAACGGTCCATCTGCGCTTCGGGCAGCGGGAACGTCCCTTCCTGTGTTGACGGGTTTTGTGTTGCCATCACCATAAATAAATCCGGCATCTTATGCGGCACGGCGGCCACTGTGACTTGCCGTTCTTCCATCGCTTCCAGCAAGGCGTTCTGCGTTTTTGACGGCGCACGGTTGATCTCGTCGGCCAGCACCACATTGTTAAACACAGGACCGGGGGCGAATTTGAACGCCGCATCGCCGGTTTGTTCGTCCTTTTGCATGATTTCCTTGCCCGTAATGTCCGAAGACACCAGATCGGGCGTAAACTGGATACGGCCATATGACCCTTCGATATTATTGACCATCGCCTTGATCGCACGTGTTTTCGCCAGACCGGGCAAACCTTCCACCAGCAAGTGGCCATTGCCCAGCAAGCCGATAATCAATTTTTCGACAATATCCTCCTGCCCGAGAATTTCTTTGTTCATATTCTCGCGCAAGCGTTGAATTTCCGCTCTGATCTGCGCTGCATCGCTCATGGTATCGATCCCTTTCTGCCGGTCCTATGCCATTCTTCCTTATGCCTTTATATTGATCCATACAGTCATGGATATGTGCATCTGACCGTGTTTATGGCTGATTATCCTACCGGTTCTTTATCCGATTTCTGATTTGATTTTCCGCTGCTACCCGATATGTTCTCCGTGTTTGCCCTTTTCATGATGAAAAAGCTAGCGTAAGATACGTGACTATGTTTCTAGGTTATCCGTATAACCTTTTCAAAAGCTTAACACAGTCGATTTTATCACAAAGGACGGAATTTATACATGGTCAAACGTTTAAATGTTTCGGACGAAGAGCTCGAGGAATATATCCACCAATATTGCCGCGATATCACCAAACTGGAACGCGCAGGCCGTTTCGACCCGATTACGGGACGGGAAAAGGAAATTGACGAGGTCATCCTGATCCTGCTGCAAAAAGGCCGGAAAAACGCCGCTGTCCTTGCACCGGCCGGTGTCGGTAAGACCGCACTTGTCGTGGGTCTGGCCCAGCGCATTGTTCCCGGTGACGTGCCGGAATATCTGAAAGGCGCGCGGGTTCTTGAGGTTGATATGCCGCGCATGGCCGCAGGCACATCCAGCCCTGCCGAATTCCAAAGCCGCTTTATGCCGCTCTGTAAGGGCATTGCCGAACGTTATCATGAACCGGAATATCCGAAATTCGTCCTGTTTATGGATGAAATGCATACCATCATGCCTAATTGTGAGGGCAGCGCCTATCGCGGCCTGTCCGAAGCCATGAAACCCTATCTGACGGTTGGCGATCTGCACGTGATTGGCGCGACCACATTGGATGAATTCCGCATGTATGTGGCCGAAGACCCCGCAATGGAACGCCGTTTCCAGCATGTCTTCTTGTCCGTCCCGAATGCCGAGGAAACCTTTACCATCTTGCAAGCCCTGCGTCCGGGCCTTGAAAAGCACCACCACATCAAAATATCGGATGACTGTTTGCAGTTCATCATCAAAATGACCGAACTGCACCTGCCGCGCCGGAATCAGCCCGACAAAGGGATCGTGATGACCGATGCGTCCTGTGCCTATCACGTCATGCATAATGGCTGGGGCGGGGAATTGACCGAACGGGATATCCGCCAGATTATCGCGATCGAGGCCAAACTGCACCCCGATGCGCTTTAACCCTGCCGCAAATAGACAGACAAGACACAAACGACAGAAAGGATACGCCATGCCGGACCATAAAAATAAAGACGACATCACAGACACCATTGATGTCAAAACAGACGGCGGCAAGAAATCCTGCTGCATGACGCGCTGTACCAGAAATCATAATTTTTTCGATATTCTGTTGAAACTGAACGGCATTATTCTGCTGTTCCTGTCGGTCCTCATCATCAGTGAAATCTGGCTTGATAATTTCGACGATAATGATTTCTTTTCAAAAATTCTGGTCAGTTACGCCATTATCTTTGTGAACTTCTGGGTTCTGACCGTGATGGCCAAACGCACAAACGAGAGTGGCACAGACGGTAACGACGGCCGTAACAACACGTCCGATAAATAAACACGGTACCCAACATGACCGATTTTCAAAGCCTGACAAAAGATTACGCCCGCGAGTCTGTCCCTGACGGACAAACGCGGTCTGTCATCAAATTGCTGGCTGTGTTTGTCGGCTTTACCGTCAATATTGCCGCCCTGATTCTGGGCGCACAAATCGGCAGCGGCGCGCCGTTTCTGACGGGGCTTCTGGGCTGTATTATCGGCGGGTTTTTACTGTTCGTCATTGGCGGCATCACCGCCATGATCGGGGCGCAAACACGCCTGTCAACGGGTATGATCTGCAAACTGTCTTTCGGTCACAAAGGGGCAAACGTCATTGCCTTTATTCTGGCGCTCAGCCTGTTTGGCTGGTTCGGCATCCAGACCGAGATTTTCGCCGCCAGCCTGCATGAATTACTGAATGCCGCCTTTAACATCAACATTCCGCGCATCGCCCTTGTGCTGTTCGGCGGCATGCTCATGAGTTCGACCGCCATTATCGGTTTCAAAGCCCTTGAAAAACTCAGCCTGGTTTCCGTGCCGCTTTTATTCCTGTTACTACTCTGGCCGCTTGTGACATTACTGGTCACAGATGGTGCATCCAATTTCTTCGCCGCGCAAAATGATCCCGCTCTGCTAGCCACACAGACATTGTCTTTGCAAATGATCATTTCGCTGGTCGCAGGCAGTTCTATGGTGGTCGCCGTGCTAATGCCCGATATTATGCGCTATGCCCGTACGCGGCGCGATGGGGTGCTGACGGCCTATTTCGGCTTTGCCGTCATTTATCCGGTCATGCTGGTCTTATCCATGATTTTGACGATCCTTGCGCGCCAGATTGATATTGCCGCCATTATGATGCAACTCGGACTGGGCATTCCGGCCCTGCTGATCATTATTCTGGCCACATGGACAACCAACGATTCCAACCTTTATTCTTCGTCGCTTAACCTGTCTGCAATCTTTACACATGTCCGGAAATGGAAACTGGCCGCCGCCACAGGGGTGATCGGCACCGTGCTGGCCGCGTGGGGTATTCTGGGTCACTTTATCGGCTGGCTGACCTTGCTGGGCCTTGTGATCGCGCCCGTCGGCGGCGTGATTATTGCCGATTACATGATGAACGCCAAAACATATCACAGCGACAGGCTGGACAGCGCACCATCTGTGCACTGGTCGCATCTGGGCACATTGCTGATCGGTATTATCGGCGGGTTTTGCAGTACCGGCACAGCCGGACAGGCGGGGCTTTTTACCCTGACCACCATCCCGCCGCTTGACGGTCTTTTAATTGCGGCCGCCGCCACCGCGCTTTGCAGCTATATCGCCCGCCGCCGCGCCGCATCAAAATCATCGGCATAACGCATCATCCGCCGCGCACCCGCCACGCTCACAGCACCCCTCAAACATCGCATCCCGAAGCCCCATCCTTCATCGCACCAATCTGAAAGCTCCACATCCTATAACCGCCGCTTTGATCTGCACGATGAAAACGCGTTATTCAACTGACAACGGTAAAACATCCCGGCCGATGCCGCTCTTGTCGACCATCACACACCTGCCACACGCACGCCATCTGCCCCGCGCAAAAAACAAACGCATGCGCCCCACAACGACATACACAACATCTGAAGCGCGCATCCCAAGCCGCGATCTTTGGCCGAATCCGCTCGCCAACACCACGCGCCTTGCCGTCATACAAAACGGCCCATGCGTCATGCGAGACAATGCATCATCAAGACGATACGCAATCAAGAGAATAAAAACAGACATTCACGGCAAAAAATAGCCGCGCAATCTCCATCGCGCGGCGGTGTGGTCGTTACGATCCTGCGCGGATCAGACAGACCTTACAATGCTTTTTTGTGATCTTCAATAATCAGAACAGACGGGCCAAGCGGCAGGTTCGGGTGCAATTTCCCGATCGGGCGGTCTGTGTCTTCGTAACGGTCTGTGCGGACCTTTTTCTTCGGTTTCTTTTTCTGCCAGAAATCGTCATCACCGGCCTGATCTGCATTATAAACAGACAGCACTTCGCGCACGGCCATTTCGAATGTACCGTTTGTATCATAGGCACGCGGCAGAACGTAATCTTCCGTTACACCCCAATAAAGCGTAACGCCTGCTTTGTCAGACCAGCGCGCCAGAACATCGCGCAGATTTTCGCCTTCACGCGCGCTCCAGCTCTCCAGTGCGAACGGGTCCAGTGTTTCCCCCGGTGACGAGGCGTAAACCGTTGCGTTCGGAATCGCCTCCGGCACAGAGATATAAGAATGCTGGCGCACAATATCATCGACAGACGGCAGGTCGTCGGACACATCCGGCAAATCACCTTTGCCCTGACCATCATCGGCAGACACAGGCACAACAACCTGCGGTACATTGACCGATGTTGCTACCATATCATCATTGCCGCCATCATGCGCGGCCGCAGTGTACATTTGTTCCAGCTCGTCATGGCTGTATGTCGGTGCTGCGGTCTGGCCTGCGGCACCCGCAGACATAGGGGACGCAGGAGCATGTGCATATGTGCCCGCAGACGCGGCGGCATTTTGCTGGCCGCTCATCAGATCAATCGGCTCGCCTGTATCCTGTCCGGCATTTTTCATCAGCATCGGAATCGGATTGGCCACACCTGAACTTTGTTGTTCATTCATGAAACCCGGTGCGCGTTGCGGTGGTGCTTCGGGTGTTTCAAGTGGTACGGCCGCATGACTTTCGATGCGACGCACTTGTCCGTTTGTCGTTTGCATACCCATCACACGTGCACCGTCATTCTGTGTCACTTGCGTCTGTGCAAGGGTCGATTTTTTACCAATACGCACCGTTTTGTTTGGTAATATTTTGACCCCCAAATCGTGCTCGGATAAGGCATTTCGCAACACCTCGTCCCATGCATCGCCGCCCGTCCACGTCACAGATGTTGCAACGTCAACGTCACGGTCAAATGAAAAGGCATAATCATCAGGAACAATTTGTCGCAAAGCCAGTGCCAGCGGGATGTCGCGCCCAAATCCCTGCACAGGCGGATAGTTGCTTTGTTGTGTCATATCCGCACCGGGTGCGCCGATGCGCTCCATGCTGACTTCCCCGCCAAAGGGCACTTGCGGGTTAACAGGATAACCATCCGCGCCAATCATCGGTGCGCTCGCACCGGATCGTTCTTGCGTCACACCGGCTGGCGGTTGTGCGGGCATCGTGGACCGGTTCATGTCGCTTTGCATGCCATAGTCGGGACGCTCATCTTGCATTGGTTCAGGCATCGGTGTCAGCTGCGCGGGCGGGATCCATTCGAACCCTGCCAGTGCATCATGCGGCGCAGCAGCAGAGGCAACCGTACCGGCCACGCCTGCACATAACATCAGACGCAGAAATCCGGTCCGCAATGATCTTTGTGATCGGTATTGTTTTTCTCTGAACGCGGCCGCAGCCATATTACAAACCTCTGGTGATAGTAAGACTGTTAAAACCTAAAATGCCTGACGCAAAAGTACAAGCACAGATACAGCTTTTAAACAATTTATGCCCAAATTATGCCTAAATCTGTTTATAAGATTCCATTCTCGGGAAATAACAATGATTCTAACGGGTTAAATACGCCCTAAAGTACTTCTAGAGCGCCCCCGAGAGCGCCCCCTATAACACCCCTGAGAACCCCGAAGGCCCGCACCAAAGCCGTGTGCGTGCCGTGGTTAAACAACACGCCGAAGGGCCGGTATCAGGACGGCTCCGGCCCGCTATGCGGTGCATCCGGCGTTGCGGTATTATCCGCCCCTTGATCCGGCGCAAAACGCGCGGCATATGTGGCTTCCATCTCATCCCAGGCCGGCAGGGTGATTTGATCTTCGGCGGCCAACGTTGCCCGCTGGGAATCATAGCGGTCCTTGAATGCCGTAAACGCGCGCTCGTCAACAATATGCAGACGGCCATCGGTATATTCAGCGGCCCGCACAGCGCGCTGTGCAACATCATCTTTCCACATCAACACCAATTCATCGCCATGTTTGAAATATTCCGCCATACGCTGCGGGAACAGCTTGCCTTTGGCGGCAAAATCCTCGTGATCGGGATGACCGTGCGCCAATCCTTCTTGTTCCAGACGCTTGCATCCGGCATCGGCGCGCACCTCTTCTTCGCTGTAACACAGATATAAACGGCGCTGATAACCGTTTGCCGCCAACGTGTCCAGCATGCCGCCAACAAACGGGCTGGTCATCGTCGTGCCATGCACAATGTGATATCCGGCATCAAAGGCTTCGTTAAAAAGCAGGTTCGAAATGATATTCGACCCCGGACGCGCCGTTTCATAGCCGTTTTTCGCCGCTTCGACAAACCCGCGCTTGGCAATTTCACCTGCGCCCATCAACGGACGATATGTGTAATTCATGAATTCCATCACAAAACGATCCGGATCAACCAGCACAGCCGTTTGAATACGCGGATCGTCTGTTTCTTCCAGCAGAAAATCAAGCTCTGTTGATTTACCGGAACAAGGCGACCCTGCTGTGGCGACGTAAAGCTTTTGCTCTCCGTCAGCGGCTGGCACTGCATTGCCAAAATGCATCGCCCGGATCGCGTCATAATCTTTTTCAACCGCCGGCAACAGCGCAGGATCGCACTTATCAATCCACGCCCCTTTGATCGCTAAATCAAATGGTACAACCTCGTTATCAAAACGGATATTCGTCAGTTTTGTGTCGGACTCTGTCATTTGTTACACCCTTATTTATTACTTTTATGTTTATTATTTCCGCACCCATAACGCGGATCGCATCATAGCAATCTTTGCCATTCTTCGTGCATCACGCCTTCGTGCATCACGGTTTTCACCTTGCGTCGCGCGCGTACTCTACGCCCGCTTATCAGTGCGCACGACCCTATATCACAATCAATATTATGTCAACTTTTAGCGTGAAAAAAGAATGCGCGCGATTACCCGTAATCGCGCATCCGGCGTTTTTTAAAGGAATACAGGCCCGGACGTTCTGCGCCGATGAACCAGACCCGCAATGTCCGCATGGATGCCGGAAAGGTCAGGCCGCGCTTTTCAACAAAACGGAAAATCACCGTCACCACAATGGTCAAAACCAATGTATAAAGCCGCGCATGGAAGACAAGCAGGAAAAACGGCACAGCGGCGCGCGCATCCATATTGAAAAAGCGCACCGGACGCATTGAATTTCTCCAATGCCAATTCTGTTTTTCAACGGCGACGTCATCGGCCTGTGACATGCGAACTTATCCCTTTCCCGGCTCCTTGCCGGATCATATTGCCATACACGTTCTGTCAGTGTAACGGCAAAATCTTAAAATATTCTATCACACAAATATAAAAACAGATTAACCGCCGCCACCACCGGTACTGGAGGCAAGCAACAGATAATGACGGCGTTCGATCGTACCGTCTTCGAAGGCTTTCTTGGCGCTTTCGGCCATTGTCTGTCCGTAACTCGGGATCATGCGCTCAACCTCGCTTGACCATTCACGGTAATCCATATCAAGCAACTTTTCGCGCACCGGATCAGGGAACAGCATCCATTCACGAATACCCATACGGCCACCGCCGACTTTCGGCACCAGCGCCTGTGTTACAATCATACGCACCGTTTCCATCAGGGAATAGGCGCGCTCGGACCGCTCATCGGCCGAGAAGCTTGAAATCATCCGCTGTACCGTCGCGGACACACCAACCGTGTGCGTTGTGGTATAGACCGTGTGGCCTGTCTGCGCCGCTTCAATCGATGCCGAAATCGTTTCACGGTCACGCGATTCACCCACCAGAATAATTTCCGGCTTCCGGCGCAACGCATTGCGCACGCCACGGGCAAAGTTCGGCAAGTGCCGCGGGATTTCCGTTTGCGACACCAATGAACGCGGGCTGTGAATCACATCATAGACATATTCGATCGGCGCTTCATACGTCAAAAGCTTGCCGCACCCGTGCGGGCGTTCCAGCAACATACGCATACCGGCCGCCAGCAACGTCGATTTACCGGAACCGGTCGGGCCTGTAATAATGACCATCCCCTGACGCGGACAGAAATTATCAATAATCTGATCTTCAATATTCAAATCGCGCAATGTCGGCGGTTCGTTCGGCAACACACGCATGGTGACCTGCGCCGCGTCACGCCCTTTTGACAAAATTGCCGTGATGTTTGTTCTGAAACGAATACGGGTATAGCGGTCCGGCCGCACCTCGTAAGACAAGTCAAGATCGTTCCCTGACGCAAGGCGGGCCTGTGCTTCCGGCCCGTAAAGTTTTTGCAGCGTCGCCGACATGTCAGCCGCGTCAAATGAACGGTATGTACCGGGATACAACGCGCCGTCAATTTCAAGATAGACAGGGCGGTCCGATTGGAATGTAATATCAGATGCGTTTTGTTTCACCGCCCACAACAAGAATGCGTCGATCTCGTCTTCGGTGAAGCGGCTTGGTTCATCGGGCCATGTCTGACCCTTTGTCTCGGTGCCTTTAAGAAGGCTTATCGGTTTGCGGGCTGCCATTTGTCACCCTTCGGTATCAGTTGTGATTGTCCTGTTATCTGGACAGCACGGTCACCGACACGCATTTTCTTGCCACCGCCTGTAATCCCGCGGTCAACCAGCATCGCATACGGCGCAGAGATCATTCCCTGACGCAACAAAAGCCGATATCGCACCATCCCCTGATAGTGTGACACCAATTGGTTAATATCTGCTTCAAAAATTTCATTCGCCTGTGTGACACCGCGTTCCCAGCCTTTTTCGACCCAGCCGATCCATTCGTCCCGCTCGGTTTCATTGGACGGGCGCAGAATATCCGGCGGCGGTGTGACCTCGCCCCACTCCCGTTCCAGATAGTTACGCCATGACTTTGGCGTACTGACAATCTTGGCCCGCTTATTAATGTCATAGACACGGTCTGATACAGCGGCGGCCTGTCCGCCTGCTTCGATAATCATGGCGTTGATCGCTTCGGACACCACAGGCGGTTCAATCAACAAACCGGATGGTGCCGTAATCAGCAAATGACCGAAATTGAAAACCTTGTCCATATAGCTGGCATTGGCATCCAGCTCCCTGCGGATATGGTATGTGCGCCACGCCAGTCCGCCACGCGCACCATACGACAGCGCCGCTTCTTTCATCGCATCGCGGCGAATATCAAGCGGCAAGCCTTCATTTTCACCTTCGAATTTATTTTCTTTCGGCAGATTCTTCAGATGTTCAAGCGGCAGAGGCATACGGTCATTCTGGCTCATATAATCCGCACGCGCCGCACCTGACACCACAGCCAGCACCAGCACCACTGCGATACAAGACAACAGAATATGCGACCACATACGTGTCATTTGAACCTTACCCTTAAACCTTACTCCGAGATACGCACCGGCGCAGGATCGCCCTGCGCAGCGTAATGAATTTCAATCACGTCATGCTCTGCATTGACCTTCAGATTTGCACGCGCACCAAGCTGCAGGCCGATGCTGCGCAGAATATCAATCACAGGCATATTTTCAACATCAACCGTCACGACCTGTGCCGCCGCAGGGCTATCACCCAGCACAACAAAGTTGTATCCCGCGCGATCGGCAACACGTTTTGTAATCGGCTCAACCGGACCGACCCATGTGACCGTCATAGCGCGCCGCAGTTCCGGCGGTGCATCCGCCACAGGCTCGACCGTCTCAACAGGCGTGCGTGTCTGCTCGACCGCGGCCAGTGTTTCAAGCGCAACAGAGGCGCGGTCCGCCGCTTCAGCCAGCATCATCGAGGCCTTGTCGGGCGAGGCCACAAGTTGCGGCCGCTCGTCATAGGTGCGGTGACCCGCACTGCAGGCTGTCAGCATGACCGTTGCGCATAGCAATGTCATGCCCGTGAATAACGGCTTTAAAAGCGCTGTATTTTTACCCGATTCAGGACGTGGAATCACGACAGAAACCCCAATATTAAATAGGTTGAATGCATTCTCCATAAAATTACATTGTGCACCGACGGATCACAAGAAGTGCATCGGGAATATGCACAACATATCCCCTATATTGTGGATAACGGAAAAATACATCCTGTACATCACGACAAAAAGACCAAATCCGGCGCAGATTTATACCCCGCCCATACACCGTCTGCGCGCCCGCATCACATCAGGCGGTCTTATCCTATGGTGAAAATTCGTAAATTTCGGGGTCAAGATCCGGATACCAATCCCACATCCGTTCATACAGATAACCCCAGACTTCATTTTCATTATAATCAGGGCTCGGATTCGCATTATAAAACCGGATCGTCAGATATGATCAGATATGCAGTTCTTCGACCTCTGGAATAGAGTGCGGATACCATGCATCAAGGCGGTCATAGATATACCACATCACTTCATCCCCGTCATAATCATCGGTGGGATGCGGGTTGTGAAACTCGACCCCCCAATCATAACGGCTATTATCATCCCAGGCCGGAATGGCCCGCACCGAGAGATAAAAACTTTCTGCATTGAATTGTTTTGCCAAACCGGATTCAAGTCTTTTGACCAGACTGGTTTTCCGGCGATTGAACTGGTCCAACGTCATCGACATCGGTATCCTCCCCTGTCATATATTTTGTCATATATTCTTTTTTTATATTTATAAGAATGCAGGATCAGATATTTTCATATTAAAATCAAGGGAAAGATTCAAAAACGCGCA
Source organism: Alphaproteobacteria bacterium (assembly GCA_030750865.1). GTDB lineage: Bacteria > Pseudomonadota > Alphaproteobacteria > Micavibrionales > Micavibrionaceae > JASMHE01. The sequence continues at coordinate 25,370 of JASMHE010000001.1, forward strand.
CCTATCGGCGGTTCTAGCGGAGCAAGTTCACACGCAACATCGCATCCATGACGCGCTTTTTATATGCTTCGGTCAAATGCGGTGTCCGTGAATGATAATAACCGACGGCCTTTGCCAGATCGCCCGTTTCATCCAGATGACTGCGTAAAATCCAGGCAGACACGCCCGTATTCACGCACGGATCATCACGCAATAATTCAAACGCTTCATACTCACTGACATTCCACATGCGCGCCAGTTCGGGCACCCACAGCGTATTAATCTGCATCGGGCCGATATCGTAACTGCCGTTCGTATTGCCGACAACCTGCCCCACGCGGCCGCCTTCGACTTCGTAAATGCCGAACATCACCTCTGGCGGCACATCATAATTTTGTGCAGCCATCATCAAACATACAGCCAAAGCTTTTACAGACGTTATCATCAGATCAATCGTACCATTATTTTATTGATAAATTATCTATGCCCAACCACACCAAAAAATCAAGCCCCTCATCAGAACAGTCATAAACTCATCCCCATCAATTGCGATAATGACTTACGATAATATGCATAATTGCCCAAAGAATACGGCCTCATCATCAGGCACATCATCACGTCGCCTTTGAATATACGACCTTACAGATGCCCGCTACATAACCCTTTCATACACTCTTTCATATACAGGCGCATGGGCAAACACGTCACGATAGACACACCTCCCATAACAAGGAAACCAACACGCGCGCGACAGACATGCGATCTACGCACGATCCGGACACAACCATGCCTCAGGCACGGCAGCGGCGGGTTTTATTTTTCATCATCATCTTGTGATTTTTTGCTCGCAAAGAACGACATCGGATTTCCGCCATCAGATGGTGGCGGCGTTTCCTGCGGCGGCTGCTCCGGCGGCGGCGTTTCCTGTGGCGGCGGAGTCTGCGGTTGTTCTGATGGTTGTGCGGGTGGCACTTCCGGCGGTTGCGCAGGCGGCACTTCGGGTTGCTGCGGTGCTTGCGGTTGTTCTTGTGGCGCCTGTTGCGGCGGTACCTGTTCTTGTGGCGGCTGCTGAGGTGGCGGAGTCTGCGGCTGTTGCGGCTCTGCCGGCGGAGATTGCGGTTCTTGTGGCGCGGCGGCAGACGCACCGGCATCACCCGCTTGTCCGTTATCCGGTGTTTTCACAAAACTCTGGAATGGCGACCCTCCGCCTGACGATTCCTGTGGCGGCTGGTCCTGTGGCTGTGGTTCTTGCGGCGGCGCGGCCGGAGTCTCTGTCGGCGGCGCGGCGGGCGGCTGAGGTGGCGGCTGTACGGCCTCTTGCGGCGGGACAGGCTGCTGCGGCGCTTGTTGTGGTGGTTCTGCTTGTTGCGGTTCTGCGGGCGGCGGCGTTTGCGGCGCAGCTTGCTGTGGCTGTTGCGCCTGCTGTGGCGGTTGCTGTGGCTGTGGCGCGGCAGCCTGCGCCGGTGTGACACCTGCCGCTTCTGCGGACAGGGTTTCAAGCATTTTCACCCGCGCATCAAACGTCTTCCAGACCGTATCCATCGGAATCAAGCCGTTATTCCCTTCTGTCAGTTTGGCACGCTCGGCCTGATCCATGCCCATGATGCGCAATGTTTCTTCGCGGTGACAGGCCGCATATAAATCGGCCGCCATCCGTAACAGGCGTAAATCGGCTTGCTTCACCAGAAATTCATCGACACCGGCGGGCAAGATCGCCTTGCGGAGCGTTTCCGCCCGCGTGGTCAAATGGGTTGCAATTTCCTGCGTCAGCTTGGCTTCGGGCTGGCCGAATGAAAAACTCTGCACGGCATTCACGACCGGCACCATTGCCTGCACATACTGGATATTGGCCTGCGCCTCATCGCTTGGAATACCGGGGATCATCGCAATATCCGATGCCGCCACACGGGAAATATTCTCGGCCGTCGGGGCAAATTTATCGGAAAATGTCAGGGCAGCCTGTAATGCGGTGACCATTTTGTTAATTTCGGGATCGGTCGGCGCTTTACCATTTGCAGAGAAATATTCACCCACCAGCGGACTGCACACCGTCGCCAACGATAAACGCACCGCATCGGCGTCGGCTTCATTGCCCTTCAGATCCAGATCTTTGGACAAGCCGATACTCAGCTGTACGCATTTTGAAACAAGCTCTGCGATATGTCCGGCCTGCGATTGCTGGGCCTCGGCATCACCGCCTTTTTTACCGGCTTTCACCGTTACATAACGCGTCACGGACTGCATTAATGGCGTAGCCAGTTTTTCAAGAATCTGTAGCTGGAAGGCGGACCGTTGCGACATAATGAGAAATTATCTTGTAATTGTCTGTTTATTGTTGATGGACATTTGAACCCTATGCAAAATATTTTCATAGTTTCAGACCAGACACAACCATTTCTTCGCGCTTTCCCGCATCTCCCCACGATGAATATGATGAATGGTACGCCACGCGGATGTAAAACACGCCGTCAATTCGCCCTAATGTCGCCCTGATACGGACCATCTTATGACGCATATCTACGGAAGGGCGCGACGAAAATACCGCCATCGACACCACGAAGCCGCATCTTCTGCACGCCCGTAACCTGCTATATCTGCTCGTCTGCACAGATCGGAACGGCGCATGAAAAGGCGTACAGCCGCGCCACCCCCGCCACAGACAAAGATTACGGCAGTTCGTTAACCAACGTCATCGGGCTTTCGGGGCGGCCTTGCAGAATTTTGACCTGCCCTTGTTTGTCGCGGTAAACGCTCAGCGGTGTTACGTTTAGCTTCCATGTCTGCATCACAGCCAAATTGCGCTGTACGCCCTGTTTATTGATATCGGCTTTGATCGGCAGGGCCGTTGTATCGCCGTCCAGATGCGCATACCAGCGTTCCTGCGGGTTTGATGCCGCCAGCAAGAATGCGGCCTGCGCCTGTGTTTCGGGTTTAAAGCCAACCGGCACAACGCGCAACTGGATCAACCCGTTATCGATGTAATTGGCGCGCAAATCCTGCATGAATTGATGACAATGCGGACATTGCGGGTCCATAAAGCTATACACAACCGGCGCGGCCGGATCACCCAGCGGCACCCAATTACTGTTTTCCAGATCATAGTAAAGCTGTTCGGCGGGTGTTCTGAACTCGCGCTTTGTCTCTTTGCTTTCTGCGCTCGCCTCCGGATTTGGCTGCACCCCGACCAAGCTATCCAGCACGTCCGTTTCGCCGGATTCGCGCAATGCCTGCACCTGACGGATCGTAATGGCCTTCCCGTCGCGGTCAAATAAAAGCCCCATCAGGAAAGCCTGCCCGTGATCGGGAACATAAAAATATTGCTGCTGGCCGTTTTGGATGGCAACCCAGCCATCCAGACCGTTTGAATGGCCAAGATATTCAAGCTCCGCACCATCGGCGCGCATCGCTTCCAGCGGTGGCGGTAAATCGGGTGTCTTGGGCTTTTGCGCCTGCGCATCATACAGCCCCCCTGATAATCCCGTCAGCAAAAGGGCAAGGGTGGCAGCAGAAAGAAAAGGCTTGAGTTTAAAAGTCATAAGAATAAATCCCCGATTATTGTGCAAAAATGTGATCACTATCACATCCATATGGTATCTTGCGGGCCATTATACAAGAAATAAACGGCAAAACCATGCCTAATCTTACCGATTTTCGCGCGGATTTCTATCCTGTGGCGACCTGATTTTGCGCGGCTTTTGCAAAGCTGGGCGGGGCTTGACGGGGTTTTATGAGGCTTTCATAGAGGTTTCCATAGAGACTTGATGGAGCATTGTCTGGCAAACCCGCCTTACAAAAACAAAATTAACAGCCCCGCATAGCCATAAATACGGGCATTTGAAATTTCTCCCGACGCGGCAAAGCCTGCCAGCGGAATATCGCCCAGAATTTCACGAATAAGCTGTATTTCCGTGATTTGCTCTTGTTCATACGCAGACACCTTACGCCCCGCGCACGAAATATAAATGGCGGCGCGCACATTGATTTTATCCTGCATACCGTCCGTCCCGATCCGTTCGCGCAAGGATAACAACATGCGGGATAAATCCGCCTTGACCGATTCCGTATCACGTTTGACAAACATGACACGTTCCCCCACCACGGGTTTTTCCGCAACGGCGATATAACCGTTGCTCTGATCCACCGCCAGCGCATGACGCACCAGATAATCATCTTCCTTGTCACTGCCCTTTACGGCAAAGGCGACATGAATATCACCCTGAAATGTCTTGCCATCCCCCAAATCCATTTTGACATTCAGCCCCGGGAAATCCCCCGTTGATAAATGACGTACCCGTCCCGCTGTACCGCCGTCTTCGGGCGCTTGCGACTTATGGCCACCGGAAACGGCCTGCTTCTTGCGGCCCTGCGGCTGGCCCGCTTGCTGTTCTGTTTGCGCGCCTGTCTTTTGGTCGGCAGCCGCATCGCGACCGGAAGCGCCCTGCCGCTTCACCGGGCCATCCGGCATTTTCACCGCAGAACGCGACAATGGCGTGGTTTTGACATGTGATCCATCACCTTGCCCGCCTTCATGTCTGCTTTCATGTCCGCCTTCACTATTTTGGCCACCATCTTGGTCGCCATTGCGGGGCGGGAAATCATCCGGATTATTCGTCAGCGCCATGTCACCGGCCGTTTTTTTATGATCGGCGCGATCTTGTTCGCTATGTTTTTCTTGATTCTTTGCCTGATGCTTTTCTTGATGTTTTTCTGGTCCGCGTAAAAATGATTTCAACTTTTGCAAGCGGGTTTCCTTGACCTTCAGCGCATCGGCCTGCACGCCCGTTTTCTCGGCCGCCATATGCATGACATCTTCTTTCAGCACATCATATGCATTGCGGCCGTCAATTTCCTGAATCACATGCCGCTCGGCCTTTGTCACGGTACGGAACGGCCCAATCGGCAGACAGCCTTGCGACACAGCCGTGGCCACCCCGACATGCTGCGAAAATACAACACCGGAAAAGCCCTTTTGATGGGCACCGTCCTGCTGGATATGACACGGCGCTTGCCGCCCCGATGTCAGACCACCTGTTGTAAACCCGCCGATAAATTGATCCATTTCCGGCAGCAAATCCCCGTAATCCGTTTCACCGTCCGGCACGCCGTGCACCATCGTCAGCATCGGCTGCATATGGTTCAGCCAGCCGCTGAGCGCCTTTTGCCATTGTACGGCTGTCGATAAATGCGCCCGCGCCGCATCTTGATCCGTCCCTGCCGCAGCCGGACTTTCCGTTGCCGGGATCATGCGGAAAAATTTATCAGGCACGCGCATAAACAAAACCGACACAGCCGGTTCGTTCAGATATTCCGCATCCGTGGCATACAAGGCAACGCCACTACATCCCGACCATTTTTCAATGCCCGTGACCGATTTCATTAAATCCAGCACACTTTCAATATCTTTGCTGATGGCATCGGATACATAAACAAAACCGAGATTATATTTGGTTTCGTCAACGCCGTGTTCTTTCTGGGCGGCTTTATATAAATCCATCAAATTTTTGACCACAGCGCGCCAATCCTGCCCTTTGGCAGACGCGCTGAAAAAATTCTGTGATGTGTAATATCCCATTAAAGTGACCTGATCAGTGGCTTGTCTTGCGTGTTTCTTGCGTGTCGCTTGCGTATCCCGCTTTTTGCGCCTTTTAAACTAGCACCGTTTGTTCGCTCCGAAAAGAGCGAATAAGCAATGCACCGCGTACGGTTTCGCTTGCGGCACATCTTGAAATTCCTGTATCATGGCATATATATCCGTCATGTGACGGTAATATATAATTTTCTACATAGAGATGGAGCTTAAAAAATGAGACCTGACCGTTCTTTTGAACAAATGCAATCGCGCGACACCGTGGTTGATGCCGGATTGAAGGCACACATGCAGCGCGTTTACAACCGCATGATGGCGGGTGTTTTGGTAACAGCCATTACATCATTCATCGTGTCTACATCACCGGCCTTGTTGAAGCTGTTTCTGGGCGGCCCGCAATTTTATCTGGTTGCCTTTGCACCAATCGTTCTGATCTGGTTCGGATTTAATCCGATGACAATGCCATCAAGCAAGCTGCGTCTTTCCTTTTTCGGGGTCAGCCTGCTTTACGGAATCAGCCTGTCTGTGCTGGCGCTGGCCTTCACGGGCGAAGATATCACCCGCGCCTTCTTCATTGCGACAGGCATGTTCGCGGGACTAAGCATCTTCGGTTATACAACCAAGAAAAATCTGGACGGTCTGCGGACATTTGCCGTGATGGGCATTATCGGTGTGTTTATCGCATCGATCGTGAATATGTTCATCTTTAACGAAGGCCTAATGGATGTGATTGCCGGTGTCGGTATTCTGGCCTTTGCCGGTCTGACCGCATGGCAGACACAAGCTACAAAGGAAATGTACCATGCAGCCGCAGGCGACGAAGCCAACAGCCGTATGGCATGGGCCGCCGCACTGAACCTGTATATCAGCTTTATCGCGCTGTTCCAGTACATCCTGTACTTCCTCGGCAGTCGCGACTAAGACGAGGCGTGATATAGCGCATAACATTATTCCAAAAGCCCCGCCAATCATGTCGTGCGGGGCTTTTTTATGCACCACATCAGTATAGCCGCCCTCTGCCGGCCCTTCACATCCCTTGCAATCACCGCATGTTCGCACCCCTACGATCGTATGATGATACGACTTTTCATATGTATGGCAGGTCCGAAAATGCCATACTCGGCGCATGATCAAGAAACGGGACAATTCATTTATCGGGACAGATTCTTTTGCCTATGAAATCTCCGGTTTTTCCGAAATCCGGCAAGAGCCGCTGACGCGTGAGAAGGCCGACGCAAAACGCCCTGCACGGCAAGCCGATTCTGCGGCACAAACAAACAAAAAAGACACAGACCACGCCGCGCCGGATAAAACCACGCCCGCCGCCCCCGCGCAACAACAGGCGCAATCCACACAAACTTTCCCTGAACGCATACAGCCACTGGCCACCATTGAACGGCTTTATATCCAAAACGCCATTCATCATTTCGGGGGAAATATCTTGAAAACCGCCGCAGCGCTTGAAATTTCGCCCTCCACCATTTACCGCAAAATGGCAAAATGGTCATAGGCCTCTTTCACCGCGCTATTTGACCGCGCAAATCACCTTGAAGCCGTGTGCCGTATCAAGTGCCGTTACAGATGTAAACGCCGCGCCCAGCAAGCGTTCATACGGCAAATGCGTATTGGCCACCATATAGAGATGCCCTTTGCCTTTCAAACAGGCGGCCGCCTGCGTAATAAAGGCTTGTCCGGCATCAATGGCCGTGGCTTTATCATCATGAAATGGCGGGTTCATCACAATAAAATCGAGCGGACGTGCAATCGCATCACAGGGCCTTGTCAGATCGGCCCACACGGCGCTCAGACGCGCATCATCGACATTACGGCCAATCACATCCACCGCCCGCCGATCCGCATCAATGGCATAAAGACGGTCAATTTGCTCAGAATCATCTAGAATTGCACGGCTTAAATAACCGTATCCGCAGCCGAAATCCGCACCCGTGCCGCGCAACGTCACACCCTGCGCCCGCAATGTTTCAATGAAAAAGGCCGACCCGCGATCAATTTTGCTCCAGCCATATAAACCGGGGCAAGTCCAGAACCCGGCCCCTTTGCCGCCTGTTTTATCGCTGGCCGTCTTATCGCTCCCTATCTTATCATCGCCCGCCTCATTACGACCTGCCTTATCATCGCCCGTCTTATCACAGTAAGACACTTGCCCGGCCGCATACCACTTCTCTAACAGGTCCGCATCAAGCGATCCGGCGCGTTTTTCCATCAATAAAACACGGTTTTTATGTTTGGAATATGCCTCGGTCACATAGCCGCACGCTTTGCAGTCTTTATCAAGCTGTTTGCCGCCCGCATTATTGGCCGCCGCAATCACAAACAGGCCGCCATCGGTCAAAAGACGGCTGGCCAGTGCAATCAAATGGCGTGTTTCCTGCTTTTGTTTTGTACCGGCGCAGATCACCAGATCATAGTCACCACCATCCCGCACAGCATCGCAGGAATCATGCAACCTGACAGACGGGGGCAAGCTTCCCGGCATCGCAGACAGCGCATCATATTTCGGGGCAAACCATTGCACACAATCCAGATCGCCCGATATCGCCGCCGCCAAACGCGGCAAAAAATGCGGCGCAGGCGCGGCATTTAAAATCAGCACGCGCCGCAGATCACCGTCTTCACAGCGCGAGATCAGATGATCGCCCAGTACATAATCAATCGATTCAAAAACAGACTGTGTCATTGAGAAAGAGTGCCGTTCGTACCCTGTACGATCCAGCGGCCGTCAAGCACGGCAATATTTGTCACCACACCAATGCCATCAAGCTGATCGCCGATTTCAACCAGACGCATCTCCGATCCGTCTTTTCTGGCAACAAACGCGCTGTCTGATTGCGCGCCGCGTAATTCCCACAGCGGTTCCGGCTTCGGGGTTTTTACATCCGGCATTTTCGGCGGTTTCGGCGGCACAACAGGTGTTCTGCGCACAGGTTGTGCGGCTTGCTTGCGCGGCGCGGGCTGTGATACCACTTTCACGCCGCCATCTTCGATTTTGTTCAGCCGTTTTTCCAATGCCTTGAGCGTCAGATTAATCGCCTGAATTTCGGCACTGTTCACCATGCTTTTGCCTGTATCACGCTCCGGCCCTGTGGCGACAATATCCATGACCTCACTTTGGCTGGACTTCAACGATTTGATGTCCGATTCCATCATATCCAGACGCTCGAACAGTAAATCCATTTTCTGTCCCAGTTGAACCATGCCCGCATCGGGGATCGGATCCGATGTTTCAAGTTGCGGCGCAGGCTGTGTCATATCAATGCCCGTTCCACTATCCGTAGCCGGATCAGAGGATTGCAAAAGCCCCGTACCCGTATCGCCTGTATCAGACGAAAACAGCCCATCGTCATTCGCCGCATCATCCAGTGTCGGCATCGGTGTCAGAATATCTTCATATGACGGGTCTTCGTCTTCTTCGTTGTCGGAAAGTTTTTCACCATCATTCATCGCCGGTGGATCGGCATCCACCGTTTCAACATCCACTTCCGGCAAGGTGTCAAAGTAATCTTCCGTCAGGCCGGTTTCTTTGCCTGATTCTACCTCAACATCCCCTAACAAGGACGGGTCCTGTAACATGCCGACCTGCTGTTCCTGCGCGGCCAATGACAAATTATCCTGACCGGAACGCGGCTGGTTTTTGCGGCCGTAAATCAGGTCACGCTGTGTCATCGGTGCGGCCTGTTGTTGCTGTTGCGCGGCTTGTTGCTGACCTTGCTGTTGTGCCTGTTGCTGGGCCGCCTGCTGCTGCGCCGGACTTGGCTGCGACGTACTATCACCGCCGCCGCCGGCCATCATGACGACCACGATCAGGCCAACAAAAACCGCCCCGCCAATGACCATCATATTGAATTGTTTTCGCTTTTTGTCCTTCAGCGCCTGTTCGTCTTCGGATAAGGGCACGGCCTCATCAGGCGCATCATCACCGGCAAATTCCTCGTCATATGCACCGACATCGCCTTCGTCGAAATTTTCGTCGCCGAAGTTTCCATCATCGCCAAAATCTTCGGTGCCGAAATCTTCGTCACTGAAATCGCCTTCATCCAGATCGAAATCGCCTAAATCATCGCCCAGCTCACCAAGATCATCGCCGAACTCGTCATCAAACAAATCATCATCCAGGAAATCATCATCCTGCATATCCGGATTATTTTTGTTTTGATCGTCACTCATTGATGCTTACTTCCCATACAATCCTTGCGTGTGAAACGCTTTTTACTGTTCTAACACAGGATCAACAAATAGTAACCCCATCGCCGTTCCGGGCGCAACGGTAATCAACGGCTGCGTATTCTGGCCTTCTTCATCCAGAATTTCACTGGCTTTGCCTGCGGCTTCTTCCAGACCGGCGGCCAGTTCTTCTTCAACATCAAGATCTTCCTGCGAAGTTGTCGCGACCCCCGTACCACCGTCAATCGTGGTTGTGGAACTTGCGGATTCGGCAATCGCGCCGCCCATACCTTCAACAAATTTTGCCGCCGCAGGCAGAATAATCCGTCTGAAGTAACGGCGGTCAATATCTGTCACCATCGCGACCGACGCCTTATCAGGGTTCAGCGCCACAATATTGGCCGAATAACCGACATCATCAATCATGATTGTATTAAATGTCAGCACAAGGAAATCATCGCGTGTTTCAAATGTACCAAGCAAGCGGCTACCCGCATATGGTCCACTGGCCATTTCTGCCAGAATTGTGCCGCCCGCATCCGAGTTTGCCTCGATCATCAACTGACCGTATTCGATTGTACCGGCCGGAATCAAAATCTGGTTTGTACTGTCACCGCCATCTGCTGTGACTGTGCCGTCACCACTGCCGTCAAGGCCTTGCTCTGCGGCTTCACGCTGTTTTTTGCGTTCTTCCTGCTCGATAAAATCATCCGGCGTCACTTCGATCGAACGCGGCGCTTGCGGCACGGCCGATCCCAGTACGGTTTCCATTTGCTGGGCCATTGCTTTGGCCAAAGCGTCAATTGCTTTGCCTTGTTCCGCAGGCGCTTGCTGTGCTTGTTGCTGTGCCTGGAACATGGCCTGTTTTTGTTGTGCGGCCTGCAATTTCGCCTGCTCTTCGGCTTGTTGCTTCTGGCGCTCTTCCTGAATGCGGCGCCAACGATCCAGCGGATCTTCCTTTTCGGCCTGCGGTTCATCAATTGTCAAACGGCCTTCATCGGTGCTGACCGGTGTCGGCAATGCGCTACCGCCCGTTTTAATCGCATCTTCAACGCGGCGGACATTGGTTTCCTCGACGGCTTCTTTATACACTGTTGTCACCTGACCACTGCCGGGGACATCACTGACATCAGATTTGCCGCGCATCACAGATTGCGGCGTTTCATCACCATCGCCGCCCATCATTGTAATCAGGACGATAACCAGAACAAGGCCGCCGACAATCGCGCCAATCTTGAAAAACGGGTTGTTTTTCCATGCGTCTGCCAAACTGCCGCCTTCGGATTCAAAATCGTCAAACGCAGCGTCATCGGTAAAATCTTCAAAACCGAAATCGTCATCATCGCCGCCGCCGATATCGTCACCCATATCAACATCGTCAAAATCATCGAATTCGTCTTCGTCGCCAATCATTCCGCGCCTAACTCCTCATCTTCACCGATACGCGCCCGCACGACAGCCCCGCCGTCCGAGAGCAAGACAACCGGTGCATTGGATAATTCATACACTTTCATACCGTCCGCCGAAGAAACAGACCCCGACCATCCCGGAGACAATAATGTCAGCGGCGTCCGCAAATATGTAGTCGCATTGACTTTATACGCAGATGTGCGTCCATCAACGCCTTCGACAATCAGTCGCTCGGCGGTATCCGGCGGAATACCGTCCAGAATAGACCCCAGAACACCATCACCGGCGGCAATTTTCAATCCGCCGTCAATCAGCGGTGCTTCGGCATACGGACCATATTCGGGAATGCGCGCATCAAAACGGTAATGCACCACATCACGGGTTGTCCGGATGGTCATGACAATCGGTGTATCCAGCTCCACAAGACGGATCGACATATTGCCGTACGCAAATTCGGATAGCGGCGTAATCCGCACAACATGACCACCCTCTTCGGGCTGGACGATTTCAAAATTTCCGGCCCACGTAATATCCTGGATCGGCCACGGCTTACCAGTCACATCCAGCACATTGACTGTTGCGACATGTCCTGTTGCGACCTTCACCAGCGGCGGTTTCGCACCGGGGTCCATCGGAATGGTGGTCACGACAACTTCGGGGGTCGGATATGGGAAAATCGGTGTTTCGACCGCTTGTTTTGTTTTATCAAACAGCGCCAGAAGACGTCTGATTTCATCAGGCTTCATCGGCAACAATCCGTTGACCGCCGCATTGAAGGCCTCTTCACGCAGACGGTTTTCGACCTGTTCACGCGTCACGCCGCCCTGCATCGCAGCGCCCTGCTGACCGACGGGCAAATTAAAACCGGGATTACCACCAGCGGCGGCTTGATTATTACCGCCCATCGCCTGGGAAAACGGAGAGGAAGAAGATGGCAAATTTGCCGTGCCGCCAGATGCGACCGGCTGGTTGTCTGAATTCAGATTGCCGGCAGCAGCAGCGCCACCATCAGTTTGACTGGCCGCTTGCAGCGCCTGAAAGAAATCACTGGGAGATTGCGCATAGGCAGGCAACGCCGACAATGCGGCAAACACCGCAGTCAGCTGGAAAAACTTGCACAAATTGATCTGCATATGTCTCATTTCCCAGGATATATCCTTTTTTGTCCCCACGAGAATATCGTGTGATAAAACAGATGTCACGCCAGATTCACAAGGCATTCACAATAAAATACAGAAAATAAAAATCAAAAGAAAAATATCTGCAAACCGATTAGCGCGGCGCGGCGATCCACTGTTCGATCCCGACCCCGTTGGCGCTTTCAAGTCGTGGCACACGCACCACAACAACCGTCACCAACAAGGCATCCGACCGTGTTCGTGTACCGGCCTGATATGTCAAAATCATCGGCAACTGTACAACCCACTGATACCGGCCCATCACAACCCCCTCGGATTGCAGAACGGGCGCACCTTGCGGCGCGGCGGTCAGAACCTGCTGGTTCGACTCGACAACCTCAATAATCCGCGATTGTTGCAACGCTGTGGTGAAACTCTCCCACCCCGTCCGTGTAAAGTTCCGTGACGCTTCCTGCAAACGGCGGCGATAATCGTTAAAGCCGAACGTCATCACTTCGGTCGTGGCCTGTGCCACCCATGACATCAAGGCCGGCGTACTCAGGTTCGGCTGGTTCAGCGGCACCATCGGCATCAAACGGCCATCTTCTGTTGTCGCAAAATAACGGTTTTCCGGCTGATGCACATGAATCACAAACAACATAGAGAATATCAGACCGACAATAATCAACGCTTCAAGTAGCGCCAGCTTCAAAAGCGTACGATACCCGTCACGATAAAATTCGTTCCGCAAGACCACCTTATCAAGGCTACCTTCAACCTTTGCGGGCGTACCATCTTCCGCAGCTGCTGCTGCCGCTTGCGCGGCGCTCTTTGACTGCCCCGCATTCTTGGCTCCTTTGGACGGCGCTTTTTTCGCACCGGCTGGCGCGCGGCGACCACCGCCCGCAGCACCTTTACCCGCTGACGACGCCCCTTGTCTTGGGCGTCTGGCCGGTTTTTTCTGTCCGGATGCCGCCGCTTTTTGCGGGGCTTGCGGCGCAGAATCCGCCGCCGCATTGTTGCCGCCACGGCCACTTGCGGCATTTGTATTGTCATCGGACAATGTCAATCCGCCAGCATCCGCACCTGTATCTGTACGTGTACCGGCACTACTTGTACTGGCACTTGTTCCGGCTTGCCCCGCCCCACCTTGCCCGGCTGGTGACGCTGATAGCGTTGATGTACCCGCACCTGATGCGCCTGACGGCGCAGACCCTGATGATGACGGCGCACTGCCGGTCGGTTGTGACGGCGTTGCCGCCTGTGTTCTCGATGTCAGACCCTGTGGCGGGGTATTACTGCCCGGTGCCGCAGTATGTCCTGCACCCTGCCCCGTACCTTGTGATGCCGCGCCGGAGGCAGATCCCGCAGACGATCCTGTTGCCGCGCCCTGCGACGAACTTTGCGACGGGCTTTGAGCCGGATTTTGCGGTGAACTCTGCGGTGAATTCTGAATTGGGTTTTGCGGCGATGTGCCCGCAGCGCCTTGTGGCGGCGGCGGATTCTGCGCAGAAGACTGAGGTTGTGGCGGTGTTCCTGCGGGTGATGCTGGTGACGCTCCCGTCTGTTGCGGCGTACCTTGTGACGATCCCTGTGATCCTCCCTGTGTCGGCGTACCCTGCGGCGCACCTGAGGCTGCAGGCGTCTGTGACGACGCATCAGGCGACGACCCCGCCGCCGGAGGTTGTCCGGCTGGAGACGATGGTTGCTGTCGCGCGCTTTCTTGGTCTTTCGGCGCTTCTGGCGTGCCTTGCGGCGACTTTGGTGAATCAGAATCAGACATAAATTCGTTTAAACGCTTTTTTTAAATTAAGGATCTTTCATTACTATTCGGTTACATGGTATCTTATTCTTGGCGAAGAGAAAATAGCAACAAGTAAGATTTACAACCATATTTCCAATATATATTCTATTTTTCAAATAAAAACGGAAAAATTATCTTAAAATCAGATTTTTAAATCCTTTTTTATCCTTTTCAGGCTAGAATATGGTAGAATGTATAACGAGTGTATAAAAGTGTGATGTGGGCAAAAACATGCGGATAACCAGCGATCCGGCATCAAACCGGAAGCAAAAAAGTGATTTTTCCGAGCGTATTTTACAATGCGCCCCGTTTCGCGTGCGGTTTCGTATGCGGTTTCTGTCCGCCTTTATTTTCCTCGCGTGCGCGTTCACTGTCATCTCTTTTTCATCAAAATCCGCACTTGCGGCCACCTGTAACGATAACTGCGCCTGTGTCGAGGCCTTGAACCCGGTCTTGCGGCAGCAAATCGAACAACAGCACGAGCAAAACCGCGATCACATCACCGATGAATTTGAAAAACACGAAGATGAATTCTGGGTCGGCTATCTTTACGGTCGGCATCTCCGCCCGATGCTCAGCCGGATGACGCGCGAATTATCCGCCAGCGCCATGCAGCAAGCCTTTGCCGTCGGCAGTTTTCTGGATGCGCAAAACCAACTGGCCACCCAGCGCCTGTTGCACATCAAACAGGCCGAAGCCCACAAAGATTACCAGCCCAGCGCCTCTGTCTGTGTGTTCGGCACCGTGGCCAAAACATTGGCGACGGCCGAATGGAACAGCCGCCTGACACGGACAACGCTGATAAAGCGCTCACAAGAACGACAGCTCAACTACGATAACTCGATCAGTGACCCGAGTGGCTCTTTTTCCAATGTGATCAACCGGATGACACAGTTCAAAGACCGCTATTGTAACCCGAATGCCGAAGGCGGCGAAGCAGGCGTGATCTGCGAGAGCGCCGATAATGAAGCCTCACGCGACAAAGACATTGATTATACGGGGCTGGTCGATATTCCGCTCACCCTCGATATTAATTTTGATAATCCCGAAGAGGGCGAAAATCAGGACGGCATTGATGCACTGGCCCTGAGCGCCAATTTGTTCGGCCACACCTCTTTGCCGGTCGTACCAAAAGCCCTGATGCCGATGGTTGACAAGCAGACATTGCTGCTTGATATGCGCGAAGTCGTCGCCAAGCGGTCTGTTGCGGAAAGCTCGTTATACAGCATGCTTGCCCGGAAAACGGCAGGGTCAAAACAGGCCGAAGGAAACGCACAATTCATGTATAATATCATGAAAGAATTCGGCGTACAGGACGACGAAGACATTGCCAAAATTCTGGGCGAACGCCCGAGTTATTACGCGCAGATGGAAATTCTGACCAAAAAACTGTATCAGAACCCGTCTTTTTATATCAATTTATATGATAAGCCCGCCAACGTGGCCCGCAAGAGTGCGGCACTGCGCGCTGTCGGGCTGATGCAATCGATGGACCGCTTTAACAGCCAATTGCGCAGCGAAGCCATTTTATCATTGATGCTGGAAAGCGATTTACGCGCCGAGCAAAGCGCCGTCCAAAACCGGATCGGCGACAATTAAAGGATCACGAAACAATAAGAAGAATATGACAGAAACAACGAACGATCACATATGTACAACACACGGACCGGCCTCTCAGGCCGTTACGCCGATCGCCTGCGCGTCCACCCGTGATGTTGCCCGTGCGGCAGCAGGCCGCGCACTGTGGGTCGCGCCGTTTTTCATTTTGCTGTTTGCGCTGTTGACACCGCAAAATGCAAATGCCTGTACCAGCTGTACGTATGTTGTGCCCGCCCATGAGCAAACCCGTCAGGTTGTTGCAGATGAACATGATGACACATGGGACTGGATCGAAGATGAATTCGAAATCACAGAAGACTGGATCGAAGATGTCTTCTGGCCGGAAAAAATTCTGCCGGCCCTGAAACGTTTTAATCGTGAAATGTCCGCTGTCGCCATGCAGAACAGCTTTGCGATCGCGACATTTATTGACGGCGAAAATCAACTGGAAACACAGCGCTTGTTACAGATAAAACAAGCCGAAACGCACAAAGATTACCAGCCTAGCACACAAGTCTGCATGTTTGGTACCGTCACACGCAATCTGATCCATGCCGAAAATAATGCGGAACTCAACGCCCAGATTTTGGCCCGCCGGTCCATCGACCGCCAGATGGGCAACAGCTCCAGCTCGGCCTCTGCCGGACAATTCCTGGACCGCGAAACACGGCTTGCCAACTTTAAATCCACCTATTGTGACCCGCACGACAATAACGCGCTGTTCGGGAAGTTCTGTAAAGCCGGCACATCAGTCGAGCTCCAGAATCTGGATGTGGACTATAAGCGCAGTCTTGGTCAAACCAAAACACTGAACATTGATTTCACCGATACCGATGTCACACCGAAAGAAACTGTTCTGGTCGCATTAGCCAACAACCTGTTTTCCAATGATATTATGCTGCGCATTCCTGAAATTCTGACGCAAAGAAACAGACGGCCTGATCTGGTGCTGGATATCCGTTCCATCGTCGCAAAACGTGCTGTGGCCGAACATTCGTTCAACACGCAAATCGGCCTGAAAACAGAAAGTAACGAAGGATCGCTGGCATCACTCTATCCCTATCTGGAAAACATCATGAAAACCGTCGGTCTGGAAGGCGAAGATGTCAGCAAATTAATGGGCAGCAACCGCCCCAGCTATGATGCGCAAATGGAACTGATTACCAAAAAGCTGTACCAAATACCCGCATTTTATACGAACTTATATGATAAACCGGCCAATGTGGATCGCCAGAAAGCGGCAATGGAAGCTATCGGCCTGATGCAGGACTTTGATACATGGCAAAGCTATCTGCGTACCGAAGCCTCGCTGGCTGTCCTGCTGGAACTGGAAATTGAAAAACTGAAAGAATCAAAACTGTAAGCATCTATTGCTGACAAATATTGCTGACAAAGGAGCAAAACGTGTCTGAGACAACAGACAAAACAGAAAAAGCCATCATGACCGCGCCACGATCTGGTGCGGCGATTGTGTTGCTTGCCGCGTTTGCGCTTCTTTACGGCGGCGCAGGTCTTCTTGCGCCATCTCCGGCTTATGGTTGTGACGGCTCTTGCGTCCAGACAGAGCATCAGGAAAACGAAGATACCATCACGGAACAGCACGAAGAAACCCGTGAGCACATGACCGAAGAGATGAAAGACCATCAGCTTTGGTTCACCAGTGATTTCTTTACCAATGTTGTACAGCGCGGCCTGCGCGATATGGCCAATGAAATGAGCGCCATCGCCATGCGCCAGACCCAGACTGTCGGCATTTTGATGGATGCCGGCCTTCAGGTCGAACAGCAGCGCCTTCTGCGCGGATTAGAAGCCCGCGCCCATAAAGAATATTCACCAAGCGCGTCCATGTGTGTGTTCGGCACCGCCACGGAAAGCATTGCCGCCTCACAACGGAAAGCAGAACTGACACAAGCCGTAATGGCCACACATGCCCTAAACCGTCAGACAGGGCATCGCGGGACCAGCGCCGAAAACGGCAAAAGCCGCGACCGTCTCAACCGCCTGCAATCTTTCCGCAAACATTATTGTGATGACCGCATGAATAGCGGCATGACACAAGGCGGCCGCATCTGTGAAACCAGCGGCGCTTCAAAAAATATCAACAAAGACATCAATTTTGTGGATGCCATCGATAGCCGCAAAACATTGAATATCAACTTTGACGACGACGCCGTCACGGATGATGAAACCAACGTGATTACGCTGGGTAATTATCTGTTCGGTCATGACGTGTTCGACTCCATTTCATCCGAAGTGCTCAATGACACCAATTCTATGGACGAAATTATTGATATGCGCGGCGTATTGGCCAAACGCTCTGTCGCGCGGAATAGTTACGATGCGATTGTCGGCCTGAAAAGTGCGGGCGGACAAGCCGCCGATATGGTCTTGCCGCGTCTTGCTTCCATCTTGAAAACACTCGGCCTCAGCGAAGAGGACGCCAATCTCTACCTTATCGGCTATAAAGACACAAACGGCGATTCAAGCGGATCGTTCGCGCACGGGCCAAGCTATTACGCACAGCTCGATATTCTGGCCCAGAAAATTTACCAAAGCCCGTCTTTCTATATTGACCTCTATGACAAACCGGCCAATGTGGACCGCAAAAATGTCGCCATGCAGGCCATCGGTTTGATGCTTGACCGCGAAGCCTATAAAAGTGAGCTACGGTCCGAAAGTGTCATTTCTGTCCTGCTGGAAATGGAAGTCATGGGACTACAGGATGACGTACGCAACCGTCTGAACGCCTTGAACGAACAAGACGAGGTGGCCGAAGAATGATACGTATATCCCTTCCCATTCTGGCACTCTTATTCATGCTGAGCTTTTTCACAACGTCCGGCATCGTCACGAACAAAGCCGAAGCCTTTGTCTGTAGCTGTAACTGTTGTGATTGCTGTCTGTGTTCACCGATACAACACATGACAAGCTCAGCCGCCGTACAAGTTGCCAACCAGCGCCTGCGTATGCAGATTTTCGGTAATGTCGGCAGCCCGGGTTCCGCAAGCCTCTGGAGTAATGTGGGTAACGGCGCAATCGGCGATTACCAGGCCTTCCTGATTGGCGACATTCTTGAGGACGAAGTATTTCCGGCCTTGCGACGCATGACGACCGAACTGACGTCCGCCGGAATCAATCATGCCGGCATTATCGGCCGATTGATTGACGCGCAGACCCAAATTGACACCCAGCGCGTTCATGCAAGTCTTGCCGCACAAGCCCATAAAGATTACCACCCAAGCGCCTCTGTCTGTGTGTTTGGCACGGCAACCAAAGCGCTGACAATGGCCGAAGAAAACACAAAACTGACACAAAGCGTGCTGTCACGTTATCAGTTAAACCGCCTGACAAATAATGCGGATTCCGCCGCATCACAGGGCTATCACGAAGAAAAAGTCGGTCTGGCCGGATCGGCAACCGGACGCCTTGAAACTTTTATCCGCAATTTCTGTAACCCGAATGATATGAACCGCCTACAAAGCACCGAAGCCATCGGCGGCAATTTCACCGGTCTTGGCTTGATGTGCGGCGATCTTGAAAACCGCGATACACCCATTTTGGTCAACAAGGATATTGATTTTACAGGCAGTATCATGAGCCGCCGCACCATTGATCTGGACTTCATGGCCACTGAATTACCCGAAAGCGGCGCAGACAGCTCGTTCCCGTCTGCCATTGTCGAAGAAGAAGGCAAACCGAATGCCGGTATTGAAGTGTTCCAGATGTCGAGCTATCTGTTCGGCCACGAAGTGGACAACAAAATCACGGCTGAAACCCTGTCCGATCCGTCAAAGGCGCGCGAATTTCTTGATAAACGGTCATGGATCGCCAAACGCTCTGTTGCAACCAATAGCTTTAACGCGATTGTGGCGTTGAAAACACGCGGATCATCATCGGAAATTGACGGCTATGACGGGCCGGGATACGCGGATGCCAATTACGAATATATTGCCAACCTGCTCGTAGAGCTGGGTCTGGAAGACGAAGACATCGCCAAATATCTTGGTACCGAAGACGGTAATAAAGCCATCAGCTATTTCGCGCAAATGGAAATTCTGGCGAAAAAGATTTATCAACGCCCGTCTTTCTATGTCGATCTGTATGACAAACCGGAAAATGTGAAACGTAAAATTGTCGCGATGCAGGCTATCGGTTTGATGCTCGACCGCGAGATTCAGGAAAGCCACGCCCGCAGCGAAGCCTTGCTGGCACAATTACTGGAAATCAGAAACACACGCCTGCAAAAAGAACTCAATACAAAAATTGACGGGATAACAGGACAATAACATGGATAAAACGACGCATATCACAGACTGTCACAACCGCCTGACCGGCCTCATGCCGCGCGGCGTGTACGGTGTCATGCGCTCATGTCTGACCATGTGCCTGACTGTCTTTATGATGGCCGCACTCGGCCTGTCTATGACCGCTGCCGTTTCCGCACCTGCGCACGCCGATACACTCTCGCTTGACGATTCCGGCCATAAAAATACCGTCGAACAAAATGTCGAAGATACATGGATTGACGGCATGAAGCGCATGAGCCGCCAGCTCAGCGCCAATGTGATGCAACAGGCCTTTGCCATCGGCACATTCATTGATGCGCGCCAGCAAATCAGAACACAGCGCGATATCAACCGCCTGACGGCACAAGCGCATAAACGCTATTCACCCAGCCCGCAAATGTGCGTGTTCGGGTCCAACGTCAAGGGGCTTGCCGATGCCGAAAGCAGTGGCGATGTGAACGCGATGATCCTGAATGAAATCATGATGCGCCGTGAAAGCCTGTTCCAGAGCGTCGATAATCTGGAAGAGACAGATGAAAGCAGCAAAGTCGAAACCGCCAGTTCACAAGGGATGCTGAGTGATTATGCCCTGCGGTTCGAAAAATTCCGCAAAACCTATTGTAATCCCGACGATCATGGCGGCGAAATTGAAGACCTCTGCAATTCCGAAGAAAATGAAACACTGCAAAAACGCGCGAACAAAGATATCAGCTTTACGCACACCGTTGATTTGCCGCAAACGCTGGATATTGATTTCACAGACGACACCATGACCGACGACGAAGATGATGTACTGGCGCTGGGACGTAATCTGTTCGCATCACGCCTGTTTAATCCGGTGCAGCTGTCACTGCTGGAACAGGAACAAGCGATGAATGACTTCATTGATATGCGGTCCGTACAAGCCGTGCGCAGTGTGGCACGTAACAGTTACACGGAAATTGTCGGTATGAAGTCTGCCTCCGATACAACCACGGTCGAGTTCATGAAAAGCATTCTGCAATCACTGGGCGGCGACCAGCTTGAAGAAGACGATCTGGAACGTTTCATGACCGAAAATCCGAGCTATTTCGCCCAAATGGACATTCTGACAAGCAAATTATATCAAAACCCGCAATTCTACATTAACCTGTATGATAAGCCGGAAAATGTGAAACGGGCGTCAGTCGCGCTGAAAGCGTTTGAATTGATGCAAAACCGCGACCGTTATGAATCTGCAACACGCCGCGAGATGATGATTGCGCTGCTCCTTGAAATGCGACTCCGCGAAGCACAGGAAGAGCTGAACAACGAAATCTTCGGTGCGATGGCCTCATATGTCGGTACGCCGCTGCGCTAATCATACGGCACGCGCCGCGACACCCACACATATATATGACGGGTATGACGGGCCCGCAGATAACAGCCAACGCGGCACGCGCCTTACGCCGCTTTATTCTACCACCTCATTTTTCCTGAAAAAACATCTATAAACCGCCTTAAACGCGGTTTGGCACGCCGTTTGCATCTCTTTTCCCGAGATTTGTCTGTCAAAAGACACTGAAAAAAGGAAAAAGAGGTTAAAATGGGTCTGAACGGCTTGGACATTGCCCTTTCCGGGCTTAACATTGCGCAAAGGCAGATGGATGTTATATCAACAAACATCGCAAATGCCTCGACACCGGGCTATACACGGAAAATTTTGCCGCAGGAGGCACAATCTTCCCGGGAACAGGTCATCGGTGTACGGCCGGGCCAGTTGGTGCGCAGTGTCAATATGAACCTTGCCCGCGACTTCTGGTCGCAGGTCAGCACCGTCAGCAGCGCTGATGTCAAAGTCCAATATCTTGAGAAAATCCAGCAATTCCACGGCGCGCCGGAACAGGAAGTCTCTATTTCCGCCGAACTGTCGGAACTGCGCGATGATTTTGCCGCCCTATCGGATACACCATCCGACACATTCCTGATGAAAAGCGCGCTAAATCAGGCCGAAGTGATTGTCGATAAGATCAATAATTTCGAAAATCTGATTTCCCAGATGCGCAACGATACACAAGATGATATGACGCAAACGATTGATTCCATCAATGCACGCTTGCAGGAAATCGCCGAGATCAATCAGGATATCAAGGTCAATACCATTTCAGGCCGTTCCATCGCAACACTGCAAGACAGACGCGATGTGGCGATTGAAAAACTCTCCGAAGATATCGAAATCGACTTCTTTACGCGCGGAGACGGCGTGATGGTCGTGCAAACCAATAATGGCCGCGAACTGGTCAGTGAAAATGCCGAAACCGTTACGTTTTCACCGATCAGAGCAGGCCCCGAAGCCGCATATCCCAGCGGGCTGAGCGGTATTTATGTCGGTGATCCGCAAAAAGATGCCGATGCCACAGACATCACAACCAGCAGCATCGGCGGCAAGCTTGGCGGGTTGATCGAACTACGCGATGAAATTTTGCCCGAACAACAGGCCATGCTGGATGAAACCGCCTATCAATTGGCGCGCCGCTTTGACATGCAGGGCTTACGCCTGTTCACAGACTCGGCCGGACAAATCCCAAGTAACGCCGCCCCCGATTCGTCCACTGAACCGCCGACGGCCGTTGAGTATGTCGGGTTTTCAGCCGAAATTCGTATTAATCAGGCGATTTTGGATGACAATACCCTGATCCAGTCCGGCACGGCCGATACCGCATTGGAAGTGCAGGACGGCTCGAACGAAGTGCTGCGCCGTATTGTGGAATTTGCCTTCAGCGACACAGAAGTGCAAACCGCAACGGGCAATGTCGATCTGCGCACATCCGGCAATACATTACAGGATGTGATCGGCATTTATTCCCGTAACGAAGTTAAAACATCGCTAAATCTGACCGATTTTGCCGATTTCGACGAAGTGATTTCCGCTGCAGGCGGGTTGCTGGACGATCCGAACGACCAGTTTGAAATCACCTTCACCGATCCCGATATGGAAGGACCGCCGGTCAACGCAACACCGAAAACCATTACCATCAATCTGTCCGCCACATCTGGCTTTACCGGTAATAATGCGGGCGAACAGCTGATGAACCAGATTAACGGCCGCCTGTCTTCCGCACCGGCCATTGATACAGCCTGGGATGCCAGCGCATCGCTGAACAGTGCAGGGCAGCTTGTGATTGAATCACGCGGTAATATCGAAATGGACGGCAATATCACAAACGGGGCGGGCGATGACGGCCTGAATTTCCTCGGCCTGTCATCCGGCACATTCGAAGCCGAAGACCCGTATATTGATATTCAGGTCGGCAATGATCCGGTCCAGCGCATCACGATCAGCCCGACCGATACGGAAACCGATCTGTATGACAAATTGCATTATGACGGCACGGCAGGCGACGAAGGCGTGCCCGGCCTTGCGGTCAGCAACGATCTGACCGATGGCAGCGGCAACGGCTTTTTAATGATCCGCCCCGGTGAAAATTACGATGCCCCCGTTTATGGCGGCGATATGCGTATCATCGGCAGTGATTTTACAACATCGGGAGGGGTCGGCATCGTTGAATCCCTGTTCGGCGACGCACTGCCCATCGAAACGCACAGCTATCAATCCGAAACCACGGCAGGGTCAGGCGAATATGTCACCTTCCGCACGGAAAATCTGGGACCGGATGCAAACGTGAACACAGGCATTGTCAGCTCCTCGAGCATTATTGACTATGCCCAGAAAATGATTAACCGCCAATCCGAAGAGGTCAATGTCGCAAAAACACGTTCGGATGACGAAGGCGCGTTCCGCGATCTGTTGCAAGAAACATTATTAAACGAAACAGCCGTCAACATCGAAGAAGAACTGGCCAGTCTGATCCGTATCCAGACCGCCTTTTCCGCTGCCTCGCGTGTTGTCGCGGCGATTGAAGAAGAATTCCGCGAATTCCTGAACGCAATCTAACCAAAGCGCAATCAAGGAAGACGCATAAAAAAAGGAGAATGAAACCATGACAGGTATCGCAACACTGACACAGACAACGCAGCAAATTCAGCAACTGAAAACGCTGCAAACAAGTCTTGCCGATTACCAGCGGCAACTGGCCAGCGGCAAAAAAGCCAAAGTCTATTCCGATCTGGGCCGTGATGTGCTGACCTCGCAACGGGCCCGTGCCGACGGCAAGAAACTAGACACTTATCTGTATAATATCGACATTGCCGAGTTCCGCATGGAACAAATGAGCAATGCAATCACGGAAATACAAACACAGTCTAAATTGCTGCATAACGGCATGGTCAACCAGACACAGGCCGGTGATGTCGAACTGGACACAATGGCGCCGCTTGCCTCGAATATTCGCGGCTTTATGGAAGATTTGCTGAACATTCAGGACGGCGACCGTTACCTGTTCGCCGGGGCCGATACCTCCAACAAACCGCTGGATTTGTCCGGCGGGCTTGATGCCTTTGTCGGCGGCCAGATCAGCGACTGGATCGACGGCACAATTGACACCGATACCCTCATCAGCAATTACAAAGACCGTGACGTGCTGGATGATACCACGATCGGATATTCAACCACCTTATCCAACGGCACAACCCGCAATGCGAGTGTCCGTGTCGGCGATACAGCCGAAATTGATTACACAACACTGGCCAACAGTGAACCGATGCGCGATGTACTGGTCATTTCCACCATGATCATGGAACTGGATGCACAGCTGGATAAAACAACGCTGGATGAAGGCGATCTGCCGTCGGATTTCACAACCGCCCCCGGTTCAACAGCCGAAGAACAAGGCAATAACTTTTCCGAACTGTATATTGATCTGAAAAACCGTCTGCAAAATGCCCTCGACGGGATGGATGATGAAATCTTCAACCTGACCAACGCCCAGCTTCAAACCGGCGAACGCAAAGAAGACCTGAAATTCGACCGCAGCATTTTGCAAGAACAGGTCGATAATGTCGAAAATGCGGATATGGCCGAAGTCGCCCTGAACCTGAGCCTGCTGCAAACCCAGCTCGAAGCGTCATACAGCGTCACAGCTTCGGTCAACCGCATCAGTCTGGTGAACTTCCTGTCATAACGCAATATCACCCCCCCTGAAATACACGCCTTCCAGTATGACGGGAACATGACGGAGAAAACCACCGTCCAGTCACCGAAAAAGGCGGCCTGCAGGCACGATCCACCCGCAAACATACCGGAAATACGGCTTTTTTCGGCATAATCGAGCCACAGGCCATGTTTATAGCCGATATACGATTATTTTGTTCCATCTCGCCCGTAAATCATGTATGACTGCGGGCGTTAAACATTTTGCACTGCGCAAAACCGAACAATATTGAGAGTATTTATGGAAGAATTAAGAAATATCGCCATCATCGCCCACGTTGACCACGGGAAAACGACCCTGATCGACTCGATCCTGATGCAAAGCGGCATGTTCCGTGACAATGAATCAACGGCCGAACGTATGATGGACAGCAACGACCTTGAAAAAGAACGCGGCATTACCATTCTGGCCAAATGTACATCCGTGAAATGGACGCAGGACAATCACGATGTCCGCGTGAACATCATCGACACACCCGGCCACGCTGATTTCGGCGGTGAAGTCGAACGCGTACTGGGCATGGCAGACGGTGTCATTTTGCTGACCGATGCCGCCGAAGGACCGATGCCACAAACAAAATTCGTGCTCGGCAAAGCGTTGAAACAAGGCTTGCGCCCGATTGTTGTTATTAACAAAATTGACCGTCCCGACGGTCGCCCCGAAGAAGTGATCGACGAAGTGTTCGACCTGTTTGTATCCCTTGATGCCACAGACGAACAGCTCGACTTCCCGATTCTGTACGCCGCAGGGCGTGACGGCTGGGCCACACGCGAACTGGATGATCCGCGCGAAAATCTGCACCCGCTGATGGATGTGGTGATCGAACACGTTCCCCAGCCCAATGTCGAAGATGAAGACAAGCCGTTTGCAATGCTGGCGACCTTGCTGGATAGTGACCCGTATCTTGGCCGCTGTCTGACCGGCCGCGTCATGAGTGGCAAGGCATCAATCAACCAGAACGTCAAAGCCATGCGCCTTGATAAATCCATCGCCGAAACAGGCCGCCTGACAAAATTGCTGAAATTCGAAGGCACAGACCGCGTACCGTCCGACACGGTCCGCGCAGGTGATATCATCTGTATTGCCGGTCTGACGGACGCCTCTGTGGCCGACACGATTTGCGATCCGTCTGTCAGCGAACCGGTGCAATCCACACCGATCGACCCGCCGACAATGGCGATTAATATCTCGGTCAATGACAGCCCGTTCGCCGGACGCGAAGGGTCCAAAGTCACATCAACCATGATCCGTGACCGTTTGCTGGCCGAAGCCGAAACAAATGTTGCCATCACGTTCAGCGAAAGCACAAATAAGGATTCATTTGAAATCGGCGGACGCGGTGAATTGCAGCTCGGCGTCCTGATTGAAACAATGCGCCGCGAAGGGTTTGAAATGACTGTTTCACGCCCGAAAGTGCTGTTCCAACAGGATGATGCAGGCAACCGTCTTGAACCCGTCGAAGAAGTCACCATCGATGTGGACGAAGAATATTCAAGCACCGTCGTTGATAAAATGAACCAGCGCAAAGCCGAAATGGTCGATATGCGCAGTTCCGGCAGCGGCAAAACACGCATCGTGTTTCATGCCCCTTCACGCGGTCTGATCGGTTATCAATCACGCTTTTTGACCGACACGCGCGGCACAGGTGTGATGAACCGCGTCTTCCACGGCTATATCCCGTATAAAGGCGAAATCAAAGGCCGCCACAACGGCACACTGATTTCAAACGGTCAGGGCGAAGCCGTTGCGTTCGCGCTGTATAATCTGCAGGAACGCGGTACAATCTTTGTCGAACACCAGACACCTGTTTACGAAGGCATGATCATCGGTGAAAACAGCCGTGAAAACGATCTGGAAGTCAACGTACTCAAAGGCAAAAAACTGACCAATATGCGCGCATCAGGCACAGACGAAAATATCGTGCTGACACCGCCACGTAAGATGAGCCTCGAAGATATGATGTCCTATATCAACGAAGACGAATTGATGGAAGTCACGCCGACATCCTTGCGCCTGCGCAAAAAATATCTGTGCCCGAACGAACGCAAACGTCACAACAAAAATAAAGACGAAGCAGCGTAAGCGCGGCAAGCAGAAGCGCAAGATAAAACGCGGCATAACAAAACGCGCGAAACATAAATATTACGCCAAACGGGCGACCTCACGGCCCTCTTGTCACAGACAGGAACACGCCGTCCGGCCGCCCGCCGGCACGATAACAAAGCCGGAGTCAATTTTCGCTTGCACTCACAGGGGAAAATCCGTATTTTGCAATTCTCTCTTGCAGGAATGAAGAGGGTTTGATGTGTAAACCAGCCGTGCCCCGCACGATCAACGCACAGTGACACAAAACAAACCGGTCAACATTCCAACATAAATGTGGGGCTGTAGCTCAGCTGGGAGAGCGCTACACTGGCAGTGTAGAGGTCGGCGGTTCGAGCCCGCTCAGCTCCACCATTTTCTTCTTCTTATCAAGACATAACTTTATCGACGATTTCCCAGCCCAACAACTCGCTCAACGCCAGTATGCCCAGCACATAAGGTAAGACATATTCGGTGAATACAGACGTTCTGAATGTAATGGGAATAACCGAGAAAACACACCAGAACCGGAATGGCCATTTTACAATAACCTCTTTTTGAATGAACCCCTGAGCGCTATTTTCATCTTGTACTGGGATCTTATACGCGAGCCCAAAACCGTTAAACTCTTGCCTGCGAATAGTCACCGGTGATCCCATTACAGGATCATGAAAAATCCGCTTGTTCTTATAGCGCCTCTCCAAGAACACCAAAGATGTTGCCTCAGCCCAAGCGGCACAATCACGCATGAATTTACTGATACCGTCAACTTCTCTGCAAGCTGTATAATAGCGCCAGAAAGCATACATAAATGTCAATGCAAGTACATGACCTATAATCGCGGGGTTTCCGATCGTCGTGTAATTACCCAGAATATTAATCTGTGTCATTTCCAGATCGGCAACCGTGTAGAAAATAAGAAACAAAGACACTGCCATGAAAATGCGCCTTTGTTTTATGAAATGTTCACGTGCATTAGCGCCGCTATCCATTGATTTTTTCCTTTGATATACGTTTGTTTACGTTACGGCGCGGGGGGTGTCGTCGGGCCGGATTGACGGGGCGTGGCGGCAGATGATGATGTATCGCGCGCCGATGATGGCGGGGCGTAGCTGGTTGTCTTGCCCAGCGCATGCCGATGCGTGTTGATCCATTCACGGCCTGCGTCATAACCCATTTGCTCCAGCTCGTTCAACCAGCGCGGGTCGGTATTCATGCGGCTGGTCTCATCCCAATCGGGATGCACATCCATACCGATCACATGTAAATTCAGATCGGGGCGGGCCTGCCGCACATGTTCGATATGGTCATAAATTTCACTGCCCATCACATGGAATTCATCGGCGATCTGCGCACGTGCGTCATCCTGATGCACGGGCTTGTGCGCTTCTGCGGGGCGGCGCTGGATATTAATGAACAAAATATCGGTCAGCGTGTCGTCCGCCTCCAGATTTTCAAGGGACGGGTTTTGCCGGTATGCCCCGTCATAATGCGCGGCGCCGTCAATCACGGTCGGGCCAAGATCTTTTAAAGAGCACGATGCCATGACCGTATCGGCATTCACATCCGCGTTGCTAAAAATGGCATGGCTATGGTCGCCCGTGTCGGGATCAACGCGGGTGGCGTTGACGTGCACATCCATATCGCCCGTGCCGACCTTGTCCCAATCGCGGATGAAACTGTTTAACTTGTCTTTCAAATGGCCTGAAACCATGCCCGGCGGCGGCATCTTTGCCGCCAACGTGAAAATACGGCCCAAATTCGGGTAATCTCCGCCACCCAGCGCAAACGGATTCACAAACATCATCCATGTTTTGGCGCGCGCGCCGTCACATTTAACACTGTTCCAGAACGACTCCAAAAGCGTCATCGCACTTTGCGATCCGCCCGTATTCATGCCATAGGATAACAGCGCGGCATTGACCGATCCGGCGCTTGTGCCTGTGACACTGTCAAACCGTATATCTTCTTCCAGCAAAGCCCGCAGCGCGCCATGCATGAACGCACCATAAGACCCGCCGCCCTGTAACGACAAACCGATCTTATAGGGTTTTGATGTGTTCTTTCGTCCAGCAGACTGCGGTGTCTGTCCCATACCGTTCGATCCTGTTCTGCCCGCCGCACCGTCTGACGCTGTTTATCGTGCTGTCTTTACGATACAGCCCTGCGATACGACCCTGTTCTCTTGCCGAAAAGCTTAGCAGAAAAAACGGCGCAGATACCAGAATATCTTGAGGGGTTTTGTATTGCATCGCAATATAGAGGCGGCTTGCGGCCCCGTCCCGCACAGGACAGGGGAAGAAAGAGACGGGAAAAGACAGAAGGCACGAAGGCGCGCCACTCACAACAAACAAACCGGAGACACAAACGCGCCAAACACGACCCCAAAAAACAAGGCCACAAGAACAGGAACAAGCATAGAAAAACCGGCTTGCAACAATCCTGTCACAAGCCGGCCACTCAAAAATTAAACAATCATCGCCTTATGATGACTTATGATGGCTGGCGCTTATGCCCCATTTTGCTATCCAGTGCCGCTTGATATTCTTCGGCATCGGCAAAGCTGACAAAGACCATCTTGGCTTCGGTATCAACATCATCGATTTTCACATTGATCGTGTTACCGATTTTGAAGCGGAACGCATCTTTTTCCGATACCAGCGCCGATCCTTTCGATCCGATCGAATATTCCGTTTTCGGCATAACTTCCATCGGTACGAATGTTTCAAGGCGGCTTTCTTTCAGGCGAACGGCAATGCCGTCAATACCGATATCGGTAATGGTGGCTTCCACATCTTCGCCCTGCATATCGGCCAGTGCCTGATACATGAACCGTTCTTTCAGCAGTTTTTCCATCTTGTCTGCTTCGCGCTCTGTTTCCGAGATATGTTCACAAATCGCACTGAGGTTCTTTGTTTCATATTCTGACAGACCGTCCAGACCAAGCTCCAGCAAGCTGACCAGTGAGCGGTGTACGATCAGGTCGGAATAGCGGCGGATCGGCGATGTAAAGTGCGCATAACGTTCCAGCGCAAGACCGTAATGGCCCTGATTATACGGGCTGTAAGCCGCGCGGGATTGCATCCGCACTACGGCCAGTTTCGCCGCATCATCACCCAGAACGCCTTTGGCCTGATCAATGATTTTATAGAAATCCTTGACGGTTTTGACTTCTTTCGGCAAGCCGCGCACGCCCATTTGCTTCAATTCTTCAAGGCCACGGCTAATGCTGGCCTTGATCGGGTCTTTGTGCACACGGTAAACGCATGGCGCTTTGGAATCTTCCAGAATAGACGCCGCAGCCACATTGGCCAAAATCATCATTTCTTCGACAACATGGTGCGATTCAACGCTTGAGTCATGCTTGATGATCGTTTTGTTCGTATCGTCATCAACATATACTTTGACTTCTTCCAGATTAACATCCAGTGCCTGACGGCGTTTACGCGCCCCGCGCAGAACCTTAAAGGCATCAATGACGGGGCTGATAATATCATCCATCAACGGCGCACATGTTTCGTCCGGATTGCCATCCATTGCGTCTTGCAATTGATCATAATGCAAACGGGCATGTGAATTGATCAACGCACGGCGCAGATTATAATCCACCAATTCGCCTTTTTTGTTGATCCACATATGCATGGCCATTGCGGCACGATCTTCGTTCGGCACAAGCGAACACAGATTGTTCGACAGGGCTTTTGGCAACATCGGAATCACCTTGTCCGGCAGATAAACAGAGTTACCACGGCGGCGGGCTTCGACATCGATCTTGTCGCCTGAATGCACATAATGCGCAACATCGGCAATCGCCACAATAAGGTGGAAACCGCCCGGATTATTCGGGTTTGTGTCCGGTTCGGCAAAGATCGCATCATCAAAGTCACGCGCATCAATCGGGTCACAGGTAAATAATGGCACGTCACGTAAATCTTCGCGTGTGTCATCCAGTTCCGGAACCTCGTAATCCGCGACCATATCCAGAATTTCCTGCGGGAAGGACGCGCGGCTTTCATGCTGTTCAAGCAGATGCTCAAGCAATGTGTCTTCGTGCTGTACACGGCGGGCTTTTTTGTTCAGCTTGCCGCTCAGGCCGCCTTTTTTGGTTGGTGCGGCAAAGCCGTATTCCGGCCCGATCATACGGGCACTGCCCTTGCCGGATGCGGCGGCATTAAACGCCCCGCCCAATGCATCATTGCGCAATTGCGCTTGCTGGCGTTCTTCGCGTTCGGCGCGCATCGCTTTCATTTGGTTGCGATTGCCTTTGTCAAAAACGTTGGCAACATATGTGCCGTCACCACAAGAAAAAAGACGCGCTTTCACGTAACCGATTTTGTCAAGATTATCGCCGTCAAACTGATCGTCTGCTGTCACCAGCGGGAATGGATAATCCTTTGAATCTTCCCACCCTTCGGCTTTCAGAACGATATGCTCTTCGCCGTCAATGACTTCCTTGACCGGATAAAGCTGGTTCATCTTCTGCGGCAGATCTTTCGGATACTCATACGTCGTTGTACCGATTTTCCGCAACAGGCCTTCATCAATCATTTGATCGACCACGGCTTTCAGGGTTTTGCGTTGTCCTTTTTTATCTTTCGGGTCAATACCCAGATATTCACACATCGCATTCAGCGTGACTTCGCCTTCGATCTGTTCGACAACCCAGTACATGTAATTCTTGTTGGCCCAAACAGGGCTTTGCTCTGTTTTACTCACTTCGGACTCATCCTTCGCGTTTTTTTATGTTTTCAGATTATCCGACCTTATATCATATCATCCTAAAATATACGAACATTATTTTACAGAATGATGAAATTTCTTTTCATATTACCCTAAATCCACGGACAGAATATGCCTTTTCCCTTGCGGGAAAGCCCGAAACTGCCTACCTTTAGGCCATATTGAAACGTGCAGGGAAATAATGGTCACGCAAGATCAAAACGCAGCAAAAAAATCACTGACACCGGCCGAAGCCGTCCGGCAAGCGGCCATGCTCAGCGATCAAGGTCGCCTGCACGATGCCGAAAAACTGTGCAATATGGTCTTGAACGCCGCGCCGGATTTTCATCCCGCCCATTTTCAACTGGCCGTCATTGCCGCCCGCGTCGACAAGATGGATATCGCCGCCGATCTGGCACAAAAAGCCATCGCCCTCTCCCCGCAGACAGGACAATATCACAGGGCACAGACCGAAATCTGCCGCCGCCTCGGACGGCTGGATGCCGCCCTTGCCGCAGGGAAAACCGCCACCTCGCTTTTACCCGATGATGCCGAGGCTTTTTATAATTACGGGCTTGCACTGATGGATGCGGGGCAGGGTACACAAGCGATATCCGCTTACCGCCGCGCACTGGACCTTAATCCGCAGCATAATCTGTGTGCCAATAATCTGGGGGCCGCCTATGAAGTCGGCGGCGATATGCAAAACGCGCGGCAGTGTTACGAACAGGCCATTGCCATCAACCCCCGCCATGCCGAAGCCCGCAATAATCTCGGCGCGATCCTCAGCGCCGATGGCGATATCGAACAGGCCAAAACGCACTTCACCGCCGCTCTGGATGCCGATCCGTATTTCGTGCATGCACATTATAATCTTTCAACGCTGAAACGCTATACGGCAGACGATCCGCATTTCAAAATGCTGCAACAAATCGAACCGCACATTCACCGGCGGCCTGCCAATGATCAAATGCATTATTATTTCGCCCGCGGCAAAGCCTGCGAAGATACGGGCGATTTCGATGCCGCCTTTGCCGCGTTTAAACAGGGCAATGACCTGAAACGGCAAAGCTATGACTATGACAGTGATCTGTACAAAAACGTCGTCGGGCGCATCATCAAAACCTATGACACCACATTGGCTGACGCGGCGTGCAAAGCCTGCGATGATCCGTCCCCCGTTTTTATTCTGGGCATGCCGCGATCGGGATCGACCCTGATCGAACAAATTCTGTCCAGCCATCCGGCCATATACGGCGCGGGCGAATTAAACGCGCTGGGCGATGCACTGGATAACATTGCGGGCACATCGCTGGCGACATACGGCAACTATACAGGCTGGATGACCGACCATCTGGAAACAGACGCGCTGCAAGAACTCGGCGAAGATTACGTGGCGCGCCTGCGGGCCATTGATGCCGATACGCCGCTGATCTGCGATAAAATGCCCGCCAATTTTTTCTTTATCGGGCTGATCCACAAAGCCCTGCCGCAGGCCAAGATCATCCATACAAGCCGTGATCCGCTTGATACCTGTATTTCCAATTATACGCGCCTGTTCAATAATACCATGAATTTTGCCTATGACCTGACCGAGCTTGGCCGCTATTACCACCAATATGACCGCATGATGCAACATTGGGATGCCGTCCTGCCCGCAGGCACAATCCATCATGTCCGGTACGAAGACGTGCTGGATGATCTGGAAGGACAAGCCCGTGAACTGATCGCCTATTGCGGGCTGGATTGGGACGAAGCCTGCCTTGATTTCCACCGCAATACACGGCCTGTGAAAACGGCCAGCATCGCACAGGTGCGCCAGCCCCTTTACACCAGCTCAAAGGCCCGCTGGAAACGCTATGATGCCTATCTCGAACCGCTGAAAACCGCAATTCAGAACGGATAGGGGCAAACGCATCATGAAAGACACACACGCAGGACCACACACAAACACGCCGGACAGCGCCGACCCGCAAACGCAGCAAATTCCCATTCCGCGCGCCCTGCAACTGGCCGCCGACCATCACAATGCCGGCCGCCTGCAACAAGCCGAACAGATCTTGCAAAAAATATTGCACGCCGTGCCGCAACAGCCCGATGCGCTGAACCTGATGGGCGCACTGGCCCACCGCGTCGGCAAAATGGATATCGCCGCGTCTTATTTTGAAAAAGCCTGTAACGCCGCCCCCGATAACGCCCAATTCCACGCCAATCTGTGCGAAGCCCTGCGCAGCACAGGCAAACCGGATGACGCCGCCGCCGCAGGCCGCAAAGCCATATCCCTTGACCCCGATCATGTCGGTGCCTACAGCAATCTCGGCATTGCATTATTTGATCTGGGCGATCATGAAGCCGCCAAACAGATGCATGAAAAAGCCCTGCAAAAAAATCCGCAATACGCGCCGTCCTTGAACAATCTGGGCAGCATTTATCACGACGCAAACGATCACGATAAGGCCGAAAAATATTACAGACAGGCCATTGCCGCCAATCCGGATTATCTTGAGCCGCAAAATAATCTGGGCGAAACATTGCTGCGCACATACCGTTATGATGACGCCGCCGCGATATTGGAAACGGTTGTGCGGAAAAACCCGCACTATGTCGAAGCCCTGTGCAATCTGGGCTATACCTATCTGAATAATGACCGCCCCGATGACGCGCACACGCAATTTCGCAACGCGCTGCACATCAAACCCGATCACGCCAAAGCCCTTGTCGGTCTGGCCCGCATCGCACGGGAAAAACAGCAGAACACCGAAGCGCAAACATTACTTGATACGGCGCTGTCCCACGAACCGGAGCTAACCGAAGCCCGCACCCTGCAAGGCACAATATATCTGGAAGACGGCTTCCCCGATCAGGCCCGCGCCTGTTTTAACGATATTCTGGCCACCGACCCCGATCACGAATCCGCCCGTCTCGGGCTGGGGCATATCTATCTCGAGGAAGGCGATTTCGCCGCCGCCAAAGATTTGTTTTCCGGCGTGCTTGATCACAAAGAAGGCTCTATTCCCGCACTCTTCTGTCTGGCGCAAGCGCAAAAGGTGAAAAAGGACTCGCGCCTTGTGCCCTTGCTGCAACAAAAAGAAAAAGACGACAGCCCCTTGCCGCGCAAACAAACACTGTATCTGCACTTCGCGCTGGGCAAAATGTATGACGATCTGGGCGACCATCACACGGCCTTTACCCATTATATAAAGGGCTGCCGGTTACAACGCGAAACCATCGATTATGACGCCGATGTCAAAGACCGTCAGTTTGCCGATGTGCGCAGCATTTTTACACCCGCTTTCATCACCGCAAACCGGACAGACCCATCCGCCGCCACAGCGCGCCCCGATGATCTGCCTGTCTTTATTGTCGGTATGCCGCGTTCGGGCACAACCCTGACCGAACAAATTATCGCCAGCCACCCCGATGCCTACGGGGCGGGCGAACTGTTTGATCTGCTTGATGTTGCCGGCTGGCGCAGTCATGACAACACATCACAGCCGCCGCGTTTCCCGCATCACATCGCAGATTGCGATCCGGCCGCTTTTGACACAATGGCGCACGATTATCTGGATCGTCTGCGCGGACATTTGCCATCACAGCACACAGACACGCCCAAACGCATCACTGACAAAATGCCGATCAATTTCATGAATATCGGGCTGATCCATATGTTGTTCCCGCGCGCCACGATCATTCACGTCAACCGTCATCCGCTTGATACCTGTATTTCCTGCTTTACGCGCCTGTTCGCGCATAACCAGAATAATACCTATGATCTGTATGAACTTGGCCGGTTCTGGCGCGCCTATAAACATATGATGGATTACTGGCGCGATAGTCTGCCGGACGGACGGATCTATGATTTACAATACGAAGATCTGGTCACCGATACGGAAACCGAAGCCCGCAAACTGATCAATCATTGCGGCCTTACATGGGACGATGCCTGTCTTGATTTTCACAAAACACAGCGCAATATCCGCACGGCCAGTGTCACGCAGGTACGCCAGCCAATTTACAAATCATCAATGGCCCGCTGGAAACGCTATGATGATTTTCTCGGTCCGCTGATTGACGGGCTGGGCGATGCCTATGATCATCGCAGCTGATGCCAATGCATCAACCCGCCTCCAGCGACATCACCCGTCACCGCATCATCCCGCAAAATACTCCCGAAGAAGTGACCGAAAAAATATCCCGACATCCACCACAAAAAAGCGCCGCAAAAGCGGCGCTTCACAGCATCACCAAAATGGCGTGCGGTATCTTTATTACATGATTTTTATTACATGGCATGATCCATGATTTTACCCGCTGACGGCAGGTTCGAATTGCGTTCGCGCGCATTCACGTAGCCACCGGTCATAATGGTTTCAACCAGCTTATCATCTTCGAAAATGAAAACAGCATGCATGCGTTCACCTTCGGTTCGTACATTTGTGTGCGTGCCGAATGTTGAAAAGCGCCAGGACTCCGTCACATTTTCGTAATCAATGCGATATCCTTCAACGCCGGAAAAATCCAGATCATCCAGCGCATTTTCCGACAAATCGATGCGCGGTTCCGCGCCATAACGGGCCCGCAAAATTTCTTCGCGCGACAAGCGGTAAAAATATTTCTCGCCGATATTCATCGCATCTTTTACCTCTTCAAATGTGCTACCAACCGGAAGCGCCTCGACGCGGCCTTCCATATCCGATGCATTGTGAAATAGATTTTCATTGATCAGGCTGGTGGATGTGCATCCGGCAAAAAGCATGCTTAATGATAATGTCCCCGTTGCCAGTAATCCTTTATGTATTTTTGGCTCCATAAAATATCTCCCACGTTTATTCTTATTATTTTTATTGTTATTTAAGGCGCAATATTTACCACGCCGAAGAATACGGAAACAAGTTTTATATATACCGCACCGCAGCACAATAAGGCGCAGCGCGGCTTGCAGCAGTGATCGACAATGATCGACGGGGCATCATATCCGGCGCGCCATTTGTCTGGTGATACGATCGGGCGGCGGGCTTTTTCCTCTATACAGCGGCGGCGTGAAAAATTATGATGACACACATGACAATATCCGACACACACATAAATGATACAACCCCCGATCCGGATGTGCCGCCCGCAAAGGAAGTCACCCTGCACCTTGTGTCCGATGCAACGGGCAGCACCCTGCAAGGGCTGGCGCGCGCCTGTGTCGCCCAGTTTGAAAAAATCCATGTCGATGAAAAATTCTGGCCGCTGGTCCGCTCCGAAAAACAGCTCGACCGCGTCATACAGGATATCCAGAACAACCCCGGTCCGGTTTTCTTTACACTGGTCGATCAGAAAATGCGCCGGAAGTTACGCAGCCAATGCGACAAAATCGGCGTGCCGTGTCTGCCGATCCTTGATCCGCTGATTAAGGCCATGTCATCCTATACGGGCGAACCGGCCATCGGCATTCCGGGACTGCAACACGCACTGGACGAAGAATATTTTTACCGTGTTGATGCGGTTGATTTCGCGCTGTCTTTTGATGACGGACAAAATTTCAACGGCATTGACGAAGCCGATGTCGTGCTGGTCGGCGTATCGCGCACATCGAAAACACCAACCTGTATTTATCTGGCGCGGCGCGGCATCAAGGCCGCCAATATTCCGTTCGTGTTACACGCCCCGCCGCCCGACCATATTCTGAAACTGAAACGGCCTGTTTTTGTCGGCCTCACGGAAAACCCCGAACGTCTAGTGCAATTGCGTAAATCGCGCCTGCGCGCCGAAGAAGACGCACTCAGCCACAAACAAATGGCCGAAAACACCTATCTGGATATTGAAAAGGTCGAAGACGAGGTTAAAACCGCACGCCGCTTTTTCGCCAAACAGGGCTGGCCCGTGATTGATGTGACGCGCCGTTCTGTCGAGGAAACCGCCGCCGAAATCCAGATCATCTTACAGCGCACATTGGCCAAGCGCCGCAAAGCAGAACAGGCCGCCGCCGATGACGAGGAAACCGCCACACAAACATCATCATGATTGATACGCCCCATGCCCGACATGCCCGACCCGACTGATTCCACCACCCCCGCAAATGCCACTTATGCCGCCGTTCCGCCGCTTATTCTGGCCTCGGCCAGCATGACGCGCAAACAGATGCTGGACCGCGCAGGTCTGCGCTTTGCGATCAAGCCTGCCGATATTGACGAAACCGATATAACGCACAATATGCAGCAAAGAGGGGAAAGCCATTATTCAATTGTTTCAATGCTTTCCATGAAAAAAGCGCATCATATTGCAGGGCAAAACCCCGATGCGCTGGTCATCGGATCAGACCAGATTCTGGTGCATGATAACCGCATTCTGCACAAATCCCCCGACAGGGAATCCGCCGCGCAAAAACTGCGGAACCTGATGGGTAAAACGCACCATCTGATTTCCGCCGTCACGGTCATGCGGGGCGATGATGTATTATGGTCGCATACGGAATCGGCCGCGCTGACAATGCGCACCCTTGATGATGCCACGCTTGAATCCTATCTTGATCGCGCAGGGGCGGGCCTGATGCGATCCGTCGGTGCCTATGAACTCGAAGGACACGGCGCATGGCTGTTTGAAAAAGTCGACGGCGATTTCTTTACCATTCTCGGCATGCCGCTTTTACCGCTGTTGGGCTTTTTGGGCACGGACTATATGGCAACAAGCACGGACTAACATAAAAACGGGACGGATTTGACATGCAAGACAGTTTTATCAAAGCAGGCGTTATCGGTTATCCGGTGAAACATTCCAAATCGCCGTTGTTGCACGAACACTGGATAACCCGCCATCAAAAACAAGGCGCTTATAACGCAATCGAAGTGCCGCCGGAAAAGCTTGAAAATATGGTGCAGGATTTGATCGATCGCGGCTATGCGGGGTTCAACATCACCTTGCCGCACAAACAGACAATCATGCATCTTTGCACCGATATTGACGATACGGCCCGCGCCGTCGGGGCGGTCAACACCGTTATCATCGAAGACGGCCGTTTATATGGCCGCAATACCGATGTTTTCGGCTTTCTTGAAAATATCCGCGCCGCCCATCCCGATTTTGCGTTTACCGGTATTCATGCCCTTGTGCTGGGGGCTGGGGGCGCGGCGCGCGCTGTCATTTACGGTTTGATTGACGCGGGTGCAAAGCAGATCACGATTACAAACCGCACCCGTGCAAAGGCCGACGATATCGCCGCAAGCTTTGCCGATCTGGCCGCGCAGCATGACTGCCGCCTTAGCGTGCTGGACTGGGACGACAGGGACTCCGGCGATGCGGGCGCGGCGCCCGCTGAAACAGACCTGCTGGTCAACACAACATCGCTTGGCATGACAGGCAAGCCGTCTTTGTCTTATGATGTGAATGCGCTTCCGTCATCGGCAATGGTGTGCGATATTGTTTATGCGCCGCTTTATACGGATTTGCTCAGCGATGCCCGTGCGCGCGGATTGCGCATCACGACCGGCATCGGCATGTTGTTGCATCAGGCAAAGCCGGCCTTTGCGGCGTGGTTCGGTGTGATGCCGGATGTTGACGATCTGCTGGAACAGAAGATACTGAAGGCATAACAGCAAAAATAAACACGCCACAACCGCAGCATAAACACATTTGCCGTACAGATAACGACACAAACAGCAACCCGCGCAGGGAAAAGAACAGATAGAATATAAAGGAATAAAGGAGACCCGCAATCATGGCACATCCCGTTATTATCGG
This sequence comes from Alphaproteobacteria bacterium, assembly GCA_030750865.1. Lineage (GTDB taxonomy): Bacteria > Pseudomonadota > Alphaproteobacteria > Micavibrionales > Micavibrionaceae > JASMHE01. The sequence continues at coordinate 64,927 of JASMHE010000001.1, forward strand.
TCTGACAGGCTCGATCGCTATGGGCAAAAGCACCGCAGCCGATATGTTGCGGAATATGGGCATTCCCGTTCATTGTTCGGATGATGCGGCCCATGACATTATGGCCAAAGGGGGTGCGGGCTATCACGCTATTCTGGCCGCGTTTTCAGATGTTGAAAATCTGCTGGATGATGCCGGCGAGATTGACCGCAAAGGGGCGCTTGGCCCGTTTATTTATACCCATCCCGAGCGCAAAACACAGCTCGAAGATATCATCCATCCGCTTGTGCGCGATGCCCAGCAGGATTTCATCCGCAATGCAGGGCAAAAAGGCGCTGATATTGTCGTGCTCGATATTCCGCTTTTATTCGAAACAGGGGCGGAAAACCGCATGGATGGCGTGATTTGCGTGACAGCCCCCGCCCACATCCAGCGCCAGCGCGTTTTCGCCCGCGATAACACCCATATGACCGAAGAAAAATTCCAAAAGATTCTGGCCGCACAAATGCCCGATGCCGAAAAACGGCAATTATCCGATTATGTGGTATCAACCGCACTGGGTCTGGGGGATACGCGCAAGCAACTTGAAACCGTTATCAAAGACATTCGCGCCAATATTAATGTGATCCGCAATGCGCCCAAGCTTGACCATCACTGAACGCACGGCGCAGCGCGGCGCGATAACACCGCATCTTCACCGCCGCACGGCAAGACACGACGACATAAACCAACCCCTAACCCCGTTCTTGTTCTGACATTATGCCTGATCCTGCTTTTGATAATTTTACAGCCAATTTCCTGCTATTTTGTGTTGTCATGTTCGGTGCCAGCCTGTTCCCCGGCCCTTCATTTCTGCTGACATTTCGAAATGGGTTGAAATATTCATCCCGCATCGGTATTGCCGGTGCTATCGGGCTTGGTTTCGGGCTTTTACCGAACGTGCTGGCTTCTATTCTGGGGGTGGCCGCCCTGATCCATTCATCGGATATGCTGTATGATCTGGTGCGCTATGCGGGGGCGGCATTTTTGATGCTGCTCGGCATACAGAGCCTGTTTTTTGCCCATGCAAAAACGGCGGCTAAAATGCCGGCCCTGAAACATGAACGGCAACCCGATCCGTCCTTGAAACGCGCCTTTATCGAAGGATTTTTAACAAACGCCACCAATCCCAAAGGCATTTTGTTTTTTGTGGCTGTTTTCACGCAATTTGTCACCGCAGAAACGGTTTTGTGGCAAAAAGCCGCCTATGGCACGGCCAGTTTTCTGATCGAAATGATATGGTTTTGCTGTCTTACCCTGATACTACACCATCCGGCCCTTGATAAATTTACGGCCTTTTTCATGAAATATATTGACCGTCTATGCGGTTTCCTGTTTTTCTGTCTTGCTCTTAAATTACTGATTGCGTAAACAAATAAATAACCTTCAATCCGTAATATATAAAAACAAAACAATAAGAACAGGCCGATAAGGCCGCATGTAATAGAGGAACAACCGCATGAAAGTTACTGTCTTCCAGCACAATAGCACAGGCGCTGCAAGCCGTATCGGTGACCTTCTGGAAAAGAAAGGCGCCACGGTTAACGCTATTCATTGCTATCACGAGGATTTTTCCGATTTCGACCCGTACGAACCCGACCTTCTGATCAGCATGGGCGGACCGGCCGGTGTGTATCAATCCCATCTCTATCCGTTTTTGGACGAGGAACTGAAATTCCTTGAAAAACGGATCGAAGCCGACCTGCCGACACTGGGCATCTGCCTCGGCGCACAGCTGCTTGCGAAAACACTGGGCGCGGAATGCTTTATCGGCACGCGCGGCTTTGAATTCGGCTGGCATGACCTACGCGTCACCAAACAAGGCATGTTAACACCGATCAAACATTTCAGCGGCGCGGAAACCAGCATGTTCCATTCGCACAGCGACACATTTGACTTACCGGCAGGGGCAACCTTGCTGGCCTCGTCCGCGCTGTATGAAAACCAGATTTTCAGCTACGGCAAAAATATTCTGGCGATGCAATGCCATCCCGAAATGACCGAACGTCAGGTCCACAACCTGCTGGTCAACATGGCCGGACACAGCACCGTGATCGAAGCCTTTGATGTCAAGAAATTCAAACGCGAAATGACAACGAATTATCCCAAGCTGGTCAAACAAACAGAGCTTTTCCTGCAGGATTGGCTTGAACTGACGGGGCTGGCATCCTAAACTTCTCCCATGCGCGAGATTGTATTCGATACGGAAACAACCGGTATGGATCCGGAAACAGGCGACCGATTGGTTGAAATCGGCTGTGTTGAAGTCGTCAACCAGTTGCCGACGGGCCGTACATATCATCAATATATCAATCCCGAACGCGATATTCCCGCCGATGCCATAGCCGTGCACGGCATTACCAACGAGTTTGTGAAAGACAAACCTGTCTTTTCGCAGGTCTATAGCGATTTTCTCGACTTCATCGGCACAGACAGCAAGTTGGTGGCGCATAACGCCGAATTCGATATGAAATTCGTCAATGCCGAACTGAAAATGGTCGGATTCCCCAGCATTGACCGCAAACGGGTTGTTGACAGTCTGAAAATCGCGCGGCAAAAATTCCCCGGCGCGCCCGCATCGCTTGATGCGCTGTGCCGTCGCTTTGAAATCGACCTCAGCAGCCGTGAACTGCACGGCGCGCTTTTGGATGCCCAGCTTCTGGCCGATGTTTATCTGGAACTGATGGGCGGGCGGCAACACGGTCTTGGTCTGGCCAAAGAACAGGAAGAAAACGCGAAAAATGTTCTGGGCGCACTGGCTGAAAAACAGCGTCCACAGCGTGATCCGCGCCCGCACGCCGCCACAGACGAAGAACTCGCAGCCCATGCCGCCCTGTGCGAAAAACTGACCGAACCGCTTTGGGGCATCGCAGACGCAAAAAAGGCAAAAACAGAGTCTGCGGATTAAGGGCTTGTTTTCTCACAATTTCTATAGGATTATAGGGGATCAGGGCATCGTGAATATGTCCTATCATAAGGTTCTTTTAAAGCTTTTCTGCTATGATTTAAGGATAATACATCAAGGGGCACAATAATGAAAAACAAGATGACACGCACAACTTGCAACGAATCCGGCTTCTCCCTCGTGGAATTGGCCGTCGTTATCATCATCATCGGTCTGTTGATTGGCGGCGTTCTGAAGGGACAGCAGCTGATTGAAGGCACGAAAGTGACAGCCACAATCACGGAAATCAAAAACATTCAGGCCGCGTATAAAGCGTTCAAAAGCGCCTACGGTCTTCCCGCAGGGGATCTGCCCGATGCCACCGTGCGTCTTGCTAACTGTAGTGCCGGCGCAACATCCTGCGAAGACGGCAATGGTGACGGCATTATCGGCGGTGCCGGTGTCGGCGCAGCCGCAGGGGCGGGCATTGTCAATTTCTGGGAAGGTGACAATTTCGCAATCGGTGACGAGAATACGCAATTCTGGAAACATCTGTCGCTGGCCGGCATGATCACGGGCGTTCAGGCCAATGCCGATCTGGTCGCATGGGGTGAAAGTCACCCTGCCTCCAGTATTCGCGGCGGCTACACCATTGCGCAGACACGCTGTGCGGTTGACGGCGCCGTTGGCGGTGCAACATGTAACGCCAGCCCCGAAGGTTTGACACTGCGTCTGCAAAACTGTCTTGATACATGCCCCGGCAATAATATCGAGATGGGCATCGGCCGCGCACCAATGAGCCCGAAACAAGCCGAAATGATTGACGCCAAAATGGATGACGGCATCCCGAATATGGGCAAGGTGCGCTCTATGGGACCAGGGAATGGCGGCGTTGTCGATCAGTGCGAGGTCGAATATAACGGCGGCGAAAGTAAAGACTGTACAATGGGCTTTATCACACCGCGCTAATATAAACGGCGTAATGGCTGTCCGCTCTGACGGGCGGGCTCACCGCGCCCTTCAATCTCTCTAATCACGAAAAAAGCGCCACAGATTTGTGGCGCTTTGTTTTTGTCTGTAATTCCATGAACGGATCAGAATGGCTTATCCCGCGTTTTGTGCGGCGGCGCTCTCGTCTTGTTCGCCTTGCTGGGCCTGCTGCGCTTTGCGCTGTTTATACAGGTTCACAAAATTGACCGGTGCCAGATAAAGCGGCGTGAAGCCCGATTGCGCTGTCAATGTGGCAATCAGCTGTCTGATGAACGGGAAGGAATAGCGCGGCAATTCCGTCAGCAAGAACTGCTCCAGCTCTTCTTCCGACAATGTGTCCGGCTCTGAAATAATACAGCTTGTGCCATGTTGCAATTCAATCAGGAATACCAGATTGTCTTCGCGCTTGGCGGTCACCTTCACCATTGTCACAACTTCGTAAAAAGCGCGGCCCTCTTTTTCGCTCAGCTTTCGATACGCCAAACCGAAATTCACATTCAGCTCGGGCTGTTTTTGGCCCGGCATGATCGACAAAGGCGCGCGCGGGCTTTCAAACGATAAATCCTTGATATATTGCCCCTGAATAACAGCAGGAAAGTCATGCGGTGTATCGCCGCCATGCAACGGACCGGATGCTGTTTCGTCAGATGCGGCTTTATCAGATGCGACAGCCGCATCCTGTGCGGCCTTGTCTTCTGTTGTCTGCGCTTCGACTTTGCTGTTGTCTGTGCTTGTGTCGTCTTTTTTCTTCTTCGCCATAGGGCAACCTCTGTTATGTCATGTTGTCGTGGTTATATGCGGTGTATCCCGCTGAAATGCTCGGAAAAGTATTCATGATCGCGGCCCTGATCTCAAGGCTGTTTTCCCTATTCCAGCAGATCATCCCCTTTTTTCTCGGATTTGTCTGCTTTGCGGTCACGGTCAACGACCTCGTAATCAACGTCGATCGGATCATCACCCGCCGGATCCTGCTTGAAATAATCGCGCGGATTGCGACGCCCCTCGCCTTCTGCGCCATATGCCCCGCCGAAAAAGCGGATCTGGATGTGATGCAGGGCAAAACCGCGCAACACGGCCCGTATCGGTGGCACAAGCAGAATAAACCCAACCGTATCTGTGAAAAAACCGGGCGTAATCAGCATCAAACCGGCCACCAACAAACACACCCCGTCAAACATCTCCTGTACAGGCAGATCATGCTGTTCCATCGCTTTTCTGGCTGAAAACAGGGTTTCCAGCCCCTGATACCGCACCAATACAGACCCGACCACAGCTGTTGCAAAACACAGTAACAACGTGTTCAGCACCCCGACTTCCTCGCCGACGGAAATAAATAAACCGATCTCGATTAACGGTATAATAAGGAATATAATGAAGAATAACATAAGGGGCTCTTGATTTTTAAGGTTCACAGATAAAATACTATAGATCGTATAAGTATTATATATTACGATACATCTCAGATATCAAAGGGTAAAGGAAACAACGTGTCAGCAGATATTATACTTTATGCATTGGTCGCAGGCGGACTGGTTTACTGGCTGAAAAGCATTCTCGGTGAACGGCACGGCGAAGAGAACGATCGCCCGAACCCCTTTACCAACATCAAAGAAGAAACGGAAAAGCGCGCTGCGCCATCATCACCGCACGGGAACGTCGTTGATAACGTCACCCCTGTCGAAGAAGTCGGTCCGTCTCTTGAAAAACACATGAAAATCGAACATACCGCCGAAAAAGGGCTGGATGCCATTGCGCGAATTGACCGCAATTTCGCCGCAGACAAATTTATGAAGGCCGCCCAGAACGCCTTTACAATCATTATCGAGTCTTTCGGCGAAGGCGACCGCGACACATTGAAACATTTGCTGAGCCCGAATGTCTTCAAAGCCTTTGAAAAAGCCATTACCCAGCGGGACAAACAAAACCAGACCGCCGAGGTCGAGGTACAAGCCATTCGTGAAATGGATATGCTGGATGCATGGACCGAAAGCAAGATGGGCTTTATCAAAGTGCGTTTTGTAGCCGATGAAACAAACGTGTTGAAAGATGAAAACGGTAAAATTCTCGAAGGCAGCGCCAACCGCGCCTCTGAAACCGTTGATGTCTGGACGTTCGGCCGTGATCTGCGCAGCAATAATCCGGCATGGCTTGTTTATGAAACACGCGATGATGATGCCGCCGACAGCGATCACAAAACCGTTCCCGATACCAAGAAAAAGAAATAACGCACAGCACCTGCCAATAGATTCTCTGCAATGCTTGTCCATTTTGCCCCTGCGGTAAAAGACAACCCTACATGCCGTCACGACAAATATCAGGATACGTTTCTATCGTGGCTTGTCCGGCCGCGACAAACCTTTTAAATTCATAATATGACCGTTCACTTTCATCAGGATATGACCATGCCGCGTTCTCTCTTCCCTTTCTGTGCCGATATTGCCTTTACCCCACTCAAACATGTGTCACTTTGCTTGCTTGTTTTGCTGTGTGCGGCATGTGGTCATGTCAGCGAAGATGTTGATGAACAGCCGCTTGTGTTGAAAAAGGCCTCTTTCGGACAATTACCGGACTGGGACAAAGACAATCATCAAGCCTTTTTGGCCGCGCTGGAAAAATCATGTGACCGCATTGTCAAAAAACCCGCCACCGCATCACTTGGGGCTGACGGCTTTGCCGGCACATATGGCGACTGGCAACCGGTATGCCGTCTTGTGAATGACGGGCAGGTTACAGATGCCAAAGCCTTTGTCGAAATGCATTTCACACCGTGGAAAGCCGCCGCTGCAGGGGCAGGCGACACAGGCCTGTTTACCGGATATTACGAACCGTCACTGCGCGGCGCGCATATTAAAACAGGCCCATATCAATATCCACTGCGGGCTTTGCCAGATGATCTGGTGATGGTTGATCTCGGCCAGTTCCGCGATGATTTGAAAGGCCGCCGTATTGCCGGCCGCGTCAATGGCAGCCGCCTGCGCCCCTACGAAGATCGCGCCGCCATTACGGCCGGGGGCTTGCCCGCCGCACAGGACAACCCGATCGTCTGGGTCGATAGTCCCGTTGATGCCTTTTTCCTGCATATTCAGGGGTCCGGCCGCGTTCTTTTGCCGGACGGCAGTGATCTGCGTGTCGGGTATGCCGGTCAGAACGGTCACCCTTACTATGCCATCGGACGCGAGCTAATCGCGCGCGGCCATCTTGAACAGGACGAGGTGTCATTGCAAACAATCCGCGCCTGGCTCGAAGCAAACCCCGATCAAGCCAATGACATCATGTTTACAAACCGCTCATATGTCTTTTTCCGCGAACTGGACACAGGCGGGCCGCTCGGCGGGGAAGGGGTGATCTTAACCCCCGAACGCTCACTGGCTGTTGACCGCTCCAAAATTCCATACGGCATTCCGCTGTGGGTTGATATCAAACCGCCAACCGAAAACGAAGCGCCGCTGCGCCGTTTGATGGTTGCGCAGGATACGGGCGGCGCTATTCGCGGCGCGGTGCGCGGTGATGTATTCTGGGGCTATGGCGATCGCGCCGAATATATGGCCGGACACATGAAATCCGAAGGGCGTTACTGGCTGTTATTGCCAAAAGCGGTGGACCCGCATCTCGCGAGCAGCGGCGACACAAAGATTGCCGCCCGTTAACGCGCCCGTCATTCCACATTCCATCTGTAACACCGGCCGCCATCACCACCGATCCTCCTTTTCGGCCTTCATCCCCGGTCTTCATCCTCGGCCCTTATCTTCAGTCCTTATCTTCAGCCTTCACGCCAGAGAACAGCGGCTGAAACCCGTTCGACGCATCCAAACACTCTGCCGCCCCATGCCCCCATGAAAAACGCCTTATAAAAAGCGCCCTATAATGAGACGACCATAAAGAGGCGACAGGGACAGATCGCAACACGGCCCCATATATTAATCATGTATCAATCCGGTAACACGCCACCGCCGATTATAAACGTCGCCCCGCTCATGCCTCCCCTATCCATCCTTGCCGCACGCCGCTATACCGGCCATGACACCCGCAACATCCCGCGCGGCCATGAAAACACCCGTCCATAGCCATACTCCATAGCCATACCGCGCATAAAAAAGCCGCGATATACGCGGCTTTTCAAAATCTTTGATAGAAACGAATAAACGAAGATTTACTCTTCTGTTTGTTCCTCATCAGCAGGTGTCGCTGGTGTATCTTCTTCGTCCTCTGATGTGTCTTCATCCGTCACGGATACAGGTGTCTGCTCATCTTCCGTGTCAGCTGCGTCATCGCCACCTGCGGCAGGTGCGATACCGGCCAGTTCTTCAACATTAATACCGGCCAGAACACTATTGATTTCGTCTTGTGTCGGTGTTTGTTTCTTTTCTTTTTTAGCCGTCACAGTCGTACCAAATTGTTTCACGTCCTTTTCCCAGGATTCAGGTGTTTTTGTTGACTGGCCGTTATGCAGCAATGTGCCAACGAACAACAATGTCAAAACACTCATCACAACAACTTCAAACTTTTTCATTTTCGCACTCTTATATGTTTGTCGGTTTTATTTTTGTTTTGCAGCTTTTTACTTGTCATAAAAATTATGGTGTTTTTATAACAAGATTCGTCTTCGAATAAAATAAAAATCTATAACTGATTGATATTCAATATTATTCTGCGGCGCCTTCAATGGCTTCGCCTGCTTTTTGAATATCACGACCAGCGCCTTCCATTGTTTCACATGCACTCAAAGAGGCGACTAACAACAGAACCGTTACACACCGAAAAATAACTGATTTCATAGGATTATCCCCGTTTCACTTTATGTTTCAAATCACACTTACATAGCTGTTACACAGCTGTGATGCACATATTATGGGCCGCGCCTCACATGCTTCGAAGAAAATTACAGAATGTCCGGCAAAGATACAACAGAAATTATTGTTTTATTGACCGGCGACGGATCACCGCGCACAAACCGGCACAAAATGACACACCGCAGCGGCACAAAGAAAAAGACGACCAACATCGTTGATCGCCTTTTCCCGGTTTACAAACCTGACAGGAATGATACGGCCAGCGCCGCACCATCCTAAATCTTATACATCATACATCAGACCAGTTTTCACGCATTTCCCCATGCGGGAAAATCTTTTGCGCCAGATCACGGTTGCGGAACGGCACGTCATTTACGCGCGTCACTTTCAGATCGTAAATAATCTGGAACAAATGCGCCTGATTGATCGGATCATTCAATCCGGCAAAATAAGGATCGCGGCGAATGCGGCCGCCCAAGCCTTCCAGATAAATCACGCCGCCCGGCAAACGGGACAAATCCTCGATCCGGTCTTTGGTCAGAACAGAATCCCCGAACGGGCTTTCACCATCGCGGGATAAAATCAGATCATCCAGCATTTCCAGTGTTTCGTGGTCACACGCATCAACACGCTGGTCGTCTTCATGCCAGACACGAAATGCCTGTGCCAGCGCACGCCCGTCAAATAATGCGCGCGGATCGCGTTCCAGATAATGTGAAAAGGCCAGCGCCATATCGCCTTCTTCGGTGCCGATAATGTGACGCCAAATGTCGGAAAATCCTTCGCCGCGCAATTCCCATGCAACCAGAACGGCGAATGTGTCACAATCGGCCGCGCGCACGCGTTCCAACAGCAATACTTCTTCCGCGCCAAACTCCAGCGCCGTGGCGGCAAAACGGTTTTCATGCCACAAATCGCGCATGGCCCGTACCATATTCAACAGCAAATCATTGCGGAAAAAGGCCGAATGCCCCAGCGATGTTGCCGTCATTGCATAATTATCAAGTGTAATAATGTGATTGTCCGTATCGATGTGATAGCCGTTATTGTGCAGACTTTCAGTGACAATCGCCCAATCTTCTTTCAAAATGGCTTTTGCAATCAAACGTGCTGATGGTGATTTACCAAGCACAGCCGCAACCCATGCAAAAACATCTTCATCTGTACGAAAATCAAATGGCTGCGTATTAATCTGTTCGACGCTGATATCATCATCGCCATCAAACATTGCTGTCAAAAGCAGGGCATCATCCGCATCGGCGCGATGGTCTGCCAGCGATTCCGTCAGATCGAAATAGGATTTTGTATCAGCGGCGCTGTCCGCACCGGTTGCAACCCCGCGACGGGCCTGCAACGCTTTGTCTGATATTGTCCGTGACTTCCAGCCTGATTTCATCGTGTGACCTCCGGCACTATCGCTGTTCTGAAACGCGGATTGCGCTTCTGAACTCTTGGAATGAGATAATATCGGCTTTGCGCTTTTTCCCGTTTTCGGACGGTTTTGACCCAAATTTTCTGTGAATTGATTTATGGTCGGCGTTTTGTCCGCTTTGCGGAAGCTGAATGACTTCTGATGTTTGTTCATGATTGCTAAACTTGCTTTTATTTGTGTTGATATTCTGGGCAGATTGATCCCCGCCCTTGTTGATATCTTCACGACCTTGCAAGTTGCGTTCCGCTTCGCTGAATGTGCGCTCGAATTTGATAAACCATAGGAAATTCGCGTTAGAGCGGTCCCTTACATCGGTAAAAACACTGTCGGCCATGATGGTCGATAAGTAAGGCGACAGGTAATTTTTGCCGTAAGGCATGCTGCCGAGTGCCTGAACAACATCGGATGCCACCTGACGTGATGTGTCTTCATCTTGGAACGAGAATGTATTCTGATGTGAAAGCATCGCCTGAATTAATGTGCGATCTTCTTGCTGACAACGGTTTGACAGGAACCATGCCTCGAAAGACGAGCTCATTGCATTGCCGTTATCCAGATTTCTGAAATCTGTGTGGGCATCGCGTGCCATTGCACGGGCCACATCCGACATAGAAGAATCTTCCAGACGAATCCAGACAGATTTATGCCCGGCCAGCTGTAATTCCCAGCCAATCCGTACCGTCATCACAGCCAGATCGGCAATTTGTGCACGGTTCACCAAAATAGCGTGATCCGGATGGAATTTCAGCGGATCAATCAACGCCCCTTCGCGGTGTTGCCAGACACGTCTTAATTCACGCGCTGTCAATAAAAGCTGGTCTTCGGCCGGCATATCCGGACGCACGAAAATTGTGTTTGCACGGCGATCATAAACGCTGTCTTTAATCTGTTTGCTGAAAACAAGTGCCGTATCATGTGCTTCGGCGATATCCAGAAATGCGCCGGCCAAACGGCTTTTACGCAGCGCCTCTGTCAGTTCTTCGATTTTTGTATAAGATCCCGCATGTGAAATCTGATTGCCGTGCGGCAATAATGCCGTAAACATATCAAAGGCAAATTCTTCCGTGCAATCATCTGTTTCAACAATATCTGCTTCTGCGCCGGATTGGTCGGCCGCAAGCAATGTAAATTCCGTACCTTCTTCTTCGAACTCTTCTTCATAGTCCATATAGAATAATGGCTGGTCGCTGATAATCGTACAGATCACCGGCTGGTAATTGTTGATCGCGTAAGCCATGCGACATGAAGGTGTTAAAGTTGGTGTATCCATTTTTATTCCCCAAATTTCGTTTGTGCTGACTGAACCTTATTTTTAAACCCCGCAAATAAGGTTTTTGTCAGGCCGAAAAAACGTGGATATGCCCTTTCGACAATTACCATTATGACGGCAGAGTATTAACGCTTTGCTACCAAAAGATTGCTTTTTATCCTTTTTTTGAAGAAAGTTCGGAAATGGCAGTTTTCTGCGGTTATTTGTAAAAAAAGCCTTAAGAAAATCTGAACAGAAAATGAAGATTTGGAGAGTGTTAAACACCCCTTAAAACGTTATGAAAAAAGATCGCAAAATGATCCCTGACTTATGGGAATAGAACGCCGAAAAATGGAAATAAAAATGAAATTTTTTTAGCGGTGGTTCGCAAGGCGGTATTATTCGCCGGATTTCGGCCGCCGTTTTCAAAGCTGTTTTTTTTAAAGGTGTTTGTGTTTTCTTTTTCTTTTATTGGCTTTTTTATTGGCCGAGCAAATCATCCATGACCGGAATTTTTTCAATCAACAGCTCTTCGTTTTGCATCATGACCTGACCGGTTTTATCAACCTGTATATCGGCGCTGAATAATGACCCGCGATAAGCAAAACAAGCCGCCAGTGTAAAACCGCCATCTTTTTCGTCTGTCACCCGCAACGGTTCCAGCATATCGCCCAGCGCTTTGCGGCCCGCGGGCGTGGGATCATCTTTCCATTTCATGTCATCGGACGATTCAACAATGATAAAACTGCCCTTTGCCCCTTTGACATACTGGAAAAAGAAACGGACATAAGCCGATACATTATGAACATCAATATCAATCGGCAGCCGTTCGTTTAAAGCGTAAATCGGCGCGCTGGTCCAATCAAGAACGACAACATCTTTTTTCTTTTCGCTGAATAATACAATGCGCGTCACATACGGCACTTGTTCACGGTCTGTAATTTCCAGCAATTTATAGCCGGGGTAAAAAGACGGCTCATACGATAAAACCGTTGTTGTGTCGGCATTAAAATCCTGCCCGTCCAGATGCGGATTGGCATGATCCAGTAAATCGCGTTTGCGTTTGCCTTCTGTTTTTTTGAATGCTTCTTTTGAAATTAAAGCCATGATTATTCCTGTAACCGCTTCTATTTCCTACTTTTTAGCATATTTTGATGTGAAAGACAGCCCTAAATGGCAAAGACCGCATCACGCCGCGCCCACATAACCGATCACAAAATACAAAGACGATAAAAAGATTTGAAGACCTGATAGCGGCATTTATCATGGAGCAATATATAAAAACATATCAGAACGGGCCGAATCGATTCGCATTATGCACCGTTTTTATACGAAAAAAGATCACCACAGCATGTGTGTATCCATGTGCGTAACTCTTGGTGAAAATATGGGGTAAGTGCCAAAGTCGAGTTATACAGATTCTGGTCTATTTTTTTAGACAGAGCTAATCCCTGTGTGTAACCGAAATACATTCTATACATATGGTTTTAGAACAAAGACGGGCGAATCGTGGGTTCATATTAGGTTTGGCAAAAATCGAATCTGTGAACGAATCTCTGTATAACTGTTAATCCCCGATTCCCACAGGACCAACTATCTACAAAAACCTTTTAAATAATTCTTTTTATTTTTATTGGGTGTGCTTAGATGGCGATCTTCGAATGATAGTCTGGCAATGAAAAAGGCTATTTCGAAATGGTAAAGAATTGGTTAAAACCGTGACAAAGACCTGCATGAAAATCCGTGCAGAACAGAAAACGGGAAATGTGTGAAAGCACAAGAAAACCAGATACGAGAAAATCAAACGTGAAACGAGAGACGAACATGAAACCGATATTGGATGTTTTAAACGGTCACACACCTTCCGTGCCGCCGGTCTGGATGATGCGGCAAGCCGGTCGTTATCTGCCCGAATACATGGAACTACGCGGCAAAGCAGGCAGCTTTCTGGATCTGGTTTATAATCCGGATTTCGCGGCCGAAGTAACCATGCAACCCATCCGCCGTTTCGGAATGGATGCGGCAATCCTGTTTTCCGATATTCTGGTTATTCCCCAGGCGCTGGGACAGGGGCTTGCTTTCAAGGCGGGCGAAGGTCCGGTTTTGCCGCCTGTCCGTACATCCGAAGATTTTCAGGGATTTTATGATGTCGATATTCATAAAACGCTGTCACCGATTTACCAGACCATCAAAAATGTGCGCACGATGTTGCGTGATGAAGGCTACGATCAAACGGCGCTGATCGGGTTTGCCGGTGCGCCGTGGACAGTGGCGTGTTACATGGTCGAAGGACGCGGCAGCCGTGATTTTATCAATACAAAACGCTGGGCTTACGCCGATCCAGACGGGTTTGATGCGTTGATCGATCTGGTCACACAGGCCACGGCCGATTATCTGATCGCGCAGGCCGATGCAGGCGCCGAAGCGTTAAAGCTGTTTGACAGTTGGGCGGGTATTCTGGATGAAATGCTGTTTGAACGTTATGTGATTGGTCCTGCACAGAAGATTATGGCGGCGATCCGTGCCAAACATCCCGATATCCCGGTTATCGGTTTTCCGCGTGGCGGCGGGGTGATGTATCCGCGTTACGTGAGGCAAACAGGCGTCAGCGCCGTTGCGCTGGACCAGACATTGCCTGCGGACTGGGCGGCAGATCATGTACAAACGCTTTGTCCGGTGCAAGGCAATCTTGAACCGTTTTGTTTGCTGGCCGGTGGCACAGCGCTTGAAAAAGAAGTAAAACGTATTAAATCTGTGCTTGGCGAAGGGCCGTTTATTTTTAATCTCGGGCATGGCATACACAAGGAAACACCGATCGCACATGTCGAAAAAATGTTGGACGTTCTGCGTGAAGATTAAACAGCAAAACAAAAATATAACGAATTATCATTCATCAAGTGGAATTTATAAAAATGAGTAAGCGTCAAACAAAGACCAAAAACACAAAAGCAGCGCAAAATAAAAAAACGCAGGCCAAACAAAACGGCCAGAACAGCGAAAAACAAGCCGGTGAAAAAGTCGCCGTGGTTCTGTTTAATCTGGGCGGACCGGATTCCAAACAATCCATTAAACCGTTTTTGTTTAATTTCTTCATGGATAAAAATATCATCCGCGCCCCGATTTTTGTGCGCTATCCACTGGCCAAACTGATCTCCATTCGCCGGAGCAAACGCGAGGCGGGCGAAAGTTATAACGAGCTGGGGGATAAATCACCGCTTTTGGAAAATTCCCAAGAGCAAGCCGCCGCCCTTGAAAAAAAGCTGAATGCGAAAAAAAGCGATCCGAACGAATATCGCGTTCATATCTGCATGCGTTACTGGCATCCGATGGCCGATGATGTGGCGGCAAAGGTGCGCGATGAAAAGCCGGACCGTGTGATGTTGTTGCCGCTTTATCCGCAATTTTCAACCACGACGACACGATCATCCCTACAGGTCTGGAACAAAGCGGCGGAAAAGACAGGATTAAACGCCCCGACATCGATGCTGTGCTGTTATCCGCTTGATGATGGCTATATCAAGGCATCGGCCCAGAATGTGAAAAAACAGTATGACAAAGCCGTTAAACAATCCGGCCAGAAAAAACCGCGTATTTTGTTTTCCGCACACGGCCTGCCCGAAGACATCATTACAGATGGCGACCCCTATCAATGGCAATGCGAACAATCTGCCAAAGCGATTGTGAAATATTTGCGCGATCATTACGGTATGAAAGGGCTTGATTGGGCGATTTGTTATCAAAGCCGCGTCGGTCCGAAAAAATGGATCGGCCCCAGCACCGAAGATGAATTAAAACGCGCGGCCAAAGATCAAAAAGCCGTTGTGATTTATCCGCATGCGTTCACACAAGAGCATGTCGAAACGCTGGTCGAGATTGAAATCGAATATCGCGAAGAAGCCGAGAAAATGGGTCTGCCTTATATGATCCGTGTACCGACGGTCAGCACCTCTGCGGCCTTTATCAACGGTCTTGCCAAAATGGTGACCGATTATACGGACGCAGAAGACTTGCTCGGCCCGGCCCGTACAAAAACGGGGAATATTTCCCGCGCAAAACAAGGGTCTATTTGCCCGAAATCCTTCAAACGCTGTTGCGCCCGATCTTGTGGTGTGCGACAGTCAGCATAGGTTTGAACAGTAAATTATAACAGCAAACTATATTTGATTTGCACAGTGATAAACGGTGATAAGCAAGGAGACAAACATGCCTGATATCGATATTACAACAGACAAAGGGGAACAATTCGGTGCGTATCTGGCTTTGCCGGACGGGGACGGAAAAGCGCCTGTTGTTGTGATGATTCAGGAAATCTTCGGCGTGAATGCGGAGATGCGCCGCAAATGTGATGAAATGGCCGAAAAAGGGTATATTGCTGTGTGTCCCGATTTGTTCTGGCGCATTAAACCCGGTATTCAGCTGACGGATAAAACAGATGCGGAATGGGAACAAGCCTTTGATTTATTTGGAAAATTTGATCCTGACAAGGGCACGGAAGATATTCAGGCCACGATTGATGAATTGCGCGGCCATGACCGTTCAAACGGCAAAGTCGGCGCGGTCGGATATTGTCTTGGTGGCCAGCTTGCCTATATGACGGCAACCCGCACCGATGCTGATTGTTCTGTCGGATATTACGGCGTGCGCATTAATGAAATGCTGGACGAAGCAGGCAATATCAAAAAGCCGCTGATGCTTCACATCGCAGGCAAAGATGAATTTGTACCGCCCGAGGCACAGAATGCGATCATCGATGCCCTTGCGGGACATCCGCTGGCAACAACGCATCATTATCCTGAAAACGACCATGCCTTTGCCCGTTTTGGCGGCGCGCATTATGACGAAGAATCCGCCAATCTGGCCAATAACCGCACAGCGGCATTTCTGGAACAGCATCTGCAGTAATCAACGCCCCTGAAAGATCAATGGCGGCGGCCAGTGCGAAGTGCTATTAAATGCCAAGCGCTATGATGTGTCAGGTGCTCTATGTAGGTGTAATCGCCGCATTCTCTGCGCACCTTATTATTATACGTGATCGCCCCTTCTATGGTTCCCTTCGCCGGTTGTGTCGTGCTGTTGTGTTATGGCGTTATCTTATGGATGGGCCGCATATCATCCGTAAAACCATCATAAAATTATTCTGAAACCATTCCTGCGTGATCTATGCGGATTCCCATACTGTGCCTACCGTGCGATAACGGATCGTCACAGATCGTCACAGATCATCGGGGCAAGGTGCAAATAATATGGGGGTGTCACGGATGTGAAGGGCCGTTCTGTTACGTGTACATCTTTTACTGAGATGTTTCTGGCGCGTCTGTTTCTGTCAGTGTTTCAGGCGTCCGCGATAAAATATCGGCGGCCAGATTTTCAGCCCAATGTTCGTCCAATGTGTGTTCATCGCGTTTTTGTTCAGCCGGCTTTTGGCCATTCTGTCCTTGCCTGTCATCTTGCCCTGCCGCGCTGTTCGGGGCGGGCGTATATTGCGGTGTGGCCGGATTATCTTCAATATTTTCAATGATGGATTGGCTGTTTTCCTGCAGCAATTTTTGCATCTTTTGTGCATAGGGGCAGGATTGACCACTGCCGTTCGAGGTCGGCAGTTCCACGCTTTTCATGTCGGTATAGGTGATAAAGGCTTCGTGCCAGTGCAATGTATCCTGCGGCATGTAATCGCGGATTGTTTTATTTAGCGTGCCGTCCTGTGACAGATTGAATAAATGATTATCGATAATATATTTCAGCGCATGATCACCGGCAGGCAGAATAAAGCTCATCCCGCAAAAGGTAAACGGATTGCGCTGCGCCTTCAGCGGCGCACTATCATGCGATTTATTATAACATTCCAGATTGTAATAGGATTCGATCGCGGCATCAAAGCGGTCCGTATCAACATCTGCCAGTGCGTCGGGGCTTGGGGTGAATTGTGCGGATTGCAGATTTTCATAGCGCGAATTCTTGATCGCCCCCAGATCACCGACGATTGATTCCGGCGGATGCGTAATGTGTATATCCGCCCCGTCATTTTCCGGCAGCGTATCTTTTGAAATCACATAAAGGGGAACATGCATAAAGGCCTGTGAATACAGCGTTGCTTGTATGTTGGCGCTGGTGCCGATGCACGATCCACTGCATAGCGCATCATAACGGTCTTGCTGGATGTCTTCGGACGGGCTTTGGTCTGTACTGGCCTCGACCCATTCGATGGTCATGCCGAGTTTGTGGGCGATCTGCCGTATGATGTCATAGCTATAGCCGGACATCTCGCCCGTTTCCTCATTGATTTGGAAGGCGGCCGACCAGGGCTGATAGCCGCAGCGTAAGACTTTGGTTTCCAGCGGTGAGATTGGCGCTGAATCGAGCAAGGCTTTGGCCTCTTTCCATTCTTTGCTTGGTTCTGCGCCGGGGTCTGCTTGTATCTGTTCCGGTATATTTGCGGGCAAGCTATCGGCGGATGTGTCGGTCTGTCCGTTTTCTCCCGTATTTGATCCTGTATTTTCCCCTGTGCTTGTATCCGTGTTCGTTTCTGTATCTGCCGAAGCTTCCGTTCCGGCTTCGGCTTCTGTTTCGGTATTCGCGTCCGGTTTCGCCTCTGTGTTTGCGGCAGGCGCGTCTGCGTCCGTATCACTGACGGCGCTATATGTGGGTTCTGTATTTTGTATTGGCGGCGTGGTGTTTTGCGTCTCGGCCGAATAAAGCGGCGTGACGTGTGTATTGACGATCGTGAACGAGATAAGCAGCGCCGAAATCAGCGAAACTGTGAAATTTTTCAAAAATTGCCGCATGAATATTGCCTTGTGACACTGCCTTTACACATAAAACCTTCTCTCCAAAGTATAGGCGGAGAAAGTTAAGTAAACGCAAAGATTATCTGCGGGTTTGCCGGATTCTTGCGAATTCTTCGTTACTGATTCATAGACTGGAAGAAATCGTCGTTGTTCTTCGTGTCTTTCATCTTGGTTTGAAGGAATTCGACGGCTTCGACCGTACCCATCGGGTTGAGAATACGACGCAGCACCCACATTTTGGAAAGAACATCTTTGCCGACAAGCAGTTCTTCTTTCCGCGTGCCGGATTTTTGAATATCGATGGACGGGTAAACGCGCTTGTCTGACAATTTGCGGTCCAGAACGATTTCGGCGTTGCCTGTACCCTTGAATTCTTCGAAAATCACTTCGTCCATGCGTGAACCGGTGTCAATCAGGGCTGTCGCAATAATGGTCAACGATCCGCCTTGTTCAACGTTACGGGCCGCACCAAAGAAACGTTTCGGGCGTTGCAGGGCGTTTGCATCCACACCACCTGTCAGAACCTTACCTGAGCTTGGTACAACCGTGTTATAAGCACGGGCAAGACGTGTAATCGAGTCCAGCAGGATAATCACATCACGCTTGTGTTCGACAAGGCGTTTTGCTTTTTCCATGACCATTTCGGCAACCTGCACGTGGCGGGCGGCTGGTTCATCGAATGTTGATGAGACAACTTCACCGCGGACAGAGCGGGCCATGTCGGTCACCTCTTCCGGACGTTCGTCAATCAACAGAACGATCAGATAGGCATCGGGATGGTTTGTTGAGATAGATTGCGCGATATCCTGCAACATCACTGTTTTACCGGTCCGTGGCGGAGCCACAACCAGCGCACGTTGACCGAAACCGATTGGCGACACCAGCTCGATAATGCGCTGTGTCATCATTTTCTTGGTCGGGTCATCATATTCCAGTTTGATTTTACGTTCCGGATAAAGCGGTGTCAGGTTATCGAAATTAATGCGGTGTTTGATGCGGTCCGGTGTTTCACCATTGATCGACCCGACACGCAACAGCGCAAAATAGCGTTCTGAATCTTTCGGGGCGCGGATTTCGCCTTCGACGATATCCCCTGTGCGCAGACCAAAGCGGCGGACTTGTGATGGTGAGACATAAATGTCGTCCGGTCCGGGCAAATAATTTTCTTCGGGTGAACGCAGGAAGCCAAAACCGTCTTGCAGGACTTCCAGCACCCCTGTGCCTGAAATCGGCACATCCTGTTCGGCCAGTTCTTTTAAAATGGCGAACATCATGTCTTGTTTGCGCATGGAGTTACAATTCTCGATTCCCAACTCTTCGGCAAAAGCCAGAAGCTCGGCTGGTGATCTTGTTTTTAAATCCTGCAAATTCATGGAATGTTATCCTGTGTTGTTTATTTCTTTAAAATGTTCATTGCGTGAATGATGTGAATGGGAATCTCGATGGGGTTATAATGTTTGCGTTTTGAAGCTTTGCAAAATTATGACAGGGCTTTTTCTTGGCTGTCTTATCTCTTATCTCGGTATCATTAATGATGTTGATTAACTTTATGTCTAGTTAAAAACTCCTGCTCAAAGAGCGGGCGACCCATGTCGCGAAAAATTTGAAAATTTCTGGAGTTTTCTCAAAAGATACTTCCCATATACAAGGGTTATGGAAGCAAGTCAAGCTCTTTTTGATGCTTTTTATGGGTGCTTTCGGCCTTTTGGGCGGGAAGCTCCCTTCTTTTTTGTCTTATCCTCTTCTCTCTTTTGCATCTTCGCCTCCTTTCTCTGCTGGGGGCGCGAAAGACCACCTTTTCCATTTTCTCCCTGCTGCGCCTTCTGTTTTCTTCTATGTCCTCCTGTTTCCTTCTGCGTCCCTGTTTTCTCCCAGCGCTTCGATGGCGCTTAGGCATACTTTGGATTGCAAAACGGGCGCGGTTATGTTAAGTGATGGGAAAAGCATAAAAAAACAGGGACGGGTATTACCATGACAATCACCAGCGAATTTATTCCCGTGGAAGAACGCACAGCGCGTGATTATTGGGCGATTGATAAAATCACCGATGCATTTATTCTCTCCGGTCAGTTTAATAAAGCATCCGAGGTCAGCGCGCGCCGCTTTACGAATTTTTTGGAAGAACACGGCTTCTATGATGCTGAATGTGTGCGTTTATCCGCCCATATGAATGCCATTCTGGATTATATCGAAACCTTGTCTGATGATGAACGCGATCAAGTCCACGCCGATCTTGAAAATTACAAGCAGGCCGCCGGTATTTTCGGGGCTTATGTGCCGCAGCCGGGTATGCTGCATCATGAATCCCTGACCCGCGTGCAATATGAATCGGTTGAATTGCTGTCCAAAGTCTTCTTGCGTGACGGTTTGCTGGAAACGATTTCGGATTACCGCGATACTTTGATGCGCAATATCATGACGCAGGCCGATGTGCCCGCCGATGACATCGACAAAATCATGTTTCATATGAACGGTCTGGCGGCCTTTTTAGCGGATATTGAAAATGACGACCCGCACAAGCTGGCTTTTTATCAGGATATTCATGCGGGCTTGTCCGTGACGGAAGATTTGCCCCAAACACAGCCCGGTCCGGGCCTGTATCCCGGCCCTGTTCCTGATTAAGGCGTCCCCGAATAAAATCCGGATGAAACGTTCTCTAGAACGGCTCGGCGATGGCCATGATGACGATAATAATCATCAACACTGTCGGGGCTTCGTTCCACCAGCGGTAAAATTTATCGCCGCGTGTGTTTTCATCCCGTTCGAATGTTTTGCGCCACCGCGCAAAGACCATATGCAGAACCGACATCAAAACAACAAGGGTCAATTTCGCGTGAAACCATCCGAAGCTGAATAATGTTGTGTTGGCCACAATCATCAAAATCCCGAAAATCCAGCTGGCGATCATGGCCGGATTCATAATGAAGCGCAGTAATTTGCGTTCCATAATCTTGAATTGTTCGGAAACGTCTGATCCGGCTTTTGCATCGGCATGATACACAAAAAGTCGCGGCAGATATAACAGCCCCGCCATCCATGACATAACGGCAATCACGTGCAGGGCTTTGATCCAGTTATAATATTCAAATAAAAAATCAGACATTTTCTTTCCTTCGGTGGTTGCCGCAATATTAAAATGCAACAGATTTATCGACGCTCTTACACATATGCTATGATATGGCGCTATTGTATGGTGTAATATATGGCGAACCGTAAGAAAAGGCCAGATTGCTATTTGTAAATAAATGTCATGACATCTTCACATCAACATACATCACCGCAACAGACATTGCCCCAAATCGATATTTACTGCGAACGAGTCTTCGCAGGACTGTTTGACGAGCCGCTGAATTTGCTGAGTAATCTGGCGTTCATGATTGCGGCTGTGTTGCTGTTTGTCATGGCGCGCCGTCACAACATCAGCGCGCCCGCGCCTTATGTTCTGATTGTGCTGATTTTTATCATTGGTATCGGGTCGGCCTTATTCCACAGTTTTGCAACCGTCTGGTCGAAATTCGCGGATGTGATTCCGATCCTGATTTTCCAGCTGGCCTTTATCGTGACCTATGCCCGCAATATTATGGGGCGCGGCCCGTTCTGCATCATCGGATTTCTGGTGCTGTTTACCGGATTGTCCGTCGGGACCGGCACATTGCCTTATGACTGGCTGAATGGGTCACTGGGCTACGCGCCTGCGCTTTTCTTTGTGCTGGGGTTTGGTGTCGATCATTGGCGCAAACACCGTACAGAACCGTTTGTGCTTCTGCTCGCGGCGGTTATATTTGTGGTGTCGCTGACATTTCGCTCCATTGATATGACGGTCTGTGCGGCGCTGCCGGTCGGGGTGCATTATATGTGGCATATTTTAAATGCCGCCGTGCTTTATTTGTCGGTGCGGGCCGTGCTTGTGAATATGAAATAGCGCCGTTTTGCGCATGGTTGCGCGCCTGTTTCAGGATGTTGTCGGGCTTTCAGATCGGCCACAGGTCGCTCTCTACTTGTGCCCCGCCCGTTTCAAGGTCCGCCCGTTCCGGATGTGATCCGCACATGATCAGCGCGTTCTCTGCCCGTGATCAGCTTTGGGCTTGATCGGTTTTTTCCAGTGCCTTTTTGTATCCTTTATGCGGCTCTTTTTCCAAAAAGCGCGCCACGCGGCCGATGGTGGTCGTGCTGACACCGGTCAGGCCGTTAATATCACGATAGGACAAATCACCGCGGGCCAGCAAACGGGCGATCAGCCAGCGTTCGGCCAGCGCGTTCAGTTCCTGCGGCGTGCACAAATCAATCATCAGAGCTTTCATGTCTTCGGTCGTTTCCGCCGTCATCAACGCCTGACACAGGGCGCTTTCGGCATTTTCCAAAATAATCGCTTTGATTGCATCTGAATGCTTGTCTTTTAAGGCCATTTGCTGTTTCATCCTCTTAGAGCGTTCCTCGTTTCACGGGCAATACGTTGATGCGGCACTTATTGTACATCTGTACACGATATGTGGCGCGTCCTTTGGTTTGATTGCAAAACGATCATCGCTCTACTGTATTATTTTTATTTTCAACACTGTTTTAGTGTATTAACACAGTGTAACACCAAATTCAAGATTTTTGAAAAAACGAAAGCGATCATGCTTTCGGGAAAGAGGCGGACATGAAAGTTACATTTAATATCGATTGCACACCTGAAGAAGCGCGGCAATTTCTGGGGCTGCCAAATGTTGCGGTCATTCAGGAAAAAATGATGCAGGATCTGGAAGACAAAATGCGCGAGAATATCCAGAGCCTTGATCCCGAAACCTTTGTGAAGACCTGGATGCCGATGACGATGCAAAGCATGACGGACATGCAAAAATTATTCTGGGCGCAAATGGGCGTGACTGTGCCTGAATCGGACACAGACAAAAAAGACGATACGAAATAACACAAAGAAGGCGCGCGGGTTCAGATGGCGGTTGATACGATATATGCATTGGCAACACCCCCTGGCCGTTCGGGCGTGGCGGTGGTGCGCGTGTCCGGTCCGGCGGCGCTGGCGGGACTGTGCCGTTTATCCGGCCGTCCGGAATCCGCTTTTGCGCCGCGTCAGGCTGTTTTGTGCCGTTTAACGGATCATGTTTCACGTGAAACAATCGACAAAGCGTTGACGCTTTATTTTGCGGCGCCCGCCAGTTTTACAGGCGAAGATGTGGTGGAATATCACGTGCATGGCGGGCAAGCCGTTATTCAGGCGCTTTTGAGTGCGCTGTCTGCAATGGATGGCTATCGTATGGCCGATCCGGGGGAATTTACGCGCCGCGCTTTTGAAAATAACAAAATGGATTTGACCGAGGCCGAAGCGATTGCCGATCTGATTGATGCGGAAACTGTGGCGCAGAAAAATCAGGCGCTCGATCAATTGGGTGGCGTGCTATCCCGCCTGTATGATGATTGGCGCGAACGGCTGACCAAATCCCTTGCTTATCTGGAAGCTGATATTGATTTTGCCGATGATGATATGCCTGATGGTGTGTCGTCACAGGTTCTGCCCGTTCTGCAGGATTTGCGGGCGCAAATTGCCGACCATTTGTCGGATAACCGGCGCGGTGAACGGTTGCGGGACGGCATCCAGATTGCGGTGATCGGCGCGCCGAATGCGGGGAAGTCCAGTCTGGTAAATGCATTGGCACAGCGCGATGTGGCGATTGTTTCCGAACATGCCGGCACGACGCGTGATGTGATCGAAGTGCATCTCGATTTGGGCGGATATCCGGTTATTCTGGCAGACACAGCCGGATTGCGGCCGGATCAGCTCGGCTCCGATAGCGGCCATGATCTGATTGAAAGCGAGGGCATAAAACGGGCGCTCGACCGCGCACAAAATGCCGATCTGCGCTTATTGTTATTTGATGCCTCTGCCTATCCTGATCTGGATGCGCACACGGCTGCATTGGTGAATGACAATGCCGTGATTGCCTTGAATAAAACAGATGCACTACACGCAGACCAAGCGGACCGCGCAGCGCTTTGCAAAACGGTCGGAGCGCAGTTTGGCGGGCGCGATGTGTGCGCTCTGTCGGTCAATACGGGTGACGGGATAAAAGAGTTGCTCGGTGTCATGGAAGACCGTATTGCGACGATGATCGGCGCGCGGGAAATGCCATCCCTCACCCGTCGTCGCCACCGCGAAGCACTGGAAGAATGCGCTGTTTCACTCGACCGCGCGCTTGCGGGTGATATGCCCGAATTGATCGCCGAAGATGTGCGGCTTGCCGTGCGGGCACTGGGCCGCATTACGGGCCGCGTCGATGTCGAAGATTTGCTGGATGTGATTTTCCGTGATTTCTGTCTAGGAAAATAAGCGCGGCCTCCTCATCTTTGCCTGTTATGGCTTGTCCTGTCGTGGATTTTCTTGTGTCGTTCTTCTTGTGTTTGCGTGGCTGCCCCCTTGCTTTTGTGTTTTCATGTTCTGCACAGTCCCAATGTTCTTTCACACACCCTGTTTCTGCGCCCTCTTCCCTATTATTTTTCTGGTATTGGGCGGGGGTTTTCATGTATAACCTCTGGCGTGTATAAAACAGGAAAACAGGCGTAGGAAAAATGAACGCGCAGACGCAAACAGAGCAGACAGAAACAGATTTTGACGTCATCGTTGTCGGTGGCGGGCATGCGGGCTGCGAAGCGGCGGCTGCGGCGGCGCGCAGTGGTGCAAAAACAGCGCTGTTGACGCATAAGCTTGAAACAATCGGTGTCATGTCCTGTAATCCGGCGATTGGCGGTCTGGGTAAAGGCCATTTGGTGCGCGAAATTGATGCGCTGGATGGTGTTATGGGCCGCGTGATTGACCGTGCGGGTATTCAATTCCGCATGTTGAATGCATCCAAAGGTCCGGCGGTGCGCGGGCCGCGTGCGCAGGCAGACCGCAAGCTTTACCGCGAAGCAATGCAGGATATTTTGTCTGATTATCCGAACCTGACCCTGATTGAAGGGGCGGCTGATGATTTGATCCTTGATGCGGATACAGGAGCGGTGACAGGCTTGAAAACAATGGATGGCCGCGCTTTTGCCTGTGATGCGGTGGTGTTGACGACCGGCACATTCTTGCGCGGTATTATTCATCGCGGTGAAGAAAAAATTCCCGCCGGACGTGTGGGCGAAGCGCCGACGATTGGTCTGGCTGAAACGCTGGAACGTCTTGAATTTCCGCTTGGCCGCTTGAAAACGGGCACACCGGCGCGTCTGGATGGCCGCACAATCGACTGGGGCCAGTTACAGGAACAGCCGGGCGATGATCCGCCTGTGCCGTTTTCTTTTCTGACGGACAAAGTCGATGTGCCGCAGATATGCTGTCACATCACCCATACGAATGCCCAGACGCATCAGGCGATCCGCGATAATATTGACCGCGCGCCGATGTATTCCGGCCAGATTACAGGCACGGGGCCGCGCTACTGTCCGTCTATCGAAGATAAGATCATGCGCTTTGCCGATAAGGAGCGTCACCAGATTTTCCTCGAGCCGGAGGGGCTGGACGATTACACGGTCTATCCGAACGGGATTTCAACCTCCCTGCCCGTTGATGTGCAGGAAGCCATGATCCGCTCCATCGCCGGTCTTGAAAAGGTTGAGGTCATCGAATGGGGTTATGCGATTGAATATGATTATTGCGATCCGCGTGATTTGCGGCTGACAATGGAGTCAAAGCGTCTGCCGGGGCTTTATCTCGCGGGCCAGATTAACGGAACCACAGGATATGAAGAAGCCGGCGCGCAAGGGCTGATGGCCGGTATCAATGCTGCACTGGCCGTCAAAGCGGCGCAAAACGGCACGGAAGCCACGCCGTTTGTTCTGGACCGTTCCGAAGCCTATATCGGGGTGTTGTTGGATGATTTGACAACACGCGGTGCGCCGGAGCCCTACCGCATGTTTACAAGCCGTGCGGAATATCGTCTTTGGTTGCGCGCGGATAATGCCGATCAGCGCTTAACACCGCGCGGTCTGGCCGTAGGCTGCATTGGTGAGGAACGCGCCCGTGTTTGGGCGGCAAAAGCAGCCGCGCTGGACGCTGCGCGCGCAATGGTTAAAACATTGAATGCGACACCAAATGCCCTGATCAAATATGATTTACAGGTCAATCAGGACGGACAGCGCCGCACCGCATTTGATTTATTGCGGTATCCGACGATCGGCTGGGATGATCTGTGCGAGATATGGCCCGAACTGAATGATATTGATGTCGCAATCGTCGAACAAATCGAGATTGATGCGCTGTATGCAGGCTATCTGGAGCGTCACGAAGCCGATATCAGAGCGTTTAAAAAAGACGAGGCGCTCGCCCTGCCCGAAGACCTTGATTATGCCGAGGTTGGCAGCTTGTCGAACGAAATCCGCCAGAAACTTGAGCTGGCCAAGCCGCCGACATTGGGCGCGGCATCCCGTATTCCGGGGGTCACACCTGCGGCCGTGGTGTCGCTGTTACGCTATGTGAAGCGGTTGAACCGTGACGAGGATAAAAAACGTGCCTAATTCATCCCCGCACCCGCATATGAGTGATCGTGATATAGACGGGATACTGACGGAGCGTGTCGCGATATGTGCTGATGCAGGTATTGCTGTTTCACGTGAAACAATGGCACAGCTTTTTCTGTATGAACAGCTTCTGATCAAGTGGCAGGCCGCCATTAATCTGGTGAGCCGCAAAACGATTGATGATGTCTGGCAGCGCCACATCCTCGATTCTTTACAGCTTTTAAAATATTTACCTCCTACCCCTGATGTTGATGCCGACACCAGTGCCGGAAATGAGGATGCGGACGTTATGACGTCCGCCGATGCCGTCGCGGAAACCGATAACACCGCACCGGATAAAATTGTGCTGGCCGATATTGGCAGCGGTGCCGGATTTCCCGGTTTGGTGCTGGCGATTGCACGGCCGGATATTGCGGTGCATCTGATTGAATCCGATCAGAAAAAATGTAGTTTCTTGCGCACTGTTTCACGTGAAACACGATGCACGAATGTCACAGTGCATACGGCGCGTATCGAGGCTGTTTTCAACACAGAGGCCGTCGCGGAACCCGCAGATCAGGCGGCGAAAGCCAGTATCGGCGTTGCGGGTGATACGAAGACAGGTGACGTGACGCAGAAAGATATTGAGACTGATGTACAGAGCGGCGCAGAGAAAAATGCCGCCGCACAGCGCGCAGGCGATACGGCCAGTGGCCCGCATGGCGAAGACGGCCCGTTTGTGCCTACGATTGTAACGGCCCGCGCGCTGGCTGCATTGGAAGATTTATGCGCTTACACCGCTCCGCTTTTGCGGGTCAATCCCGCATTATCAATGTTGCTGCTGAAAGGCAGGCAATGCGGCACGGAATTGGTGAATGCGGCCATGACATACGATATTATATCGGATATGCATGAGAGCCTGACAGATGAAGATGGCGTCATTTTGCACATCAAATCATTCGAGCGCCGCTGAAATCATAAAATGGCCTGATTGTGCATAAATCGAGGCTTATCGATCTTTTTCTTGACCTTTTTCATATGAATCTATAATAATTGAAATCAATATTTTTGATGCAGGAGGTCTAGAACATGTCCGGACAACGATCAATAACAGGATCAACATCGCAAGCGACGCCAAAAACGGGGAAAATGCCGCGTATTTTGTCTGTTGCGAACCAAAAAGGCGGTGTTGGCAAGACAACGACAGCGGTGAATTTATCGACGGCGCTGGCCGCTGTGGGCAAAAAAGTGCTTTTGGTGGACCTTGATCCGCAGGGGAATGCCTCGACAGGGTTTGGTATTCGCCGCGCATCCCTGCATGCCAGCACATATGATGTTTTGTTCGGCGAAGCCGATATTCTGGATGTCGCGCAGGAAACAAAAGTGCCGCGTTTGAGCGTAGCCCCCTCTTCGGTGCATTTGTCCGGTGCCGAGATCGAGCTTGTGACCGAAGAACGCCGCGAATTCCGCCTGCGGGATGCGTTGCGCCGCCCGATGCCGTATGATTATGTGATTATTGATTGTCCCCCTTCTTTGAACTTATTGACGCTGAACGCGCTTGTTTGCACAGACTCGGTTGTTGTGCCGCTACAGTGCGAGTTTTTTGCGCTGGAGGGGCTGTCACAATTAACAAAGACGATCGAGCGCGTCCGCAAGGCGTATAACCCCGATTTATCAATCCACGGCGTGTTGCTGACGATGTTTGACCGCCGCAATAACTTGTCACGCATGGTTGCGGGTGATGTGCGGGATTATTTTGGTGATGTCGTGTATGACACGGTCATTCCGCGTAATGTACGTGTCTCTGAAGCGCCGTCACACGGCCTTCCCGCGATTGTGTATGATATGAACTGCCCCGGTGCGAAAGCCTATATTCATCTTGCGCGGGAAATTTTAAAACGTGAAAAAGTGATGCTGGCGGCGGAAACGCCGCGCGATGCGGCTTAAAGGCGCCATGACCGGCGCTGGTGGGTGGCGATTTGGTATTCTGTAGCAGCAAACTGGCACAGCGGCAGGCGAGGAGGTGATGACTGTCTATCGTCTAATGCGGTGGTAAGCGTGGGCGCAAAGCAGACAGGAAATGTTTGTTAGCGGTGGATAGGAGCTGGCACAGACAGGACGCGGACACGAAAAACAGGCAAGTGAGAAGCGATGAGAGGTAAGAGAGACGGGGTTGCAGATGACGGAATGCGCTGCGCTGGATGATAAGATAGAATACGAAGCAATAGGATAACGAGAGAAAAACACCAAGCGAAACAAGGACCAAAATGGAAGCGAAGAAAGCAATGGCTGACGAAAAGACATACGAAAAGGACACTTATAAAAAGCCCGATCCGAAAAAACGTCTCGGACGTGGTCTGAATGCGTTGTTTGAGGACGATAAAGAGCCGTTTGGCGGCGGTGATGATGCGACTGCCACGGCGCAGGGCGGCGATCAGCAATCACGCGCGGCAACGGGCAAGGCCGTGCAGACATTGGGACTTGACCAACTTGAGCCGGGGGCTTTCCAGCCGCGCCGCCATATGGATCAGGACCATATCAAGGAACTGGCTGAATCCATTGCCGTTCACGGCATTTTGCAGCCGATTATTGTGCGCCCGAAAGCCGGTTTTGATAAGCAGTACGAGATTATTGCCGGTGAACGCCGCTGGCGCGCCGCTCAATATGCGCAATTGCACGAAGTGCCTGTGTTGGTTCGGTCGCTGAGCGATATTGAAGCGCTGGAATTCGGTTTGATCGAGAATTTACAGCGTGAAGACTTAAATGCGCTGGAAGAAGCGCTTGGTTACCGTCAATTAATTGACGAGTTCGGCCATACACAGGAAAAAGTTGCGGCTGCGCTCGGTAAAAGCCGCAGTCACATTGCCAATATGATGCGTTTATTGCTGTTGCCTGTTGCCGTGCAGGATATGGTGCGCGATCATCAGTTATCTGCCGGTCATGCGCGGGCGCTGATTACCGCCGAACAGCCTGAAAAACTGGCCAAGCTGGTTGTGAAAGACAATCTGAGCGTCCGCGAAACGGAACGGCTGGTGTCCGGACAAAGCGGAAAGTCAAAAAATGCAGGTAAATCAAGTGGTAAGCCATCGTCACACTATGAAAAAGATGTGGATACGATTGCGCTGGAAAAAGAATTAACCGACAAAATCGGTATGAAAGTCACGATTGATATGAAGCCAAGCGGTACAGGCGCGGGCGCAATCAAGATCGACTTCAAAAATCTTGACCAGCTTGATGATATTCTGGGCCGTCTCTAATTTTCGGACATAACAGACGAGGCGCGGTCATTGATTATGCGTGGTGTATGCATAATGGTGACCAAAATCGTGTCGTTTTGTCTGTGCAATCTTTATATGTGCGAAAGGCAGCATGTTTGCTGTGTTTTACAGGGTTGGCGTGGATAATGCGGTTGATGCGCCGAGGGTTTGCAGGCATGTAATGCGCTGTTTATGCTCGCGTTTTTCTTTGACCTCCGCATAGTGCGTTGAATTGGTGAAGTGATTACCCATATCCGGAGCCAGATATCCTTTTGTCAGGCTATTGATAATATCAAAAAACGCGCCGTGCATGTTTTGATCCATCAAATGGCCGGTGAGGCCGCCGCTCAGTATTTTCAGGATATTATCCGGATCGCTAAAGTCCGTATCCAGTGTGGCGTGGGCAAATTCATTGCCGACACTGGCCGGGCTTGATGGGCTTTGCGCTGTGGCCGGATCAATATCGTCAATATCTGTGATGTGGTCGGTTATGGCCGCATCATCGTCAAAATCATCAAGTAGATTCAAGCGGTTAAACGTTAGGCGGATATGACTGCTGCTATTCATCAGCGTGTCTTGCCAGGGGCGGGGCAACGTAGCGGGCAGGCGTTCTGCGGCGCTGAGCGGTCCTGTCAGGAGGCTGTCGATATCGACCGCATCATTATAACGCGTCAAAAGCCATCCGCTTTCTTGCTGCTGTTCACTGTCTTGCCCGTTTTGTGGGGTGTTCATTGTATATCCCGCCTCTTTTAAACCGATATTCGGCCCTTCCTTTATACAAAAGAATATTTAAGATCTGCTTAAAGCGGCGGCGCGTTCGATAGCGGTGTGAATGGTTTCTGAGTGCGGATGACAGGAGATTGTCGGTGTTGTTTTACCGCCATGTGATGTTGGTGTGTTGTTAGAAGGCGGTAATATGCCGTGATTTGCCGCGACGGGATAAGGCGTGGAGTCGTCACCTGACTGCAGAGGAAGAGGGGCGTCGCGGTGGAAACGGGGTGGTGAACAAGCGATGTGGTGCGGATTGGGGCGGGGCAGGTCAGCCCAAATCAGATCAACGCAGGTCACATCAACGCAGGTCGGATCAACCCAGATCAGATGCCGATTAACGGCTGATAGAGAGAATGGCTTGTGCGCAGAGTGTACGCACAGGGGTGCCGGATTGTTTTGTTTGAGCTTCGAGCGCGGATAAACGCGATAAAACCATGCCTAATTTCGGCAGCGACCAGCGCTGAAGCTGGTTTTTATAAGCGGGCTGTAATTTAAAGAAGACCGGCGGGGAAATGGATTTCATGGCTTCGTCCGCCGATGCACCTGATTGCATAAGCGACTTTGTAAGATGTAAGCGACGAAAGTGATTTTGTAAGGCCCGCAAAATTGCGATTTCAGGCACGCCTTCATCCAATAATGAGTCAAAGAAACGGATGGCTTTGTCGGTTTGCGCGCCGGCAACGCTATAGATCAGATCATCCATTGTTTTATCGCCGCCACTGCCGCAGCAAGCCTGTACGTCTGCAAGTGAAATTTTCCCGAGATTCTGCTGGATAGGCGCGTCTTCAAGCCCATCATAATCGGCCGGAACACCCATATAGGTAATGAGCTTTTGCAGCTCGTTTCGGGCGCGGGCCCGATCCCCGACAATGTTGACCGATAGCCACAATGTCGCATCTTGGTCGATGACATAGCCCGCATGTTTGACCGTCTCGCGGATCAGAGATGACAGGTCGCGTTCATTTTCGACATAGCAAGGCACGGTGGCCGCATTTTTGGCTTTTTCACAAAGGCCACGCAGAGGACTGCGCGGGCCGAGCTCGCCGGATTCGATGATGACCAGATTTTGATCATTCGGGGCGACCAGATAGTCTTTGACCAGCGGGGCAATTTTGTCGCCGCCGCCTGTGATGCGGATCAAACGGCCGCCGCCCATCATGGACATGGCATTGGCTTCGTCGCTGAGGCGCGCCGGATCGTCCAGAAGCGAGTCTTCGGACAATGTGACTGCATTAAACGGATCGTTCAAATCGGCGACAACGGTTTTGCCCATTGTTTTAACGCGTTCACGCATCAACCCGTCATCCGGTCCATAGACCAGAATAACGCGCGCCGCCGGATTCGGCGATTTTACGAACGGTTCAATATCACGAAATGAAAGCTTCATAAGACAATCATAAAACAGGGCGCGCCAAAGAGAAACGCCCTATCCGAAATTGCCAACAGATCGTTTTTATTATTGGCGTTATCATCCGTGGCGGTATTGACGTCTTGAAATATGAGAGCAGCCAACTGCGCCGCGTATTGTCAACAGAAACCCCAAACCGATTGCTGCGCCAAGTGCTTCGGTTTTCATTGTTTACGCGTAATGTTCGAGGGGAGGGCGTTTTCCGCATGAAGATACGGATAAACAGCCGACGATCAAGCAACATCTAGCGCTGTGACGGTTAGTGTTAATGCGCCCGAAGCGTGCCATATTTTCACTTGGTAAGAGCGTGTGGTCATGTCGGTGCTTTTTTGTGTCTATTTTTTGTAGATTTTCTAAATTCACTTTTGGGGGAAGGGCTGTTAAAGTGGGTTTCCTGATTGTGCGGTATTTGAAGTAAAGTGTGTGATGACAGAAAAAGACAGAAAAAACCGGAAAGACCGAGAAGCATTAACCCCCGCAACGAAAGCGGCGCGGGCCGGTATAGCGCAAGACCCTGTGTTTGGCGCGGTGATGCCGCCGCTTTATCAATCAACCAATTATGAATTCCGTCAATATGGCGTTGTGCCGCGTTATGATTATGCGCGCGGCGGAAACCCGACCAACACGCTGGTGGCCGAGGCCATCGCCGCAATGGAAGGGGCCGATGTGGCCGGCGGGGCCGGTGCGATCATGACGGCATCTGGCATGGCGGCGCTTGATCTGGTGTTTAACGTGCTGGATAAAGATGATCTGCTGTTGGCGCCGCATGATTGTTATGGCGGGACATACCGTTTGATCCGCGCAAAACGCGATAAAGGGCATTACAAGGCCGATTTTATCGATCAGACGAGCAAAAGCGCACTGGATGCGGCCTTTGCCAAAAAACCGAAATTGGTGCTGGTGGAAACGCCGAGTAATCCGCTGATGCGGCTGACGGATATTGCGGATATTGTCGCGCGGGCCAAAGCGTGCGGCGCGCTGGTGGTGGTCGATAACACCTTTATGTCACCGATTTTGCAAAGCCCGATTGCGCTGGGCGCGGATTTTGTCGTGCATTCAACAACAAAATATATGAACGGCCATAGTGATGTGGTCGGCGGCTGTGTGGTCAGTACTACAGCGGAATTGCAGGAACACATGCGCTGGTGGTGTAATTGTATCGGGTATAATGCGGCCGCCCATGAAAGCCATATGTTATTGCGGGGCGTGCGGACGCTGGGTGTACGTATCATGCATCAGCAGAAATCCGCGCAGAAAATCGCGGCGTTTTTGCAGGGCCATGATGCGGTATCGCATGTTTATTATCCGGGGCTTGAGACGCATCCGGATTATGCGCTGATGCAGCGCCAGCAGAAAGGGCCGGGTGCGATGCTGAGCTTTGAGCTGGCAGGCGGTGAACAGGCGGTCGAAGCGTTTGTCAAAGCGCTCGATATTTTCACATTGGCGGAATCGCTTGGCGGGTTCGAAAGTCTGGTCTGTCACCCTGCGACGATGACACACCGCGCAATGGGGCCGGAGGCACTGGCCGAAGCCGGTGTATCGCGGGGTCTGCTGCGCATTTCGGCCGGATTGGAAGATGTGGATGATCTGCTGCAGGCTTTAGGCATCGCGCTGGATGCGGTTTAGGCATCATTTTACCGTTATAACCGCAGATATATTACTGTATTTGCATGGTGTGTGAGGCGTGCGCGTGCCATGCGCGCGTGATGATCGTGTTACGGTGTATTGTGCGTGAGCGCGTTATGTTAAGAATTTGACTTCATATTTGTTTCCCGCTAATTTCAGAGCTTAAATCTTCATAGGGACAGGAGGGGTGATCATGTCAGAAGAAAGTTACGGCGAATATCTTGTTGTTTTCAAAACGCTCGCAGGACCTGCGCGGGGGACTGTATCCTGGGCGGCGTTTGATGATGAAGAGGCGTTCGAGGCATTTTATGCAAGCGATATGGAAGATGATTCCGGCCGCAAAGTATCGGACGTGTATGACGTTATTGAAAAAGGCGTAAGCGAAGAGGTTGCGATCCATCACGTACGAATGCATAGCCCGGAATATTCCTATAGCAGTCCGTCATTCGGATAATCCGGCGGATCATCGGGTTTTACTATTTACAAACTATTCTTTGAAATGTAGCGCGAGGTGACGCTCGATCTGCTCTGCCAGATCCTGCACGGCATTGTCATGCGCGTCACGTTCGGATACGCGGGTTGTAAATTGGCTTTCCAAAATGTTGTAACTGCTGACGGCGGTGACGTTCCGGTGCATAATGTTTTCGCCGGTGTCCGTATCAATCAGATCAAAAGAGACACGCAGACGAATCTGGCGGCGCGTAGCATCGGCCGTTTTGGTGCGGTCAAGGTCGTTGCGGCGTTCATCGATGCGGCTTGCCTGTAATCTGTAACGCGGGTTTGACGGGTAGCCGTGCGTATAAAAACGGTCAATCAGCAAATTGCGCAACATTTGCCCGTCACGGTCGGGAATAAGGGCGATATCAATTTGTGCAAGGGTGCTGCGGACGGATTCCGAATTGGCGGATTTACCGTAGATGGGTGTGAAACCGCAGGCCGTCAGGGTGCTGAGGCCTATCAGTGCCGTACACAGAACAAGGATGGTGCGGAGCTGTTTCATCCGGCCACCACCACGTTTACAATGCGGCCCGGCACGACGATCACTTTTTTGATGTCTTTGCCGTCGGTGAATTTCATGACACCCGGATCGGACAGGGCAATTTGTTCGGTCGTATCTTTGTCGGCATCGCTTGGCAATGTGATGGTCGCGCGGACTTTGCCGTTGACCTGCACGCCGATTGAAATCGTATCCTGTTTCATCAGCGATTCATCGGCCTCTGGCCACGGCGTGTGGGTCAGCAATGTGTCGTGCCCGAGCAATGACCACAATTCTTCGGCCAGATGGGGGGCCATCGGGTTAATACAGCGCACAAAAATTTCGATCACTTCACGCAAGGCCCATCTGTCGGCATCATCGGATGGCTTGAAGCTTTGGATATTGTTGGACAGGCCGCGCAAGATGGCGACGGCTTTGTTCATGTGGAAGTCATCAATATGTTTAGCGACATCAATCACGGCCTTGTGCGCTTCGCGGCGTAAATCAAGGGCTGCATCGCTGAAATCAGATGGCGCATCTGTTCCTGCGGCGGGCAGATCGGACAGCACATCGGTGACCAGCTTGTGCAAGCGGTTCACATAGCGCCATGCGCCTTCGATCCCGCTTTCTGTCCATTCCAGATCGCGCTCCGGCGGGGAATCGGACAAGATAAACAGGCGCGCGGCATCGGCGCCGTACGTGTCCAGAATATCTTGCGGGTCAATTACGTTCTTCTTGGATTTTGACATTTTGATCGACGGGCCGACTGTGACCGGTTTGCCTGTTTCGGCATGGACGGCGTTGCCATCATCACCGGTTTCAACATCGGTCGGGAAGACCCATTTGCCCGCATCATCCTGATAGGTTTCATGCGTGACCATGCCTTGTGTAAACAGGCCTTTGAACGGTTCATCGACATTCAGATAGCCGCAATCGCGCAGGGCTTTTGTAAAGAAACGGGAATAAAGCAAGTGCAGGACCGCATGTTCAACACCGCCGATATATTGATCGACCGGCAACCAGTGATCGGCAAGATTTTTGTCAAAGGCGACATCGTCATTTTTCGGATCGCAATAGCGCGCGAAATACCAGCTTGATTCAAAGAACGTATCGAAGGTGTCTGTTTCGCGCTGGGCGTCCTTGCCGCATTCAGGGCATGTTGTGTTCTTCCATGTCGGATGGTGGTAAAGCGGGTTGCCGGGTTTGTCGAATGTCACATCACGCGGCAATTCGACGGGCAGCTGATCGTCCGGAACGGGTACAATGTCGCAATCATCACAATGCACAAACGGAATAGGGCAGCCCCAGAAACGCTGGCGGGACACGCCCCAATCGCGCAGGCGGTATTGCGTTGTGCCAAAGCCCGCTTCTTTGTCTTCGATGGCGGCGATAATCTTTTTCTTTGCGTCTTCAACAGACAGGCCATCCAGAAAATCGGAATTGGCCAGCACGCCGTCACCGGAATAGGCTTCGCCGTCCAGATCAAAATCGGCCGCTTCCGTGCCTTCGGGAATAACAACGGGCGTGATGTCCAGATCATATTTCACCGCGAAATCATAGTCGCGCTGGTCGTGGGCGGGTACGCCGTAAATCGCGCCCGTGCCGTAATCCATCAAGATGAAGTTGGCGATATAGACGGGCAATGTCTTGCCCGCGATAAAGGGATGCTTGGCGCGCACGCCCGTATCAAAGCCCAGCTTTTCGGCTTGTTCGATGGCGGCCTCGGATGTACCTGTGGCCTGACATTGTTTGATGAAGTCATCATAGCCGTCAATATTGCCGCCCAGTGTTTTGGACAGCGGGTGATCCGGCGCGATGGCGACGAAAGAGGCGCCGAAGATCGTGTCGGGGCGCGTTGTATAAATTTCGATTGTCTCGTCAGCGCCTTCCAAATCCCATTTCATTTGCAAGCCGCGTGATTTGCCGATCCAGTTTTCCTGCATGATGCGGACCTTTTCAGGCCAGCGCGGCAGATTTTGAAGTTCGGCCAGCAGTTCATCGGCATAATCGGTGATTTTCAAAAACCACTGGTTCAGTGTTTTGCGCTCAACAGGGGCGCCGGACCGCCAGCCTTTGCCGTCAACGACTTGTTCGTTGGCCAGCACTGTATTTTCGACAGGGTCCCAGTTCACGATGGATTCTTTGCGGTAGGCGAGGCCTTTTTTATAAAAATCGAGGAACATTTTCTGTTCATGTTTGTAATAATCGGGATCGCAGGTTGCGACCTCGCGATTCCAGTCGATCGACAGCCCCATCGAGTCAAGCTGCACCCGCATTTGCGCAATATTTTCTTTGGTCCAGTCGGCAGGGTGGGCGTTATTTTCGATCGCGGCATTTTCGGCAGGCAGGCCGAATGCATCCCAGCCCATCGGGTGAATGACATTATACCCTTTGGCGGTGCGGTAACGCGCCACAACATCGCCGAGCGTATAGTTGCGCACATGGCCGACATGAATGCGGCCTGACGGATACGGAAACATTTCAAGCACGTAATATTTGGGCTTGTCACTATCATCCGGTGCGACAAAAGCGCTGCTTTCAAGCCATTTTGAACGCCATTTTTCTTCGGATTCTTTGATGTTGTAACGTTCTGACATGTCTGATCACCCGTTTACGTATAAATATTGTTAAATATTGTTGCCTGCTGATTATTTTTTGGCGTTATCCGCAACGCGCATGCGGCGGGCGCGAGTCAGGATTGTGTCTTCCAGCTTGCGGGCCGTGTCTTTGCTTGGTGTGACGTTTGCCCATTCACCGCCGCGGCGGGCCTGTTCGAACAATTTGACCTCCACCCCGTCAGAGCGCAACTCGCGCGAGAAGATAAAGACGTTGATTTTAAACCGTGTGTCCGGTTTTTCATCCGGTGTGTACCAATCGGTGATGATGACACCGCCGAACGGATCGGCACTGGCCAGCGGCATGAAAGAGACAGTGTCCAGCGAGGCACGCCACAAATAGCTGTTGATCGCCATGCCGCCGATACGGCCATTGCCGTCTTCGTCTCCATTTTCTTTGTTGCCGAGCAAACGAAGACCGCCGTCACCAAAAATACTTGGCGGCTGTTCGTAAATATCTTCGGTGGCGGTGCGGTCTGCCCCTGTCGGATATTTCGCTTCGCTTTCAACACTGCCGCAGCCTGATAATGCAATCAGTCCGCATAGCCCCGTCATCAGAACGCCGTAATGCAGTGGTGTTGTCCAAGTTTTTTTCAAGCCGGTCATGTCCATTTCCGTATCCTATATATATTAATGTCATCAATGGTATTTTATTTCATGATATTTATAATGTGTTTTGCGGGGGCGTGCCACGCATTATCATAAAATTGTAACCTGATTTTGTGAATAGCACGGCGGGGCATATATCTCAAGCACTACCAACAGCAGGAGGACGGCTTTTCCAACGCAGCGTACGCGGTGATGCGGATATGTATGTGACATTTTTGCAACATATGAAATTAAAAATGTGACATTTTGGCACGAATTCCGTTGACCGGAGTCTGAAATAATGAATAATCGGTTGCAGTCATGTCGTGATGGCATGGTTACCCAAAAGCATCCAATCCTGGATACTTTGTTCAACTTAACTAACTAGTCTAGCAACTCAGGTTGCAAAAACTGGAGGAATGAAAATGAAAAAACTACTTATTGGTACAGCCGCTGTTGCGCTTGGCCTTTCACTTGCTGCTCCTGCAAAAGCAGAAGGTGTAAAGCTTGACGTAGCCGGTCACTTTAAAGGTTACGCAGTATGGAACGATCAGGATCAAGGCAACTTGGCTGCAGGTCAAGACGTTCGTGAACTTGACATCCTGCGCGAAACAGAAATCCACTTCACAGGCGAAACAACTTTGGACAACGGTCTGACAGTTGGTGCGCACGTTGAAACAGATCTTGAAAACGGTAATGCTGGTACATTCCAGACAGACGAATCATACGCTTACTTCTCAGGCGCATGGGGTCGTGTAAACTTCGGTGAAGAAGACGGCGCTGCTTACTTGCTGCAAGTTGCTGCTCCTTCTGCTGACTCAAACGTTGACGGCATCCGTTCATACGTTGATGGCGTAAACACTACAGCACAAAACATCTTGGGCACTACTGATCTGGAAGTTGACTACGATCAGGAAGTTTCTGCGAAAGATTCAAAAGTCACATACATCACACCTGTATTCTCTGGCTTCCAAGCTGGTCTTTCATACACACCTGAAATTGACGGTGTTGTTCAGGATACAGATGGTCCTTCAATCGACGGTAACACAGGCGATGATTACGGTGACGTAATTGATCTTGCTGTTCGTTACGAAGGCATGTTCGAAGAAGTTGGATTCGCATTCGGTTTCGGTTACACAACAGCTGATCTGGAAGCAAACCCTTCAACAGCAACTCTTGACGATCGTGAAGCATGGAACGCTGGTCTTGACCTTGACTTCGGCCCAATCGGCGCTGGTGTTGTTTATAAAGAAGATGACTTCGGTGATAACTCTGCTGCAGGGTTTGACGACGAAGAAATCTGGGTACTTGGTGTTGACTACACAACTGGTCCATACAAACTCGGTGCATCTTACCTCAACGCTGATAACTTCGGTGGCGTAGCTGATGATGAAGTTGAACGTTATGCAGCTGGTGTGACATACACATACGGCCCAGGCATGACATTCCGCGGCTCTCTGAACTTCCTTGAGACAGACGACGGCGGTTCAACTGACGATGCTGACGCAACAACACTGTTGTTGGGTACACAAATCAACTTCTAATCGTAAGATTAGTTAGTCGAAATTATGAAAGGCGCAGGCATTTCCTGCGCCTTTCTTTTTTTGCCTGATGTGATGTCTGATGTGTTTGGGGACATGCCTGATATATGTTGATGTTTCTGCGCTTCCGATAGTTGCGGGGGCTTCCATCGTCTTTTGCGCCCCGTGTTCTGCCGTGTGTTCCGCCGCGTGTTCTGCCGCGTGTTCCGCCGCGTGTTCCGCCGCGTTTTGAACGCGGTTTTTTTATATGTGTTTTGATGCGTATGCGGATGTGGGGCATAAGCGGCTATCCTTTCGTTCGGATGCTTGACTTAGCGGTCTATAGGGCTTAAGCAGGAAGGGATTATTACAAAGCAGAATGATCCCGTGACAGACGGTGTATGATAAATGACAAAAACAATCAAAATAGGAACGCGCGGATCGGCGCTGGCACTGGTGCAGGCAGAAATGGTTTGCGCCGGTTTTCGTGAGCACCACCCCGATGTGGCCTGCGAGATTGTTGAAATCAGAACATCCGGTGACTGGAAGCCCGAACATGGCGAAACACGTTTGTCCGAAGCCGATGGCGGCAAGGGATTGTTTGCCAAAGAAATCGAAGCCGCGCTGATACGCGGCGATATCGATTGCGCCGTTCATTCCATGAAAGATATGCCCGCAGGACTGCCGGACGGACTGATACTGGATTGTGTTCTGCCGCGCGCCGATGTACGCGATGCCGTTATTTTGAACGGACGCTGGCGGGGCCGCGTTGATTCACTGGATGCCTTGCCCAAAGATACGGTCGTTGCGACATCAAGCACGCGCCGCGCGGCATTTGTGTTGAATAAACGGCCCGATTTATCTGTGACGCCCATTCGCGGCAATGTTCCGACACGCATTGACAAGGTGCGCGGGCAGGATATGGCCGATGCGACCATTCTGGCTTATGCAGGGCTGGAACGTTTGCGGTTGCAGGATGATGTTGATTTTATCTTGGACCCGCAGACCGATATGATTCCGGCCGCGTGTCAGGGGGCCGTCTGTATCGAGGTCCGCGAAGAAGACCGCGCGCTGCGCGATTTATTGAAGCCGTTAAATTGCCCCGAGTCTGATATTTGCGCGATGGCCGAACGGGCGGCGCTGCAAATTCTGGACGGGTCGTGTAAAACACCGATCGGGGCGTATGCCATGCTGGACGGGCAGACGCTTGATCTGGTTGTGGCGGTCTTGTCATTGGACGGGACAGAGATTTACAAAGAGCAGATTACGGCTTCTGTCACCGGACGCGCCGATGCCATTGCCGCCGGCGCGGCATGCGGCCGTAAATTAAAGCAAGTGGTTCCCGATCATTGTCTGACATGTTAGAATTGAAGATGTTATGTCTTTGCCATCCGTTCTTATAACACGCCCGCTGTCAGAGGCGATTGATTTTGCCGGTGATCTGGAAGCCGCGCTGGATGTAAAATCCCATGTTGTTCCCTTATTAAATATCCGTCCTGTGACCTATGGGCAGGGGTTTGATACGGCGGCTTATGCGCCGGATCGTTATGATGGTGTGATCTTGACCAGTGTGAATGCCGTGCGGCATTTCCGCCGTCACATTGCCGCCTATACCCATTTGAAAGCCTTTTGTGTCGGCCCGCGTACAGCGCATTTCGCGCGCGAGGCAGGCTTTACCGATATTGTGGTTTCCCCGTCAGGGAATGCAGACGGGCTGATTGATGTGCTGGCCGGAAACACGCCCTATATAGTGGATCGTCCGCCATCGTCCGCCGCCGCCGGACCGCAGGGCGATGATTTGCCGGATGAACCGCCGGATGCGGTATCGGATCAACCATCGGCAGATGCGCCGCGCAAGGAAAGCGGCCCGCGCCGTTATTTGTATTTGTGCGGGCAACATGTCAGCCGTGATATTCAGGGGCTGCTGGAGGATAAAGACCCGTCCGCGCAGGTTGATGTGCTGGTTGTGTATGAGGCCGCCGAAGCCACGTATGACCGCGCCGTACTGGAAGACTATATTCTGGGCGGCGAGATTGATATTTTGACGATTTTCTCGTCCCGTACGTCTTTGATTCTAAAAGATATAATTCTCCGCGAGCGTTATCAGGCAAGCCTTAGCACAATAAAACTCTTGTCAATTAGCGATTCAGTGGTAAAGTGCCTTCAGGATCTTCCCTGGCAGGATGTACGTGTCGCGTCGCGGCCGGACAGAGAGGGGATGATCGCCTTGATTGCAGAGTCCATTTAAACTGTTTTTCACCAAAACATATCAGTAAAGCGTATTCTGCAAGCAGGTGAAGCACACGACATAGAGCGTATGCATCCGGCGGATAGAAACAGACGTACAACAACCCTGCAATAACGGGACAGCATGATAATGGGGACGAACCTATGAGTACACAAAATTCAGGTCAGAATATCGACAATGCAACAGAAATTATCGAGCGTTTCGGCGGCATCCGTCCGATGGCAAAGAAAATCGGTGTCGCGGTGACGACGATTCAAGGCTGGAAAAAACGGGATTCGATTCCGGCAAACCGCAGAGGGCATCTGTTGAAAATGGCCGGTCTGCATGATGTTGATTTGTCTGATTTGGTGCAGGGCGCTCCGCCCGTGGCCGGCGCAAGCGCGGAAACAGCAGGTGCAGGTGAGAATACAACCGCACAGCGCGGCGATACGGATACCCCGCGTGAGGCGGCGACACAGGACACGCATACACAAGACAAACAACAAGATACACAAGATGTGGGCGCGCAAGATATAGACGCGCAAAATGCCCGGACATCTGCCCCGACATCGCAGTCACAATCAAGTGCGCCGTCCGGATCGGAAACACGTCCGCAGTCAGGTTCACAATCAGGGGATGCGCCGTCACGGGATGTGCCGTTATCGGCCCGGCCGGATGCCCCGCGTGAGGCAGCATCATCACAATCGTCATCATCTTCTGCACCGTCCGCACCATCACAGCAGCGTGCGGCGGCGTCTTCGCATCGTCAGGAACGCACACAGCAGGGCGGCAACGGACAAGAGGGCAGACAAGGCAACAGACCGCGCAATACGGGCAGCCGTCAGGACCAAGCCCGTCGCCGTAACGCGGCCATGTTGAATGAAATGAACAAGGCCCAATCCATCATGAGTGGTAAGACAATGGTGGCATGGTCGGTCGGTCTGGTCATTGTGCTGGCGATCGTGGCGGCACTGTTGTTCTGGCCCGTGCAGAATGAAACAAAACAGAATGCGCGCCGCATTGCCGATCTGGATAATCAGGTCAATGCCGTGAAAGAAAAGCAGTCTTTGTTCCAGTCATTGGTGCCCGAAGATTTGAAAACACGGGTCGATAATGTGAAAAAGACAGCGCAGGATTTGCAAAATCAGGTACAAACCATCAAAACGCAGACAAATGAATTGCGTGAAACGGCATCGATCCTGATGGATAGCGAAGCCGGATCGCTGACAGACCGTCTGGCGATGCTGGAATCACGTCTTGAAACAATGTCACAAGGTACGGATATGGAATTGGTCATGGGGCGTATTGATGCGTTGCAGACCAACTTTGCAGGGCAGCAGAAATTACAGGATACGGTGGACGAGCTGGCCGTATTGTTCGCCAATACCAAAGGCCAATCCGGTCAAATGGCCGGTCAAATGGACAGCCAGCAGGCGCAAAGCGCGATTGCGTCCATGATGGGCGGCGATCCGCAGCAAAGCAGTGCGGTAACAAATGGCGCGGCAGACACAGCCGCCGCAACGGATGCACCGGAAACGGTTGAAGAGGCACTGGCCGAAGCGCAAGAGGGTGACGGCGCGTTATCGGAAACATTGCATGGCGTGTCCAAAACGGATTTGAAGGCGGCCGCATATTTGATCGGGCTGAGTAAATTCCGCCAGACAACACGCCGCAGCAAGACACCACTGA
Source organism: Alphaproteobacteria bacterium (assembly GCA_030750865.1). Lineage (GTDB taxonomy): Bacteria > Pseudomonadota > Alphaproteobacteria > Micavibrionales > Micavibrionaceae > JASMHE01. Next base: position 108,227 of record JASMHE010000001.1, read on the forward strand.
CCGAAGATCTGGATTTGATTTACCGGATGGTGGATGAAGATGATACCGAATTGCGCGCCGCGATTGAACGTTTGGCACCGCAGGCAGAGCGCGGCGTTTTAACGCCCGACGGTTTGTCTGGCCAGTTCAAAGGGCTTGCCGGTGATATTGTTGTATCGTCGTTGAAGGGAGAAGATATCTCTTTGAAAGATCGCGCCAATGCACGCTTGCATGATGTGCTGAAGGTGGAAAAAGACGGCGAGATGCTGACCGGTACAGACACGCAGGTGACGGTTGAACGCGCACAGGCCTATCTGGATGAAGGCAACATCGAAGCGGCGCTGGCCGAATTGAAAACACTGGATGGTGCGGCCGCCGAAGAAGCCGCCCCGTTCATGGAAGAAGCCGAAATGACATTGGCTGCACAACAAGTGCAGGCTTTGCTGGGTGATAAAATCTTATCGCACTTTGGCGGCGGTTTGCCGGGTGGCGCTCTGTCGGGGAATGGCGGCGCGTCCACTGCGCCCGTGTCAGCCGATTTCAGCACCGAAGATTTGCCGTTCCAGACAGTGGACGGTTTGATCGGCACAGTGCAGCGCGGCACATCCATGCAGAACAAAGTCCTGCGTGATGATGAGTCCGGCGTCAGTATTTTGCCACGCGGACAAAATCTGCCTGTCGATTTGAAGAGCATGTTGCCCGGTAGCATGGGCGGATCGCAGCCGATCCGTCTGCCGACCGCGACAGACCCCGCTTATCAAAATCAAAACCAGACAGCGCCGCAACAGACACAGCCGCAAACACAGCAGCAGCCGTCAGGCGACAATACAATGTCTGTGACACCGGCCACGCCTGCGACACCAACGCAGGATTCTGCGCAATGAAATTGAAAGAGATCGAGGGCACATATTCGATTTTACGATATGCGCCGGATGAGAAGATTCCGGACTGGGTCTATCAAAGCGGTTTTCTTTCCGTATCCCGTACCGACGAGGAATTGTCCATTGTCTGTGATGCGGATGCGGTGCAAGGCGCACAAGGCACAGGAGGGGCTCAAGACCGCGAAGATGACTGGAAATGCCTGAAGGTGCAAGGCCCGCTCGACTTTTCTTTGACGGGTATTTTGTCGTCAATCGCATCGCCGCTGGCAGATGCCAAAATCAGTATCTTTGCGATTTCAACGTTCGATACGGATTATGTGATGCTGAAAAGCGATCATCTCGGCACGGCAAAACAGACTCTGCGGACCGCCGGGTTTGACGTTGTATAAGGTTTGATGTTGTGTAATAAGGCGTTCTTACTGACCGGCATACGATCCGTTGGCCGATCCGTCGGCGCGTTATAAATCAGCACACCGTAAAACCGGAACACCTTATTTTTTTTATAACAAATTTCATCTGTGTTCGCTGCGTGTCGGCGTGCGCGGTGGCGTGTGATGCGTTGCCTTCTCCGGACGCATAGATGTGCAAAAGCTATAGCCGTGCGGGCGATATATGCGGGCATGGCACACGTGCGGGGATCACGCGTGTGTGAACCGTGTGTGATTTATATGCCGGAAGGCTGACGGCCGAAGGTTTTTGTCGCGGCGTGTGCGTGATGGGTCAGTCTTCCAGATCGTCGAGGAAGATTCCTGTGATGGCAAGATTGCTGAGAATCTGGCTGAAGTCACGGGCGGTTTGCATGAATGTCATTGGCTGCGGATCGGCCGGAACGACAATGGTTGATCCCGGCGGGATGAAGACCTTGTTATGATTCCATGACCCGATGGCCAGCGGTTCGGCACTGCCGTCCGGATAGAGGACGAAGGTACGGTTTTTATCGGCATCAAAGCTGTATCCGCCAGCCTCGGCCACGTAATCGGCCGCATCTTTATCATCGCGGAATTGCAATTCGGCCGGCGAGAGCACTTCACCGCTGACGCGGACCGTTAGCGGACGGCGTGGCACATAAATGCGATCACCTGTTTCCAGCAGGATATCAAGTTCGGGCTGTACATCCAGCACGGCCGGATCGGCTTCGACCGTGATGCGGCCGACGGCGCGGATATTTTTCAGCTCGGCAATCAATTGTTGCATCATGGTCATTTGTGTCGGTGATGGCGGGTCTTCGTTATGTGGATCGGTGGCCGTGGCCAGCGCCCGTTGCAATTCGCGGGCGGCGGCTTTGAAGCGGGATTCTTCGGCCCGCCGTGAACTTTCGCGGCTGAAAATCGTGCCATCGGCATAGGCTTCGTTCGTAAGACCGCCCGCGCGCTCCAGCAGGTCGGACAGCTTGTCCCCCGGCATCAGATCATAGCGCCCCGGATTGCGGACTTCGCCGACAATCTCGACCGCGTTTTCGGTGATCTTCTTGAATTTTTGTTTGATGTGCACGGAATCGCCGGCCGTCAGAATGACATCTGCCGGATCGGTTTGCGCAAAATTGACGGTGGTGCGGCGCGTGCCGCTTTTGCCGCCGGTCTGGTCGCCTTCGCCGCTTTGGGCCGAGGTCAGTTCGATGTTGTTGACGCTGGCCTCAAGGGTCATGCCGCCAGCCACCGCGATGAGCTGTTCTAGGGATAGACCCGCCGCGACCGGAAACGCACCGCCGCGTCTGACCGCGCCGCGAATAAAGGCCGTTCGTTCGCGCAGGAAATCAACCAGCACGTCATTATGGATGTAATCCTGATTATCGCTTTCATCGTAAAGCGGGCGGTTCATCTCATCAATATAGAGCTGCTTGCCTGCGGCGGGTTCCATTGATCCGAGTTCCACAGGGGTGCGGGCATAATCTTTTTCAATCTCTTTGCGCGGTTTTTGCAGATTTAAAATCTGGGTACGCGAAAACAGATGGACGATATCGCCGTCTTCAAGTTTGCGGTCGAATTTGTCTTGCAAGACTTGCAAGGGCGGGAAATCAATATATTTTGCCGCCATGACATCATTATCCCAGCGTTCGATCACGCCGATCAACGGATAAATATCGCCGCCAAAGACCGATTCGCTGTTGATCAGGGCCGCAAGGCTTTTTGTTTTGGATAAATCATACAGGCCCGGTTTACGGGTGTGACCGGTCAGTTCGACTGTGCCTTTGCGTAGTTCTGTTGACGGGGTAACGCGCAGAATACTGCCGTCCCCGAAAATCGGATCATAATGATTGCTGATTTCGCGGACATGTTCGGTGCCGTCGGTTGATAATGCAAATTGCATGAAACGGTTTTCACCGGGGTTTAACAGCCCGCCCGCCATTGTCAGGACATCATCAAGGGGCAGCGCGGGCGAGGCGTCTGTTTTGGTGTGGGCCACGCCGTGCACAACGGGTTTGATTTCATAGATGCCGGGGCGTTTGACAGCGCCGCTGATGGCAAAGGTCGGCCCGATCGGCGGAACGATCAAACGGTCGCCATCGCGTAAATTCAGATCCATATGGGTGCTGCCGTGCATAAACAAACTATACAAATCAATGACGGTACTGCGGCCGTTGCGTACCAGTTTGATTTGCCGTAGCGATCCTGTTTTATCAATGCCGCCTGCGTCCATCAGAGCATCAATGACGGTGTGGAAAACGGTCATTGTTTTGCGGCCCGGATTTTCGACATGTCCCATGACCAGCACATCGATTTGGCGCACGGCATCGAGCGAGACAAAAACATCGGTGTTGTAATAGCGGCTGACAAGATTTTGCAGCTGTTCGTGAACGTTGCCAAGCGGTCGTCCGGCGGCTGTGATCGGGGGTAAATCCTCGATAATCAATTGTCCGTTGCCGTGAATGACATATTGGCCGCTGGTTTGTCGTTGTCCGCGAAAAATGACGGTCAGGCGGTCGCCCGCGCCGAGAATAAAATCATCCTGCACTGTGCCGGATGGGACGCTGTAACGCGGGCTATCTTGCGCGGCGGCTGCCCCGTTATGGCGGTCGGCCGTGTTGCCGCCCGTGGCTTGCGGGCTGTGGATGGGGCTATCCGGCGTTGCAGGAGCAAGGCGGGTGATCTCTTGTTCAAACAAATCATAGCCGAATTGGTGCAGCTCATCGACAATGCGCTGGGAGTAATAATCTTCGAGTTTGGACGGCGGCGGGGCCGAGGGTTCCAGCTTGTTCAACTGGCGGGCCAGTGCCTTCATTTCAGTCGGGCTGAGGGTATTGATCCGGTTCTGTAATTGATCATATTGCACATTTTGTGCGTGGCCGTCCTGCATCAAATGGCGGCGGCGGTCGCGCTCGGAGGCGAATTGATGGCGCTGGTTGGTGCGCTGGGGCTGGTCGTTGTCATAGCTGTGCCCTTTGGGCACATAGCCTTGTGTTTCAAGCCACGGCACATAGGTTTGCGGCAGAACATTGGGCTGGGCCTGTGCGGGCGTGCTTGCGATCAAGGCTGCAAGACCGAGCAGGCAAATAAAGCTGTAAAAAACAAAGTGTCGCATGAAGATGGACAAGCAAGAAAAAGTGTTAATGGAGGTGTTTGACTTGAATCAGTCAAAGCAAAGACTTATCTATTACACACCATCTATGGTACAAAAACAATAGAAAAAGCGCGGTATTTATGGTGTATTGCCTTGTTAGGGGGGCAATGAGGACTCTTGTGAGGGCTGCATTGCAGGTCGCATATCTATCAAATCGGGAAGGGTTATGACTGTTCATCTGAAAAAACTGGCTGTGGGCTGTAAAACAATCGACGCATTATATGAGCGGCAATCCGTGCGTATCGTGGATTATCACGGGCAGGATGCTGTCGGTATATGGACGCGCCATAAACCAAAACGCGAAGGCGAAGCGCTGGAAAATGGATCGCTTTATTGGGTGGTCAATGGTTCGATTGCTTGCCGTCAGACGATTTTGGGGTTTGAACGGGTTGAAGATGCCGAAGAGGGCACGTTTTGTCTGATTATGGTTGAGGCCGCGATTATACGGACCCTGCCTGAAAAACACCGCCCGTTTCAGGGGTGGCGGTATCTGCCTGCGGAAAAAGCGCCTGCCGATCGCGGGCCGTTTGTGCCGGGGGAAGCCGAAGAACAAGACATTCCCGCAGAGATGGAAGAGGATTTACGGCAAAGCGGGCTTTTGTAAGAGGGCGGGGTTCGGCCCGTCTTGTTGCCCGTTTTGTGATCCGTCTTGCTGTGCATTTGGTGCTGTGTTTTGTGATGACGCCGCCGTCGTATTTTCGCCATTGTCACCACCGCCCGCGATGCGGGCAAAAGCATGCCGCACGGCATGGGAATCTGTAAAATTGACCCCGTTATTGCGTAAAAAATTGCGGGTATGACCCGCCACATGGGGCTTGCCGCCAAGTAAGTCATTGCTGACGCAATCATCCAGCAGATGGAATGTGAAATCCTGTGACAGGGCAAAAGCATCGGCCAGCGTCTCTTGTATGCATACGGATAAATTAAAGCCTGACACGAGAATTTGCGGATTGCCCATTGCGTGCAGCAGAGCGGCCAATCCGTTACCCGATGCGAAGGCCGAATTGGTTTGCTTGGCGTATAATATGTCTTTGTCTTCCGCCGCAATGTGATGCAGGCCGCCTTCGGCGTGCAGGATGCCATCGCCATGCTTGTCATTATAAATGATGAGCTGGGGCACATCGTAGCCGCGCAAGTCAGCCATCAGCGCGGCGATGCGGGCGCTGACTTCTTCGGTATGCGCCGTGCCACGACAGCCATCGGCACAGGCGGCAAAGCGTTTTTGAACATCAACCACCATGTGAATGTAATGATGCGGCGCGCGGTTATCATTGGCGATGGTAAATGATGACAGATCGTAGCGATCCGGCGTGGTGTGTTCCTGTGCGGGTTCATCCCACATCATATAACGCTGCAACGGCGGATTCCGTTTTGCGATGTTGCGCGCTGTTTTGTCTTTTCCGTTATACGAAGACATGGTGCGGGTATCCTGTGTTTGTGTGGTTATTCTTTATAATATGGCGCATACTATAGCTTATTTATTTACATAACGCAATAAGGTTATTCTGCAATAAGGTCGTTTTGGATGGTGTTTAGTATCTTTTCCAGTGTCCTTTTCAATGTCCTTTTCTGAGTTCTTTTCTGAACTCTTTTCCGAGCCTTTTTGTATGTGAGGGGGGGGGAGCTGTGAGGCCTTGCGCAGTATGGTGTTTGCGATGGTGGCACATGGTGTATGACATAGGGCGCAGGGCTTGTGGTGATGGGCTGGGGCATGCGCGCGGTGGCGCTGGCCGCGCAGAGATGACCGTGCAGAAATGGACGCATAGAGATGGGCGGGTTTATGACGATCGGCGATGGATCGGTTGATCGACCGGTGATGTTGCCGCTTGTGGCTTGGTGCGGGCAAGGCGCGTATTGGTCGTGTCCGTACGCGTGCAGGTGATCGTGCGTGCGATGTATGCCGCGTTTGTCTTTACTTTTGAGGTGCGTCGTGAGGGACGCGCGCGCTGTGTTCGGGGGTTATGACCGGAACAAGCGCTGCAAACAATCGGCAATGAAATCAAACGCGGCGTCGGGGTTATTCAGATTGGTGACCAGTTCGGTCGGGGCGTGCGGGTCTTCGTCGCCGATAATCAGATTGCCGACTTCGGGGCTGGCCGGATCGGTATTGACCGAAAGGTGAACCCGTTTTGTGTCATATAATTCGGGGTGTGCCAGATAGCAGACCGTGTTTTCATCATGGATATACGCGCCGTTTTCACCAAAATTCTTTTGATCCAGATGTTCGGCCGCGCGCATGATGGTCGATAGGGTTTCCCCGTGCGGCGCGATCGATGTAATGCGGTGATGTTTATCCGGCGCGTAAAGCAGTTGATGTGTTGTGCTGAGCCCATGCAGGACCAGATTGACACCCGATTTCAGGACGTAATCGGCGGCATCGGGATCCATATAAAAATTGAATTCGGCAAATTTTGTGATGTTGCCTTTGATATGCCCTTTGATGCCGGGGCCGCCACCGCCACCCATAATGATCAGCTTTTCAATTTTAGATTTCAGATGCGGGGCGCGTTCCAGTACACGCGCCATGTTTGTCAGCGGTCCGGTCGGGCAGATCGTGATGGGGGCAGGGGCATTTTCCAGTGTTTCGATCAAAACATCAACGGCGTGACGCTCTTGCGGTTTGATTGCGGGCAGAGGCAGAACAGCGCCGCCAATGCCGTTTTCGCCGTGTGCGTCATCGCCGCCCTTTAACGGGGTGCGGAACGGTTTTTCGGCGCCTTTGTAAACGGGAATATCGGTACGTCCGCCAAGCGCCAGCGCGCGCAAGGCATTGTCAGCGGCCAGATCAAGCGGGACATTGCCGAAATTGCTGGTAATGGCGCGCAGGTCAAACAAATCGGGCCGCCCCAGAATCATTAATGTGGTGATGAAATCATCGCCGCCGTGATCGCCGTCATGAATAAGGGTGCGTGCTGTCATTGGTTTGTCCTGATTATATTCTGTTCTGTTATGCCGCCATCCTATGGGTCCGGCGGGCGGGTGGCCTGTTCTTCTCTGTTTTATAGGTCTGTTTTATAGGCGTAGCTCTGTAGCGTCAAGACGGGTATCGAGACGCGCGGCCCAGACATTATCAAGAAATTACACTGTAATATGTAATTTAATATAGACATTACGGAAAATTTAATATATGAACCGTGAGTACATTACATCATGTACACAGGCGGAGCTAAAGCGATGAAAATTGCCGATTACTTTAATACACTGAACGTCCCCCAAATTATTTCCACCCTTGAAGATTTCCTCGACCATCCGGTGCGCGGCTCATATGAATGGTCCGGCGATGCAGGCGCGGTTGATATGTCTGCGGTTGCGCCGATTCTTGGCGATGAAAACGCACTCAAAGATATCATTACACGGTTGCAACGCGCTGACCGGACACTTTCGGAATTATCACCCGAAGGTGTGGATGCGGTGAAAGATATTCTGAAACGTCAACTGGATGCCGATGCGCTTTACGGTCTTGCCAATATGGCGGCCACGCATGATTTCTTCCGTGACAATCCCGGTTTTTCTGCGGACGAACGCAAAAAAATTACGACCGTTGCGACCAATTTCGGGACTATATGTGATAAGACATATCGGGTTGCATCGGATGATACAAAACAATTCATGCATGCAAAGCTCGGATAACAGAGCGCAAAAGCGAACAACAGAACAGGGATACATATCGGGAGTATAAAGCATGGTTGAGACAATCGACGTGAAGGCTGTTTTTGATCTGGACAATTGTCTGTATCAATATGACGAGAACGCCGAGGCGCTTTTCACTGAAGCCTACGCACAAACGCTGGAACATTTCGGGATTGAAGCATCGGAAGATTTTTCGAAAATCGTGAACCACAATATGATGTATGATCATGATGCGATGCGTGAAATCTTCGCAGATTTGGGTGTGTGTTTCGATACATTTCACGATGTTGCGCATAAGTTCGCGATTGATATCTTTCGGGACCGCGTGTATGCGCCGCCGGGTCTGACGGAATTATTCAATGCGATTGCGCCGGAAAATAAGGTTATCCTGACGCACGGCTCACGCGCATGGAGTGAAGCCATGCTCACCAAGATTGGCGTGCGTCACACAATTCATGATGATCATATTTTGTCGATTGATCATGATGAGATTGCCGGACAGCGCAAAGATAAAAGTCCTGCGCCGTTTGAAATAGCCGCAGACAGGCTCGGCGCTCATCCGTCAGAGCTTGTGTTCTTTGATGATTTACCGGAAAATCATGTGCACGCCAATGCGCTGGGCATGCGCACTGTGCTGATCCATTGGGGCGAAGAAATCGCAGACGCGCTGGACCATATCACCGACAGCGTGCATGATGTGACCACATGGTTGAAAGCGCATCTCCACCGCCAGAAAAAGACGGATGCGATTGATACGCCAAAGCCGCCACAACCGTAATTCGGCGGGGGCACGCGCGCTTGATTTGTGTTGTGCCGTCTGTGTCGCCCGTTCCGGCGTGTTGTGTTTGTGAGCCGCCGCAAATATCCCCTGTATAATAACGATCATCCTGAACAATGATGATCCCGTGACCCGAAAAGCATTCCGGCCCCGATAAAAACCGGAGCCGGAAGAATTGTTTTAGTTTCTGATGCTGTCAGTCTCTATTTCGAGCGGCAGCATGAGTATGTTGTCGAGTCATTCGCCGGTGAGAACTGCCAGTAAGAGTATGTCTCTGACGGTCCTTCATGTTCCGGATAGTTGCCGTCAACATAGTAACCGAAGCAACGTCCGTCGTTGGTCAGGGTCTGGGCCGCATGTCCGTCTTGCGGTGTGTAAACCCCGTCAGCGATCATCTTGTTGAGACACTGATCGGCTCCGGCCGTCGGTACACAGGCTCCGTCATCACGTTCGTACCCTTCGCGGCATGTAAAGTCACAAGCCTTCTTGGTGTCGTTCGTGAAGCTGTAGTACGATGTCGTACCCGGATCACTGCTGAGCCATGTTTCAGGATCGTCTTCCGTCAGATAGCGCCAGCCACCATCGTGCGTTGTTTTCGCACTCCAGTACCCACCGTTACCGTGGAATTCCTCGATCGGTGCATTGATGCTCTGACAATTATTATAGACCCATTTCTCACATTTATTGTTACATGAGTCGCTGTTATTGCCATTGCCGTCATCACAGGCTTCGCTGCCTTCGCGTACACCGTTACCGCATGTCTGGCGGAGATATGTACATTGTTCTGACGTTGCGCCGCCATTGATGCCTTCACAGACCCATGTGAAGCTGTCACCGCGATCTTTCATGGCAGCAACACTACCGGCAATACAGGCTTCGCCCGGCAGAATATCGTCCGGTGAGCTATATTGATGGCCTGGCATTGTTGTCGCAAGACCGCATGTGCCGTCAATCGGTGCCGTATCACACCCAAGATCGATCAGACCTTCCATCAGCGATGCGGCCAGATTCGATGAGTTTGATGTAATCATCTTCTGTGAGAAGCGATCGCCAAGACCGGCACTTCTGAATTTATCCTTATAGAAGTTTGCAGCGCCGCTTGTTGTCAGGGCAATCACCCGCACATTATGTTCGCGCATCTTGGCGGCGAGTGTGCTCATGGTGCCGTATTTGCCGCCTAAGTGTGATGTTGCATCCGTAATCATGACGATAACCATGCCGTCTTCTTTGTTAGTTTGCGGTGCAAAATCATCGATCGTTCTGATCATGGCGTGAATCTGCGTTTCCGGATAGTCGCCGCCACCCCACGGGCTCAGGCTGCCATATGTGTTAAGCAGCGCGGCTTTTTGTGTGTCCAGATCGGTGAAACCGCGATCAATGCGGTAGCCGTATGGCGCTCCGAAGTCGGAGTAACTTGTAATACCGACATCCCAGCCTTTGAACAATGTGTTGTTGAACAGATATGTCAGGCCGTTTCGTGTATGTTGGATATCATCGCCGAAACTGCCGGATGTATCCTGCACGATCACCATTTTATCTGTGCTGAACAAACGGTCACAGTTTTGACCTTGTACAAGACCTGTACAATAAGCTTTGGACGGGCCGACATCGGCATTACAGGTCCAGAACCACGGACCGCCGCCTGTAACGCTTTGAACGGTCGAGTTCGCGCTACACAGATCACCACTATATGGAGACCCGCTTGTTGTCAGTTCGTCTTTGTTACGGAATTCTTGTAAGTGTGCCGCGCCGCACTGTGCTTCGCGGGAAACTTTGGCCTGACATGTTGCATCTTGGGCCAATGTAGAGCTTTGTGCGTCATGCCCGACGCCGCGACAGGTCCATGTAAAATATGTTTGTGCGCTGTTCATGACAGGCGTGGTCGGCACGCCGTAGGCGCACTGATATTGTTCGTCGATGTCACCTTTTGTGGCAAAGGCTTCGGTTGCTGCCTGACCGCACACGCCGTCAATTTTGTAATCGGCTTCGATGTGCACGTTTTCACAGACGTTGATTTTGGCCTTGTAACAGGCGTTATAAACCTCGAGCGGTTCTTGATCCATGAATTGCTTGAAGTCGCCGTAATTACCGGGCGGACCGCTTGGCATCATCATGTCGCGTGATCCGCTACTGCGTTTTAAATAACGCAGACGGTAATTTTCGCTGTGGCCCGGTGTCCCCAGATTTGAAAGACTGCTGCTGCCGAGTTTATCATATTCGAAATAACTTTTGACCGATGTGTCCAGTCTGAACATATCGTCGTCCGTATCACCATCAATGCCTGAGCCGAATGCACAGAACTCTTTTGACGATGGTGAGGAATATCCGCTGGACGGACATTGTGAAGATGGCTCAATCGAGACTTCGTCTTTTGTCAGCAGTTTTGCGCCGACGATTTGCACGGGTGCTCCGCCGTTCAGCAAGTGGCCGGCACTATAGACATTGCGGACCTTGATACTGTCCCAACAGGTTGCGTTCGGTGCGATGAATTTAATATCCCAGCCGCCGTTTTGGTTGGCCTCGTCATCACATTCCACCCAGACATCGCCCGGCGTGTTGGAAACGCCTTTGTCCAGAATCCAGTATTGCAGGCCCTGACGGTCCTGCGGTTTTTCGGCGTAATTATATTTAATGCGGGCGCGGTGATGTTCGTAACTGTAATCTTCGATCTCGATCGGGTTGCCCGAACCGCGTAAATAAGTCGGCGGCTTGTAATCATAGTCGTTCATCTTCGGCGGCGTGCGGTTGAAATCAGCACTGCGCGCTTCGGTCGGATATGTCGTTAGCACAATGACGGCAAGACAACATATGAATGTGAATATGCCTGCGTTCTGAATTGCTTTATGTGTCATCATAATTATACGCCCCGAAAATGTAGTTTAGTCCATTAATATATGGCAGTGATGTAAAACACCGCACTATTCCATTTATCAGTGTAGCATCAAATCCTTTTCAGAATCTTAACGCCGCGCCGATGCGGTGCATTATTATAGGGACAGAATGCTATTTAGAAAGAGTCTGTTTTTTAGCGTTCGGTTTTTTAGGGCGCTTCGGGCAGATTTTAATCATTTCGTAAGAAATTGTCTGTAGGGTCATAATTCTGCATATGGTCTTGTTTGTTTCTGAGCAAGCCTTACAGAACATTCTATATAAAAAAGTGAAACTTTTTTGAAAAAAACGCAAAAAGATGTTTGACTTTAAAAATTAGAACAGATATACAATGCGACCTCGGCACAGCGAAGCCCACTTGGTGAGCCTCTCCTGAACGGGACAGAGATCGAAAAAAAAGATTATTTTTCTTGTCGATTTTTGTTGACTCTGATCGTTGGTCTTAATATAAAACGGTCATCGTCGAAAAAGATGGTTCGTATGTTTCTGTCAGATTTTATCTGTTGGATCAGTAGCCATCGCGGTTCTTGAACATCGTGAAGAAAGAAAAGATACGCAGACAGCAGCGTTTATAGATGTGTTGATCACGTCAAAAACAAATACCTGCTGACTGTGTAATTGTTACTATAAGTTTAAGACAGTTTACTGTTTTAGACGATATAGCTATGACGCAAATAAGCAGGTCTCTTATATACTTTGAACTCATTTGTTCTTGGTGTTGGAGACATTATAAATGTCAATGACATTTTGATTCAAATGAGCTAGATGGAATCAAACTTGAGAGTTTGATCCTGGCTCAGAACGAACGCTGGCGGCAGGCCTAACACATGCAAGTCGAACGAAGCCCCTCTTCGGAGGTCAGCTTAGTGGCGCACGGGTGAGTAACACGTGGGAACGTACCCTTAGGTGCAGGACAACAGTTGGAAACGACTGCTAATACTGCATAATAACTCCGGTTCAAAGAATTTCGCCTAAGGATCGGCCCGCGTCTGATTAGCTAGTTGGTGGGGTAATGGCCTACCAAGGCGACGATCAGTAGCTGTTCTGAGAGGATGATCAGCCACACTGGTACTGAGACACGGACCAGACTCCTACGGGAGGCAGCAGTGAGGAATATTGGACAATGGGGGCAACCCTGATCCAGCCATGCCGCGTGAGTGAAGAAGGCCTTAGGGTTGTAAAGCTCTTTCAGATGTGAAGATGATGACGGTAACATCAGAAGAAGCTCCGGCTAACTTCGTGCCAGCAGCCGCGGTAATACGAAGGGAGCGAGCGTTGTTCGGAATCACTGGGCGTAAAGCGTGCGTAGGCGGATAAGAAAGTCAGAAGTGAAATCCCGGGGCTCAACCCCGGAACTGCTTTTGAAACTCCTTGTCTAGAGTATGGTAGAGGATAACGGAATTCCGAGTGTAGAGGTGAAATTCGCAGATATTCGGAGGAACACCAGTTGCGAAGGCGGTTATCTGGGCCATTACTGACGCTGAGGTACGAAAGCGTGGGGAGCAAACAGGATTAGATACCCTGGTAGTCCACGCCGTAAACGATGTATGCTAGTTGTCGGGGGTTCTGCCTTCGGTGACGGAGTTAACGCATTAAGCATACCGCCTGGGGAGTACGGTCGCAAGATTAAAACTCAAAGGAATTGACGGGGACCCGCACAAGCGGTGGAGCATGTTGTTTAATTCGACGCAACGCGAAGAACCTTACCCACACTTGACATCCTTCTTTGGGCTTTCAGAGATGATTGCTTTCGGTTCGGCCGGGGAAGTGACAGGTGCTGCATGGCTGTCGTCAGCTCGTGTCGTGAGATGTTAGGTTAAGTCCTGCAACGAGCGCAACCCTTATCGTCTGTTGCTACCATTTAGTTGGGCACTCTGACGAGACTGCCGGTGATAAGCCGGAGGAAGGTGGGGACGACGTCAAGTCATCATGGCCCTTACGTGTGGGGCTACAAACGTGCTACAATGGCTACTACAATGGGTTGCGAGGTCGCGAGGCCAAGCTAATCTCTAAAAGTAGTCTCAGTTCGGATTGTTCTCTGCAACTCGAGAGCATGAAGTCGGAATCGCTAGTAATCGTGGATCAGCATGCCACGGTGAATACGTTCCCGGGTCTTGTACACACCGCCCGTCACATCATGGGAGTTGGTTCTGCCCGAAGATGGTGCGCTAACCTTTTAGGAGGCAGCCAGCCACGGTAGGATCAGCGACTGGGATGAAGTCGTAACAAGGTAGCCGTAGGGGAACCTGCGGCTGGATCACCTCCTTTCTAAGGATGTGTATTGGCATATCGCATATATTTCGATATATGAAGCGTTGCTGTCGGCGTATCTTTTCTTTCGAAGAAGTAGAACCCTTTATTATTAGGGCTTGTAGCTCAGTTGGTTAGAGCACACGCTTGATAAGCGTGGGGTCGCTAGTTCAAGTCTAGCCAGGCCCACCATCTTTTCTAAAAATGAGAAAGGGGCTATAGCTCAGCTGGGAGAGCGCCTGATTTGCATTCAGGAGGTCTGCGGTTCGATCCCGCATAGCTCCACCATTTTTTCACTTAAGATCTTTAATGAAGGTCTTAAATGAGAAAATAATTCTCTAGGTTCTTGTACATCGTGAATAAGTAATGAAATGAAATTGATATTAATTCAAATTCAATAGTTAGTTTTCTGTGTGGCAACACACAGTAAAGTTAAATTGATTTTGATTGTAAGATATCCAATGTCTGACTTAATAATAAACTGAGATCCAACTAGCGTGTTGGAACATCGCAACTTTTCATACTCAACCTTCCTAAAGTTGGTTGATGTCTTGTAAGTGGCTTTGTTTCTGCGCGTGGTTAAATTCAAGCGTTAAGAAGGGCATCTGGTGAATGCCTTGGCAATCAGAGGCGATGAAGGACGTGGAAGACTGCGAAAAGTCACGGTAAGCTGTCAACAGGCTTTGACCCGTGAATTTCCGAATGGGGAAACCCACTCATTTTAGAGTATCCTAACGTGAATACATAGCGTTAGGAGGCAAACCCGGGGAAGTGAAACATCTCAGTACCCGGAGGAAAGGAAATCAACCGAGACTTCCCTAGTAGTGGCGAGCGAACGGGAACTAGCCCAATGGTCATTTTGTAAGAACTGGAAGTGTCTGGAAAGTCACACCAAAGTAGGTGATAGTCCTGTACAGGTAGAAAGCAAAATGATCTTCGAGTAAGACGGAACACGTGAAATTCTGTCTGAACATGGGGGGACCATCCTCCAAGGCTAAGTACTCCTGATTGACCGATAGTGAACAAGTACCGTGAGGGAAAGGTGAAAAGAACCCCGTTGAGGGGAGTGAAACAGACCTGAAACCAGATGCTTACAAGCAGTCGGAGGGACTTCGTGTCCTGACGGCGTACCTTTTGTATAATGGGTCCGCGAGTTAGTCTTTCATGCAAGCTTAAGCCGTTAGGTGTAGGCGTAGGGAAACCGAGTCTGAATAGGGCGCAAGTATGAGGGATTAGACCCGAAACCCGGTGATCTAGATATGGACAGGTTGAAGGTGCGGTAACACGTACTGGAGGACCGAACCCACTTATGTTGAAAAATGAGGGGATGATCTGTGTCTAGGGGTGAAAGGCCAATCAAACCGGGTAATAGCTGGTTCTCCGCGAAATCTATTTAGGTAGAGCGTCATGTGAATACCATCGGGGGTAGAGCACTGGATGGGCTAGGGGGGAGCGATCCTTACCAAACCTAACCAAACTCCGAATACCGATGAGTAATGCATGGCAGACAGCCCTAGGGTGATAAGGTCCTAGGGCGAGAGGGAAAGAGCCCAGACCTACAGCTAAGGTCCCCAAATTATGGCTAAGTGGAAAAGGAAGTAGGACGGCCAAGACAACCAGGAGGTTGGCTTAGAAGCAGCCACCCTTTAAAGAAAGCGTAATAGCTCACTGGTCTAAACAAGCTGTCCCGCGCCGAAGATGTATCGGGGCTAAAGCCATATACCGAAGCTTAGGGTGCACTTTATGTGCACGGTAGCGGAGCATTCCGTAAGCCTGCGAAGGATAACCGCGAGGTTATCTGGAGGTATCGGAAGTGAGAATGCGGACATGAGTAACGAGATGAGTGTGAGAAACACTCACGCCGAAAGCCTAAGGGTTCCTGCGTAAAGCTAATCTGCGCAGGGTTAGCCGGCCCCTAAGACGAGGACGAAAGTCGTAGTCGATGGGAACACTGTTAATATTCAGTGGCCAGATGGTAGTGACGGATTTGAAACGTAGTTCATCCTTATCGGATTGGATGGGCTGCCGGAGAGTTCCAGGAAATAGCTCCATCATTAGACCGTACCCGAAACCGACACAGGTAGGCTGGTAGAGAATACCAAGGCGCTTGAGAGAACCGTCCTGAAGGAACTAGGCAAATTGCATCCGTAACTTCGGGAGAAGGATGCCCCGCGCGTAGGCAACTATGTTCGGGGGGCACAACCCAGGGGGTGGCGACTGTTTATCAAAAACACAGGGCTCTGCGAAGTCGTAAGACGACGTATAGGGTCTGACGCCTGCCCGGTGCCGGAAGGTTAAGAGGAGGAGTGCAAGCTCTGAATTGAAGCCCCGGTAAACGGCGGCCGTAACTATAACGGTCCTAAGGTAGCGAAATTCCTTGTCGGGTAAGTTCCGACCTGCACGAATGGCGTAACGATCGCCCCACTGTCTCCAGGGCGGACTCAGTGAAATTGAATTCCCCGTGAAGATGCGGGGTACCCGCGGTCAGACGGAAAGACCCTATGAACCTTTACTACAACTTCAGAGTGGCAATAGAATTGTCATGTGCAGGATAGGTGGGAGACTTTGAAGCATTGGCGCCAGCTGGTGTGGAGTCATCCTTGAAATACCACCCTTGACCTTTCTGTTGTCTAACCACGGCCCGTTATCCGGGTCTGGGACCCTCTGTGGTGGGTAGTTTGACTGGGGCGGTCGCCTCCCAAAGTGTAACGGAGGCGCGCGATGGTATGCTCAGGACGGTCGGAAATCGTCCATTGAGTGCAATAGCAAAAGCATGCCTGACAGTGAGACTGACAAGTCAAGCTGAGACGAAAGTCGGTTATAGTGATCCGGTGGTTCCGCATGGAAGGGCCATCGCTCAACGGATAAAAGGTACTCTAGGGATAACAGGCTGATAGCGCCCAAGCGTCCACAGCGACGGCGCTGTTTGGCACCTCGATGTCGGCTCATCTCATCCTGGGGCTGGAGCAGGTCCCAAGGGTATGGCTGTTCGCCATTTAAAGAGGTACGTGAGCTGGGTTCAGAACGTCGTGAGACAGTTCGGTCCCTATCTGCCGTGGGTGTTGGAATCTTGAGAAGAGTTGACCTTAGTACGAGAGGACCGGGTTGAACATACCTCTGGTGTATCTATTGTGGCGCCAGCCGCATGAGTAGAGTAGCTATGTATGGACGGGATAACCGCTGAAAGCATCTAAGCGGGAAGCCTCCTTCAAGACCAGGATTCCCTATCAGAGCCGTGGAAGACCACCACGTTGATAGGCTGGATGTGGAAGCGCAGTAATGCGTGAAGCTAACCAGTACTAATTGCTCGATCGGCTTGAATTTAGCTCGTACAGATTATTTATAATCTGTATAAACACGCGCAGGAACAAGTCCACTACGCTTTGTAGTGTGTTCCTTTGCTAATGGATCTATTATTCAAGCAGACAAAATAGGAATAAATTATCACAGTAAATTATCAGTGAAATATCAATTTCGATTTTAGGTGGTTTTCAATGACTTGGTGGCAATAGCGGAGCTGAAACACTCCATCCCATCTCGAACTGGACAGTGAAAAACTCTAGCGCCGATGGTACTGCGGCTTAAGTCGTGGGAGAGTAGGTCGTTGCCAAGTCTTTGAAAACCATCTGAAATCATTCATTACTTATTCACCATGTACAAGACATGTACAAAATCATAAAAAACAGCCGCCCTTCCGGGCGGTTTTTTTTGTGCTTGATGGTCTTGTGTCATTTCTCCTGTGTTATTTTTGTTAGCCGTGTTGCGCTGCGCTCTTGTTGCGGCGTTTTATTGACGGTGACGTTCTGTGTGTCGTCGCGCGTGGTATAACGGTTGCGCGCTGTCAGTTTCACCGCGTGTGCGGGCTCGCGTTATCTTTGTATGTTTGTAGCGGTGCGTGAACTGTGATGGTGTGATCGCGTGCGCCGTTTTCCGCGCAGGATTTTAAGAAGGGTGCGGTTTATTTTTTTGTGATGCGGGGGTGGCTGACGCGGGGGATGTTGCCGTGTTGTCAGATGTGGACGACGCGGACGACATAGACGCCGGTTTTGCACGCCCTGTTGCTTCGCCGGGGATGCTGGTTTGACGGTCAATATCATAGATGACCCAGCGGAGCATGCTCCAGTTTTTGCGGTCATTTGCCGTGTCGGGGTTGATGGTAATGGATGGTGCGGCCAGTACATAGACGCCGTTTTGATCCGCATGCGTGCGATCACGCGCGGAGAGGTGATTCCACAGCGCGCTGTAAGCCGGCGTGTCTTGATCGGCCGGATCGGCCGGAATAAGTTTGCTGAACAAGATGGAATCGCCGCGTTCCGCGGGACGTAAATGGTTGCCTTTGAGGCCGCGCACGCCATTTTCCTTGAGCGTGGTTTGTGACACATCAAAATGAAACAGGCGCGGAAAGCCCAACACGCGGGATTGTCCGATATTAAGTCCTTCTTGTCCGGCGGCCATGCTGTTATACAGCGCCTTGAGTTTTGGCAAAGAGCGGCCGAGATAGAAATCCTGATAGCCGAGTACGCCGCCTTGATACAGCGCGCAGACCCGCCCGTTTTTAATGGCGGTTTTATCGTGCCGGTGAATCTGGTTGAGAACACGGATCACGTCTTTGGCACTGCTGACGGAAACGCTGAGATAATTATTGTAATGATGTTCGATCCATTGTTCGAGCGGGGCTTCCTTGCCGCCGCGTGCAAAGCGGTAATTTTTATCGGCAAAGGTCATATCCGCATTAATGCTGAGGAGAATGGTCTTGCCGGAGTCGAGCGCTTTGCCGAGATGATCGGTCGCGCCGTTCCGGTCCAGCACATGTCCTTTGAGGCCATATCCGGCCGCGCAGGCAAAATGGGCGCGGAGTTTGACTTCGTTCCCGATGGCACGGCGGGGAAATTTCGGCACAACGGGCACGCCGCGCACGGGCGAGAAAAAGCGCTTTCCATCCAGATAGGCGGCATTTTCACGAACCCGCGCATGCAAAGAAGCCGCATCGATCTTTGATGCCGTATTCGCTGTTTCGTCATACATAATTGCGGTTTGCATAGCAGCGGCCTGTTATTGAGCGTTTGGTTGCGGTGTATTTATTGTATTCTGCGTCATTGTGGCGGATCATATTCCCTTTGCACTGGGAAGTCAATTTCTTAGACATAATGTGAAGTTCGTGCTTGTTTGATGCTAAAAAACTTGCGCTATTGTCATAAAAGATTTACGGTTGTTGCAATCCGTATTTTCAATATAAATAGCGCTGAAAAATAGCAGCCCTGTAAAAATAAAAGTCTTGTAAAAATAAAAGCCTTGTAGGGAGGACCGCAACATCATGACAGACACAACACAAAATCCGCTTTTGGAAGATGGTTTAACCTTTCCGCCTGTTGACCGTGTGACGCCCGCCCATTTCAAACAGGCGTTTGAGAAAGGGTTTGCGCAGATGCAGGCCGATTTCCGCGCTATTCGTGACAGCGACGAAGAGCCGACATTCGAAAATACGGTGCTGGCCCTGTCCGAACTGGATGGCGGTCTTGAAATGGCCTTTGATGCGTTTGGCCAGATATCCCTGAACAAAACCAGCGATGCTATTGTCGAGCTGGGCGAATGGGCCGACATTGAACATGATAAAATCACGAAAGGTTTTTATCAGGACCAGAAAATGGCCGCCCGTTTCAAGGCGGTGTATGATGCCAAAGATTCGCTGGGGCTGGATGATGAAGATGTCGCGGTGCTGGATGCCCTTTACACGGATTTTGAAAGTAACGGCTCGTTCCTGTCCGCCGCAGGACAACAGCGCGTGAATGAAATTGATTCCAGACTGATCAGTCTGACAACAAAATATATGGATAATGCCCGCAAAGCGCCGCAACAGCAGGCGGTTTTGTTTACAACGGAAGACGAGGTTGCCGGATTATCAGCCAGTGATAAAACAGGGATGGCACGGCAGGCAGCCGATGTGGCGGCCGCGTTAAAACCCGATGCCACCGCAGAACAAAAAGACGCGATTGCGGCTGTGCCGGAGGCCATCTTGCAAGAGTTAGCCACGCGCGATGACGCGGGTGAGCTGGAGGGTTGTTATTTATTCTATCCTGAACGTCTGGCGATTGATTCGATGCTGGAATATGCCGAATCCCGCACATTTCGCCGCAAAATCTTTGAAGCGATGGATAAAGTCGGGTTGGAAGACCCCTATGATAACACCGACCTGATGAAAGAGATCCAGCAATTGCGCCATGAGCGGACGATGCTGCTGAACGAAGCGCGTCCGGCGGAGCAGAAATATCGCCATTATGCGGATTATGCGCAGGCGCAAAACGGTATGTTCGGCAGTTACGATCATGTCGAGAAATTGATCATAGATGCCAGCGGACCGCTGGTTGAAAAGCTGGAAGAGGATATGGCGGTGCTGCAGGCATTTGCAACGTCTGTCGGCGGTCCGGCGGTATTGGAACCTTATGACGTGCCATATTATACGGCGCAATATAAAAAGGATGTGCTGGGCTTTGATGCGGCGGCCTTTACAGCGTATTTCCCGCTTGAAAATGTCAAGCAGGGCTTTTTCGATCATGTTGAAAAATTGATGGGGCTGACCTTCAAAAAAGCACCTGACGGGCTGTATCCGGTCGTTGATCCGGCGGTTGAAAGCTATGAGGTTTTTGATAAGGACACAGGCGAAATGGCCGGTGTGTTCCAGTTTGATTTATATGCGCGGTCCGGTTCCAAATGGGGCGGCGCATGGATGACGGCCTTGCAAAAAGAAGATCGGGAAAACGGATTGCCGCAAGTTGTGACCTTTAACATGAACATGCAAAAAGGCGATGATGCGCAGCTTCTGGATGCCGAACAGGTGTTAACCTTCTTCCATGAAGGCGGTCATGATATTAACGCATTGATGTCGCGCACAGCCAAATATAAATCAGGGCGCGAAACCTATACAGAGCGTGACGCGGCAGAGATTCCGTCAATGATTTTCGAGCGCTGGGCCTTTGAAAAAGATGTGCTGGACAACTATGCCGCACATCATGAAACAGGGGCAAAAATTCCGGCAGATTTGTTGCAGAAAAAAGAAGACGCCGAACAATTCATGGCATCTGCCGATGCGTTACGGATGATCCAGAATTGCCGCTGGGATTTTGCATTCCATACGATCGATCCGTCCGAGTACACGGACCATCTGACATTGCAAAAAGAGGCGCTGCTTGATACGCCCTACGCTGCGCATTTGCGTCCATATTATATGAACCGTTTCGATCACTTGTTTAGTCAGGGTGTCGGCGGCTATGAAGCGGCTTATTGCGGATATTTTGTGGCCGATATTCATTCACAGCACGGCTTTTCCAAATTCCAGCAAGCCGGCGATTTATATGATGCGGCCCTGTCTGAAAAGATCAGAACATTTTACGCCTCAAGCGGCGCGTCCAGTGCGACGAAAGCGTATGAATCCTTCGCCGGTGAAGCGGCGGATACGGGCCCGTGGCTTGAAAGTCTGGGCGTGAAGACGGCAGATGATGATGCAGATCATGACCCGGGGCATGATGCGAACGGGCCGTCGCCAAAGTCGTCACCAAAGCCGTCATAAGTATAATCAATCAGGATAAGTGTTGATGTTATTGCCTGTCCGGACCGCTTTTGTGGTGCGGGTGCATGTCTTGTGGTGATTTAGGGGGCAGGATTGTCTGTGCCTGTCTTCGGCGTGTCGCCGTCTGTGTCCGGCTGTTTGCGGTCATCATTGGCGGCATTGGGCTGACTTGAGCGCTGATTGGGGCGCTGGCCTTGTGTGCTGTTCCCCGCTGTTGCGGCATGCTGGAAAACAGTATGCAGGAACTGGGCGGGATTATCCAGTTCGGCACGGGTGCTTTCGCAAATACGGCGCATCATGCGGACGGCTTCGGCCGGATTGTGCCCGACAGCGGTTTCGCCGGATAACATCACGGCATCAGCCCCCTGTACGATAGCGGCGGAAACGTCATTGGCTTCGGCGCGGGTCGGGCGGGGATGATCGACCATTGAATCAAGCATATGTGTGGCCACGACCACGAATTTGTCGGCCTGATTGGACTGGCGGATAATTTCGCGCTGAACGCCCGGCACATGTTCGGGCGGAATTTCGACCCCCAGATCGCCGCGCGCCACCATAATGCCGTCGGACAAGGTCAGGATATCGGGGAAATTTTCGAGTGCGGCCGGTTTTTCGATTTTCGAAATCAGCCTGGCCCGTCCGTTTATCAGGGTTTTGGCTTCGGTGACGTCCGCGCCGCGTTGAACGAAGCTGAGGGCGATATAATCTACGCCGATATCAAGGGCTGTTTGCAAATCATTGCGGTCTTTGGAGGTCAGGGCGGGCATCGGCAGATAAACATCGGGGATGTTCATGCCTTTGCGGTTTGATAATTTTTCACCGTTGAGCACTTTTGCATCCACGAAATCAGCGCCTTTATCGACAATCTCCATATACACATTGCCGTCATCCAGCAGGATGTGCGAGCCGACCTCGAGCGCATCGATCACTTTGGGGTGCGGCAGGTGAACGCGGGTTTCATCACCGGGGGCGGGGTCAAGATCAAAGCGCATGACCATATCTTTGTGCAGGGTGATTTCGTCATTTTCAAATGTACCGATACGGATTTTCGGCCCTTGCAGATCGGCCAGAATATGGGTGTGCGTGTTTTCTTCGGCATCAATCTCGCGGATCAGGTCCGCTGTTTTCCGGTGTGTGTCCGGCGTGCCGTGTGAGAAATTCAGGCGGAAAAATGTTGCGCCGGCTTTGATAAGGGAACGGATTGTCTCTTTGTCATCCGAATGCGGGCCGATGGTGGCCAGAATATCAATCTCTTTATGCGGCATATCTCATACGCCCTTTCCAGCCGTGCTGACGGCTTTTTGTGAATTGCTTTTTATTAAGGCATAGGGCGGGGACTCTGTCAAATTTGCCTGCGGGGGCGCTCGAACCCTCTTTCCCGATAGGGGTATATCTGTTATAAAAGAGGCGCATTTCGAACGTTCATGCATGCAAGAGGACCTCATATCATGACAAAATTCTTTCTTCCGTCGATCTTTTCTTCCCTGTTTTTATTGGCCGTATGGCAAAGCCCTGTCTTGGCGGCCGAACCGCTTATCGCGAAGAGCGATATTACAGCGGCAACGGTTTATACCAACCGCGCGAAAGTCACCCGCGAGGCGGTGATTGATGTGCCGCAAGGGGCGCAGGATATTGTGGTTAAAGGCCTGCCTGCATCATTATTGCCGGATTCGCTGCGTGCGGAAGGTACATCCACGGGCGGCGATGTTGTGATCGGCGCGCTGGCGCATAAGCGCGTGATTACAAAAGAGCTAAGCTCGGAGCGTGAAGCGGCGTTAACGACGGAATTGCAGACATTAAAAGATAAACGGACATTGCTGTATGCCGACCGTAGTGCCCTGCAAACGCAAAAGACATTTTTGCAAAACCTGGGCAAGCAGGCATCACTGCGCGCGGATGAAGCCATTGCCGAACTGAATTTGCATGCCGATCAGTGGATGGCGGCGGCGCAAACATTGCAGCAAAGCATGAGCGATATTTTGAAAGCCGAAGCAGCCATTGATGTGAAGGTCCGTGACCTTCAGGAAGAAATGAACCGCATACAGGGCGAATTGAACCAGTTGCGTACAGGCAAGCGCAGCACGTACGAGGTCACGATTCCGGTCGAGGCTTCCGGTGATGCAACGCTGACACTGGCGCTGAGTTATCAGGTGCCGGGCGCAACATGGAAGCCGATTTATGATGCGCGTTTGAAAACAGATGAAAGCGCGATGACATTGGTACAGTACGGCGCGGTACAGCAACGTACGGGCGAAGATTGGAGCGATGTCGCCCTGACATTATCAACCGCGCAGCCGCATCGCGGGGCCAGCCTGCCTGCGTTGTCACCACAATGGGTGGATGTGTGGGATAATGACAAGGTGCGTCCGATGGCGGCGGCAAAGGTTCAGCGCCGTAACGATCTGATGTCCGGCTTTGCCGCATCTGACGCAGTGATGGCCGAAAGTATGGGCGCTGCGCCGCAAAGCAGTAGAGAGGTGTCTTTCGCACAGGCGCAGATCGAAACAGGCGGCTTTGTCAGCGAGTACAAGATTGTCGGGCCGAGCGATGTGCCCGCCGACGGATCGGAAACAAAATTGATGGTCGGGGCGTTTGAAACCGACAGCAAGATTGAAATTCATATCCAGCCGCAAATGAGCACGGAAGCCTATCTGGTGGCGAACGCGACCTTAAAGGGTGATGCGCCGATCTTGCCGGGGCAGGTGAATTTGTTCCGTGACGGGGCATATGTCGGGCAATTCCATTTCCCGATGTTGCGTCCGGATGATGCGCATGATTTGTTCTTTGGCGTGGATGACCAAGTGACGGTTGACCGGAAGGTGCTGGTTGATGAACGCAAGGATGCAGGCATTATTTCACGGGATAACGAATTAACACGTCATTACATTACGACGGTCCAGAACCTGCACAAAGATGCGGTTGCCGTTGTGGTGAAGGAAACATTGCCTGTGGCGCGTAACGAGAAAATCGATATCAAAATCAATGAGAAACAGACATTGGCCGGATATACGCAGGATGATGAACATATCACAGGCCTGCTGCGCTGGGACATGGAACTTGCACCGAAAGAAGAGCAGGAAATCGGTCTTGGCTGGACGGTTAGCTGGCCGAAAGATCACAGCTTGTCAGGCCTGTAAGCGATTATAGCTGCGGGCGCGGTGGGGGCTGTGGTCCATGTATGTGATTTGATGGGCCGCGCTCTGTTATATCCGTCCGCTGTTATCGTCCGCCGGAAGGCTCATTCAGAAACGGTTGTATGCGTAAAAATAGCAAGGCCGCTGTCGATATAGATGGCGGCCTTTTCTGCAACCAGTACATTGCACGCCCCGATCCAACCCAGTTCATGTACGCCATCAAGCATGTCTGGCGTATATTTCAAACCGTCATATCGTAAATTCCGGATATGTTGAATTGGGAAGATGCCAACATAATCGCCTTGCGTGCCGTGGAAATGATGGTCACGGTCCAGCAGCCGAATGATGCTGTTTTCATCATGAAAAACCAGTTGATGGCGGCGCGGATGGCTCAGGAAGCCGAGCAAATTGCCGATCAGATGATCGGGCCGCCCGCCCCATGCTCCGTAAATATGGATTTCCTCTGCCGTGTCCGGTGCAAGGGCGATGGCTTTGGATAAATCCGTTGAATTCTGGTCTTCATCATGGCGGACGTTGACCCCGTCAATCTGTTTATACCGCGCCAGCAGGTCAGGGCAGACAGAATCGAAATCCCCCGTCACAATGTGCGGCTTTATATCCAGTTTATCGGCAAGCGCGAGCCCGTGATCGGCACAGATAATTGTTTTTTCGCAGGCATCATTTTCCATCAGCACATCGATTTTTTGCTTGATGACCGTGTGTTTGACGGGGTCTGCGCCGCCGAAAATAAGCGCGATTTGTTTTGCGGTTGTGCAGTGAGTCATGGATTTTTCTTTTCACACATCAAAAACTGGGTTAAAACGGGCATTATTCATAAGTCATTATAAAAATATAATGCCATATTGGCAGACTAACATATTGGCAAAAGAACAGGGTATTTGCCGGAAAAAATAATAGGGATTCGTACGCGCCATGTCACTAAAAGAAAATTTTGATAAAGATCCTGACGGAAAAGACGGTCAGACACTACGGAAAAGAGCTTATGTCTTTGATCTGGACTGTACGTTTTTTGATACGCGCCCGTTATATCCGGCGATGCGTGAAAATGCCGCCCGTCTGTTGATGAAACATACAACCATGAACGCGGCCGATGCCCTTGATACGGTTGATCGTGTGCTGGCGGAAAATAACGGCTATGTGCGCGAAGGCTTTGCCCGTGAGTTCGGCATTCATCCGCATGAAACAGTGGATACGGTTTATGATCCTGCGTATATGGAGCTGACGAGCGTTAAATTCCCGCCCGGCTTTCGTGACCTGATTAAATCACTGGACGGGCCGGTTTATATTTATACAAATGCGTCCACCCCCTATGCCGATAAATTGCTGGCCACAAACGGTTTTCTGAGTGTGGTCGAAGATGTGTACGGTGTTGATCGTCTGAACTATCACCGCAAGCCGAGTGATGGATCATTCCGCGCGTTTGAGGAGGCCACCGGTCTTGATGATACTTATGAGATTGTCTTTTTCGAAGACAGTCTTGAAAATCTGTACCATGCAAAACAGCGCGGCTGGACAACGGTTCTGGTGAACGGTTATTCGCAAGGCAACATGCATGCCAATGCCGATATGGCGACATGGGACTATGTTGACCGCATGGTGTGTGATATTGCTGAATTCTTTGACCCGGACATCAAGCCGAAATGGACGATTCCGCACGATTATATCTATCGCTAGGGCGATTCGTTTTTGCCGCATGGCATGCGGATTTAATCACTGAACAAAACAGATTTTCGCCGTGCAGGGGCTTTCCCGTGATGTGCACGACGATGATGCGTGCGGCGTCACCGCACCGTACGGCATCGTGTGCGGTATTCTCTTATTTGCTTTTTGATGTCATTTTGATGGTTATTTCCCTGTTTTTAATAAAGTTTTAGGTATTTGCCCCGTAAACTTTGAAATGGAGCGTGCGCAAATTTGCGGGCGTTCATCTTTTTGTCTTCTCTGTTGCATGTTGTGGAGATGGGCATCATACGGGGTAACCGGCATGCTGTACGTATTACTTTAATGACGTACGTGATTTAGGGGAAATCGGGGCTAGAATGAAACATATTGTTACACGATGTATGCGGGGATCCATCCAATTTTGTCGCCAGTTTGGTTGCCAGTTTGGGTGTATGAGCGGTTTGTTTGCGCTTTTGATCGCCATGAGTTTGGGAGCCTATAGCGACAGCGCGTATGCCGGATACAATACAGATCCGCCGGACTCGGGTGCAGCCCACCACTATAGTGGCAGTTTTTCCCGCAACCATAACAATCCTTATCTGATTCCCGATTATGTGCGTAAAGGCACAAAAGCCCGTGTTAATTATTCTTTCCTTGAAAAAGTCAATCATGAAGCCGAAGATCCAGCCCTGAGAACGACCATTACCGGTTCCGGTTATGCCGTTTTAACCTGTAGTTCGCCAAATAGCAGCGGCGGGTGGCACAAAAGCGCCGCGTCCTTGCATATGAGCGGTAATTGCTGGGATGCGTACACCATTCGATATTATCAGGGCGGTGTCTTACAGACGCATCATGTGCCAGCCAATCCGATTGATTTGTCGGACGTGCACATTCAGCCTGTCAGTGCCTGTCACGGGAGTAATAAAGGTGCGCCGTCATCCAAAGATTATTGTGTGTTCGGCACAAGCGACATTACCGGTGATACGGGAGATGATATGTTCCGCGTGAAATCAAGCGCGAGTGGTTTTCTTGAATATATGAAGATCAGTGATGACAACGGCGATAATAGCGGTTTGAAATATATTCGCCGTAATAGTAGCGGTAGAGATTTGATGTTGCCGAGCGGTCCGCCCGGTGATTACGACGATTTTTATAACTTTATGGATAACGGTCCGCTGAATACCGAAGCGGCCTGTCAAACGGCAAAGGTCAGTGTCTGTCCATCCAGTGCGGTGAAGCTTGATGCGATTCCGCCGCTCGATGGTATTTGCGGGCGCGCGCAGGATAATAGCTATTCCGATATTTCGCATATCCAGTCACGTGATATGTGCCAGCAGGGTATTCCGGCAAAGGATTTGCGTTTTAATAAAGCGCAATCACGATTTGAATGGAGTTGTAACGGAATCGGTTCACCGTCACGCAAAGCATCATGTCATTCTGTGCAGTCGATTGACGGGCGTTGTAATCCGGATGTAAACGGTGCGGTATTCCAGACGGAAGCCGAGCTGAAAGCGCGTCCGTTATGTGCAAGCGGTAACGTGACCGGTTTTTCAAAAGCCAATGACGGACGGTGGATTTGGACATGTGAAGCGATTGGTCAAGGTGCCGAATCGCAAGCCTGTCTTGCGCTGAAGCCCGGATTTTCATGTGACGAACATGTCGGCGATGTGATGTATATCATGGATGATAGTGGCAGTATGGGCGGCGCGCCGTTCCGTGGGTCGATGTCCGGCACGAAAATCAGTCTGGCGAAGGATGTGATGAAGAAAACATTCCTGAAGCATATTGATAAGGAAAATACATCCGATCCGGATAGAGATCGTATTGGTATCGCCGGTCTGAATGCGATGAACAAAATGAACAATAAACGGTTCCTGAACTGGAACGGATCATCGTTTGATTCAATGGCATCGGACGGTGTGACATCACGTATGCGTTCAACAGGTAGCGACTGGATCCGGTCGTTCAAAGCAAGCGGCGGTACGCCATTATATGCGCGTATTCAGGAAGCTGCGAAATTAATGGGCAGCGGATCAGCGACAGAGCCGAATGCGATTATTGCGTTTTCTGACGGCGGATCAAGCGGTTCGATGCAGGATACGATCAATGTGTTGAAGCGATATTCACATCTGCGCGTCCATACGGTCGATGTCGAGGATAATAAGAATAAATTGCAACCATTATCCAAAGAAACGGGCGGCCTGTATGTGAAAGCGGAAAATGAAGCGCAGTTCCAGGCCTTGCTTGACCTGACGGTGCTGGGCTGTGAGAAAAAGCCGCCGCCCCCTGTGCATGCACAGTGCGGATCGTCACGCGATACATGTAATGCCGGTACATATGCCGATATGGGCGACAGTTCCACCCATTATATGTGGACCTGTAACGGGCAGCATGGCGGTCAGAATAAGACATGTCATGCGGAAAAACCGCCACAGCCGGCATCATGCGGCAACGGCAAACGCGAAGGCACCGAAGCGTGTGATAGCGGTACGGTCAACAGCAATAACGCGACAAATGGCTGTAACGAGTCGTGCCAGCTGCAGGTACGCGGCAGTTGCGGATCGTTACCGTCAAATGCCCAGTGGTACGGTGACGGTTTTTATTGGCGGGCGCAATATACGTATAATGGCGGCTGGGAATGGATGGTTTATGCGGGCGTAGATGGCGGCCGTGACCGCGACCAGTTCGTGACACAATCATCACAGCCAAATACATCGGCCCGTTATTCACCGTCGAACGATCATGGCGATCCGTGTGATTTCACCTGTAAACCGGGGACGGATTGGAATGGAACGGAATGTATTGACCCTGACGGATCCAGAAGTGTTTGCGGGAATGGCAAACGCGAAGGGCTGGAAGCGTGCGATGACGGAAACACCAACAAATTTGACGGGTGTGATCTGAGTTGTACGAAAATCGTCAGCGGCAGTTGTGGGTCATTGCCGTCCAATGCGTCTTATTATGACGGGCGCGGCGTGTATTCCCAGTACCAGAAGAAATATAACGGTCCGTGGATTTATACCAATGACACAAGCCCGCAACGGCTGAGCAGTACGCCGGGGTCGACGTCGGCATTTTATTCCAGCGGCGGCGATTCGCTGAGTGTCTGTGATTTCCATTGTGATGCCGGTTATGAATGGACGGGATCACGCTGTGCGGTTGCGGCACAAGCCAAGCAATGTTCATGGGCGCTGGTGAATAGTGATTATGCCGGTAATTATAGTGAAGATGTGGTGCGGGCCTTTATCAATGGGTTGAACAGTGCCAATGAGTGTTCGCGTAATACCAGCCCGTCTGAAGGCGATGTGTGTCATACACTCACCGGCAGTAAAAACGGGTTGCCAACGACCTATAATGAATATCAGTATCGTTGCCAGTAACGTTATAGGCGTCACTTTACACGCGTAAGCGTCATACGGGTGACAGCATATGAATAAGAAAAACCCCGCTTCGGTATGAGGCGGGGTTTTTGTATTCTGTTATGGCTGGTTCGGTGTGTTTTTCTCGGTTCTGTTATGCCTCTTGCCGCGTGGCAGGATGTCACGGGAATATCGCAGGACATCGCAGCGGGGCGGGCATGGGTGAACCGCCAGACCGTTCCGTTCGCCGTTTTAGTTTTTGGATTTATCAACCAAACGGTTCTTCGCGATCCACGGCATCATGCTGCGCAGACGTTCACCGACTTCTTCGATCGGGTGTGCGGCCTGATTTTTGCGGACTGTTTTGAATTTCGGTGCGCCTGCACGATTTTCAAGCACGAAGTCACGGGCAAACTGGCCTGACTGGATATCTTCCAGAACGCGTTTCATTTCCGCTTTTGTTTCATCGGTAATGATGCGCGGGCCTGTGACATAGTCACCATATTCGGCTGTGTTCGAAACGGAATAACGCATGTTTGCAAGGCCGCCTTCATACAGCAGATCAACAATCAGCTTTGTTTCGTGCAGACATTCGAAATAGGCCATTTCAGGAGCGTATCCCGCTTCGACCAATGTTTCGAAACCGGCCTGGATCAGCGCAGACAAACCGCCGCAAAGCACGACTTGTTCACCGAACAGGTCTGTTTCACATTCTTCTTTGAATGTTGTTTCGATGATGCCGCTGCGTCCGCCGCCGATGGCACAGGCATATGACAGGGCTGTTTCAAGCGCTGTACCGGAGGCATCCTGATGTACGGCAACCAGACATGGCACGCCGCCGCCTTTTGTGTATTCGCCGCGCACTGTGTGGCCCGGTCCTTTTGGTGCAATCATGAACACGTCAACATCATCACGTGGTTCAATCAGGCTGAAATGGATGTTAAAGCCGTGTGCGAAAACAAGGGCCGCGCCTTTTTTCAGGTTTGGCGCAATTTCATTGTTGTAGATGTCGGCCTGTAATTCGTCCGGTGTCAGGATCATCAGCACGTCAGCCCATGCAGCGGCTTCGGCCGGTGTCATGCATTCAATATCGGCTTGTGCGACTTTGGCGCGTGTGTGCGAGCCTTCGCGCAGGGCAACGCGCAATTCTTCGGCGCCGCTGTCTTTCAGGTTGTTGGCATGTGCAAAGCCTTGTGAACCGTAACCGACGATGGCCACTTTCTTTTTCTTGATCAGCTCAAGATCGGCGTCTTTATCGTAATAAACTTTCATGGATGTTTCGTTGCTTGGTATTGCGTGGATTTCTGCTTTTTGTGTTGCGGTCATAATGTTTCCCTCTTTGCTCTTTTTCTGAACCTGCGTAATCGCAGTGCTATAAGGGTTTTAAAGCATAAAAACCGCCTTATTCCAAGTGTATTCTTTGCATATCACACGGCGATGATGTGCAGTCCGTGGCGAAGGGGTGTCCGGATGTTGTGTATAGCGCGTAATTGTTGACATAAGACGGTAAAAAGCGGTATATTGCGTCTTCTGAAATAATGATAAAAAAGAACACTGAAACATAACAGGGCAGGAGATGCATTTTGGGACATGTATCTTATCAGTTTAATCTCGCCGCGAACCGTCATACACCGCATGATACGTATGAGGTGTTGCAGCGCGTGCTTCCCGTGAATGCGCGGGCGGAGCAATCTTTTTATGACGTGCTGAACATGGAAGAAGCGTGCATGGTGGATGCGCTGGAAAATGATCGCCCGTCTTATGCGCATCCGCGCAATGACCGTGTCCGCAAACGGCTGGAGCGCAAGCTGGCCAGCGTGATTTTTATGCGCTTTACGCCCGATGATTACCGGAAATTATCGCTGGATCAGCAGAAAATCCTGATCGGGCATTATATCAAGTTGCAGGAAAGTGCGCCGAAGAAAGATATGAAATTTCTGCGCAATGTTCATAATAAGCTGGTGCGGAGTGTCCATATGCCGCCGGAATTGATGGATATGCATCAACAGAAGATGAAGACTTTGCGTAAATGGATTTTGGAAAATGATCATCTTGCCGCCATTTATGATGATATGCTGGGCGCGAATATTCACGCGCTGGATGCGAAGACGCGCATGGCGTACGCACGGGTGCATTGCGAGGTGCTAACGCGGCTATACGGTATGCAGTTCCCCGAAGTGAAAACATATGAGATGCCGTCAGGCGATCCGCAGACAAGTGAGCGCGCCAGCCTGATGTATCATAGCCTGTTTTTGAATCATTTCGAACATCGGGTGAAATTATCGATTTGCCTGAATGTGCATCCCGATATGAATCGTGTTTACGCCAATGATAATACGCGGTTTGTCCGGTCATTATCGCATGAATTTGCCCATGCGGTTGAAAGCACGCTTGGTCTGTCGCATCCCGATTACAGCATGAAGCATTATACCCCCGAGACGGTTAATTTTTATCCGTTGATTGATCGTGATCATCCGCTGGCCGATGCGCAGATGATCTTCCTGCAAAATACGGATTTCAAGAAAGAAGAACCGGATGCGGCCAATTTCATTGCGCTGGATGTGGCCGAAAGTGTGGCGGTGTATCGTGAGCAGGTGCGCGAACGGCATGCCGACTGGTTCGGACAATTATGTTATGACACAATTCTGGATGCGTTGCGGGAGCGGAAAACATTCCCCGCCAATGACAATCCGGATGCGGAACAGACGCAGAAAAAGCTGGCTAAGCAGCTTCCCCGATTCCCATCTTTCCTCGTTTAATGGCGGCAACACCTGTGCGGCTGACATCTTTCAGGCCAAGCGGGCGCATCAGGTCGATGAAGGCATCGATCTTGCCTGTGGTGCCTGTGACTTCAAACACAAACGATTCAAGCGTGCTGTCCACAACGTGAACGCGGAAAATTTCGGCAACGCGCAGGGCTTCGATACGTTTTTCGTTCTGGCCTGTCACTTTCACAAGGGCCAGTTCGCGTTCCAGATGCGGGCCTTCGATTGTCAGGTCGGAGACTTTGCGGACGGGCACGAGGCGGCCCAGTTGGTTTTTGATTTGTTCGACAACCATTTCGGTGCCTGTGCAAACAATGGTGATGCGGGAAAGATGTTCGTCATGGTCCACTTCGGCCACGGTCAGGCTTTCAATATTGTAACCGCGCCCCGAAAACAGGCCGATCACGCGGGCCAGTACGCCCGGTTCATTGTCCACGATTACGGACAATGTATGTCTTGCAATATCTTTACCCTCCGGCGCTTCGCCGTAAACACTGTTAATCGCCATCTTTTCTTTTCTCCCGGCTTTTTATCGTGCTGTGAACCGCGTTGTCACATGACAAGATTGTTCACTGCTTTTGCATTGATCCTGAATGCTGTTTGTAGCGCGCATCCCTTGATTTGTCCAGCTTCCAGTCATGGTTTGACGTGAAAAAAATATTTCCAGAATGAAGGGATGTGTGCTAATCAGATTTTTATGAACAAAGCGCAGACCAAAATATTTTGTATCGGCTTTCAGAAAACGGGCACAACATCGCTCGGCAAGGCGCTTGAAATGCTTGGGTATGATGTGTGCGGCCCGATTGGGGTTACCGATCCGCGTATCGGTGAAAAAGCGCTGGAATGGGCAGCCGAGAGAATTCCGGCTTATGATGCGTTTCAGGATAATCCCTGGCCGCTTTTATATAAAGAGCTGGACGCGATGTGGCCGGGCAGCAAATTTATTCTGACGACGCGCAATCCGCGCAGCTGGATTCGGTCGATGCGCAAATATTTCGGTGATTATGAAGCCCCCGCCGAAGTCTGGATTTACGGCGATCATTGCACCCCGTTAAAAGCGCCACGCCGCTGTTTGCAACGGTATAAGCGCCATAATCGGGAGGTACGGGATTATTTCAAAGACCGCCCCGATGATTTTATCGAGATTGATTTTTCCAAAGGACATGGCTGGCAAGAATTATGCGATTTCCTGGATCGTCAAGTGCCTGATAAACCGTTTCCGCGTTCGCTAAAATCAGGATCGCTGCATGCCGAAGCACAGCGCCATAGTGTCGGTATTCTGGGTACAACCCGCACAGCCATCCATCGTGCGGCGATGTTTGCATTGCGCGCGCCCTATCGTTTGGGGCGGGTGTTTGTATCACGCATGGCGCGCAACCGCATGAAGCCGCACTGATAAAATCTTACAGAAAAGAGACTTGCGCCATGAGAAAAGAAGACCTGAAAAAACAGGGTTTGAAAAAAGGGCATATCATTGCCTATTTATTCTGCGTACTTGCTATTGTAGGTGGTTTTCAGGTGTTGATCTTTGGTGAAATCGGGGCGCCGACGGGGGCGGGTATGTATCAGTTTGACGGGTTCGAACGGCTGGTTGCGCTCTGGCCGATGTGTGTTGCGCTGTTCATCATGTGGGGCACGTGGCTGGATCATACCGGATCAGGGCAAGACGATGCCGATGATGAAAACAGCAAGACATCCGAACCGGATGACCGCGTTTAAATGCCGCAAAGAGGTTCGTCGCGGCGTGCCGTTTTCGTATGTGATGGGAGGCTATGTCGGGATAAATGTCACGATAAATGTCCGGCGGCGCGTGATTGGCGTGATGTGCGTGTGTGATTTCCCGCTCACGTCCTTTTATCTTCCTCTGGCACGATCAACCGAGGTGATTTCGGGTGTGGCGCGCAAGGCGGCGATAACGTTATGCAGATGTTTTGTATCATGCACGTAAATATCGATCATCATATCCCAGAATTCCAGTGAACGGCTGGTGATTTTCAGATTTGTAATATTGCCGCCATTTTTACCGATCACGGTCGAGAGCGTACCGAGCGCGCCGGGCGTGTTGGAAATGGTGACCTGAATACGGCCGACATGCGATTCCGGCGAGTTTGGTCCGTCATCCCATGAAATATCGATCCAGCGTTCAGGCGTATCGGCAAAGTTTTCGAGCGTATCACAATCAATAGTGTGGACGGTCACGCCCTTGCCCGTTGTGACGATCCCGACAATACGGTCGCCCGGCAGCGGGTGACAACACCGCGCATAATGCACCGCCATGCCGGGGATCAGCCCCTTGATCGCGAGTGGTGACGTTTGTTGCCGTTTTTTATTGGTATCACCCTTGTCATTTGTTTCGTTCAGGCGCTCTTCTTCATCCAGCGGCTTTTTCGCCGTTTCGGTCATGTGACCGGGGAACACGGCCTTGAACACATCGCGCGCGACAATATTGCCTGACCCGATGCCGACATAGATATCTTCGGCACTGTCACAGCGGAATTGTGCGCCGACACCGGCCACGGCTTTGTCGGTGAAGCGGTAGCCTTCATTGTGGAAGATTTTCTGCAACATCGCTTTGCCGAGCGTCATATATTCATTGCGCTGCTGGATGCGGACAAAGCGGCGGATGCGCGAACGGGCCTTGCCTGTTACCACGAACCGTTCCCATGTCGGGGATGGCGTTTGATTTTTGGCGGTAATGATTTCGACCTGATCGCCGTTTTTCAATTTTGTATTCAGCGGCGCGATACGGCCGTTAATTTTCGCGCCGACACATTTGTCGCCGACTTCGGAGTGGATGCCGTATGCAAAATCAATCGGGGAAGCACCGTTGGGCAGTTCGATCAGATCGCCTTTGGTGGTGAACACGAAAACGCGGTCTTCGAACAATTCCAGCTTTGTGTTTTCAAGAAATTCTTCGGGCTTGGATTCCTGATCGATAATATCCAGCAATTCACGCAGCCAGCGATAGCTTTTGATGTCTTTGGAACTGGCTGACTTCTTACCGTCTTTATACGCCCAGTGCGCGGCCACACCCAGATCGGCTTCTTCGTGCATTTCTCTGGTGCGGATCTGGATTTCGATGCGCTGGCTTTCCGGTCCGATGACGGTCGTGTGGATCGATCGGTAACCGTTCGGTTTCGGGGTCGAGATATAATCTTTGAAGCGGCCCGGCACGGTTGAATAGGCGCCGTGAATGGTGCCGAGAACCAGATAGCATTGGTCGATTGTATCCACCACAACGCGGAAGGCCATGATGTCTGATAATTGTTCGAAGGCGACATTTTTGCGCTGCATTTTCTTCCAGATGGAATAGCGCGTTTTTTCGCGGCCGGTAATTTCGGCTGTGACACCCGCATCTTTCAGCAATTTTTCAAGTTCGCTGATGATGTTATTGACAATCGCCGTGCCTTCTTTGCGCAAGAAAGACAGGCGTTTTGTGATGGTTTCGCGGGCTTCGTGATTGATGAACCCGAAGGAAATATCTTCCAGCTCTTCCTTGATCTTGTGCAGGCCGATCCGTTCGGCAAGCGGCGCGTAAATTTCCAGTGTTTCAAGTGCAATGCGCTTTTGCTTGTCGGGCCGTTTATCAAAATAATGCAGTGTGCGCATATTGTGCAGGCGGTCAGCCAGTTTGACCAGCAATACCCGTACATCTTCGGACATGGCCAGCACAAGTTTACGGAAATTTTCGGCCTGTTTGCCTTCGACGGTCTGGCTTTCGATCTGGGTCAGTTTACTGACGCCGTTCACCAGTACGGCCACTTGTTTGCTGAACATTTTTTCCAGATCGTCCAGTGTTGCGTCCGTATCTTCGACGGTATCATGCAAAATGGCGGTCAGGATCGTGTCCGTATCCATTTTCATGTCGGCCAGCAACATGGCGACTTCGATCGGGTGGGTGTAATAGGGTTCGCCCGACGCGCGCGTTTGCCCTTCGTGCATGTCTTTGGCGTAAAGACAGGCTTTTAAAACCAGCTCGGCATCGACATCCGGGTTATAGACCCGCACCTTGTCGATCAGTTCTTCTTCGCATGATTTTTCTTTTTTCGTCATTATCCGTTATGTTTCTGATAATACTATCTTATTGTCGCCCAAGAGTATGAATAAAACGTTAGAGCATTGCGCCTTTTGCGTCTTGATTGCGCGGGTTGCGCGTGGCCTTGCGGCCTGTGCATATACGGCGTACCGCGCGCACATTTCATTCTACGCTCTGATAATGACGAAAACCCCCCGCATTTGCAATGATTATTCACGTCTGATGCGGGGGCATCATATTGTTTATGCAGAAAGAAACGGGGGGCAAACACGGGCGGCATAGCCGAATGGTTTAGTACGGTTGCAGCGGTCCGATTACGGTGGCGCGTTTGATGTTCAGCTTCGGCAGATTGGCCGCGCGCTTTTCGACATGTTTGACCATTGCGCCTGTGTGGGCCAGCGGCTTGTGTGACATCAGCTCGATCCGCGCCAGATTACCGTTCACGGCTTTGTTGAATGTGACGGAGAAATCGTCGCCCGGTGTCAGGTCGCGGAACTCATCGGACAGGGTGCGTTCCAGATCGGCGCCGAAGGCCCGCAGAACATATTGTTCGTCCAGATCGTCCTGCCATTTGTCAACGGCCGGTAAGTGCCGCGCCTTGTAAACGCGCAGCGGCAATTGATATGTCACGCCGTTAAAATCAACATCGAATGTCTGTGGCATGTTTTGCAGCGCGCTGTCGTCGATGCGCGGATCTTCGACGCGGAGCTGTGGCAATAAAAAGCCGTATTCCGGTCTGGCGGATGCCGCATGGGCCGGGGCAAGATGGTCTTCGACCTTGTGATAGGGCTGTTCCATTTCGCGCAATTGTTGGGGTGTGAAAATCAAGGGTGCGATCTGCTTGAACAATGTGTCGTTCACAGCAGACAAAAACGCACGTTTGTCGTCTTGCTTGATCATAATGACCTCACCTGTTTTATATTTTTTTATTTATTGTTTAAGGCACTATTTTAAACACTGTTTTGCGTGCAAAGACAATAGAAAAAGCCGGTCTGGAAACCGGCTTTCAAAAAATTCAATCTTAAAAGACTGTGATTTTAGTCTTTGACATCATCCAGATTTTCGCCGGCCAGATCAGACAACGCTGACTCTTCTGCTGTTTGTTCGGCTGTTTTTTCTGTCTCGTCTTCTGTGTTTCCGGCCGCTTCGTCAAGCGCGTCCATTTGCGCATTTGTTTCTTCGGTTGCGGCGCGGACCATGTTGTTCCACTCTTCTTCGCCTTCCATTGAATCGATCACATCTTCGGAGTCGTCCATTTCAATGACGCGCTGGTATGATTTGATCAGTTCTTCTTTCAAATCTTCAACAGAGACTTTTTCTTCCGCGATTTCGCGCAGGGAAATCACCGGGTTTTTATCGTTGTCACGATCAACCAGCAACGGAGCGCCGGAACCGATTTTACGGGCACGTTGTGATGCCAGCATCACAAGTTCAAAACGGTTATCAATTTTTTCTACGCAATCTTCAACGGTAACGCGTGCCATGCTTATTCGTCCTTTAAAAGTCTTTTGGTTATCTCTATAGTGCTTTAAAGACTGGTTTATAGGAATTTTCACGCTGAATTGCAAGGTAAAAATAATGTCGTCTCATGCCCGCCCTACAGAATGTTCGGAGAATCCGGCCCATGATTGCGCCATATGCCCGCGTTTGGTGCAATTCCGTCAGCAAAATCAAGAAAAATTTCCTGATAAATTTAATGCCCCCGTGCCGAGTTTCGGTCCGCAGGATGCATCATTATTGGTGGTGGGGCTTGCCCCCGGCCTGAAAGGGGCGAATTTCACGGGTCGTCCGTTTACGGGCGATTATGCCGGTGATTTGCTGTACAGCACATTAAAGACATACGGCTTTGCGCACGGCACATATGATAAACGCCCCGATGACGGGCTGACATTAACAGGATGCCGTATTACCAATGCCGTGCGTTGTGTGCCGCCCGAAAACAAACCCACGGGCGATGAAATCAAGAATTGCCAGCCTTTTTTCCAGAAAACCATGTCGGATATGCCGCAATTGCGAGTGCTGCTGGCGCTGGGCAAGATCGCCCATGATACGGTGATCCGCACATT
The DNA here is from genome assembly GCA_030750865.1 of Alphaproteobacteria bacterium. GTDB lineage: Bacteria > Pseudomonadota > Alphaproteobacteria > Micavibrionales > Micavibrionaceae > JASMHE01. The sequence continues at coordinate 146,799 of JASMHE010000001.1, forward strand.
CGGGTATAAGCTGTCGGCGCATAAATTCGCGCATCGCGCCGTGCATGATCTGGGGGACGGGTTATCGATGATCGATAGTTACCATTGCAGTCGCTATAACACGCAGACAGGCCGTTTGACCGAAGCCATGTTCCATGATGTGTTTGATGATATTGCGGCCATGCTGAAATCGTAACCGAACAGCCGCCCCGCCGTTATTTAGAGCCGTTATTTAGAGCCGTTATTTAGAGCTGTTATTTAGCGGTTATGTAAGGGCGCGTGGCTGCATTGTGCGGTTACGGAAGAAACGGTTACGGCTGCTGTGGCGGCACGTTTTTCCAAGCTTCCGGCGGTGTGGCCGCGTTGTGGACGCGCGGTTTCAACAGGCCGGAACGGTAATACAAATAATCTTCGGTCGTATCTTCGTCAGCTTCGTGAGTTGAAAACTCAATATCAACGCTGAAATCGGCATGTCTTGCAAACCGCTTTAATCCCATTTGGAATACCGGATCATCCAGCAATTCTTCGTTGCGGATGATGACGCGCATGACGCGCGGCCATTCGTGCGTGCTGCCATCGGGTTGCAGGCGGTTGGCCATGCCAAAGGTGCCGCGTAAACCATCGCGGAAGCTGGGATGTGCGGTGTTATAGAGAATGTCCTCTTGATCATACAGCCAGATATCAATATCCGCCCAGTCAGGGGAGGTCACGGCATTATGGATCAGCAATAAATTGCGTTCGCTTTGCGCCTTCAGAAACTCATGGGTAAGACCGTACTGGTTTTTGCTTAGGCGCAGTGCCGGATGGCTGTATTGAGAGCGTTCCCACAAGACATTGACGAAAGCCGAAGACAATGTTTCGGATTCTGTATATTCGTCATATTCGGGGTTGCCTGATGTGCGGCCATTTTGTCCGAAAAAATATTCATGGGTTGCGTCGGCAATGATTTTTTTGCCGCTTTTCTGACTGCCGCGAACGGATATTTTGAACGGGTTGCCTTCGCGGAATAAAAAGCGGCCATCGACGTGACTGAGCAGCCAGCGGGTTACTTCGCAAATATGATCGCGTTCGGATGTGATAAAGCCGATGGTCTGTGCCATGATGTTTTCCTCCGCATATTGCCGTTTCTGTTTCTGACGGTGTTCTTTTTATTTCATACGCGTTGCATTTCGTGAAATGCGGGTCATTCTTTGGCCACTTTCCATAAGAATTCACGCACTCTACACCCATTCATAGGGGGTGGTCAAACTCTGTGTGTATCTTGTTGATTATAAGGGGTTTATAGGAATGGTGTCCCGTGCGCGGATTAGTCGGTGCGCGTCGTGGCGCCTGTTTCGGATTGTGCGGTTTGTGTCGGTGCGGTGTCGGGATCAATGGCCGCAAGATAGAGATCCATATCATCATAAAAGCCGAATTCATTTAACACGACATGACCGGCCATTGGATAGACTTCAAGCTTTTTGGGGGTGGCCGCCGCATCAAATAAAGCGCGGCCAAAGGCGGGCGGTACAACCATATCTTGCCCCGCAACGCCAATGAAAACGGGCATGCCGATATCGGCGATTTTCTGATCGTTACGGAACTGGTCTTTCATCAAAAAATCCATACCGATAATGATAGGAAAGCGCATTTTGGCAAGGGCCAATGTGCTGTTAAACGGTACATCAAGCACCAGAGCTTTGACATCATATTCGGTGGCCATTTGCACAGCCGTGCCCGAGCCGAGCGATTCCCCATACAGAACGATGCGGTCTGCGGGGATGTTTTTGTCCTGTAACAGCCAATCCATATAGGCGCGGCCGTCGTGATAAAATCCCTCTTCGGTCGGTTTGCCGTCATTGATGCCGTAACCGCGATATTCAGCCATCAAAATGCCGTAACCGCGGGCGGCCATGTCATGGATTTTCGGCATGCGGTGATCCAGATTGCCCGCATTGCCGTGAAAGAACACGATGATTTCCGCATCGTTGGCGGCATTGTTATCGGACGTATTCTCAGGGGGCGTATTCTCAGACGTACCATCGGGGGGCGGCAGCCACCATGCATGCAGTGTCAGCCCGTCGGCTGTTTCCACCGTGATGGGCACTGTGCCCGCAGGGGCGTTTGTAAGATTGGGCTGTGTTGTATCGGGGAAATAAATCAGGCTGCGCTGGAACAGCGCGGTCATCAAGATTAATGCGAGATAAAGGACAGCCGCCCAAAGCATAAAACTGATCATGGTGTTTTTCATCGTCGTTTTGTCAGCAATGTTCCAAGCGTGCAGTGCCGCTTATGTGTCGGGGCTGTCCTTAGCTTAGTGATATTGGCCGTTATGTTGGCGGGGGCGTGCCGTTTCTTATGCGGCATTCTGCAATAACGAGATGCACTGCGACCCGCTGGTGATTGTCATTTCACCCGGATTATCTTCGACCTGCAGGGCTGTGACCGTGCCGTCTTCGACATGCATCAGGTAACGCAAAGAGCGTGTGCCAAGACCAAAGCCGCTGCCGTCGAAATCCATACCGATGGCTTTTGTAAAGGCGGCATTGCCGTCGGGCAACATGGTGATTTTGCCTTTTGCGCCTGAAACGTCTTCCCAGTGGGCCATGACGAACGGGTCATTCACGGCAACACAAATAATTTCATCAACGCCGCCTGCGATAATATCGTCGTAATTTTCAAGGAAAGACGGCAAATGCTGTTCGGCACATGTCGGTGTGAATGCGCCCGGCACAGCAAAGATGATGACATTTTTGCCTGCAACGTGATCGGCAATATTGATCTCGTCCAGACCGTCTGCACCGGCTTTTTTCAGTGTTACGGAAGGCAGTTTTTGTCCTTTTTCGATTTTACTCATCGTTTGCTCCTTTTTGGTTGTTGGGGCGGTGTTTATCTTTACGGGTTCACGCCGATATTTTCTTTTCCGCGCTGGGTCAGTAATTTGTTCAGCGCGCGGATGTAAGCCTGACAAGAGGCGACCATCGTGTCAACATCAGCGCCTTGTCCGACGGTTGTAATATCGCCTTCCTGCAGTTTGACGGTGACTTCGGCCTGTGCATCCGTACCCTGTGTGACGGCATGCACTTTGTATAAAAGCAGCACGGCATCGTCATGTGGTTCGATTTTGCGGATGGCATTGAACAGTGCATCGACCGGGCCGTTACCTTCGGATTCGGCGTGGACTTCCTTGCCGTCAACAAACAGGGTCAGATCGGCGACCTGCGGCCCTTGTGAGCCCGCCTGTATGCCAAGCGTACCGAATTTCAGATGTTCGGATACGCGCAGATTTTCATCGTCAATCAGGGCGATGATATCTTCTTCGAAAATATCTTTTTTGCGGTCGGCCAGATTTTTGAAGCGCTGGAAGGCTTCGTTCAGGGCATTGTCGCCCAGATCAAGCCCCAGTTCCTGTAATTTGGTGCGGAAGGCATTGCGCCCCGAATGTTTGCCAAGCACAATTTCGGATTCTTTCAGACCCACCGATTCAGGGGTCATAATTTCGTATGTTTGCGCATTTTTCAGCATGCCGTCCTGATGGATGCCGCTTTCATGGGCAAAGGCATTGGCGCCGACAATGGCTTTGTTCGGCTGGACGCTGAAGCTGGTGATTTTAGACAGCGTGCGCGAGGCGCGCATGATTTGTGTGCTGTCGATATTATTGTCAAAATCATAAACATCCGCGCGTGTGCGCATGGCCATGACGACTTCTTCGAGTGCGGCATTGCCCGCCCGTTCGCCGATGCCGTTGATGGTGCATTCAATTTGGCGCGCGCCGGCCTGCACACCCGCAAGCGAGTTTGCAACGGCCAGCCCCAGATCGTTATGGCAGTGCACGGACAGCACGGCTTTGTCGATATTCGGCACGCGTTCGCGCAGCATTGTGAAAAGAAAACCGTAATCGGCCGGTGTCGCATAACCGACCGTATCGGGGATGTTGATGGTTGTCGCGCCTGCGGCAATGGCGGTTTCAACGGCGCGGCACAGAAAATCATGGTCCGTGCGGCTGCCGTCTTCGGCGGACCATTCGACATCATCGGTGAATTTACAGGCCATTGTGACACTGTCATGAATGGCATCCAGCACCGCTTCGGGCGTCATGTTCAGCTTATGCTTCATATGAAGCGGCGATGTTGAAATAAAGGTGTGAATGCGGCGCGATTTCGCCGGTGCGATCGCTGTGCCTGCGGCTTCGATGTCGGCTTCTCTGGCGCGGCAAAGGCCCGCGATGGTCGCATTTTTTACCAGTTTTGAAATTTCGTAGACGGATTCATAGTCGCCTTTTGACGCAATCGGAAATCCTGCTTCGATGACATCAACGCCCATTTCATCAAGGACGGTGGCCATGCGCAGTTTTTCTTCCAGATTCATAGAACAGCCGGGGGATTGTTCGCCATCACGCAATGTGGTGTCGAAAATAATAACGCGGTTATCGGTTTTATTCGTGTTTTGGGAGTTCATTTTATTCTTCCTTCGTTTATCAGCATTTTGCTGCGGGGGTGTTACGGTAAAATCTGGGAATCCCCTGAAGGTCTGACCACGAGCCTAAGCGCAGCACCCTTGCAGGGGACTGATAAGTCGAAGGTCGCGTAGAAGTGTTGTGTCAAAGTGCAACATAGTCATATATCGGTTATAAGGCCAATATCGGTCCCGATGCAAGCGCAAATTTACCGCGCTTTCTTGATCTCTTTGTCTTCCAACGGGCGGGCCTCGTCCACCAGCATGATCGGAATACCGTCACGGATGGGGAAGGCCAGCTTTGCCTTGTCGGAGATCAACTCTTGTGCCGTACGGTCGTAACGCAATGTGGTATGCGTTAACGGGCAGACAAGAATTTCGAGTAATTTCGGATCAACGTCATGTGTCATTGCGGTTCCGTGTCTCCTTATTTGTCTTGCTTTGTCTTTCGTTTGTTTGTCTCTATTCCATCAGGAAAATCATCCAGCAGTTTTTCTGCTTGCGCGTTTCCTCGTAATTGCCCGGTGCATCACAGTTTGTTCCTGCATATTCAGCCTGTACAGACCCTGAATTTGACAGACCGTCATCAATTTTGCGGTCGATTTGTGCGGCGCGTACAGGAGAAATCACGTGGATACCTGTTTGGCCGTTAATAATATTGCCTGTCGGGTCGCGGTGCATCCGCAGCACATGACCGAATGTGGTGTCCGCAACATCATTTGCGTAGGCAACGGTCCAGCCGCCACCAAATGGTGCGGACGGATGACTTTCGCCCCATGCGAATTCATTGGGATTCGGGTCGGCATTTGTTTGCACGCCTGTGATCAGGTCGGCCAGTGCCAGATGTTTCCAGAATTGAACATTTTCCGCATTGCCCGATACGTCTTCGCCGACTGCAAGGCCGCCTGTGCCGCCGATCATGTTACCGATGATGGAATTTCCGTTACCCGATGCGCATTCATTGGCTGCGATTTCACAGCCCGCAAGGCGGTTTGTGGCGGTGCGCATGTCGCCCGGCACGGCGGAATATGTGTCATGAAAAGAGTGGAAGGCCGCTTTGTATGAATCAACCTGTGAAATTGTGGCCGATGTTTTGGCGTTTTCGATCATTTGCTGGCCTTTTAGAACCCCGCCGATCAGAAGACCGATGATGATCATGACAATGGCAAGTTCAACCAGTGTGAAGCCGTTTTCAGATTTATTATGATAATGCATGTGCTTTTCCCTCTATTCTAGACTGCAATATTGTGCTGCTATTTTAGAGATATTCAGGGAAAAGAAAAGGCTTTATGAGATGGCAGGCCGCATTATGTGTGTGTTGTCGTCCATAAAAAGGGACGATGCGGGAGCATATGCTCACAGGCTTGCCACGTTTTCCGGCCATGCTTTAATGGCATTTGCCGTCACAGTCGGTCCATGTGTGGGCGGCCAGTTCCAGCAGGGTCATCAGTTTTTCGGCGCGCTTGTCATAGCAGCGGGCCTCGAGCAAGGCTTGTTTTTCGCACGCGGAGAGCGGACAGATCATCGGCAGGCATGTGATGATGCGTTCGTCGGGGGCGGTGTCGATAATGTCGGAGGCGCAGTCAAATCCCATTTTCTCGAAATACGGGCCAAGCAATGTTTTCAATTTGGCGCGATCCAGATTGATTGTATCCGGCGGGGTCCGGTCATGATGAAAATCGGTCCAGTCCACGCGGGCGCCGAGATAATCTTTGCCGTCTGCCTGATATGTGTCTGTCAGGTGAAAGCGGCTGATGCCCGTTAACTTGATCAGATAAGTGTCATCGCCGTTATCTTCGAAATGGGTGATCCGTCCCGCACAGCCAATATCAAATAAATCCGCCGCGCCGGATTCTTTGGGCTGGATCATGGCGATCATGCGGTCACTGCGCAGGGTGTCATCAACCATCTGGATATAGCGTGGCTCGAAAATATTCAGCGGCAATTCTCCGCGCGGCAGTAACAGCGCCCCTGTCAGCGGGAATAGCGGCAGCGTATCGGGCAAATTATCAAGCAGGGGCACGGCATCGTCCCTGCCGTGTTCTGCGTGGTCTTGTTCTGTGTGATTTTCGCGGCTCATAATATAGTGATATAGAACGCTTGCGGCTTATGAAAACAGCAAAATTGATAATTTTTTGCGGGCCTTGACCGAGAGCGGATCGGCCATGCCGATCACTTCGAAATATTCCAGCAATTTTTTGCGCGCTTTCTGGTCTTCCCAGTCGCGGTCTTTTTCAATCAGCGTCAGCATATGATCAAGGGCTTCTTCGTGCCGGCCGGCGGAAAACAGCATTTCGGCCAGATCAAAACGCGCCTGATGATCGTTTTCGTCTTTGTCGAGGGCTTGCAGATAGTCATCAAAGGCCGTGTCGTCAATCGGCGGCAGATCGGCCAGATCAAGCGCTTTTTCAGCGGCGGTGATGTCATCATGATTGCGGATTTCCGCAGGAATGGTATCCAGAATGCCACGGGCCTGTTCATTGGCCCCTGCGGCAATATAGGTGCGGATCAACCCCGCATAGGCGGCGATGTTTTTCTCGTCTTCGCGGATCACGGACACAAAGGCTTGCTGTGCGGTTTGCAGGTCATTGGTTTGCAGAGCATCTGTGCCTGTTTTCAGCGCTTCTTCGACATCAACCGCGTCGGGGTTTGATTTGCGCGCAACCTTGACCAGCTCATCCACCAGTTTTTGCAGCTGGCTTTCGGGCTGTACGCCTTGAAAGGCCGTTACGGGTTGCCCCTGAAAGAACGCATAGACCATCGGCACGGATTGCACGCGCAGGGCCTGTGCCAGATCGGGGTTTTCGTCAATATTGATTTTGGCCAGCTTGACCTTGCCGCCGGCCGCGCGCACGACTTTTTCCAGAACCGGCATCAATTGTTTGCACGGTCCGCACCACGGCGCCCAGAAATCGACGATAATCGGGGTTTGCATCGAGGCCTGCCCGACTTTTTGTTCGAAATCGGCTGTGGTGACATCAAAAATGATATCATCAGCGGCATCATTGGATGGTGTTTGCGGTCCTGTCGGTGTTTGGTTAATCAGCATGGTTTATGTATTCGCTTTCGCCTGTGTTGTTTTATTGTGACGTTTCATTTTGTTGGCCAATGTCCAGAATATGGGGGGTGTGCCCGCAAGAGTCCAGAAATTTCAGCAAATCCTGCGGTTTCAGAGCTATGGTGCGGTGATTTTCCATCGGGTGATAACAGACAATATCCTGATCCATCATGTAAGAATCCAGAATGACGGTGATCTGGTTATCGGTGTCATTGATGACCGAAAACGGGCAAACCGATCCGGGGCGCACGCCCAGAAAATCCCACAAGCGACCGGACGACCCGAAAGACAGGCGCGCGCAGTCCAATACGCCTTCCAGTGATTTCAGGTCCACAGCCGTTTCATTGGCCAGCACGACCAGAAACATTTTCTTTTTCTTGTCCCGCAAAAACAGGTTGCGGCATCCGCACCCGTCAATGGCGGCATCGACATCGCGGCTTTCCTCGACCGTGAACACAGGGCGGTGGTGATGCAGATCATAGGCAATGCCCAGCTTATCCAGATAGGCCAGCAAATCATCCGATGATGTCGGTAATGGGGGCAAATCGTCGTCTTGTGTGTGGGGGTCGGTGTTCATCTCTGTGCCTTTGATATGTCTTTGTATCTGTGTGTTGCGTATCTGTTACGTGTATATTATGTGCCGCCTGCCGCGCGTGTTTCCACGCTTTTTTCAACGTTGTTTGCAGAAGAAAAAGAATGATAGTCGGATGCGCGTATTCTGCAAGGGGCGGGCGGTGAAAAAGAATGAAAATTTTCTCTTGCAACACAGAAAAAAATCCTTATAGTCCGTTTTTACCAATTCCATTGGCAATATGCGGGTGTAGCTCAGGGGTAGAGCGCAACCTTGCCAAGGTTGAAGTCGAGGGTTCGAATCCCTTCACCCGCTCCATTTTACACGGCCCTAGCGCTTACTC
>JASMHE010000002.1 GCA_030750865.1 Alphaproteobacteria bacterium
CGCCTGAAGATGTCATTGGCAAATATTACTGCTATTCCGGCTCAACAGCTGCATGTTGTAAAGATCCGCCTGATCCCGGCTGTTAATCAACATAGGAAAACGTGAACGATGATAGGAAAGAAAAGAATGATGAAGTTCAGAAAACATACACAAAATGGGTATCGTGATGAGGGTTTTTCCCTGATCGAGGTTGCCATTGGCATTATTATTCTTGGCTTGCTTATTGGCGGTCTGTTTCAGGCCTATAATATTTACATTATCCAGAAGACAGAAGATGTGAACTACAAATCACATGACCGCATTACACAGGCGCTTGCCCTCTTTCTACAGGAAGAAGGCCGCTTTCCGTGCCCTGCCGATCCGACACTGATCCCGGGTGATGCCGATTTCGGTAAAGGCGGCGATGTGAACGGTGCCGGACAATGCCCTGACGCATTGGTCAATGCGGGCGGCGTGTCCATTGGCACAGTCCCTGTCTGGGATCTGAATATTCCATTCACGCAAATATCCGATGCTTATGATAACAAGCTGACCTATGCCGTCACAACGGTTTTGGCTGATGCGGCCACATATGACGGGTCGCGCGGCATTACCGTACAAACAGCCACAGGCGACCAGAACGCCCAATTCGTTGTGATCAGCCACGGCCCCGACCAGAAAGGCACACGCCCACGTCTGTCGGGCTCTATTTCCCTGCCCTGTGTTGACGGCGCAGGTGACGGCGAAAACTGTGACTGGGCTGACAGCGTTGTTGGCGCAACACGCGCACGAACATTCACAGATATCGATATTTCGCGTTTACCGAATACATCTGATGCGAACCATTTCGATGATTTCGTGACATATTCACTGGCAATGGCCGAAAGCACATTGTGGGGCATGTCAGCCAACGGATCGAACGGTATGAATATCGTCAACCGTGATGTTGCAAATGTCGGTATCGGCACAGACACACCGACAAGTAAATTGCACGTCAGCGGCGGTGATCTGGTTGTATCACCGGGTAGCACAGGACGCGGTGGCGACATTCGCGCAGACACCGATATTTCAGCCTCCGGCAAAGTGAAAGCCGATGGAGATATCGAAGCCGGAAACCGCGTAAAAGCACGGACATTCTATTACGATTAGAACAAGAGAATACGGAACAAAAAAGACCCGCACATTGCGGGTCTTTTTATATTTTATTTGTGCAGCGCACTTTTCTGTATTCTTTCCCTTGCACACGGCACGAAATCACTTAGACTAGACGAAAGTATAAATGGGGATGCAATGGAAAAACTGAATACGTTCTACCAACACCTTATCGAATGGGGTACATCGTACCTGACATCGACAGACACTTATATCCAAGCGTCCATTATCGTTGGTGCATTCATTGTCGCCGGTTTGATTTTCAGGATCGTCAAAGGTCGCGTTGAAAACAGGATCGACCGCCTGCGGATATCATATCGCCTGAAACAGTCGCTCCATAATATCAAGCTGCTAATCTTTCCGCTGCTGACCCTGCTGTTCTTATTACCCGCAAAATTCGTCGCGGCACAGGAATCTCTCGCCTTCGATTTTGGTCTCGGCAGCGCCGTCATCAACCTTTTGATGGCATGGATTATCATCCGCATTCTAGTGCAATTTATACAAAATGGCGCCTTGCGTAACAGTTTGGCCTTATCAATCTGGTTCTTGGCTGCGCTCAACATACTCGGCATTCTGGATGAAACCATCACGGCCCTTGATGCGCTTGGCATGAATATCGGTGAGCTTCGCATTTCGGCTCTGACCGTTGTCAAAGGCATCTTCGCAATCTTCATATTGGTCTATATCGCCAATATCACAACCACGCTGGTTGAACGCAAAGTCAAAACAGTGGACGGGCTGAGCATGGCCTCGAAAGTGCTGCTGACAAAAGTCATTCGGATATTCCTGATTACATTGGCGATTTTGATCGGGATCACCACAGCCGGTATTGATCTGTCCTTGCTGGCGGTCTTCTCCGGTGCGCTTGGTTTGGGTATTGGTTTTGGCTTGCAAAAGGGTATTTCCAACCTGTTCAGCGGCTTGCTCCTGCTGATGGATAAATCCATTAAACCCGGTGATGTGATCGAATTGCCGAACGGTGCATTCGGCTGGATTGCGCATATGGGCGGCCGTTATACGGAAGTCGTGACCCGTGATAATAAATCTTTCCTTATTCCAAACGAAGACTTCATCACACAACAGGTGATTAACTGGTCGCACGGCAGTTCCCTGATCCGTATCGAAGTGACATTCGGGGTCTCTTACAGTTCCGATCCGCATCAAATCAAAGAACTGGCCGAAGAAGCAGCACGCAAGCCATCGCGTGTTGTCGATGACCCCGCTCCTGTTTGTCATCTGACCGCATTTGGCGACAGCTCGATTGATTTCAGTCTCCGCCTTTGGATCACCGACGCACAGGAAGGCCTGACCAATGTACGGGGTGAAGTGATGCTTGCCCTGTGGGATACGTTCAAAGAAAACGATATCAATATTCCATTCCCACACCGCGAAGTGTTCATTCATAACCCGCCGCAAGCGGACACGGTAAAGACGAAAAAAGCGTAAAACTGAAGTAAAAAAGCGTGAAAACACGCGATATCACGAAAAAATATTAAAAAAACAATAAAATTTTAACGATTACAGCATAGAATATTATTAGAGAAGTGCGTTTTATTTTAGGGTATTTATGCTTTATGGAGAGAGAAATGAAAAATAACGAAACATATTATATAAAAGTAAGGAACGGCTTAACCGCCTGTAAAAACTTATGTTTTCTGGTGGTGGCCCTTATTCTGATTTCAAGTACGGCAGCCAATGCGGCCGAAGTACGAAAAGATTATGTCGATCCGAATTATTCACCACATACGGTTGATGAGTATTCACGGGCCGGAACAACGATTTTCACAAAATTCAGACAAACACAGCATGGATTTACAGGAGAGGCAAACGTAACCATATCCTGTAGTAACCCGTATGATGGGCAATGGTCGGTTACCGACATTAACGGTAACTGCTGGGACGAATATGAGTTTTGTTACATTGTACCGACGGATGATGTTGACCGCATTACATCAACAACATTGGCCGGTAAAGAGATTACAAGTATTCAACGCCAAAGCAGCACAGATGGTGCAACATCTGAGATCTGCTATATGGTCGAAGAAAATGTTGCCGATCGCAGTGACGTCGATATCAGCCCATATTCAAAATGCTCCGGCAGTGAGCTTGATGCACCGTCACACAAACAATATTGTGCGTTCGATAATGCATCACCGGACGGTATCACAGGTGATACGGACGATGATATGTTCCGTATTAACCCAGGTGCCTCTACGTATATGGAATACAAGAAAATGGGCAGCATTTCGAATTCAAGACGCCTGAAATGGGTTGAATCATCTGCTTCGAAAGCCATGATGCTTCCATCCGGCCCACCGGGTGACTATGGCGACTATGAGCGCTTTATGGACACACGTCCGGGCGGTCTTACGGTTGAAGATGGCTGTTACCCTGTATCAGTCGGTCTTTGTGGTGCGGCTGAACCGCCAAGACAGAAACCACCGGTTTCAGGTCTGTGCGGTAGCGCCGACGGTGGCCGTTTTGAAAGTAAATCGGAAATTCCATCATCCGGCCGATGCTATATTGGTACGCCGACAAATATCACAGAATCCGGCAATACGTTTAGCTGGGCCTGTCGCGGCATTCCAAGCTCGGAACCACGAGACAACTGTTCTGCACGCAAAGTCCAGAAACAGCTTGATCAGGACGAAACACCACCGGAACAAGAAGAACCACCAAGCGAGTTTTGTTTCTTCCACGTATCAGGATTGCTGTATAACAACTACTTCGATCCGTCATGGTACACGAAGATCGGTTCGGACGATAACCTGTCCACACTGGTTGGTCCTGGTGAATACAGAACGTCAGCACCGTTCGCACAGGCACACCGTTACACATTTGACGGCATCGCCATCGGACGTGACACGCATGTGACGATCTATAATGGACCAAACTTCTCGGGTGGTGTCATCCTTGACCAGCAAGGCCCGGCCATTATCAACAACAGAATCTGGAATGGCATGGGGCCTGACGGCAATAACTGGAAAACGAACAGATGGCCTGGTGACTTCCATAACCAGTTCCCACCATCTTCACGCATGTTCAGTTCATCGAATATGCATCCGTGGGGCGCAGGAACCAGTGTGAAAGTCCGTTGTGACTAATCCACGAACATCATAAAGAATCAAAAAGCCCCGCATATTCTGCGGGGCTTTTTATGTGTGTCGCGATTGATGCTCTCTGTTAACAAAAGACAATCGCAACTATCTCATCAAACTTGATTAAGCCGCACGGGCTGCAACCTCGTCAGACATGCTTTCTTCGGCAGTCAATGTCGTGGCCACAGCTTGTACAACCGACGCGATGCGCACAGCTGTCTGGACATGGGCACGTGTCAGACCGGCTTTTATAATCAGCGGCTCATGCGCGTTCACGCAATATTGGCAACCGTTCATTGCTGAAACAGCCAAAGACCATAATTCAAAATCGGCTTTCTCGACACCGGGGTTTCCGATGACATTCATGCGCAGCTTTGCAGGCATCGTTTTATATTCGGCTTCGTCAATCATGCCGGCAAATTTATAATATACGTTGTTCATCGCCATAATGGACGCTGCAGCCTTCGCTGCGAACAGGGCATCTTCGGACAAATGGGATTGCGCTTCGGCATTGACAGCGGCAATGACATCTTCGTTACGTGATGCAATCGCACAAGCCAAAAATGTGCCCCAGAGCTGTTGCGCATTTAATGTCTCGTCCGAAGACAGGCTGGACAGGTTCAATTTAATATCTTTCGCATATGCGGGAAGACGTCCTTTTAAACGATCAATCGACATATCTACTCTCCTCATAAAAATGTAATTTCTTATCAAACTCGCTGAAAAAGAAAGGGTGTTGACATGATTGCAAAGCCCTTCCCTCTTGTTACGTATAGGCTATCGCAGATTATGCAACAGCTTTCAGATCAATTGTGTCCCCACCGACAGGACGGTTACAAGCGCACAGCTCGTCTGTTTGCAACGCATCCAGAATACGCAGTGTTTCTTTCGGGTTACGGCCGACATCAAGCGGGTTCACAGACACATGCTGGATCACGTTGTGTGGGTCAACCATAACGGTCGCGCGCAATGCAACACCGCTATTTTGTTCACGGACACCAAGACCATCAAGCAATGTGCCGTTTGTGTCGCCGAACATCCACATATTCAGTTCGTTCAGGTCTTTGTGTTCACGTCTCCATGCAAGTTTGCAGAATTCGTTATCTGTGCTGCCGCCAAGTACGATACAGTCACGGTCTTCAAAGTCTTCGGCAAGGTTCGCAAACTCGACAATCTCTGTCGGGCAAACGAATGTGAAGTCTTTCGGATAGAAGAAAAAGACTTTCCACTTTCCTTCAAAGCTTTTCTCTGTGATTTCTTCGAATGCAGACTCGCCGTTTTCTTCCGGCTGCATGAATTTCGGCTTTACGCCTGTGATTGAAAATTCCGGTAAATGATCTCCGATACCCAACATATTCTTCTCCTTCAATGTTTTTAGGTTGATCTATAGATGTCTAAAATGATGACCGTAGATAAACAGATTCTCTCTATCGTTTCCAATGATATTTTCCTTTACTTTATATCAAAAAAAACGATAAAAAAGACCTCATGAACCATTTGCCGACATTAAAGCAATTGCAATATCTTATCGCGCTCGCCGACCAACGGTCTTTCAGCCGCGCGGCAGAATCATGCTATGTCACGCAATCGACGCTCAGCGCCTCTATCGCCGCATTGGAAGAATTGATCGGTGGCCCCGTCGTGGACCGCTCCCGCAAGGACCTATCCATTACACCGCTTGGCCGTCAGGTTCTGGATAAAGCCAAACATATCGTCATGGAAACAAATGATCTGTTATCGCTGGCGCGGTCAATGGACCAGCCATTAACAACCACATTGCGCATGGGCGTCATTCCGACCGTTGCCCCCTATCTGATTCCGTTGATTATTCCGCAAATCAAAAAACATTACCCGCAGCTTGATTTGAAAATTTTCGAAGACCAATCCGCGCGCATTCTTCATAAACTGAATCAAGGGCAACTTGATGTTGTGCTGCTAGCCTTCCCCTATGACACAGAAGGGCTGGAAGAAAAAACATTATTCAAAGATCCGTTTATTTTCGCCGCCCCAAAAGCAATGGAAAAAGATATTCCCGAAACGGTAAGCACAAAAGATTTATCACGGTTTGAGCTCCTGTTACTCGAAGAAGGACATTGCCTGCGCGAACACGCACTCGAGGTCTGCGATATTCAAAGCGCAAAAAAGACGCAAGGGTTCGGTGCAACCAGCCTTGTGACCCTGATCGAACTTGTGCGTTACGGCTTTGGCTGCACGCTCTTACCCGCCCTTTGCCTGCATAAAAGCGCAAAAATTCCGAACGTAATCCTGCGGCCGATGAAAAAACCGGCCCCCGCGCGTGAAATCGGTCTGGCATGGCGCAAGAAAAACCCGCGTAGCGAAGAATTCATTTTACTTGCCGATCTGATCAAAAAGGCTTATGAAGACAGCCTCTCATAAAAAAATTGAAAACCGAACCGAAATAACGCTATAAAAGGTCCATGATGTACAAAGTTGCCGCACTCTATAGATTTGTCACAATCAACGATCTGCCTGCCCTGCAAGCGGAAATAAAAGCCGCGTGCAAGGAAAATGACATTTGCGGCACATTGTTGATTGCACCGGAAGGCATCAACGGCACGATTGCCGGCCTGCCGGATCAACTGGACAACATCATCGCCGTGCTGGACGACAAACTCGCCGTGTCGAAAGGCGAATTGAAATATTCCAGCGCCTCGAAAAAACCGTTCCTGCGCATGAAAGTCCGTCTTAAAAAAGAAATCATCACGATGAAAGCACCGGAAGCTGATCCGAATGTTGTCGTCGGCGAATATGTATCACCGGAAGAATGGAACGCACTGGTTGCAGACCCAGACGTCACCCTTCTGGATACGCGCAATGACTACGAAACACGCGTCGGCATTTTCAAAGGGGCGATTGACCCTGACATCAAGACGTTCACCGAATTTAAAGATTACGTCGAAAAACATCTCGACCCCCAAAAACAAAAGAAAGTTGCGATGTATTGCACTGGCGGAATCCGCTGTGAAAAAGCCTCGGCCTATATGCTGTCAAAAGGGTTCGAAGAAGTGTACCACCTGAAAGGCGGCATCCTGAAATATCTGGAAAATATTCCCGAAGAACAAAGCATCTGGGATGGCGAATGTTTTGTGTTCGACCACCGCGTTGGCGTCAAACACGGCCTTCAAGAAGGTGACTATGCCGTATGTTTTGGATGTAGAGAGCCGCTATCGCCCGCAGAACAGCAAGACCCGTCCTATGAAAAAGGCGTTTCTTGCCCGCATTGCATCGACTCCTTATCAGACGAGCGTATCGCAGCCCTGCGGATGCGTCACAAACATATGACGGCTAATATTCAAAATGCGGAAACGGAAAAACTGGCCGGAAAATCAGCCGAATCCTGAGGCTCCATCCTGAAGCATCACCATCACATCAAGCATCGACGGCAATGACGGCAATATCCTCGATAAAGTCACCGTAATAGAAAAACTCATACGCGTCATCCGGCAGCTCCTCGACTTGCCCATCAGACGGCATATTGGTGGTGGTGTTCATTTGTGTATTTTGTTGCGCTGTGGCCTGTATGGTCTGTGTCGCCTGCGTGGTCTGAGATGCCTGTATCATCTGCGCGCCCTGTGCCATTTGTGTCGCGGATGATGTCGCCTGCGGCGTTGCCTGAGGGGCTGTTCCCTGAAACTGTAGCGCCACCATAACCAACAGAAAACAGGCCGCCACAGAGGCCGCAATTGCACGGCGCGGCACGGCGTTCATCTGCCCCCAGAAACCGTCATTGCGGTTGGCGGCGATTTCCCGTTGTGGCAATTTTGCCGTTGCTGACAGAATATCGTCAACAAGCCGGTCCGGTGTTGCCGCGATTTGTCTTTCCGAAAGCATGCGGTCTAAATCCGATTTATCACTCATACCATGCCCTTTCCTGTATCATTCGATATTTCATTCATCATATTATGTTCTTTCGTATTATGATGCGCCCCGCGCATCATCTTGTAATTTTGTTTTCAAACGCGCCTTGCCCCGCATCAATAGAGACTCCAGCGCTTTTACGCCAACGCCCAAGACCGATGCCGCCTCTTTGTTCGATAGCCCTTCATAAAAACACAGATTCAGCGCATCTTTTTGACGGTCCGGCAGAGATTGTATTTCACGTTCCAACGTCTCGAATTTCTCTTCTTTTTCCTGTTGCAGTGCAGTTTCTTCCGGCTGTTCAAATGCCAACGATAATCCGTCAACAGACACATGTACGCCCAGACGTTTTTGTCTGCGCAACGCATCACGGGCTTCGTTCAACACAACACGGTAAAACCATGTGGTAAAAGATGCACCGGACGACGGATCAAAACGGGCCGGATATTGCCACAATTTTATAAAAGACTTCTGAACAATATCGGCAGCCAGATCACGATCAGCTACGGTACGATAGGCCAAACCAAAAAATTTATCCGTGTGTCTGCGCACAAGAACCTCAAACGCACCGTGATCTCCGTCCACGATACGCTTGAGCATTTGTTCATCTGTTAAGGGTGTTGTGTTCAAAGTAAACCCGGAAAATTACTCATCTGAACCGTGTTCAGCTTTATATTTTTCTCTTTTTTCCTTCATTTTCTCTTTGAACTTTTTATGCGCTTCCTGCATTTCGTCTTCTGTGACTGATCCGTCACCATCGGCATCCATTTTATCGAAACGCTTTTCTTGCGCGCCTAAAAATTCGCTCTTGCTGACAACACCATCTTTGTTTTCATCAAGATATTTCAGCATCTTGCCTTTGTGATGTTTGCCTTTTTTGTAATCTTTTCCTTTATGCGCATCGTCAGAAGCACCGTATTTCTCACCGTGCTCGGCACCGTCATGATCACCGGCAAGGGCAGGCATAACATGCAATGTTGTCACCAAAGCTGTCGCAAGGAATAATGTTGATAGTTTTTTCATCGTCTTTTCCTCCTAGAATTGTTTTACATCCTTTATACGCAGGACATTGACAAACCCTTCGCTTTTTTTTCGGATTTTTTTATTCTATCCGATAAGGCGCGATTTAACCGGCCGTCAGATCAAGAACAAGACGCGGTCCTTTGCCATGTGCGGGCGGTAATGTTTCCGCCATCAGCACACGCACATTCCGCTTTAACGTCAACACCAACTGCGCGCCGCCATCATCTGTATTCATCGCCTTATAGGAACTGATTAAGGGTGAATTTTGCAGCCACATCTGCTGTTTCGTATTCCAGACCGTCTTCGGCATGTAAATCCGCAATGTGCTTGCGCTGTTATCCAGATCATACTGGAAAGTGTTCTGGCCTGTCATATCCAGCACCATACGGGTTTTATCTTTATGTTCACCGAAACGGATTTGCGAAATAACCGCTGTCGTCTTCACGTAAGACGCCGGCGCGGGTTGTAACGCCTGCTGTTCGGCCTGTTGCCTTGCTTGCGCTGTCCCTTGCATTTGTGATAACTGCGGCTGAGGCTGTCTGTTTTGCAATTCAGGACGATTCAAAGGCATCGGGCCGCGCTCTCTTTCCAGTGGAATCGGACCGGACTTTCCGCGCTCCGGCAGCGGAATGGCATTGCTATGTGGGTTTTTCTGTGCCTGCGCCTGTGCTTGTGTCTGTGCAGAGGCAGGCGCAGGCACGGCATTGGCCGTTTCATGTACAGGCATCTTTGCAGGCGCCTGCGCATAATGTTGCTGCTGGGCGGCTATGGCCTGCTGCTGCAGACGATCCCGTTCGGAAATCTGTTCGACGGCCTGACGCAAATCTTCCTGAGCCTGTACCATATTGCGCAATGCGGGCATAATCGCCTCCACATCATTACGCAATTTCATGAATTCCGTTTCAAGTTTTTCGATACGCGCCATTTCTGCGCTTTTCATACCGGTCTTTTGTGCGGCGTCCATCGAACTGACGACATTTGACGGTTGCAACCATGTGCCTTCGGACGTTTTAACGATCTTGCTCTCTTCGGGACGTGCGCCGTATGACGCATCTTCGTAATAATATTCGTCATAGGATGTCGGCTCTCCGCCTGTGCCCGGTGGCCAGTCTTTGACCCACGCACACCCCGTAAGGGTTACGGCAAGAATTGACGTAAGAATAAGACCTGATGATTGTCGCATAAAGACCTCCTTGCAAGAATCTGTAACAAGGATAGAAGATCAAGGCATAAAATCAATTCAGCAGAGACTGCAAGCCCCGCTTATCCACACAACGACCACGGGAATTCACAGACAGGCCGCATAAAAAGCGCTTTATTAACAATTCGTTCATGTCGCCTTGATATAATGAATATTTATAGAATAGAAATGTGCGAAGGATTATAGGACCGGAATGTTCTCACGAACGGAAATCCGTCAGAATTTGTTGGGCTGTCTTGAAATAGCGCTATTTATGCCGCAGGCGCGCACGCGCTTTTCGGACGATTCCGACCATGCCTTAAAATCCTTTGTGATCCCTATTCTACTCTTTCCATTATCCATTATCGCGATCCAGCTTGTGCCGAAATCCGCCATTGACGTGAATTCGGCTAATGTACTGTCTTTGCTGCTCAGTCTGCGTCTTGTGATGTCGTGGGCTATCTTTTTCGGGGCGGTGTACTGGATTGCAAAACAATGTGAACGCACGCGGCATTTCTCGCAATTTGTCACGGCCAGTAACTGGCTGACAATCCCGGCGACACTGGTTTATCTGCCCGTGGCATGGGCCTTGTTGAGCGGATCACACAGCTGGGATGAGCTTTATCCCTTTATGCTCTGCGTCACGGGATATACCTATCTTTTCTCGGCCTATATGGCAGCGAATATCCTGAAAATGCCGTTTGAACTCGGCGGCTTCATTGTCATCATCAACGTCATGATTAACGACAGCATGTATGAAATCACGCACTGGGTCGGCAATATTTTGTAATCGCCTTGATTGCATTCTGATAGCGCACCGGCTTTAACGACACCGCAATATGAACCAGAATAAGCACAATCCATGACCATGTCAGGACAGGCAGCGGCGCGCCGTAATACACACCAAGCACACCGACCAGCGACAAAACCAGTACAATCAGCAGCACCGTTCCCGTGGAGGCCGTCACAGACAATCCCGCATTTCTGAAATGATGATGAAAATGATTGGCATCCGGCGAAAACGGGTGCCGTTTTTCTTTGATCCGCCGTGCAAACTGGGCGCATGTGTCAAAGATCGGCAACGCCAATATCCAGGCCACCGTAATCGGTTCAATCACACCGCCCTTATAATCGCCAAGATGCATTGCATACCACGCGATCAACAACCCCAATGTCAGACTGCCGGCATCGCCGATAAAGACCGACGCACGCTTGCGCCAGCGATGGCGCATATTAAACCATAAAAACCCCAGTAAAACGGCAATTAAAATCGGCAAATCCGTCACGTGCGCAAAATCACCGGATAAATGCACAGCCAGCAAAAACATTGCAAAAATAAGAACTCCCAAACCGCCGGACAGGCCATCCAGCCCGTCCAGAAGGTTAATTGCATTAATCAGCAAAACCGTCGCGATTAATGAAAACGGAATTGTCATGTAATACAGCTTGAATTCTTCGCCGCCAAATAAATAGCCAAGCGAACTGACGCTGGCCTCCCCCGGAAAGACAATCAGCACGGCCGCAGCGATTTGTGCCGCAAATTTGATGCGCGGACTAAGCCCGCATTTATCATCCACGGCACCAACACCCAGAAGAAGCATCATACCGGCATAGAGCGGCCAGACCGCATCAAGCGGCGCGCCGGACAGCGTATTCAGAATCATGAACAGCGGAAAGATCACCAAACCGCCAACAAGCGGCACAGGCGATTCGTGTGCTTTGCGGCCACCGGGCACATCGACAAAACCGCACTTTACAGCCAGACGGATCGCAAAAGGCATCACAATCAGCACCGCAACAAACGCCAGTGCCGCCCACAGAACCGTCATATTTAAAAATTCATTCATCATAGATACCTGTATAGCAAATTTTTTACGCAAGCAGAGCTATATTTTCCCTTTTTTACGGACACGCCTTAAAAAACGAGCCGGATCAAGCTGCGCCATCGCCCCCTGCGGCAAGGAACGCGGCATATCACAAATCATATCCGCCACAAGATGCGCACCTGCAATCGTCGAAACAAGACCGTGAGATCCGTGTGCGACCGACAGATACAGCCCGTCCACATCCCCTTCATCACCGTTTTCCCACCGTGTATAATCCGGCACGCGACCGACCACGGGAAAATGGTCTTGCGAGGTTGTACGCAGCGATGCCCGTGCACCGGTAACTTCCAGCCCATCCGCAAATGCAGGGAAATGCTCGGCCAACCGCGCAATATTTTCCTGATCGTCTTCGGGGGTCGTCAGGCAATCATGCCTTGATTTATCAAATGTTGCCCCAATCACATGATATCCACGCTGGGCGGCACTCATATACCCGCCAAAACAAAGATTTTGGTCCAGTGCGCGCGTCTGCGCATTCGCGCTGACGGTTGTGATCTGCCCTTGCACTGTATAAATGGGCAAATGTTCGGTACCCAGCAATGTTTTTGCATGCATGGCCGAGGCAATCACCACGGCATCAAACACTTCGCCATCAATCACCCAATGGCCGTTTTCATCCCGCACGGGCAATTCTGTAATATCCGCACCGAAACGGCATTCAATGTCGTTGGCATACGCGTTGCAGAGTTTGCGCGGAGACACAGACCCGCCATCGAGCAGCAAAATCCCGCCATCATCATCCATCTGCATATGGTCCTCATGCCAGCCCCAGTTTTTATATGTGCGGGCAAGACGATCGCGCTTTCGATCATCCGTTGCGATATGCAGATTACCGCACGGCTTAAAATCAATATCATGCTGTTCGGATATTGCCGTCAGCGTCCGGTACGTCATGGCGAACGCGCTGCTGTAAAAATCGGCTTCGGCACTGCGGTGCGCGGAAAAACGCGGATTATACAGGCCGATATCATTGCCCGACGATCCGGCGGCCAGCGCCTGTTCCTTTTCAAACAGCACCGGCGTTAGCCCATATTGCTTTAAAACATGGGCACAGGATGTTCCTGCCAGACCGCCACCGATGACGGCGACTTTACGTGTCGTATTGTCGGCAAGCTGATCGCCACGCGTTTGGTGCAAGGACGTAGCTGTTGCGGCCTGCTCTGACGTCACCATCCTGCCGCACAACATTTCGCGTTTACGGCCATATCCGTTCTTTTTTCCGACATCAAATCCGGCCGCCTGCAAACCGCGTTTTACAAATCCGGCGGCGGTAAATGTGGCAAAGCTGGCCGACGGCGCGGACAAGCGCGTCATATGATCAAATAACGTATCCGACCACATATCAGGATTTTTGGACGGCGCAAACCCGTCCAGATACCACGCATCAACACCGCCGGGTACATCCAGCTCAGCGATGGCGTCATTCACATCCCCGATAATCAAATCCAGAACGATTTGCGGGCCTAGCACAAGGCGATGCATCCCCTGAATACGCAACGGATAGCTGGCCAGCAAATCTGAAAAATGTGGTTCCAGCACCTCTTTCCATTGCGAAAGCGCCTGTTCGATCATCGCTTTTGGCAACGGATATTTCTCAAAAGATATAAAATGCAGCACAGCATCAGACGGCGCATGTGCGGCAAAGCGGCGGCATGTCTGCAAAAAGTTCAGCCCTGTGCCAAAGCCCGTTTCGGCAATCACAAAACGGCGCGCACGCGAACATTCATGGGCAAAACGCGCTGGCAAATCATTGCTTTGCAAAAACACATAATCGGACTCGGCCAGACCGTCTTCGACCGAAAAATAAATATCGTCGAATTCCGATGATCGTAATATCCCGCTCTTATCTATTTCCATATTCGTTATTTCTTGACTTCCCGTGTCACGACTGCTTTTATGATCGGCAATAATAATAAAAATAGAACAGCCGGAGGCCTTATGTCTGATCATACGAACGCACCAAATGGTGCGAAAGCGCAATTTGATTTATCACAAAACCCACTTGTAAATCCACCCGCAATTCCATACGGCGCGCCGGCGCTTGATATTATCGAAGACGCACATTTCGAACCGGCCCTGATCTGGGCGCTGGATAAGGCCAAAGCCAATATTGATGCTATCGTCAATAACACGGATGCCCCGACATTCGAAAATACGATCGAGGCTCTCGCGTTTGCCAGCGAAGAATTATCACGCGTGTCACTCGCGTTTGACAATATCTCGCTCGTCAATGACTCTGACATTTTATCCGATGTCGAAGAACGCATTATTGCCGGTGATGTAACCGAATTTGAAACGACCTTATATTTCAATCAGGATTTATTCCAGCGCGTCAAAGCCGTATATGATGATAAGGATAATCTGATACTGACGACCGAGCAGCGCGTTTTGCTGGAAAATACATTCCGCGCCTTTGAAAGCAAAGGCGCTAATTTGCCGCAAGCACAGCAGGATGAATTTCTGGACATCCAGAAAAAACTTTCGACAACAACGCAAAAATACAAAAACAATGCGTTAAAACATCGTGATGCCTACGAAAAACTAATTGATGATGAAGCCCTGCTGGATGGTGTCCCTGATTTGATCAAACAAAGCCTTGCACAGGAGGCAAAGAAGAACGGCCATGACGGGAAATGGCTGATTAAGCTGAACCCGACAGGCACATCCGTCATCACATATGCCGATGACCGCGCCCTGCGGCAAGAATTGTTCGAAGCCCTCGACAGAGTCGGCAACGAAGACCCCTATGATAATAAACCGCTGATTGTCGAAATCCTCAATCTGCGTCAACGCGCTGCCGAACTGCTGGGATACGCCCATCACGGCGATTACGTCACATCGGACCGCATGGCAAAATCCGCCGATACTGTTCTGGATTTTCTAGCCAAAAACAAAGCGGCCTACCACGACAAAGCCGAAGAAGAGTTTGAAACCGTCAAAAACTATGCCCTTGCCACCGGAGAAATCAGCACATTCGAGCCGTGGGACAGAGGATATTACACACAAAAATACAAAAAAGATGCCTTCGACTATGATCCGCAGGAACTGCGAAAATATTTCAAGCTCGAAAATGTTGTCGATGGCCTGTTCCAACATGCCGAAAAATTATTCAATGTTTCTTTCACAGACGCGAACGACACCTATCCACGCTATGATGAAAGCATGAACGCCTATGAAGTGCATGACAAAGATAGCGGCGATTTTCTGGGCGTCTTTTATACAGATTATTTTGCCAGAGACGGCAAATCATCCGGTGCATGGAAACATGTGTTCCGTGACCGCAGTGATTATCAGGGCCAGAACATGCCCGCCATCGTCATTAATTGCTGTAACTATCCGGAGCCGACAGACGACACGCCGACGCTTCTGACGTTCCGTGAAGTCGAAACAGCCTTTCATGAATTCGGGCACGCCTTACACGCCCTTTTGGGGCAAGGCCGCTTCCCGAGCATCACCGGCACAAATGTTAAACGGGACTTTGTCGAATTCCCATCCCAAATTCAGGAAAACTGGGCGGGTGAAAAAGAAGTTCTGGACACATTTGCACGGCATTATCAGGACGATACACCGTTACCGCAGGACTTGCTTGATAAAAGCAAGGAAGCGGGTGCATTCGGCAAAGCCACAATGGGATTCGGCCAGACACGTCTGGGATTGTTCGATATGGTTCTGCATACGTCCGGCGAAATTGCGTCGGTTGACGAGCTGATTGATATTGCCAATAACATTCAGGCGCAAACCAGCTTCTTCCCGACAGACCTGAAAGACCCGAATCTGATGATTTCGACATTCGGTCACCTGTTTTCCGACCCGTTGCATTATTCAGCGGCCTATTACGGCTATAAATGGGCCGAAGTGCTGGACGCAGACGGCTTCACAGCCTTTGCCGAAAACGGCCTGTATGACCGTGCCACAGCAGATGCCCTGAAAGTCATTTATCAAAGCGGCGGCACCGTACCACCGGACGAGCTTTACCGGAACTTTATGGGCCGCGATCCCGATCCGGATGCCCTGTATATTCGCGAAGGCGTCAAAGACGATCCGGACAGCACGCCATCCGCGCACAATACGCCCCCGAAGCCGCAGCCATAAGGGCTTGAAATTAGGGCTTGACCTTCTCATATCTCTCGGTTGAAACTACGAATATTCTGAATGTTATTCACCATATTTAACCGAGAGATTTTCAATGACAGAAAACCCACTTTTATCTGCTTCGACGCTGCCGAACAAAGCCCCTGCTTTTTCCAAAATCAAGACAGAGCATTTCATGCCTGCCATTCAGGAGAGCATCAAAGAAGCCTATAAAAACATTGAAGCCATCAAGGAAAATAACGATGCGCCAAGCTTTGAAAACACAATCGTTGCCCTTGAAACGGCCTCTGAAACATTGGGTATCGTCACATCAATCTTCTATAATCAGCTTTCCGCCAACGGCAATGATGAATTGCAGGCACTGGCCGAACAAGTCGGCCCTGCGACATCGAACTTTTCAAATGACATTATGCACGATGCGGTTTTATTCGAACGCGTAAAAGCCGTTTACGATTCCCGCGACACGCTTGATCTGAGCGCAGAAGAAAAAACATTGCTGGAAGACACCTATATGGATTTCGTCCGCAGCGGCGCGATGCTGAATGATGACGACAAAAAACGTTACCGCGAGATCAGCGAACGGCAATCTATCCTCGGCCCGACCTTTATGAACAATGTCAAAAAATCGAGTGAACAATTCAAACTCTGGATCGACAATAAATCAGACCTCGCCGGATTACCGGAAAGTGCGATTGACGGCGCAAAACAAGCCGCCGAAGATGAAGGTGAAGACGAGAAATGGCTTTTCACGCTCGATATCCCGAGCTACATGCCTTTCATGCAATATGCGCAAAGACGTGACCTGCGTGAAAAAATGTGGCTGGCGTTCAGCAATCGCGCCTGGAAAGACGATTACGACAATGCCGATATCATTCTGGAAACCGTCAGACTTCGCCACGAAAAAGCGGGACTTTTGGGCTATAACACACATGCCGATTATGTTCTGGAACGGCGCATGGCGGAAACACCGGCCAATGTGTTTGATTTCCTGACGACACTGCGTAATGCATACCGGAAAGCCGCCGAACAGGACCTTGCCGATATCAAGGCCTTTGCAAAGGACACGGACGGTCTGGAAGACATCAAACCGTGGGATATCGGTTATTACGGTGAAAAACGCAAAGAAAAGCTTTTCGATTTCTCTTCCGAAGATTTCCGTCCGTATTTTCCGATTGAAAAAGTGCTGAGCGGTACATTTGACCATTTCAGCAAGCTGTTCGGTCTAACCTTCACCGAAAACAAAGCTTATGATGTCTGGCACGATGATGTCAAAGCATTCGACGTTGAAGATAAAAGCGGCCGTTTCATCGGCACGCTCTATGCCGATTTCTACCCGCGCTCCGGCAAAAAGCCCGGCGCATGGATGACCCCCTATCGTTCACAAGGACTTTATCAGGGGAAAGTCGAACGCCCGATTATCGGGATCGTCTGCAACTTTACAAAACCGACAAAAACCAAACCATCCCTGCTGACGCATGACGAAGTGCTGACATTGTTCCATGAAATGGGACATGCCGTGCACGGCTTGCTGTCTGATGTGACGTACCAATCACTCGCCGGCACAAATGTCTTGTGGGATTTTGTCGAACTGCCATCCCAAGTGCAGGAAAACTGGATTTTCACAAAAGAAACGCTTGATATGCTGTCCGGACATTACCAAACCGGCGAAAAACTGCCGCAGGCGCTGATTGATAAACTCAACGAGAGCAAGAATTATATGATCGGCTGGATCGGATTGCGCCAGATCAGCTTTGGCCGACTCGATATGATGTGGCATACAAGCCCGCCGGAAGCCATCGTCGATGTTGCCACGTTTGAAGAAACACATACGAAGGAAGACAGCTTCTTCCCGCGTCTTGGCGGGCCGTTCTCGTCCTCCTTCGGGCATATCTTCGCCGGCGCGTATTCTGCCGGTTATTACAGCTATAAATGGGCACAGGTTCTGGACGCGGATACGTTCGAGGCGTTTTTGGAAAAAGGCCTGTATGATCAAAAAGTCGCCAATGACTATAAAGAACATATCCTGAGTAAAGGTGCGACAGAACCGCCGCAAGTCTTGTACAAGCGCTTTCGCGGCCGCGATGCCGACCCGAAAGCCTTGTTGCGTCGTGAAGGTCTGGCCGAATAGCCATCCCCCGCTAAGAGACTGCAAATAAAGAAAAAACCCTTTGGCCGAAGCCAAAGGGTTAATCTTGTGTGTGTGGGGTAACTTCAGTAATCTCAATTTTATTTGTTTCAGCGGGGAAGACGAAACAAAATAAAAATAAAACTTGAATATTACTTAAGTTATGTTTACTTTTTTCATAATTTGATCATGCTGTCAACGTTTTTATGAAAAAATTTTTTTGTATTTTTTGTTTGCTTTTTTTCACCGAAATACGTTACAACAACACTTGTCATAATCATCGCAAATAAGATGAACAAATAAAAAATAAATAGACGTTTTAAATAAACGATAAATAAACAAGGTAATACGGGCTGTAAGCATGAGTATAACAACTGCACAAATTCGAGGCGCTAGAGGCATTCTGAACTGGAGTCAGGCAGATCTGTCAGAACGTACCGGCATCTCCGCAACATCAATCGGCAGTATTGAAAACGGTTTAACAACACCGCGTAACAGCACCCTTCTGAACATTCAGAAAACCTTTGAAACGGCAGGCATCGAATTTATCGGCACAGAGGGCGTTCGCGTTCGTACCGGGCATGTGCGTGTATTTTCCGGCCGTGAAGGACTGATCGAGTTTTACGATGATATTTACAACACGTTGAAAAACTTCGAAGGCAATGTACTGGTGTCAAACGTTGATGAGCGCAAATTTGTCACGGCACTTGGCAGCTATGCGGATGTCCATATCAAACGCATGAAAGAATTAAGCCAGAACATTCGTTATAAAATTCTGATTCGTGAGGATGACAATTACACACCGGGTGCGGATTATGCAGAATATCGTGGCTTGCCACGAGAATTGTTTGCATCTGTTCCGTTTTATCTTTATGACAATAAACTAGCTATCATCCAGTTTGAACGTGATATCACGGTCATCGTGCTGAACTACCCTGCAGTTGCCGATGCGTACCGCATCCAGTTTGCAGATATGTGGGAAAGAGGAAACCCTCTGGAAAGCGCGCAGGATAGACAGATTAAAGCGGTAAGCGGCGGTAAATAAACATGACAGAACAAAAGAAGTCTTGCACATTAGAAAGAGCGCCTTATAGAGATCGCGTAACACAGGAAGCAATTCTCTGGTTCACACGCATGAAACAGGCAAACCTTGATTTCATCGGCTATGAAAGTGCCGAGGGTCCTGCTTATTTCGAGCGCTTCACGCATAATCATGATGCATATTACCCGTATCATGAAGAAACAAACCTGATTCATTCCAGCGTTGCCGCATTAGAAGAAGACGTCAATCTGAGCGAAACAGAGCGTCTGGTGATTGTCGGACAAGGTCCGTGGACGAACTGCCTGAACAAAGAAGGCCAAATCATCCGCGCAATCGTCGAGCGCAGCCACGCCCGCCCGAAATCGGTCGATTTCATCGAAATTTCGGAAGAGTTTAATGCGCAAGCCCGCGTCGGCATGCACGAATACGCAAAAGAACTCGGCCTTGATATTCGGGTCAGAACATATACGGGCGAATTTGAAAAAATTGCCAATAACTGGAAGCCAAATGGGCAAACGACCGTCATTTCAACGGGCTCCATGATCGGCAACCTTGATAACGCCGTGCAGGAAGATTTCCCGCAAGCCGCCGTCAAGGAACTCATGAACGCATTCGGCCGCATTGCAGGCCGTAACGGCACAATCATTCTGGGTTATGACGGCAATCTGGATGAAGTATCGAATAAGCGTGCTTATTCCAGCGTTGATCTGTCACACTTTTTCTACAATATGATCTGGGAAATTCACACGAATTCACATGGTCTGTCCCTGCGCTATCTGGATGATGAAGGTGATTATCAGGACATCACAAAAGAACAACTGATGAACGGCGAAATCGTGCGCTATAAACCGGTCTGGAAAGGACACCAGATCCAGCATCATCTGGAATTTCTGGTTCCTGTTGAAATGCAAGCTGACTTCAAAAACCCTGATTTACTGCGCATCGCCGATGATCTGGAATGCCGTAACAAAATCAATGGCGGCCTGAATTTCAAGACAGGCAGCAGCCTTGTAGCCATGACATCAGAAAAATTCTCGGATCAGGATGTCAGCAACGCGGCAAAAACCAGCGGTCTGCAACCTGTGAAAGCGCACAAAGATTCGAACACGGGTCTGTGCCTGCACACATTCCGCGTCCCTGCCATTACGGCTTGAGCACGGAACACAATTCAGCAACATAAGTCATTATCTATCGCCGGATCGACCACTTCATCGATACACGTTCGTCTGTGCTCATCCCTTTGGGTAATGGCGTAACCGTTCCCGCATCTGTTTGCAACATGCAAACCTCTGACGGTTCACGGACAAGCGTGAATGTATCTTGCGGTGTTGGCAACCCGTAAAACGCGCCGCCAATATTGGTGATAAAGTTCGAAAACAACGTTTGCCCCGCGTCCTGCGACAAATCCACCCCGGCCATTTCAAATGCCTCGGCATAAAGCTGCGGCGCAATACCGCCCGTATAACATCCCGCCGCACAACCGCACGCCGTCAATTTCTCAACATGGGGGGCGCTATCCGTTCCGGCAAAAAATTGCGTATTATCAGGCGCGCTCACCGCGGCGCGCAATGCGGCACGGTCTTCGTCATATTTCACAAGCGGCAAGCAATAAAGATGGTAATTCAAACCTTTAAGCAAATGCCCGACTGTGTAAATCAGATGCTGTGGCGTCACGCTGGCGGCAAAATTTTTCCCCGCAGATTGAATAAAATCAACGCCCACTTTCGTCGTCAGATGTTCCCCGACAACTTTTAAATGCGGAAAGCTGTCTGCCAGTTTCGGCATCCGCTGCTGATAGAAATATTCTTCGGCATTGATTTTGCGGTCAAAATATTGCTCTGCCTCCATGCCGTGTTCTTCACCATGAATACAAAGCGTCACGCCGTGATCCTGCAAGGCTGCGAAAACGCCATTTTCAATAAATTTTTCAAAGGGATAACTAAAATCAGCACCAGTTGTGCCATGTGGCGGATAATATTTACAGGCCTTCAGCAAACCGGCCTTTGCGCCGTCTTCGATCATGGCCGGTGTCGTATCTTTGGTCAGATAAAGCGGCACAATCACATCATCAAATGCATCGCCGCCTGCCTGCATAATCATATCGCGATAGCCTTCGACAGACCAATATGGCAGATCGTCACACTGGCGCACCTTTGCCACCGGCGGCTTTGTGTTCGGCATGGCCAGAACCGTGCTGCATCCCATATCCAGATGATCTTTGATCAGGGCCGGCATAATGTCGCCCTGACGGAAATGGACATGCAAATCATGCCACAAAGGCAGTTCGAAGCTTGTTGTCATCTCTCACGCTTTCTTCTTTTCATTTACGGTAAAATCGCTATATTCCATAGCATGAAAATACTTGGGATTGAAACATCTTGCGACGAAACCGCTGCCGCGATTGTTGATAGCGATAAAAACATCCTGTCCAACATCGTTCTGACGCAACTGAAAGACCACAGCGTCTTTGGCGGTGTCGTTCCCGAAATTGCCGCCCGCGCCCATCTGGACCATATGGACAAGGTTGTCGAAGCCGCGATGAAAGATGCCGGTTGCGATTTTGCCGATCTGGACGCTATTGCGGCCACCTGCGGCCCCGGTCTGATCGGCGGTGTCATGATCGGGATGATGACCGCAAAGGCCATTGCCGCCACGCATCAATTGCCGTTCATTGCCGTCAATCATCTGGAAGCCCATGCCTTAACCCCCAGATTAACCGATAATGCACCCTTCCCTTATCTGTTATTGCTGGCGTCCGGCGGCCACACACAGCTTTTGATTGTCGAAGATGTCGGGCAATACACACTGCTCGGCGGCACACTGGATGACGCACTCGGCGAATGTTTTGATAAATCCGCAAAAGCAATGGGCCTGCCGTTTCCCGGTGGCCCGCATCTGGAAAAAATCGCACAAAGCTGCACGGATCACGATGCCGCGCTTGCGCGCTTTCCGTTACCGACACCAATGAAAGGCCGCAAAAACTGCGATTTTTCTTTTTCGGGCCTGAAAACAGCCGCACGCACACATGTGCAAAACCTGCCCGAAGGCGCGCTGAAAGAAGACGATATCGCCGCCCTTGCCTACAGCTTTGAAACCGCCGTCTGTAATGTTTTGACAGACCGCTGCAGCCGCGCGATTGATGCCTACAAACAGCGCTACCCGCAGCTTGAAACCGCCAGTTTTGTGGTCGCGGGCGGTGTTGCCGCCAACACGGCCATTCGAAATACTCTCATGAGTCTTGCAGAAAATCATAAAATTTCTTTTCGAGTGCCACCTGTTAGTTTATGTTCTGACAACGGTGCTATGATTGCATGGGCTGGCATAGAAAATTATGCCAGAGGAAAAGAGGATCCATTGAATATTGCGGCAAGACCGCGATGGCCGCTTGAAGAGCTTCACAAGACGACAGCGGCGTCATAATTCATAATCCTGAAAAACGTGGTAAACCAAAATAGAGAGTAAAAAATGCAAAAAATCGGAATCATCGGTGCAGGCGCCTGGGGAACAGCTTTGGCACAGGCTATCGCTTCATCAGGACGCGCGGTCACAATCTGGGCCAAAGAGCCGGATGTCGTTTCTGCGATCAATACAGAACATGAAAACACAACCTATCTTCCCGCGATCCCGCTGCACGAAAATATCACGGCGACGGAAAGCCTTTCCGATTTGTCCGACAGCGACACAATTTTGCTGGTGACGCCTGCACAATTTGTACGCAGTACATTGCGATCTCTGAAAGGTGAAATCGCAGAAGGCAAACCCGTTGTGATCTGTTCCAAAGGTATCGAAATCGAGACCGGTGCCTTAATGAGTCAGGTCGCACAAGAAGAAGTGCCGAATGCAACAATTGCCATTCTGACAGGGCCGACATTTGCCCGCGAAATTGCCAGCGGCCTTCCCTGCGCGGTCACAATCGCCGCAGAAGACAAAGATGTCGCACAGGAAATCCGCGACAGCATCGCCTGTAAGAACCTGCGCCCATATGTCACAGATGATCTGCTCGGCGCACAAATCGGCGGCGCTGTGAAAAATGTCATCGCCATTGCATGCGGCGTGATTGCCGGACGCGGACTGGGTGAAAGCGCACGTTCCGGCCTTATGACACGCGGCCTCGCCGAGATGAGCCGCCTTGCCTCTGCAATGGGTGCCAAGAAAGAAACATTGATGGGCATGTGTGGTGTCGGTGATCTGGTTCTGACATGCTCCTCCTTGCAATCCCGTAACTTTTCTCTCGGTGTATCACTGGGCGAAGGCCGTTCCTTACAGGACATCATGCAAGAACGTAAAGGCAAGGCCGTCACAGAAGGCGTCCACACAGCAGAAGCGTTGATGACAATGGCCAAAAAGCATGCGGTGGATATGCCTATTTCAAAAACCGTTTACCAGTGTCTTGTCGAAGGTGTCAGCATTGAAGACGCCATTGAAGACATGCTTGAACGACCACTTCGAACAGAAAGCGCATAATCATGGCATATTGGCTTGTGAAATCAGAACCGTTTAAATGGTCTTGGGAACAGCAGGTTGAAAAAGGCGTCGAGCATTGGGACGGCGTGCGCAACTATCAGGCCTCCAACAATATGAAAGCCATGAAAATCGGCGACAAGGCCTTCTTTTATCATTCAAACAAGGGGCTGGAGATCGTCGGCATCGTCGAAGTCGTCAAAGAATATTATCCCGACCATACCGACCCGACAGAACGCTTTGGCATGGTTGATTTCAAGGCCGTCAAAGCAATGCCGAATCCGGTCACACTGAAACAAATCAAGGCCACACCGGCGCTTTCCGATATGGCTTTGGTAAAACAATCACGCCTGTCCGTCTCGCCGGTACGCGATGACGAATGGGATTTAATCTGTGATATGAGCGGACTATAGGCATGGTCGCCGAAGATACCAATGATTACGCCGCATTGTTTGATGGTATCAAAGCCATCGTTTTTGATCTGGACGGCACACTTTATCAATATAAAACCGATATTCGTCATTATTACGATTCAACCGCCGGACAAACAATTACCGATTTCGGCGCGACAAAAACACAAGCCGAAGGCACGGCGCTTGCGCGGCAATCTTACGACGAAACAGGGTCATCCATGATTATCCCCGCCGCCATTGTCGGCAAACCGGTCGAAGAACTCCTTTATGCCTTTAACCGCAATTTACTGCCCGAGCATACAGTCGAAATCAGCCGCCGGGCCGCACAGGAACGTCACTTGCTCGAGGCATTACAGGCGCGTACAAAACTCGCCATCCTCAGCCATTCAACCGAAGAAGTCATTCACCGCACACTGGCCTATATTGCGATGGACGACATTTTCCATCCGGTGATCGGCATTGACAATGTCGGATTCAGCATGAAAAACCACGAAAAAACGCCGTTTTTGCATGTCCTTGAACAGCTTGATCTTGCCCCGCATGAGGTACTGTTTGTCGAAGACTCGCCTGAAAACTGCTTTCACCCCAAAGAGCTGGGCATGCGCACGGCGCTGATTAAGTACGGGCTATACGACAAAGAAGAACATCGTACAATCGGTTATAACCGTTACATAGACGGCCGTTTCGAAAATCTGTTCCATTTCCTGCACCGGGCTGATAAACATATTCACACAGCGGATAAAACACCACATCCGGCGGCAACAGCACGCCCCCCGCACCTGTAGCCCACAGGAATTGTGCTCCGCACAATAAAACCCACCTCAACAGTAGTGCTATTAAGTGTTATGCTCCTTTCCGTTATACAATTATAGGGAGACACGACTATGGTATCCGCAGCTGAAAAAGGCGCAGCCGAGAAACAAATCTACCGCCCGTCAGACGACATCGCAAAAAACGCACATATTGATGCTGACACTTACAAAAACCTCTATGATAAATCTGTCAAAGATCCCGAAGGATTCTGGGCCGATATGGCCGCCCGTCTCGATTGGTACAAAACGCCGACAAAAATTAAAAATGTCAGCTATGACAAAAACGACCTTTATATCAAATGGTACGAAGACGGCGTTCTGAATGCTGCATATAACTGTATTGACCGTCACCTGCCCGAACGCGCCGATCAAACGGCCTTTATTTTCGAAGGGGACGATCCGTCCGTCGATCAAAAAGTAACCTTTGCGCAGCTGAAAGACGAAGTCAGCCGTGTCGCCAATGCCCTCAAAGAGCGCGGCGTAAAAAAAGGCGACCGCGTCACGATTTATATGCCGATGGTTCTGGAAGCCGCATATGCCATGCTGGCCTGCGCCCGCATCGGTGCCGTCCACTCTGTTGTGTTTGGCGGCTTTTCACCCAATTCACTGCGTGACCGTATTCTGGACTGCGAATCAGATGTTCTGATTACCGCTGATGAAGGCGTGCGTGGTGGCAAAGCCATTCCGCTGAAAAAGAATGCCGATGCCGCACTGGAAGACTGCCCCGATGTTCACACGGTTCTGGTTCTGAAACGCACCGGTGGTGATATCGCATGGAAAGACGGCCGCGATGTCTGGTGGCATGAGATTGTCGAAAAGCAAAGCCCGGATTGCCCATGCGAAGAAATGAACGCCGAAGACCCGCTTTTCATCCTTTACACATCCGGTTCAACCGGAAAACCCAAAGGCGTCTTGCACACGACAGGCGGCTATATGGTTTACACAAGCCTGACACATGAATGGGTCTTTGATTACAAAGACGGCGAAGTATACTGGTGTACCGCGGATGTCGGTTGGATCACGGGCCATTCTTACATCGTGTACGGCCCGCTGGCCAATGGCGCGACGTCACTGATTTTCGAAGGCGTGCCAAACTATCCTGACATTTCGCGTTTCTGGCAAGTCGTCGATAAACATCAGGTCAACAGCTTCTATACAGCACCGACGGCCATTCGCGCCCTGCTGAAAGAAGGGGACGATCCTGTCAAAACCACCAGCCGCAAATCTCTGCGCCTGCTTGGAACCGTTGGCGAGCCAATCAACCACGAAGCCTGGATGTGGTATCATGAAGTTGTCGGCGATGAACGTTGCCCGATCATTGATACATGGTGGCAGACGGAAACAGGCGGTCACTTGATTACGCCCCTGCCCGGCGCGACACCGACAAAGCCCGGCTCTGCCACAACGCCGTTTTTCGGCATTGAACCGGCCATTGTCACAACCGAAGGTGAAGAGCTTGACGGTGCATGTGAAGGGGCACTGGTCATCAAAGATAGCTGGCCGGGACAAATGCGCACGGTTTACAAAGACCATGACCGCTTCATCCAGACATATTTCTCGACTTTCCCGGGTTCTTATTTCACCGGTGACGGCGCACGCCGTGACGAAGATGGGTATTACTGGATCACAGGCCGCATGGATGACGTAATTAACGTGTCCGGCCACCGTCTTGGCACAGCCGAAATCGAAAGTGCGATTGATGAACACGAACTGGTCGCAGAATCCGCCGTTGTCGGCTTCCCGCACGACCTCAAGGGGCAAGGAATTTACGCCTATGTCACACTGACACACGGCGCCACGGAAAGTGACGAGCTCAAGACCGAGATTGTCAAACTCGTCCGTGAGATTATCGGCCCGATTGCCAAAATCGACGTCATACAATTTGCCGATGGCCTGCCGAAAACGCGGTCCGGCAAGATTATGCGCCGCATTCTGCGCAAAATTGCCGCGCACGAAGAAAGCGCATTGGGCGATACATCGACACTGGCCGATCCGTCTGTGGTAGAAAAATTGCTGGAAGGACGCCCTGCATAAATCCCGACATAACAATGCGACGTATGACGTGCCATAACGGGCCATAAACATGCCACGATGGGCGCACAGAATGGCGTGATATCATCCGAGGGAGGCTCAAGGCTAGACGCCGCGAATTAACTCGCTGCGCCGCCAAAGGCACGGCATGCGCGCTTGTAGTCTCGCCCGTTGACGGCAATGAACGCATTGGCCAACGATAAGTTCTCACTGGCGACTTTCAGCGCATTCTCGACAAGCGTCAGGAAGAACAGCGCCATTGCGAAATTCGTTTCACCGCGTTTACGTGCCCGCTGGGCGGCCATCTTGCGATTATTATTGATATGATGGTCCTGCGCCATACGCGCAACCATTGCGGAATGCAGACGCTCTTCCTCGACTTCTTCTTCATGCAAACGGCACAAGCGTGCCAGCTCGACAAAACGGCGGTTTTCACGCAACTCAATCAGGCGCGTCTGCATGGCCGTGTCCGCACTATCACGGTTCACCAGCGCAACCTCGACGATCGGATCATCGCTGCCATACAAACGGCACAGCTCTTCATACTGCGCCGATGCATCCTGATATTTCTTGCTGAGCCGCGCCAATGTCGGATCACTGAACAAAAATGTCGAAATATCTTCGGGAACATCATAGGCACCAAAAAAGTCAGCCTCGACCTGCTCTTCTTCGAGCCAGCCGATGACGTCATTCATAATCTGGTGAATAGACCTATGCTTTGTCTTGTTGCGTTTTTTCATGTCCCCACACACGTAAAATCTCTTGTTACGCCTGATATTATGGAACATTTGTAAAAGTCCGGTTAATGATAGATTGCATTTTATACAAAACCAGCCAAACCGTTACTGACAAAGCAATACACGGTATTTTAATTGAATTTTCGGCGCTTTTATGTCATAATATAATATAGGAGGCGTTATGCAAGAAGAGCAAACCAAGCGCAAAGAACTGCGCAAAACTCTGAAAAAGAAAGTCCTAAATCGCGTATTATCACCCGATTTTAACGATAACGTTCACGCTATTGTCGCCCAAAATGCCATGATGTCACGCATGCGTGACATGCGCGATATTCCCGAAGATCACAAACAGGAAGTTGACGAAATACGGCAATCGCACATGCTTGTCGAAATGCTGCGCGGGCGGCTGGTGCAAATGGGTCTTCCGGCCGACCTGATACAGGACGAGCCACGGGCCGTGAAGCAATTAAACCTTCTGGAACGTCATAAACGTGGTGAGACGTATAAATGGACAGCAGGACCGGTTTTCGACCCTGCCGTCATGGCGTACTTAAATATTCATCCCGGATCAATGGCACTGAACTAGTGCACAAAATGCGCGCATGATCGCGCACGGGATAAAAACGTTGAACGGACTTTATTATTCCATTCCGATTGCTGATTTATACAATTCCAGCAATTCGTCTTCTTCGCGCCGCTTATCAATATCCATCTTACGCAGTCTGATAATCTTACGAATGGTTTTTGTATCAAAACCAACGGCCTTTGCTTCGCCGTAAACTTCCTTGATATCTTCTGCAAGCGCGGTTTTTTCTTCTTCCAATCTCTCAACACGATCGATAAAAGCGCGCAAACGCTGGCCTGTTACACCGCCAACATCTTTTGCCTGTTCTTCTGAGCTATTTTCCTTATCTTCACCGGCTGGAAAGGCCGCAACATTATTGTCGGTCATGCTATATCCATCTTTTTCTGTTTATTTTTGGCAGACTGGTAAAATGGACCATATCGGCCCAAAGATCAATTCCTGATTTTGCGTGCAGACCAGGTTTCAACAACCAAACCGTCTTCGTTCTGCCCCGAGACACGGCCAACTTGCACATTTACCATGATTTTCTCATTAATATCAGGGTCTTTGTTTTTATACCCTGTCAGACCTTCGGGCAGAAAGGTCATTGTCACAGGAATCTGGAAGAGCCATCTGTAGCGGCCATTCAGTTTCCCTTCATTTTTCAATAACGGCTTTCCGTTTGCAAAACTATGCAATTGCAAGCCGCGTTTTTCCATCATAGACACCATATTCGCAGAATCCACAAATTGACGGAAATCCGACATGCCCTGACTACTCATCATTTGTTCCAGCGCTTCCATATGCGCATCATACTCACCGGCAGAAAAATTCAACGCTTGTGTCACGGCATCGGTAAGCCACATCCCGATTTGTTCGGCGTGACGGTGCGCGATGCTCAAATCCTCAACCTCGGACACATCGGCCTGATATTCAAGTCCGAGCGCGTCAGATGCGCTCATATCGCCCTTTTCTTCCGTTGAAAACGGTGCCTGCAACGTATCTTCCGGTTGCGGTCCTTCTATCGATTTATCACGAAAGACAGACGGCATCAGTTTGGATAAATAATCAGGAAATCCGGCAGCCGTGGCCGCATCATGCACACACACAACAAAAAGCGACGATAGAATTGCCAGTTTGAACGATATTCTGAATGATTTTTTGAACAATTGTTTCCCCCACAAAAAATCTAAAAAGTGCGAACGCACCAAAGACTTATAATAATATCACGCTTTCTTGAATTTTCCAAAAATCTTTCCCACATGCAGTACATTCTCGATCCGGCGCCACAGAAAATCAGAGGTATCCGCCATACCTTCACTGTCATCTTTCAACCATGCCAGCGTCGTCGTTGCGATGACACCGGACAAAAGCGAACGTTTTGTATAATGGTTATAATCGGTTGATGTGTCGCCGGCCCAATTCCAGATCGTATCGGCCGTGTGCCACACAATACGCGCGCCACCCATACCACGCAACGGTGATGTCCAGTAAGACAGCGCCAAACGCACCGCTTCTTTGTGCGGTTCAAGCAGCTTCAGGCGTGTCAGGACTGCTTTGTGGATGCGCTCTCTGATCTTTAAACTGTCAATATCTTCGTCTTGCAAGGCCGCCAGCATTTTTTCGTCTGCCCAACGGGAAAAATGCGCAACAATATCACGAACACCGTCGGGAAAAACCGCATGGATCATGTCCGTTGACAATCCGGCCTCCGTCGCAGCCTGCTCGGCAGATTGGCGCGTCCACCCGTCAAACGGGACGTTCGGCAACATCGTTTCAATGATAATATTTCGAATTTCTTCTGGACTTTTATTCATGACTGGACAACTTTATTGCCATGAATGATTCTGATCAAGAGAAAAGCAATCTAAGTCACCGCATTATGCGATACGGCAAAGTATCGGGTGCAATGGCGGGTCTTGCGGCCAAACTTGCAGGAGAACGCTATCTCGGCCTGAAGATCGAACGCGAAGACCATGCGCAGGAATTACTCGGCGCGCTCGGCAACCTCAAAGGCCCATTGATGAAGGTCGGGCAGATTTTGGCCACGATCCCCGAAGCGCTCCCTGCGGAATACGCCTCGGCCTTTCAGCAATTACAATCAAACGCACCGCCGATGGGCTGGCCCTTTGTCCGCCGCCGCATGAAAACAGAGCTTGGCCCTGACTGGCAAAGCCTGTTCGAAAGCTTTCCGCAAAATGCGACTGCGGCGGCCAGTCTGGGACAAGTTCACAAATCCGTGACAAAAGACGGGCAGATTGTCGCCTGTAAATTGCAATATCCGGACATGACATCCGCGATTGATGCCGACTTACGTCAGCTTAAAATTATATTTTCCGTCTTCGAACGCTATGACAAAGCCATTTCAACCAAATATATTTATGACGAGCTGAAAGCGCGCCTTTACGAAGAGCTTGATTATAAACGCGAAGCGCAATACACCGCACTGTTCGCTGATATGCTGGACAATACACCGCAAGCGCATGTGCCTGCCGTCGTCGACGCGCTGTCAACAAGCCGTTTGCTAACCAGCACATGGCAAGATGGCGCGCCGATCATGAATTACATCGATGCCCCGACGGAACAACGGAACGAAATCGCCGTTAATTTGTTCCATGCCTGGTACACACCACTATATCACTACGGCATCATTCACGGCGACCCGCATTTGGGGAACTACACCATTCGCGATGATAACAGTATTAATTTACTGGATTTCGGCTGTGTACGGATATTCCCGGCCAAATTTGTCGGCGGCGTCATCGATCTGTATCGGGCCTTGCAACATAATGACGATGCCCGCGCCGTACATGCCTATGAAACATGGGGTTTTAAAAACCTGAACAAAGAACAAATCGAAACACTGAATATCTGGGCCCGCTTTTTATACGGACCGATTCTGGAAGATAAAGTCCGCCCCATCGGTGAAATTACAGACGGCGTTTACGGCCGCGAAACCGCCCGCGAAGTCCATATGAAATTGCGCGAAGTCGGCGGCGTAACCGTCCCGCGCGAATTTGTCTTCATGGATCGTGCTGCACTGGGGCTCGGGTCTGTCTTTCTGCACTTGAAAGCCGAGGTCAACTGGTATCAGATTTTCAACCAGATGATCGAAACCTTTGATACGGACAGCATGCAAAAACAGCAAAATGCCATCCTTGATAAACACGGCATCGAGAACAGCAATGATTGAACAAATCCTGCGCTTTGACAGCACAGACGGGCACGGCATATACGGCAAGCTCCGCCACGCGCATCCGCAGGAAAAATCCGATAAACTCATCCTGCATATCCACGGCATGACACACAGCATGAACCATATGCTGGAAGTCATGGCCGCCGATTATTTTACCGCGCAAGGGTATGACCATTACCGCATCAACCTGTATGGACGCGAAAAAGATGCACGCAACATCACGCAATCATCTATTTCCACGCATCTTGACGATATCAGCCGCGCGCTGGCCTATTTTCAAGACCGTTATGAGCATATCTATATCACGGCCCACAGCCTCGGCGCACTTTGTATGCTGATCCTCAATCCGCCGAACATCAAAGCCATGAGCCTATGGGACCCGTCAACCGACGTCAGCCATTTTTGGGATGTCACCGACGCGCTGACACACATGCCGGACGCACAGGCCTATCAGATGGATTACGGCAATGTATTTTTGATCGGTGAACAGATGGTTGATGAAATAAAAACATATACCGATGCGGAATGCCTGCGCCGCGCGGCGGACATCACCACACCGGTTCAATTTATCATCCCCACACAATCCATCTTTCTGGCAAGCCCGCACGCAGCACCAGAAAACTACAAGGCCGCATTCGGCGGCCCGTTCACACTGACGCAGATCGACAAAGCAAATCACACATTTTCCGATATCGGCAACCAGCGCGCACTGCTTGACAAAACGCTCGGCTGGTTACAGCAGCATTAAACAGCGCGCCGTCGCACGTGTTCCGTTCTTTTTTCCGAAAATAAAAAACACCCTAAGTCGGGTGTATTTTTTGGGGTAATGGCGCGCCCCAACGCACGCAGTGCGGTCTCACATTAAAAACCGGGCGAAACATTTCGACTTTGGAGAAATGGCATGCCCGGGAAGATTTCTTCGCTGCGTCCGCTTACGCTTCCTAGCGAAGTGGCAAACGCTAAATTCAGCTTCGCTTCATTAAGCTTTTTGTCGAACTCTGCCCGTTCGAATCAAAGACTTCATTATTACCCTAAAAAAACACCCTAAATCGGGTGTATTTTTTAGAGTAATGGCGCGCCCGGGAAGATTCGAACTCCCGACACCTGGCTCCGGAAACCAGTGCTCTATCCCCTGAGCTACGGGCGCGCAATACAGACTAGCGTGTTAATATTTCAGCCTGCCCATTCATATAGCCTAAAAGCCCCTGCCCTGAAAACCAATTTTTTGCATCAGGGTCATCTTTCAGATAGGCATCCCAGAACGCCAGCGATAAAATCTTGATCTGTTCTTCGTGCAAATCACGTTTTTCATTCTTGCCCAGCTTACCGCGACTGCCTGCAAAAACCATATGATCTGCATCGTCCAGAACGACCATATATTGATCGTCCCCGCGCGAATTGTCAAACACGGGAATGCGGTAACGGTAATCTTTGCCCGTAATGGGCGAATCGTCCTCGCTGCCGGTCATATACAAAACCGGCGCTGTAATATCCGCGAACAATGTATCAAACGAGGCCGGATCATAACCGAACGGTGGTGAGGGTGAATACGCGATCGCCGCCTTGAAACGGTCTTCTTTCAGCGATATCAAATCATCATCCTGCAAAACTTTTTGGCCGGCCATGATTTGTGTTGTGATCGCCCCGAACGAATGACCGGACATGCCCAGCGTATCCAGATCGACCAGCCCCGCCACATCATCCTGCGCGGCAATCCATGCAGGCAATTGATCCAGCACAAACGGCACATCCTGATAACGGTTCAGGGCCGTTTCCTGTGTAATCTCGGCCTTGCGGATATTATCCCACGGATGGCCGGGCTTGCCTTCCCACAGGCTTGAATCCGTGCCGATATGCTGCGTATTCAACACGGCATACCCGTTGGATGCGACAAAACGCGCCAGAAATCCGGCCCCGTCCCGACTGCCACCCAGACCATGCGACCAGATCACAAGCGGAACTTGCGCTCTGTCGTCCTCAAGCACAGGATAATAAAATTTGATCGGCACCTCACGTCCGTCGCGCTGTTCATCAACAAGCACATCACGCTTGATCAGAACTTTGTGCGGTTCATGGTCCGCTGCAATATCGTCACGCCAAAACATGTTATAGATCCAATTCTATTGTGACCGGAACATGGTCCGATGGTTTATCCCAGCCGCGCGGTTCTTTATCAATCGTGCAAGATAAAAGCGCGTCTGTCATACGTGGTGAGGTTAAAAAATGATCGATGCGAATACCGTTATTACGCGGCCACGCGCCGGCCTGATAATCCCAAAACGTATATTGTTCGGCGGATTTATCAAAAATACGATACGCATCGTTTAGCCCGAGATAAATATATGATCTGTACAATGAAACAGATTCCGGCCGGAATAACGCATCCCCGCGCCACGCGGCAGGATCATGACAATCTTTGTCTTCGGGAATGATGTTAAAGTCGCCGCCAATCACAAAATCAATGCGCTTTTCTCGCAAGTCTTTCAGGTGGTCATACAGCGTACCCATCCAGGATAATTTATAATCGAATTTTTCTGTATCGACAGGATTGCCGTTCGGCGCATAAATCCCGATGACATGCACATCACCGATTTTAACCTCGATATAGCGGGCCTGTTCATCGTCAGGATCATGCCCCGGCAAATGATCATGCAACAATGCGATATCCGTGATGTCGGATTTATAAAGACAGGCAACGCCATTGCGTCCTTTTTGCGGCACGGCAAAGGATTTATACCCAGCTTCCTCCAGTGCATCAGCGGGAAATTCCATACCTTTCAGTTCCTGCAATAACAAAAGATCACTCTTCTGTTCGCCAAGCCACTTTATGACGTGGTCAAGACGCTGTTTTATTGAATTCACATTCCAGCTAGAAATCTTCATAAGAAAAGCATAAGTCCTGCCCGTTAAAACACAAGTCAAAACACAGGCAGGACTCCCAAAAATCCTTAAACCTTAAGCAATTGAAAATGATGTCGCACAACCACAACTTGAGCGCACATTCGGGTTATCCAGCGTAAAGGATGAACCGACCATCGAACGTTCAAACCCGACAACCGTGCCACGCAGATATTCCAAAGACACATCATCCACGACAATCGCATCACCGAAAACATGATCGTCATCGGCAATTGTCTCTTCGGCTTCCAGTGCATATTTAAATCCCGCACAGCCGCCACCGACAACCGCAATCCGCAAATATCCTTTTTCAGGAAACGGGTCGTTCTTGTCTTTTCTGATTTCTTCAATCCGGTCGATCGCCGATTGCTGTACATTCAGGTCCATATCCTGATTAACATCCGACGGGTCAACATGTCCGACACCTGTTTGATCTGTGCTCATAATAGATCCTTTCCTTCAAAGAAGATGATTGATACCTGTTATTTATATGGTACTTTAAAGGCGAAGTTCAATAGAAACCTCTTATCAATCACAATCTCTTTATTCT
Organism: Alphaproteobacteria bacterium; assembly: GCA_030750865.1. Taxonomy (GTDB): domain Bacteria; phylum Pseudomonadota; class Alphaproteobacteria; order Micavibrionales; family Micavibrionaceae; genus JASMHE01. The sequence goes on from JASMHE010000002.1 coordinate 35,120, forward strand.
GGCACGTTGACGGGACGATAAACAAAGGAAAATAGAGTTTAAGAGATAACACGGACAATAACACAGAAAATAACACACAAGAAAGACAACGATACGTGAACGGCATGCCACAACACACTCCCAATGATTCCGCCTATAATTACTGCGCCCTGCCGCTGGCTGTGTATGCCTGCAGACCGGACCTGACAAGCGGACGACGCTTTGATGAGGGCGAAAGTAAATACCGTACCTGTTTTCAACGCGACCGCGACCGTATCATTCACAGCGAAGCATTCCGCCGCCTGAAATATAAAACGCAAGTCTTTGTGTATCATCAGGGAGATCATTACCGCACACGCCTGACACACACGCTGGAAGTGGCGCAAATCACACGGGCGCTTGCGCGCGCCTTAATGGTGAATGAAGATCTGGCCGAAGCTATCGCCCTTGCCCATGATCTTGGCCATCCGCCATTTGCCCATTCCGGCGAAGAAACGCTGCAAGCCTGTATGGCCGATGTCGGCGGATTCGATCACAATGATCAGTCTTTGCGTGTCCTGACCTTTATCGAGCGCAAATACCCTGCCTTTTTCGGCCTGAACCTGAGCTGGGAAACACTGGAAGGTGTCGTCAAACATAACGGTCCCCTTGTCGCAAAAGGCCAAACAGCAACAGACGCAGGCTTGCCGGTCACAATCACCGAAACCGACAAGGAAAGCGACTGGCGTCTTGATACATTCGCCTCGATCGAAGCGCAGGTCGCTGCCATCGCCGATGATATTGCGTATAACAGTCACGATGTCGAAGACGGGCTACGGGCCGGACTTTTCACACTGGAAGACATTCAGGATGTCACCTTGATCCGCGATATCATCGCCACAGCGAAGAAGACTTACCCTGACCTATCCGATACATTGCTGGCATATGAAACAATCCGCGAGATGATCGGCGCAATGGTCAACGACGTGCTAGCGGAAACACAATCCCGCATTCAGGAACTGGCACCCGCATCACCCGAAGATATCCGCATGGCCGACAAACAAATGGTGGCCTTTTCCGCTGACATGCTGGAAAAAGTAAACGAGCTGCGCCAGTTCTTATGGTCACGCATGTATAAACATCACACAGTGTGCAGGTCCATGCATAAATATAGCCGGATTGTGGCCGACCTGTATCACAGCTTTATGGACGACAGCAGCCTGCTGCCCAATAAATGGCAAGAACGTATTCGTGACGAAGGCGACGGGTCAGACATCGGCAAAGCCCGCATTGTGGCCGACTATATCGCCAGCATGACAGACCGTTCGGCCATCAAAGAACATGAAGATTTATTCGAGCCATATTGGAAAGTGCGTTAAAGATACCCCCAGACCCCGCAAATACACGTGAATCAAACGCATCACTCTATTGCAGCGACGCCATTAATTTCCTAAACTTTTCACCTCAAATAAAAATGGGTTTAGACAATGGGTTTTATGCGATCAAGAAAACATAGCTCCAGACGAATGACACGCTTTGCAATGATGGCGCTGTTCGTTCTGTTCATCGGGATCATCTGGTACAGCTATCCGAAAAACGACACGCCTGATAATGCGGAAAATGTGCCGGTCATTCGTGCTGATGCACGCCCCATAAAGGTCACACCGGAAGATCCCGGCGGAATGGAAATCCTGTATCGTGACAGCACTATTTTCAATACGCTGAATAATGACGCAGAAGATGCGGAAAACCTGCCGCCCAATGTCGAAAATCTATTCGCCGATAAAGCGGATGAAAAACCGCTCCCCCGTGAAGATTTATTCGCAGACACACAGGGTGATATGCCACCTGCCCCGAATACAGCACCCGAAACGCGCGTAAGCACAAAAACAGACACCGACGCGACAGACGTTGCGCCCGTGCAAAAACCACAGGCCATCAAACAAGCCGCCGGACATAATGAAATGCCTGACGACGCACAGCCAAGCACACAGCCGGAACAAGACCGGAAATCGGAAAAACAGGATAACATCGCCGATGTGATTGCCGGGTTACAGCCATCACAAGAAACGAAGACACAACACGTTAGCGATGCACCAAAACCATCTATCAAACCAGCTACGCCCGCAAAACCGAAAACAGCGCGCGTCGACAAAACAGCCGAGCGCGCCGCACAGGTTGCCCCTGCGGCATCCGATGCACATTTTTACGTACAGCTTGGCAGCCTGAGTTCCGAACAAGCGGCACAAAATGCATGGAAAACATTCCAGCGCCAATTCCCTGCTGAACTGAATTCACTCGGCCTGCATATCGAAAAGGCTGATCTTGGTACGCGCGGGACATATTACCGCGTTCAGGGTGGTCCGGTCACCGAATCGCAGGCCCGTTCAATTTGCAGTGTCATTTCGGCACAACGTCAGGGAGGCTGTCTTGTTACAAAAATTCGATAGACGCTACGGCAATTTCCCCGCCCCTGTTATTTTCGGTCTGTCAGGCACCACACTGACCGCAGATGAAAAGGCGTTTTTGAAAGATGCCAATCCGCTGGGCATCATCCTGTTCAAACGCAATTGCGATACCCCCGACCAGATCAGCACATTGACCGCTTCGGTCTTTGAAACGCTGGGCCGCGTCGTTCCTGTTTTGATTGACCAAGAAGGCGGCCGCGTCCAGCGCCTGTCCGAACCACACTGGAAACCGTACCCGCCCGCAAGAGAATACGGTCTTGCCCTGACCCGTAATTTTGCCAACGGCAAGCAATTTATTATCGACACGGCGACCGAAATGGCAAACGACCTGACCGCGCTCGGCATTTCTGTGAATTGCGCCCCTGTTATGGACATCACTTATGCCGAAACCGACGATTCGATCGGTGACAGATCCATTTCCAAAGACCCGTATATTGTATCCACCGTTGCGGGCAACATCATCCGCACCTATGCCGAACACGGCGTTATCCCCGTTGCAAAACATCTGCCGGGACAAGGGCGCGCCACACATGACAGCCATAAGGATTTACCTGTCATTGACGCCACCCCCGAAGAAATGCGGCGCACTGACTATCTGCCGTACAAAGAGCTATCGACGAAAACATATAACGAAGCGCTATGGGGCATGGTCGCACATGTCATTTATAATGCTTATGATTCCCGCGTGCCTGCATCCTGTTCACGCCGCGTAATCTGGGACGCCATTCGCGGGGATGTCGGATTTAACGGCTTATTGATTTCCGATGATATTTGTATGGATGCCCTATCCGGCTACGGCGAAGCCAAACACAGAGCCAAAGCCGTCAACCGCGCAGGATGCGATATTATATTACATTGCGACGGAAATCTGGATGATATGAAAGCCATTATGACGGAAATACCGGAGAAAATGCCGCTGACCTCCGTCGAGCGTTTCAACCTGTCGGTCGGCTGGGTCAACAGAAACTCCAAAAACAAAGCATAACAGCGCCTTATGACAGAAGACAAAACGCCGGAACAACAAAATTCTGCGCCACAGTTCGAAGAAGACCCGCCGCGCGAAACCGTTGACGCTGACAATAGCAGTCACGGCATGCTGCTATTGAACATTGATGGTTACGAAGGGCCGATTGATGTCCTGCTTTCAATGGCCAAAGACCAAAAGGTCGACCTGACAAAAATCTCGATTTTACAGCTTGCCCGTCAATATCTTGCCTTCATCGATAAGGCGGTCGAAATGCAATTGGAACTGGCCGCTGAATATCTGGTCATGGCATCTTGGCTGGCCTATTTGAAATCCCGCCTGTTATTACCGAAACAGGATGACGAAGAAGAAATTGATGCGGAAACAATGGCCGAAGCCCTGCAATTCCAGTTGCGCCGCCTTGAAGCCATGCAAAAAGCGGCCGAAGACCTGTTCGCTCTGCCACAACTGGGACAAGATATCTTTCCGCGCGGCATGCCCGAGGGGCTGCGCACAAAAACACTTACGACCTACAGCATCACCCTCTATGACCTGCTGAACAGTTATGGTGTGATCCAGAAACGCAAGGAAGGCGAGAATTACGAATTACCGACATTCCACCTGATGTCGATGGAAAGCGCTTTTGAACGCCTCGGCAAAATGCTCGGAAAATTACCACGCAAAGGGCGGTATAGCGTCTGGACGACATTACAAAGCTTCCTGCCAGATAATATCCGCGACCGTCTCTATGCGCGTTCCTCGGCCGCGTCGCTTTTCACAGCCAGTCTTGAAATGGCAAAACAAGGAGCTGTCGAAATCAAGCAAGACGGTCTTTTTCGCCCGATTTATCTGCGCGGAAAAGAACAAGATAGCGACGATTGAGAAAAATAAGACGACAAACAAATCACCGGCACAGCGCAAACAAACGCACGCCACTCAAACCGTCAACATACCGCTAAAATACCGCAAAAAGACAACGTGAAATGCCGCATAAATGCCGCGCGCCTTCTTCATTGACGACAAGACAATCAAACGACAATCGGCCCGCGCGCCTTAAACAGTCAGCGCCTCATCAACAAGCGCTTTCTGCTCTTCGATATGACGGGACAAGATACCCGTTGCCGGTGATGCCGCTTCCGGACGACCGACATAACGGGCGCGTTTGCATTTATGTTTGCTACTGATCAGCATCTCTTCCAGACGCTCATTAACAAACGTCCATGATCCCATATTTTTCGGCTCTTCCTGACACCAGACAATTTCCGCTTCCGGGAATTGCGCCAGCTCTTCGCCTAAATCAGAATCAGGAAACGGATAAAGCTGTTCAAGGCGCAGCAGATACACATCTTTGATGCCGCGCTCATCACGTTCTTTCAGCAAGTCGTAATACACCTTGCCGGAACAGATCACAACGCGCTTGATCTTCTTGCCGGAATGAATGCGGTCCTTGCCATCATCCCACAGGAAGCGGTGGAAAGAACTATCACCAACAAATGCCGACACATCGGAAACGGCCTGCTTATGACGTAACAATGATTTCGGTGTCATGATAATAAGCGGCTTGCGGAAATCACGATGCATCTGACGACGCAAAGCATGGAAATATTGTGCAGGGGTCGTACAATTACAGACCTGCCAGTTATCTTCGGCACATTGTTGCAAGAAGCGCTCCAGACGCGCGGAGGAGTGCTCCGGCCCTTGCCCCTCATAGCCGTGCGGCAACAACATCACCAGACCGGACATCCGCAGCCATTTGCCTTCACCGCTACTGATAAACTGGTCAATATGAATTTGCGCGCCATTGACGAAGTCACCAAACTGCGCTTCCCACAGAACAAGGGCGCGTGGTTCGGCCAGCGTATATCCATATTCAAACCCAAGTACAGCCGCTTCGGATAGCGGGCTGTCATGCACTTCAAAACGGGCCTGTTCATCATCAATATGTGCCAACGGGAAATATTTCTTATTCGTTGTCTGATCATATAATGTCGCGTGACGTTGCGAGAATGTACCACGGCCGCAATCCTGACCGGACAAACGCACATCGTAACCGTCCACGAGCAAACTGCCAAACGCCAGTGCCTCGGCCGTGGCCCAATCAAATGGTTGATCACCGGCAAACATGGCTTTTTTGGCCTTCATCAAACGGCCGATTTTGGAATTCAGATCAAACCCGTCCGGCACTGTTGTAATACGGTCGCCGACCTGATCGAACAGCTCTTTGGTAATGGCCGTCGCACCGCGTCGCGGACCGCCCGACGCCACCTTCATGCCCGACCATGCACCTTCCAGATAATCAGCTTTATTCAACTTATAGGTATTGGCCGCTTCAAAAGCATCTTCCAGATCCTGTTTGAAATTCGCCGTCACTTCATCCACTTCGGATTCCAACAAAACATTTTCAGCAATCAGCTTGTCGGCGTATTTCTCTCTGGTGGTTTTTTGTTTCGCAATTTTCTTGTACATCAATGGCTGCGTGAACATCGGCTCGTCGCCTTCGTTATGGCCATGACGACGGTAACAGAACATGTCAATCACAACGTCTTTGCGGAATTTCTGTCTGAACTCAATCGCAATACGTGAGGCATGCACCACCGCTTCGGGGTCATCACCGTTCACATGGAAAATCGGTGCCGATAGCATCTTGGCTACATCTGTACAATACGGACCGGAACGGCCATACATCGGTGTCGTCGTGAAACCGATCTGGTTGTTGATAACAATGTGGATTGTACCGCCGACACGATAGCCCGGCAATTCGGAAATCATCAATGTTTCCGCCACAATGCCCTGTCCGGCAAACGCCGCATCACCATGCAACAATAACGGCATCACTTGCGTGGCTTCTGTGTCTTCTTTCTGGATTTGTTTCGCGCGCACCTTACCGATAACCACCGGATTCACCGCTTCCAGATGAGATGGATTTGCCGTCAATGACAAGTGAACGGAATTGCCATCAAAATCACGATCACCGGATGTCCCGAGGTGATATTTCACATCGCCCGAGCCCAGCACATCATCAGGATGTGATGATTTCCCCTGAAATTCGGCAAAGACCGCTGTAAACGGCTTGCCCATCACGTTTGTCAGCACATTCAAACGGCCACGGTGTGCCATGCCCAATACGATCTCGTTCAGGCCAAGCTGCCCGCCACGTTTCATAATTTGCTCGATCGCTGGAATAGCCGATTCGCCGCCATCCAGACCGAAACGTTTCGTGCCCGGATATTTCACATGCAGGAATGTTTCGAACATTTCAGCCGCTGTCAGCCGTTCCAAAATGGCTTTCCGGCCATTCACTGTGAAATCTGTCTGGTTTTTAATGCCTTCGATACGCTCTTGAATCCACGCCTTTTCATCGGGATCCGACATATGCGTAAATTCAACACCAATTTTGCCGCAATATGTCTTTTTCAGCACATCCATGATCTGGCGCAAGGTCGCATATTCAAGCCCCAGAACGTTATTGATAAAAATCTGACGATCATAATCAGACGGCGAAAACCCGTAATGAGACGGGTGCAGTTCGGGGTGTTCTTCGATATCACGCAAGCCCAGCGGGTCCAGATCGGCAATCAAATGACCGCGCGCACGATAGGCCCGAATAAGCATCAGCGCCCGCACAGAATCGCGCGTAGCTTCGCGCACATCACCTTGCATATGTCCCTGATTTGCAGCAGAAAGCGGCTTTGTCACACTTTCCGACATCATATAGGTTTCAGGACGCGCATGTTTGAAAGCGTTCCCTGATTTTCTATTTTCTTCGGGTGTCCAGCTGGCACCGTTTAATTCTGCAAGCAGAGCTGCTTCATCGTCCTGTAACCCGCCAAAGAAATCACGCCAGCTTTGATTAACCTGTGTCGGATTTTCCAAATATTGTTCGTAAAGATGCGCAATATATTCAGCATTGGTGCTATGTAAGACATTCGATAGATTATCAGGAGACATCTTCAGATCCTTGTGTTGGGTTACGCTTTGGTACCAAGTCGATTAGTAAATCATTTGTTATTATATATTGCTATGCGGAGACATATCCACGTTCGCTGAGCCTTTCTTCCAACGGCACCATCAGAATTTCGGACAGCTTTGCAAGCACAGTATATTCATCTGCGCTAATATTTAAAAACCTATAATCAATTCCACCCGCTTTTTTTGTGAATCCCGGTATGCACGACACCATCGCACAAATTTTCTCTTTGATCAGGGCGGCATAATACGCCATCTGGCTGTCGGCTTCTTCGGCATCATCGCCGTCTTCGCGATAGGCCATCGCCACCGCGATACCGATATCGACAAGATTTTGCCTGAATGTCATGACTTCGTCACTGTTTAACTGCTGCGCCATGAAACCGCGCACGTCTTCGCATTCCGCTCCGACATGATCTAGATTCACATTCCACGCTGCCCAATCGGCCTTACGCGCCAATGTGGTTCGCATAATTTCTTCGACCAGTTCGGATTTCAAAAAATCTTCGGCAAATGCCGTAATAATACTCTCAAGCGCCTGAATTTCAGCCTCGGACGCCCCTTCTCCGCCAGAGCGATCACTTTCGCTGACCCATAGTCCGACACGGTAAGGGAGCGCGATAATTTTTTCCTGTTGTTCGGGTGTAAAGCGGCTCAAGTAAGCCGGCGCGGATTGCTGCGGAGGAGCTTGTTCATTCATATTATGATGCTTTCTTACTGACAGATTTAACCATGACCTGTTTCAAACGCTCCAGCGCCTTTGCTTCAGGTTCGGAAATATTCAAATAGCGTTGCTTCATATCCGTTGTTTTGAAAAAAGACGACAGCCCTTCCCAGAAGCTTTCCTTCTCTTCTTTCTTGTCCGGATCATAGGCATTTTCGTTATAGGCAGCGGCCACAGCCTCTGCAATCTTATAAAGCATGATGCGGTACACTTTCATATCTTCGGCACCGCGGCGCTTTAACAATTCACGCAGCGCGACATGTGTATCCCTTAACGTATTTTCATTATAGCCCCGCCATTTCTTCCAGAGCTTTTTGTATTTCAATGTTTCGTGAACAGTTGCCTGTAAAAAAGGCGTTTGATCATGCGTTTTTGCAATAACCCGCAAAATACGTTCCAGTGCCTCAAGTTCATCCCGATCATCCTGACCACCGGGAACATCATCGGCAAGGCTCATCCATAAGCCGACCCGAAACGGTAAACTGACGATACGGAATTTTTCCGCATCTCCCATATTTTGAAACCAAGCCATATCGCGTCTCTCCTTTGACAGATCATTATACCGATAAAGGTTAACAAAATAAATACAACACATATAAAAAACGCGGCTTTTTGCCGCGTTTTCAATAGAATAACTGCCGCGCAGACTTAGGCTGCTTTCTTTGTGGCTTCCACAACAGCATCACCCAGACCGGCAGGACTTTCGGACACAACAAAACCAGCCTCGCGCATGGCCTTCATTTTAGCTGACGCAGTATCGTCCGCACCGGAAATCAACGCACCGGCATGGCCCATACGTTTTCCGGGAGGGGCCGTCGCACCGGCAATAAAGCCTGCGATCGGTTTCTTATCTTTCAGACCTTTATAATATTCAGCCGCCTCGATTTCGGCCGTACCGCCGATCTCACCGATCATCAGAATGCTTTCGGTTTCCGGATCATTCATGAACATATCAATACAATCAATAAAGTTCGTGCCGTTCACAGGGTCACCGCCAATACCGATACAGGTTGACTGACCAAGACCAACAGCAGCCGTTTGCGCCACCGCTTCGTAAGTCAACGTACCGGAACGCGAAACAATCCCGACGGAACCACGTTTGTGGATATGGCCGGGCATAATGCCGATTTTGCATTCATCCGGCGTAATCACACCCGGACAGTTCGGCCCGATCAAGCGCGTTTTTGAACCTTCCAGTGCGGCTTTCACCTTCACCATGTCCAGAACAGGAATGCCTTCCGTGATACAAATTGCCAGTTCCACTTCCGCTTCAATCGCTTCGATAATGGCAGCTGCTGCAAACGGAGGCGGCACGTAAATGACAGTCGCATTACAATCTGTGGCGTCTTTGGCCTCTTTCACTGTGTTAAAAACCGGCAGTCCCAAATGTTCCTGCCCGCCTTTCTTCGGTGTCACACCACCAACCATGTTCGTCCCGTAAGCAATCGCTTGTTCGCTATGGAACGTGCCTTGCGCTCCTGTAAACCCCTGGCAGATCACTTTTGTATCTTTTCCAACTAAGACTGACATATTTTTCTCCTCAAAATATCCTTTAATACGCGTTGTTTAGCGCTTTATCTGACGCTTTGTTTGAATTTTGCGTGCAACGAAAATGACAACAACAGCACCGCATGTTGCTGTGACGACAGAACCGATCAAACCAACGGCCTTAATACCAAGTAAACTGAACAAAAAACCACCGACAACGGCGCCCGCAATGCCCAACAATACGTTGCGCAGAATACCGTTTTGTTCCGCTTCCATGATTTTACCGGCGAGAACACCGGCAATACCACCGATAACCAGAAAGACCAGAAACTCGATCATTACGCGGCCTCCTGCGCTTTTTGTGTCGCTTCGACGACTTTTTCAGCCGCATCAGCCAGATTATCCGCAGAGATAATCGGCAAGCCGGAATTCGCCATCAATTCCTTACCTTTTTCAACATTCGTACCTTCAAGACGCACGACCAGCGGCACGCTCAAATCAACTTCTTTCGCTGCGGCAATCACACCTTCGGCAATCACATCACACTTCATAATGCCGCCAAAGATATTGACCAAAATGCCCTCTACACTCGGATCGGACAAAATAATCTTGAACGCGGTTGTCACGCGCTCGGCTGTTGCGCCGCCACCAACATCAAGGAAGTTTGCCGGCTCGCCGCCTTTCAGCTTGATGATGTCCATTGTCGCCATCGCCAAGCCCGCACCATTGACCATACAGCCAATGTTGCCATCAAGGCGCACATAAGACAGATCGTTATCAGCCGCGATTTTCTCGTTCTCGTCTTCTTCAGATTCATCGCGAAGCGCTGCAATTTCAGGATGACGGAACAGCGCGTTCGGATCGAAGTTAAATTTCGCATCCAGCGCCATCACTTCATCACCGGAAACAATCATCGGGTTGATCTCGACGATTGAGGCGTCCAGTTCCATGTAACATTTATACAGATTCTTGAAGAACGGGATCGCGCTCTCTTTTGCCTTCCCGCTTAATTCCAAAGCGTCGGCCAGTTTTTCCGCATCGGCATCTGTAATACCACCGACAGGATCGATCGCCAGCTTGGTGATTTTTTCAGGGTGCGTTTCCGCAACTTCTTCGATATCCATTCCACCTTCGGTCGAAACCATGAAAGTGATTTTCGATGTCGCGCGATCCAGCAGCAAAGAACAGTAATATTCCTTTTCAATCTCAACACCGTCGGTCACATACAAACGCTGCACGTCTTTACCTTCCGGGCCGGTCTGCTTGGTCACCAGCGTCTTGCCATACATAGCCTCTGCAGCGGCTTTTACCTCTTCAACCGTCTTGCAAAGACGCACGCCGCCCTTTCCTTCGGGGTTGTCCGTAAAGTGACCTGCCCCGCGACCGCCAGCATGGATCTGGGCTTTCACAACATATAAATCCGTGTCCATGCTCTCGGCAGCTTTCACCGCCTCATCGACACTCATCGCCGCGATGCCCTTTGGCACAGTCACGTCGTATTTCTCTAACAGCTCTTTTGCTTGATATTCATGAATATTCATACGTTGAACCCCGATTTACTATCTAAAATTTGTTCGTATTCAATTTTGCTCGTCACATGCTTGCTTATTAGAAGCAAACCGCCGATAAAATTCACCTGACACGACGGACGTAACACTTAGGGTTTATCAGAGTCGTACAGAGAAGAAAACCTAGAAACCGCAGTTTTTTACAAACAAACCACGCAATAAAATGAATATAATACATATTTTTATTATTTATTTGACACATAAGTGTGTTTTATGTATTATACAAGTATATTAATTAGGAGAAACGACTTGAAGAACTTGTTTTTACAGCAAAAATTTGAAGATACCGCAGGCAAAGGATACCCTGTCGGTCTCAAAAAGCTGTTCTCAATGAATTCTGCAAAATCAACGTTAAAAGGCTTTTTGGGCCGCGTTGAAGACGAAGTTGCCAGCATCAAAGATATTTTCAGCAGCGCCTTTAAACTTGGCTTCCTGAGCACACCACAACAGCTTTTCCACGTAAATGCCCGCTTGTCCGGCCGTTTGAACGGTTTGGCCGTTACGGGCTGGAAACAGGATCGCGAAGCGGATGAAAGCTTTGTTCGCAGCCTGTATATCTTCAACAGAATGCTGCTGAACACAACATTCTTGTCATTGCCGGAAATGATCAGAGAATCATACGCCGTTCTTCAGGATTTCCTGAACACCACAGAAACATATCTGCATACAGAATATACAGAGACCGTTGATGAAATTCACGAGATCAACGAGAAGATCGCCGAACAGCATGAACTGGCCGAAGAGACCGAAGAGTTTATCGCTGAATTCGAAGCCCAAGAAGACGTTGTCGAAGACATGCTTCGTATCAAAGAAACAGCTTATCTGGACGCGCAGGCAGAATTGAAAGCCGCCGCCGATAAATTGAACCATTCGGAACTGTCTTATGACGAAACAGCCCGCCTGTTCGAAAAGATGCGCGAAAGAATCCTGCGGGATGAAAATGACCGTTTTGTTCGCTGGGACACCGAGAATGAAGTCTTTTACTGCATTCAGGTTGATGGCGAAAAGCGCATCTATGATGCGGAAAGACAAGAAGAATACAGAAGCATCTTCACAAATGTAGATGTGACAGCGTCCTTCGACGAGCACATTGATCTTGCGCACTCAAACATGACGATCCCGGGCAACAACTACGAGATCATCAAAGAGCGTAAAGAGCTTGCCGAAGCCTCTGTTTACGAAGCCCGCGTATGTCATAACGGTGCATGCGAAATCGTAACGCGCATTGCTGAAGAGAAAAATGAAGCATTGACAACACTGGATAACATCCGGTCAACCTTGCGCGCGCACCAAAGAACGTTGCTGAAAATCCAGAGTGAAATGAAAGCACTGGACGACATCAGACACGACCAGATTGAAGGTCTGGAAGCAATCAAACAAAAACTCGAAGATATTCGTGACTTGCGCCGCACATACAACAACCCGGAAGTTCTGGAAGGCCTGCGCGACGGCTCGATCACAGTTGACGACCTCGAAGACGAACTGCGTAAAACACCAAACCTGTTCAGAAAATACGAAGCCTTTGCGGAAGCACGGGAACAAGAAGGTGATACATCACTTTCAATGACATTCAAACACAGACATGATCACGCTGAACTGCGTAACCATGATGCAGATGTCGTCATCCCGAACATGCCGTATAATGATTTAAAACAGTTACAGCCCGCCTGATCGTCAGATCCCAACGGCCTCTAAAAACATCGAAAAAGCCTCTGCCATTGCAAGAGGCTTTTTTCTATATAAAAAACGCTATAAAGCCGCATATATCCGCGATTTTTACCATTATTTAACGAATTTCACATAAGATGTATATAGTTAGAAGGGAAACAGTGCAAAACATGGCAGTGGACATCGACATAGACGGCAGAACAGAAGAGCAGCGGCTGGAAGAACAGCTGCAGGCCGATCTTGATGCCTCACTCACAGAGCCAGCGCTTGAAGAGGAATATGTACCGGAGGACACTACACCGGAAATTCTGGATACACTGGCACAGCAAGAAGAATTACCTAACGACATCACAAACGAATTCGAACAAGACGCGTTCGCAACGGAAGAAGACATCGAAGCAGACTTCAACAGCGATGTCGGCGAAGCATCACATAATCATATTTCAGCCGAAGAAGCCGAGGCAGAGATTGCCGCGAATACTGAAGAACCGATCTCTACAGAAGACGCTGATGACATTTTTCATGATGCGGAAAATTTCGAAGCTCACGCGGCATCCTACTTTACACTCGGTATTATCAGCGGCGCCGCCAAACGCGCGACCGTCGCCCATGAACTGAGCGGCATTTCAACCGCTGGTGGCCTTGCCGCCAACCGCGTCCTTGATAGTAGAGAAAAAGCCGAGAAAGCGGCGCGCACAACAAAATCACAATTAACACAAGCAGCCGTCGTCGAGAATTTCTCGTTGCCGACAGCTGACAGACTGAACCTTATCAGAGATAACGCCGATCCGGACCGTTATATGCCGGACACTGACCTTGATATGGGAGAAGATTATCCAAACTTATTTGACCTGCGCATGAATGACATATATGGCGGCGGCTGGGTCAATGATGAAGAAGCCGGTATGTGTCGCATGGCCCTGCCTGGTGAAGACGCAGATGATTTCTTCTCGTTCAACGCAGATGACATCACGGGACAGGGTGACGGGAGTCTTCTGAAAGCGCCCGTGGACAGCATGAGTGAAGACATAACGCTAAGCTTTGGCGATACACTCGACCTTGTCGGTCATGATGACACAATTGTACAGGCATCCGTAACGGATGTGTTTACAAAAGCGGCGCAGGACACCGATTACGCAACGGCAATCGCCGCAGAACACGAACAAACCAACACCGCAGAAAGCGGCATGGACATGTCAGAGCGTGAATTTGACAGAGGATTTTCGATGGGTGTCTAACCCCATCGATATCTAGAATGCGAACCGGATTTTGCATGATCATGACAGCTCAGACAGAGAAATCCGATACGCATAACGTAATGAAGGGCCGCTTATATATTAGGCGGCTTTATTTTTGATAGACGCAAGCAGGTCTTTCACCGCATCGACTGATTGATCGAACATTTTTTGTTCCGCATCATTTAATTCAATCTCGACAATACGCTCGACACCGCCGGCACCAATCACAACAGGCACGCCGATATACAAGCCATCAACGCCATATTCGCCTTTCAGCTTTGCCGCACATGGCAGAACGCGCTTTTTGTCACGCAAATAACTCTCGGCCATTGCAATCGCACTGGACGCAGGCGCATAAAACGCCGACCCTGTTTTCAGCAAAGAGACAATCTCGCCGCCGCCATTACGCGTGCGGTCAATAATTGCATCAATCTTGTCTTGCGTTGTCCAGCCCATTTTCACCAGATCAGGCAGCGGAATACCGGCCACTGTGGAATAACGTTCCAGCGGCACCATTGTATCGCCATGACCGCCAAGCACAAACGCCGTTACATCTTCGACAGACACACCGAATTCTTCTGCCAGAAAACACTGGAAACGGGCGCTGTCCAGAACGCCGGCCATGCCGACAACCTTGCTGTCATCAAACCCTGTCACGCGCTGCATCACGTCAACCATCACATCCAGCGGATTGGTAATTGTGATCACAAAAGCGTCAGGCGCATATTTTTTAATATTCGAACCGACCGTTTCGATGATACCGGTATTGATTTCAATCAGGTCATCGCGGCTCATACCCGGTTTACGTGGCAGCCCCGCTGTGACAATCACAACATCCGCGCCTTCAATGGCATCATAGTCATTGCTGCCGACAACATTGGCGTCAAACCCTTCGACGGGGGCCGCTTCGGCAATATCAAGCCCTTTTCCCTGCGGCACACCTTCGGCAATATCAACCAGCGCAATATCGCCCAATTCCTTTAAACCCGACAGCAACGCAAGTGTTCCGCCGATTTGTCCAGCTCCAATTAAAGCAATTTTTGATCTGTTCCGTGCCATGACATACATCCTTTTCTGTAATCTGGTTGTCTATTGCATTTATCTGCGGAATCGACTCTAGCGCTTAATCTGTTGCATCGCAAGATGCCCGGCGTCGTTTTGTAACGCAAAATAGAGTGTTATTTGATACCGACGAAATCAAGCTGCCACAGCAATGCTTCTTCATCCAGCGGGTAGCTTTCGCCTTCACGGGGATAGAGCAGTTCTTTTGGCTGCACATGACCGACTTCCTTTTGAAGCTGTAGCGCCAGGCGCATCGACAGCCCCGCCTTCCAGCATAATGCCACGATCGGCTTTGCCGTATGAAGGGAAAAGACACGGCGCACACTATCTTCCGGCGTTTTTGCCAAATGGGCCAGCGCCGCGAAGACAAAAGCATTATCACGCATGCCCAGCGCATCGATAATCACTTCTTCGGTTAAATTCTCTTCATCCGCAAAGCGCTTGACCCGTGTTGCCGCATCCGCATCCTTATCGCGCGCGCCTTCATCCGCAAAATTCAGACGGCGTTTAAATGTGCGAATAATAGAGACCTTCACATCATCATCAAAATCAACGCGCTGCTCCAACAATTCACGCACAGATTCACCGGCAAATTCCGCCAGTTCCCGCGCCATGTCAGACGGCAAATTCTTGTTCAGCGCCAACGGCGCCTGCCAGTCCTCATAGTCACGGGACTTTTCGATGATCGCTTCAATCGTTTGATGCGAAATCTGCGCGCCTTCATTTTTCAACAGCATCTTGCCTGACTCCACATCGTCCGTGTCGATCACCGCTTCAGACACAGGTTCACTGACTGTTTCACGGCTGGCGATCGCCTGCACAGCCCAGCTCTGCGGATGTTTTTTCAAAATATCGATCAAATCCTGATCGGACAGGACCGTACAAAACCGCAAAATCGGTTCGGATACTTCGCGCTCGATATCCCGCGCGAGCTGTCCAGCCACTTTCGGCGGGGCGTGCGCGTGATCTTTCAAGGCACTGGCCAGCGCTTTCCTGATCTTGATCACTTCGTCCAGCGCAAGTGTTGCCAGCGCCTGTACGGCATACGCATAAATCTGGCTCGTCTCATCTTCGTTCAAGTCCGGCAACAGCGCACATAACCGCTCCCCCAGCGCCAAACGCACATCAATATCCGAGTCTTTCGCCAACACCGCACTGACATGCAGCGGTGTTGACACGTTCGAGGCCACCGCACGGCGCACCGCAGGATCAGGGTCATGTTCGGCCATATAATACAGGATTTCCTTGTGCGTGCCTTCGTTACTCGCCAGATCAAGACGGCTTTCCTTGCTGCCGGACCGCGCCACATCACGCGCCTGCGCATATGTTTCGATCTTCTGAACAGAATCAGGCATACGCGCCTTTTCTGCATTTGCCTCAGAAGACGACGCACTACCCTTACGGCCGAATAATTTTTTAAACAGACTGATCATAATCGGTACTTAAGGTAACAAACTTTCCTAAAAATTCATCTAATATTTCATACGGCATACATGAAAACCATTTATGTCGCAGCATCCTTTTATCTATTTCTGCAGATACGCCGCCGAACACATTTCAATCAGGCGACTAACCGTCCGCTGGAACTCAAACGCATGATCCTGCCCCGTATATAATTTTTCGATCGGCGCATCAGCCGTCACAATCAGCTTTACACCATTATCATACAGCGCATCAATCAAGGTCATCAGACGTTTTGTTTCGTTCCGCCGGTCATACCCAAGACGCGGCACACCATCCAGAAACAGAATCTGATACCGTCCGGCAAGCGCCAGATAATCTTCGGCGCCCAGCGGTTTTTCGCATAAATCATGAAATGACATCCGCGCCACATTTTTTGTACTTTGCGGTACGGTTATCACACGCCCCTTTACCTTGATACGGGCGGGCTGGACGGGTTGTTCATCGGTCATATCTTCAAACAGCGCATCGATTTTCCGCTCTGCCGCCAAACCCAGCGGTGAAAAATAAACGCCGTTTTCTTCCAATGACCGCAAACGGTAATCAATATCGCCATCCAACGGCACAATCATCATATGTTCTTTGATCATCTCGATCACAGGCACAAAGCGCTCGCGTTGCAGCCCGTCACGATAAAGCAGATCAGGCATCCAGTTTGTCGTACAAACAACAGACACAGACCGCCGGAAAAATTCTTCGAACATGCGTCCCAGCAACATCGCATCGGCAACATCGGTGACATGAAATTCATCAAAGCACAACACATCCAGATTTTTACAACGCTCTGTCACAAAACGCGCGACATAGGTGTCAGGGCTATGCCCGCCCCCCTTTTTATGTTCCTGCCGTTTTTGGTGAATATAATCATGCAGATCAATCATAAATTCATGGAAATGCACACGTCTGGCACAGACACTGTCCGGCAGATGACGGTGAAACAAATCCATCAACATGGACTTGCCGCGCCCGACCCCGCCATACATATAAACGCCCGTCGGTCCGTCATGCTTTTTCTTGAAAAGACGCCAACCTTTCCCGTCTTCTTTCTTTTTCCGGAGCCGCTCCGCCAGACGCGACAAAATTTGTGCCGCGTGATGCTGGTCTTCATCAGGCTGAATTTCGCCGGAATCCAGCAAAGCCTGATACGCGTCAAGAATCGGCTGGTTCATCTGCTGTGTCTTTTTGTCCTGCATTCGGGCCTGCATGTTGGCTGGATTTCTTTTCAAAGTTACGGACAAGGATTATAGAGATTTCATAAAGAAACAAAACCGGTATCGACAATAAAACCTGACTAATAATGTCCGGCGGTGTCAGGAACGCAGCCACAAGAAACGTCAAAACCACGGCATATTTGCGTTTTGCGGCCAGCGCTTTGGATGAAACGATCCCCACTTTACCAAGCAAGGTCAGTAAAACGGGCAATTGGAAACACAAACCGAACGCAAAAATCAGCACAATGACCAAATCGAGATATTCACCAACGCGGGCTTCAAGCTCGATCGGCAACACCGTTTGTTCTGCACTGCTCTGAAACCCGAGGAAGAATGGCCACGCCATCGGCATCACCACAAAATAAACGCACGCCGCCCCCATCACGAACAAAAACGGCGTTGCGGCCAGAAACGGCAAAAACGCACGTTTTTCTTTCTTATAAAGCCCCGGCGCGATGAAACACCATATCTGCATTAATATAACCGGGCATGACAAAAACAGTCCGGCAAAGAACGACACCTTCAAATAGGTGAAGAAGGCTTCGGTCAGGCTAGTATAAATCAAACGTTGCGAGCCGCGCTCTTTCATGGCCTCGGCCAGTGGTGTCACAAGAAAACCGTAAATATCTTCGACAAAAATGTAACAACCGATTGTAAAGACAGCCAGCGCCATAAAGGAGTAGAGCAAACGGCGGCGCAGCTCGATCAGGTGATCCATAACGGATTGCGGCTGATCGGCCAATTCTAGATCGGTGTGATCATGTGCATCATATGCCTGATCTTGCACCTGATCTTGCGGGGCGGATTGCGGCGTGTTGTCCGTCATCGGCTTTTCTCCTCTGCCGGTATCTCTGTCGGCTTTGCCGCATCGCGGCCTTCCGCGCTATCTCCTCCGTCTGTCACATTATTCTGCATCGACAGCGCCTCGTCAGCGTCCTTTTCGGCGCGCGTTTCCGCACCGATATCACCGGTTTGCTGTTCGTGCTGGTCAATCATCTGATCAATTTGCTGACTAATTGCAAAATGCACGAATTTCACACGGCGCACCATATTGCCAAGCGCACGCATTACGACAGGTATTTCTTTCGGCCCGAGAAAAAGCACCGCCACGACGGCGATCAAGAATAGTTCGGGCCACCCTAAATCAAACATATCTGCAATCTAAACGGTTATTCGTGTGAATTATTTTTTGTCCTGAGACGTCTCTTTTTCCGTCACATCAATGACATCATCTTTTGCATCTGCCGATGATGTGATTTCTTTGGGAGAGACAGACGAAGACGACGTATCATCCTCTTCGTTCAACCCTTTTTTGAACGATTTCACACCCTTTGCAAGGTCTTCCATCATGCGCGGTAAACGGCCAGCTCCGAAAAAGAGCATAATTACCAGCACCACCAACAAAATTTGCCAAATACCCGGAGCCATTATTTCACCTTCCTTTAATTATCCTCATCTTCATCTGTTTCGAGGTTGCTGTCAAATGTATCATCATCGACATGGTCGTCTTCATCATCCTCTTCGTCAGGCAGATCATCATCAAACAGATCGCCCGTTCCCGGAATGGTTTCAATCGCAGGGCGACGATCCAGCAAGCCCGATGCTTTCAACTCATCCAGCCCCGGCAAGTCCGTCAAAGCTTCCAGACCGAATTGATCCAAAAACGCCGTTGTCGTCACCCACGTTACAGGCCGCCCCGGTGTTTCACGGCGACGGCCGGGTTTCACCCACTCGGCTTCCATCAGCACATCCAGTGTACCGCGCGATGTTGCAACACCGCGTATATTTTCGATCTCCGCCCGCGTCACAGGCTGGTGATACGCTACGATCGACAAGGTTTCCATCGCCGCGCGGGATAATTTGCGCTGCACTTCTTTTTCCACCGACAGAATATCGGCTACATCTTCGGCCGTACGAAACGCCCAGCAATTATCAATCTCGACCAGATTAATGCCACGTGTTTCATAATGTTTTTGCAATTCCATCAACAGCCCGCCGACATCAGCATCATCACCGATACGATCACGAATGGCACGAATATGAATCGGCTCGGCCGAGGCGAAAAGCATCGCTTCGATGGCCCGCATATTGTGAATATTATCGTAATTCTTTTCCATGCGTTTGTTTTAGCCCCATATTTGCAGAATATCCAGACCTGTTTTTATCTTTTCCTACAATAAGAGATTGACCTTACGGAGTCTTTTCGCCACATTTATACCGTTCTGGATAAAACGCAAACAAGATGGATATAAAATGACTCAGATCAAAGTACCCTCACTCGGTGAATCCGTAAGTGAAGCAACTGTTGCACAATGGCTGAAAAAAGAAGGTGATGCCGTGAAAGCCGACGAACCGATCGTCGAACTGGAAACGGATAAAGTAACACTGGAAGTCAACGCACCGGAAGACGGGGTGATCACAAGCATCACGATCGGCGAAGGCGAAGATGTTGAAGTCGGTACAATTCTGGGCGAAATCGAAGCCGGCGCAGCTGCTAACGATGCAAGCAGTTCTGATAAATCTGACAACAAAGACGAAAAAGCGGCCGCCGCAAAACAAGACGAGAAAAAAGAAGAGAAAGCGGATAGCGGCAAAGACCAATCCGACAAGCTGTCACCGGCTGTGCGCAAACTGGTTGATGAAAATGATATCGATCCATCCGATATCAAAGGCACAGGCAAAGACGGCCGCCTGACAAAAGGCGACGTTCAGGATTATCTGGAAACACAAAAATCCGCACCGGCATCTAAGTCAAGCAAA
This sequence comes from Alphaproteobacteria bacterium, assembly GCA_030750865.1. GTDB lineage: Bacteria > Pseudomonadota > Alphaproteobacteria > Micavibrionales > Micavibrionaceae > JASMHE01. Next base: position 55,656 of record JASMHE010000002.1, read on the forward strand.
CCGGCTGCACCGAAAGAACCGCGCGATCTGGGACCACGCGAAGAACGCGTCAAAATGACCCGTCTGCGTCAGAAAATCGCAGAAAAACTGAAAGAAGCGCAAGATACGGCTGCCATGCTGACGACATTTAACGAAGTTGACATGACTGCCGTTATGGAGGCCCGCAAAACATATCAGGATGGCTTTGTGAAAAAACACGGCGTGAAGCTCGGCTTTATGTCCTTCTTCACAAAAGCATGTGTCAATGCCCTGAAAGAGTTTCCGGCTGTGAACGCCGAAATTGACGGCACGGACATTATTTACAAGAACTATTACGACATCAGCATGGCCGTCAGCACGCCGCAAGGTCTGGTCGTTCCGGTGATCAAGGATTGTGATTCCAAATCAATGGCGCAGATCGAAAAAGACATTATTGATGTCGGTACGCGCGCCCGTGACGGACAGCTTGCCATTGACGAGCTATCCGGCGGTACATTTACCATCACAAATGGCGGTATTTTCGGTTCACTAAATTCCACACCGATCATCAACACACCGCAATCTGCTATTCTGGGCATGCATAAAATCCAGCAGCGTCCGATGGTTATGCCGGACGGCAGCATCGAAGCACGCCCGATGATGTATCTGGCACTGTCATACGATCACCGCATCATTGACGGCAAAGAAGCGGTGAGCTTCCTTGTGCGCGTGAAAGATGCGCTCGAAGATCCGCAACGCTTGATTCTGGAAGTCTAAGAACAAAGGAGGTTGTTTTACATGGCAAACCACGCAGCAAAAAACAACCTGAGGGAAAAGGCTTCTAAAATTACGCAGATCATGCATGTTGGCATCGCCGAAGATGAACAGCATTACGCGATTGCGCCGCCACTTTACATGACATCGACCTATAGCTTCGAAGCCTTAGGCAAGCCGCGCGCCTGTGATTACGGCCGCACACACAACCCGAACCGCGATATTCTGGCAAAGGCCGTGTCCATATTGGAAAGCGGCGCCTGTTCAACCATCGTCAGTTCCGGCATGGCGGCCGTGCATTTGCCCGTACAGGCCTTTATGGAACACAATGATCTGATCATTGCACCAAAGGGCAGCTACGGCAGCACAATTCGCCTGTTCAACAGTCTGCAGGACAAAGGATATATTCGCGTAAAATGGGTGGACTTCCTGGATTTCGACCTGTTGCAAGACGTGATCGCAACCGAAAAACCGCGCATGGTCTTCATGGAAACCATCAGCAACCCGCTGTTACGTACCTATGACATCGAAGAGATCGCAAAGCTGACGCAACGCCATGATGCATTACTGGTGGTCGATAACACATTCACCCCCGGCGTTGTTTTTCCGCTTGAACTGGGCGCAGATGTCGTCCTGCACTCCGCCACCAAATATCTGAACGGACACAGCGATATTGTTGCCGGCACGGTCACGGCAAAAACCGAACAACACGGCAAACAGCTGGCACATTGGGCCAATAGTGCGGGCACGACAGCCGCCCCTTTTGACGCCTATCAGATTATGCGCGGCATGCGCACGCTGTTTGAACGCATGGAAAAACATCAGGCAACCGCCCTGAAAATCGCCACATTTCTGGATAGCCACGACGCGGTTGAAACCGTGTACTATCCCGGCCTTACCTCCGCACAAGGGCACGCCGCCCTTGAAAAATACGGACACGGATTCGGCGCGATGGTCACTTTTGATTTGAAAGGCGATCTGGATACCGTGCGGACATTCATTGAACGGCTGAACTGGTTTTCTTTGGCGGTGTCACTGGGCGGCTTTGAAAGCTTGGTCTGTCATCCGCCGACCATGACGCATTCGGGCGTGCAAAAAGATATTCTGGCCGAAGCCGGTATTACAGATAACACGGTGCGCCTAGCCATCGGACTGGAAGATGCCGATGATCTGATTGACGATTTAACGCAAGCGCTTGCCTAGCACCTCGCCGCACCACACTGGCCCACCACACCACGCCCAGCGTCAACCATTGCAACCCTGCAAATAACACGACTCCATAAATAATTCATTTTTTTTGTGTATTTTGCAAATACGGGCGTGCATTTCATTTCAAAATCATTATAATTTTGTGCAAAAAGGAATGTGTGATGACGATATCAATCGAACAAATCCGCGCTGCACGCGGTTTATTAGGCATCAGCCAAAAAGAATTGGCTGAAAAAGCGGGCATTTCGCTGAACTCCCTGAATAATATTGAGCGCAATGTCGCCAGCCCCCGTGCAGACAGCCTAAAATCAATCCGCGATGCATTGGAATCAGACGGTATTGAATTTCTGGAAGGCAACGGCGTGCGTCCGCGCGGCGAATTGCTTGATATCGAAAAAATCGAAGGCACAGATCCGGTTGATGTTTTGCGCAAGTTCTATCAGGAATTTTTAATGGCCTTCCCCGGCGGTGGCGGCGAAGTGCAATATGTCGGCATTGATAATGGCCGTTTCGAACATCTGAAAAAAGAAAAGCTACGCGTTTACAAAGAATTCGAACAAGAAGCCATCCGCCGCGGCATCACAGAACGCCTGCTGTTTCTGGAAGGTGACACAAGCTTCATTTCCGAACGGAATAATTATCGCTGGGTTCCAAAGGAACTGTTCGGCGAAATTCCGATGGCAATTTATGGTGATAATGTTTCCATCGTGCTGTGGGGGCCGCCAAGCCGCATGGTTGTTATTCGTAACAAATCTATTGCGGAAACATTCCGCCGCCAATTCGAAGCCACATGGTCAATTGGCACGCCTGTACCGGACGAAATTCATAAATTCCACAAAGCCAAAGAAGATGAATGGCTGGAACAGGCCGAAGAAGAAGAAGACAGCGCCGGCAAAAAAGGCAAGAAGAAGAAATAAACCGGCAAAAGCCGCCCTCTTCTCGCAAGTTCCTACCCGCAAACCTTATGCCCGTAAATCTTATGCAAGCACTATAGCGTTTTCACCGTCACGACATTATGATCGCTCAGCATTTGCAGGGCGGCATGGCCGTTATCATCCCGCGCCTTTGTTTGATCCCCGATAAAATAGCGGTCCAGCTTCGCGCCCAACATATTCACCTGTTCACGTGATGTCGGCACATGGGCGCTGTAAATATAACCGTTCCGGATAGACAGGCCGTACCGCGCCGCATTCATCAAAATGCGGTTCATCGGCTCCAGAATAAAACTATATTTCCCGCTGTTATTTTCGATCATGCGGCGATCTTGTTCCATCACATAGCCAAGCGCAGGATGCGCACGTGCAATCAGCGCTTTATAAGACACCGCCTCTTCGGGGCCATGTTTTTCTGCCAGCGCAACGGCAAATTTACGGCCGCGATGCACACTGGCAAACTGCGCCACAATATTTTGCAGGGATTCATCCGATATTTCAGGCACAGACAACAGCGCCACCGGATTTTCCTCTTCGGCGACAAAATCTTCGGGGGCTTCAAATAACGCCTCGATGATACGCTCTTTACGGTTTAAACGATAAACACTCACCCCGGCCCGTTTGCATAGCGGCATGGACAGCGATTCAAAATCAACCGTGCGGCGCTTTGCAAAATCCTTGTCGAAGCCTTTATGATCGATATACACATTCTTGATACCCGATTCGGTAATATTCTTGGCACAATTCGGGCAAAACAAATCCGTGACATAGATATTCGCGCCGTCCGTAATGCGTGCTTTTAAAATCGCCGCCGTTTCCGCGTGAATGGTGCCGCTACTGTCACCGATCTTTGCATGACGTGCCAGCCCCATCTTCAAAATCGAATCGGGCCAGTAATTCGCGCAGGAAACGCTGAATTCATGACGATCCAGATCAATGCCTGATACCGTGGCCGCGACCTTGCTCGTCGGGTGCTCACTGTGCTTTACAGCCTCGATTGTTTTCTGCATAAGGTGAAAATGCGGCATTCTTTTATTTTCCAGAATATTTTTCTTGTATTTTCGGCGTGGTTTGTATATAAGAATTACATTAAATACATAACACAAAAGTTTACGGGTAATTCCATGCAAGCATGTGCATCTGAATCACATGATACACAGGAACAACTCTCAGATAAAGACAGAGAGTTTATGCATCAAGCATATGAACTGGCTTTGAAAGGCTATAATGAGGGCGGCTGCCCGATTGGCGCAATACTCGTGGACGAAGACGGAACCGTTTTAGGCGCAGGACACAACGCGCTTGTTCAAGAAGGCAATCCCATTATTCACGGCGAAATGGCCGCCATGCGCGATGCAGGGCGTCTTGATTCCCGCCGCAAAACAACAATGTATACATCCCTCAGCCCGTGCATGATGTGCGCTGGCACAATCGTACAATTCAAGATCGGACGCGTTGTTGTCGGGGATGTTGTGAACTCGCCGGGGAATGTTGAATTCCTCCGCGAAAAAGGCGTCACAGTGGACATACTGAACTATGAGCCCTGCATTGATCTTGTGAAGAAGTTTAGAGAAGAAAAGCCGGAACTCTGGCTGGAAGATTGGGGAGGAGCGTAAGTTCGTCCCCTTTTTTGTCATCAAACGAAGAGTAAAGCTATGAGCACACAAAAAACGATGAATGATTTCAATATAACACAATGGGCGGAAGAAACGCTCGCCCTTATCCTGCGCGGTGAAAAACCGGGCATTAATATGGATGACCCGAACCAGTCATGGCTGTTCAAGCAAATGAAGCAAATGCACCGTGACGGCTTGCTTAGCGAAGTGCCCGAATCATACGTCGTTTTATTACCGGACGAAGACCCCGAAGACCAGAACCTGCTGCATGACAAAGGCGTCACCGTTCGTGAACCACTTCCAAAACAGCTTACAACCGAAGCATGGGGGCTAAAAGGCCTTCTCGAATCAAATTATGATATCCGTAACGTTAAGGTTTTCGGTGAAGATTACGGTTTCCGTTATAAGCGCACAGCCACCGAGCAGCTTGATTATGCCGATGCCCTCGTTTTGACAAAGGGCGATCTTGTCGGTTTTCATCAATGGCTTTCCGTCTATAACGGACATCAGGACAAAACCGTCAACCTGAACGATAAGGTCTGCATTCTGCAAAACGCGGACGATTTCTGGAAACCGTTTCTGGATGTTGCGCCGGATATCGCCGATGATCACAACCGTTTTCTGGTCACGAACACCAACCATGATACGGCCAAACTGCTCAAGACATTGATGCCGCATGATCGCGCAAGCACACCGGCCCGCAACGAAGAAAGCGTACCGCAAATCAAGCCGGGCGATACAATCTTTAGCGTCACAGGCAACATTAAAAAGCCGCTTGAATATGACAAAGTCATGATGGCACGCGGCAACGGCATCCGCATCGATCACTTCCAGCGCGCCTTTGATATCAAACCCGAAAGGGCTGTTGAAACAAGCAATACATATGTTGGAAATAATATCGAGAAATTCGCGGCGCTGTATAACCTGATCAAACACGCCTATACGCCTGATCGTTTTGTGGCCGAGCTGGAGCGCAAACGATATTCACTGGAAAAATCTTATTTGCTGTTCGACGATAACGGTCTGGAAACAAACGCAAACCTGACAGACGGACCGGAATTCAGTGACTGCATGGCGTTACGCCAAAACTCTTATAAATCCTGTGGTCCAGGACCGGAAACAAAGCACCTGATGGGCGCTGTGCAAAACAGACCATATAACGGCGCTTACGGAACACTCAGCTTCGTCGAACGAATCAAAGCGGCCTATAACCGCAAACTGGAAGAACAGAAAGCACAAGGCGTTGAAGACCCACACGTATCACTGGATGGTGGCGATCACGGCTGCGCTTTGGTTGCATCTCTGGCCGTACTGGTGGACCAGATTCGTCAGGGCATGAGCTTTGATGAAGTGATGGAAGCCAATGACTTCTTTATCTTCAGCGCGAAAACACATGACCGCATTGTGTTCGACCCCGAACCTGCTGTCGGCGCGATTGATACAAAGAACTTTACAATCCCGAAATATGATCCGAAGGGCCGTACAAAGGCGATGAACAGAAATTATGTCGCCCACCACAGCCTCGGCGCACAATTGATCAAATCAATCTCACGCACATTCGGATTTGCACGCACAATCGCAGAACGCCAAGACCTGCGGGCGCAATTCTTCAAAGCCACAGGCCGCGAATTAACCATTGCTACGCAGCACACGATCGCAGAAGGACAGCAAAGCAAAGAACTGGAAACACTGTCTTATCCGTTGCAAGACGGCAATGGCGGTTTTTACGATATGGCCAACAGACGCCCGCACGAAATTCCGCTGGCCGATGGCGAAGTCATGGAAATCGAAGCGCCGCTGAACAACTTTTCCGATATGTGTAAACAGGTTGACGGCTTTGTCTTCTCGAATGATGATGACGCCCTGCGCGGACAGGATTATTTCTGGGAACGCAATTTCTATGCCTTCTCTATCCATGTCGGCAACCAGATCACAGACAAATCCATTGCCGGCAAACCGTCAATCTTTCTGGAAGGTCCGGTCTGGGATCAACACCGCTCTGTTGTTGAAACATTCTGCGGCGGTCTTATTCCTGAAATGCCGGAATATCTTTACAAAGTCGCATCCGATACCAGCGAACTGGAAAAGAAAATCGGTACGCATTTTGAAAATTATTCGCCACACGAATTGCCCGAACATATCTATAAAGAAGGCGGTGAAAAAGCACCGGAAGACTTGTTCCGCGTCACTGTCTATTGTTCTGCAAGCTCGACAAACGCAGAATTCAAAGCCAAAGCCCGCCATTTTGCACTGGATTGTGCCGGTCTCGGCTTTGCCTTGAAAAATGGCGGCGGTACAGGACCTGACGGTTTGATGACCGAAACAAGTGACGGCATGCACGATGCGAGAGAGCATTTCGCACCGTTCCTTGACTCATACGGTTACAAGTTACCGGTCAACCACGTAACAAGTATTCAGTGCCCTGAAACAGAACAGGAAGAAGGTCTGCGCAAAGACAATGACTTCTGGTGTGTCTGGCCGAATATCTTCCTGCGCATGCAAGACCTGCAGGATACCGAAGCAGAGGTCGTTCTGCCGGGCGGCGCCGGAACAATTCAGGAAATTTGCGCCTCGATCATCATGCGGAAAAACGGTTTCACCGACGTTGAAAACCGCCCGTTGATTATTGTGGACTCAGACGGCATTTATCAGCCGTTCCTCGACACAATTCCGGCAGAAGATTACGAGAAATACAATATCCACGTCGTCCGTAGCGAAGGCCAAGCCCTAGAGCTTCTGATGGAAGCCCGCGAAGCCCGCAACATGACACCGGATCTGGATTATGATTACGAAGAGTATCAGGAACTGCGCGATGAATTCATGCAAAACCTGCCACCGGCCATTCGTCTGGCATTCTTCCCGTCACAAAAACCGGGCAATGACAACGATATGCCAGCCGTTTCACCGGCCTGATCATAAAAAACAATAAACACCATTTGCATGTCCTTTATATCGTATTATAAAGGACATGTTTTATGTGCAGTCATATCCAAAAGATAGGTTTTAAAATGAGCAAGAGTAATACAGAGTTTGACGTTATTGTTATTGGCGCGGGTCCGGGCGGATATGTTTGCGCCATCCGTGCCGCGCAATTGGGCCTGAAAACGGCTTGCGTTGAAAAACGGGACACACTCGGCGGTACATGTCTGAATATCGGCTGCATCCCCTCAAAAGCGCTTTTGCATGCTTCTGAAAAATACAGCGAAGCCGAGAACCATTTCGCGGATTTTGGTATCAAAACAGGCAAAGTCTCTCTCGACCTGAAAGCGATGATGAAACACAAAGACGATGTTGTCGATTCGAATACAAAAGGGATCGAGTTCCTGTTCAAAAAAAACAAGATCACATGGCTGAAAGGTGCGGGTAGTATTCCGGCCAAAGGCGAAGTCAAAGTCGGCAAAGATACTTACAAAGCAAAACACATCGTGATCGCGACCGGATCGGATGTCGCCAGCCTGCCGGGCATTGAAATCGACGAAAAGAAAGTTGTCTCGTCCACAGGCGCACTTGAACTGACAAAAGTGCCGAACAAAATGGTTGTCATTGGCGGCGGCGTGATCGGTCTGGAAATGGCCGCTGTCTGGAGCCGTCTTGGCGCAAGCGTCACTGTCATCGAATATATGAACAAAATTCTGCCGCCAATGGATAACGAAATTTCCAAAGAAGCACAGAAAATTTTCAAAAAACAAGGGCTGGACTTCAAGCTCAGCACAAAGGTCACCGAAGTAAAGAACACAAAATCAGGTGTTAAACTGACGACAGAACCGGCCAATGGCGGCGATGCCGAAACCCTTGACGCCGATATCGTACTGGTTGCCGTCGGCCGCAAGGCTTATACGGATAAGCTGGGACTGGACAAGGTCGGCGTCAAAACCGACGATCGCGGACGCATTGAAACAGATGGCCACTTCAAAACAAATGTGGATGGCATTTATGCAATCGGTGATGTCATCGCAGGACCGATGCTGGCCCATAAAGCCGAAGAAGAAGGCGTTGTTCTGGCCGAAATGCTTGCCGGTCAATCAGGGCACATTGATTACAACCTGATTCCCGGTGTTGTTTACACATGGCCGGAAGTCGCCGAAGTCGGCAAAACAGAAGAACAGCTGAAAGACGAAGGCGTTGACTACAAAGTCGGCAAGTTCCCGTTCATGGCCAATGGCCGCGCCCGCGCAATGGGTGCTATTGACGGTTTTGTCAAAATTCTGGCCGATGCCAAAACAGATCAGGTTCTGGGGGCACATATTATCGGCCCCGAAGCCGGCACATTGATTGCCGAAATCACCGCCGTCATGGAATTTGGCGGATCAAGCGAAGATATTGCGCGCACATGCCACGCACACCCGACGCTCGAGGAAGTTGTGAAAGAAGCGGCCCTTGCCGTTGATGGTCGTCCGCTTCACATCTAAAGATGCAGAGCGTTTAACGTCTAGATTGAGACAGGCCGCACGGGACAACAAATACGCAAAAGGCATGCGTCGCACAAAGGCGGCGCGTTTCCAACGAAACAATCAAAATGCTATTTGCGCGGAAATGCTTTCTTATAGCTTTCCATGATCGCACTCATATCCATATCGGCATAACGCTGTGTCGTGCTCAGCGACGCATGGCCGAGCATTTCCTGAATTTCGCGTAAATTTGCCCCGTTTTGCAATAAATGGGTGGCAAAACTATGGCGCAGCGCATGCGGCGTGGCCGTTTCCGGCAAGCCAAGCGTCACGCGTAATTCCCGCATGGCCTTTTGTGCCACGCCCTGATGCAACCGCTTGCCGCGTTCGCCCATAAACAGCGCCCGATCCGGCTTCTGCGGGAACGGGCAGGTTTCCAGATACGCATCCAGCGTCTGTTCGACAATATTGATAACAGGCACCTGACGTTCGCGGCGGCCCTTCCCCATCACGCGTAAAAACCCGTCATGCGGCAAATTCTTGATATCCAGTGACAAGGCTTCATCAATACGCAATCCACAGCCATAGAGCAGGGTAAACAGCGCCTTGTTCCGGTCAGACACCCAATCCCCGTCCTGATCCAGAAAATCGATCAGCGACAGCGCCTGCCCTTCATAGAGCGGCCGCGGCAATTTGCGCGGCTGCTTCGGGCTACGCACCGTATGAATGGTCGGATTATGCACCACCCCCTGCTTATCAAGCCATGTCAGCAGGTTTTTCACCCCCGATAGTGACCGCGCACGGGTTGCCGCGCCGGCACCATTAACACTCTGGCGGGAAAGCCATGCCCGAAAGTCACGAATATCGACTTCGGACAACATGTTCAGAGAGATATGATCTGCTTTATGCTGTGCCATAAAACGAATAAATTGCGATACATCATGCGTATAAGCCCGCAATGTGTGCGGCGAGAATTTCTTTTCGACAGACAGATATTTGTACCAGCGCTGAAGCTGGTCTGCCAAATCGGCCGCACAATATGTCAGGTCTTCTTCATTCATATTTATGTCTTGTGGTGCTATCTTCAAAAAAAGACAGGCAAACAAAGGTTAATCGTCCGCATTATCGCGGCAAGTCAAGCCAGATACGGAAACCACGCTCAATGACCGCCCCCAGGAATGAAATCAGTTCCGTGCCTTGCCCCTCTTCAAACAGGGCCGGATCACGACTGCCGAATGCAAGCAGAACGGGTGACAGTCCGCCCGTTAAATTCAACCGCAGCAAGGCCTGTGATTTTACAAGCCCCGCACCACCGCCATAGACCTCGTCATAGCCTTCAATATTGGACTGTAACAAAACACGGCGGTCTTTCATGGACGCTTCGATTGTGCCCGGCGGCACGGCGCGCACACCCGAAATATCAATATGCGGAATAACCGGCCCTTCGGCTTCGACCAGCAGGGCAATAATATCCACGCCCAACACCGAAGTCACATCCATTGTGATGGCCTTGACAAAATCCTCGAATGTCGGCGCATCCAGCAACATCAATATCGCACGGTGAATTCGGTCTTGGTTGGTCTGGTTGGCGCGGCTTGTCTCGACCATTTCGCGTGCAGACGCCATCACCTCTTCGCGGTCGGCTTTCAAGCGCTCGACCATGTAATGCTGGAAATCAATGATGCCCTTGCCTTGTTCCTTTTTCGGCACGGCAAACAAATCCAGCACATCCGGATGCCGGTTCAGGAAATCGGGATGATCCCGAAGCCATTCTAAAATATCATGTTCTGAAAGCTCTGTTTGATCGGTCATAGGCTGCTTCATCTTAAAAATCTCGAGGAACGTAAAAGAGAACGGATATGACGCAGCAAGACACGCTGCGGCAAAAATATTATGCAATAAGTGTAGCGATAATCACGCCGCAGGTCACGTTCTTTTTAATGAATGTGCTGATCGTGATTTTGTTGATGATCGTCAGCAGGCACGACATGCCCTTCGTTACCGGTCAGAACTTCATGTTGATGACCGGCATTTGATACCGCTGTCATAGGAACGTGAACAGCCGCATAAATACAGACATTGATTGTAAACAACGCCGTTGCCACCCAAAGGATTTTGGACGCATTTTTCTTTTTCGGTGTGCATGGCGGATGCCCGCACCCTGTCGAACGGCAATCCAGACGCACGCTTAAGGCATGCAAGCCCCAGCCCAACGCCAAAATTGCTGCCGAAGCAATAATCATCGGCACTTCATAGGCGTGGATTGTGTCATGAATATCGGTCAGAAAGCCCGGCACGACGGAAATAAGGCCCAAGCCAGCAAGCAAGCTAAACAGGCTGACGATTGTTGGCAAAACACAGCAAAAAACATGCGTCGTTTCAGACAACAAAACGGCCAAAGCAACTGATTTTTGCATGCGTTCCATACCTTCGTCTCTTTTCCTGTTAAGCGGGACAGATTGTTTATATGGCATTTCGGGGCAAAAAGTCAAAAAATTTCGTCCCGAAATGCCCGATAAACCGCTCTTCCCGATAAACCGCCCTTAAAGGATTGATTGTCCCGTTTGCTTCCAGTCTTCAACGAAAGCCGCAAGACCTTTGTCTGTCAATGGGTGGTTGTAAAGCTGGCGAATAACATTCGGCGGGCATGTCACAACATCCGCGCCCATTTTCGCGCTTTCAAGGATATGAACAGGGTTCCGCACAGATGCCACCAGCACCTCTGTTGACCAGTTCGGGTAGTTACCGTAAATCGTGCAGATATCTTCGATCAGGTCCAGACCATCCTGGCTCAGGTCATCAAGACGCCCGACAAACGGTGAAATGAACGCCGCACCGGCTTTGGCCGCCAAAATAGCTTGGTTTGCAGAAAAGCACAATGTCACATTCACCATGATGCCATCATCCGAAAGCTCTTTACACACTTTCAGGCCCGCAGGTGTCAACGGCACTTTCACCGCGATATTATCGGCAATCTTCGAAATTTTACGCGCTTCTTTAATCATTGTTTCGTAGTCTGTAGAGGCGACTTCCGCACTCACCGGACCGTCAACAACCTCACAAATTTCTGCGATCAACGGCAGAAAATCTTTTCCGGCTTTTTTAATCAGGCTCGGGTTTGTTGTCACGCCGTCAAGCAGACCTGTGTCCGCCAGATCACGAATTTCATCAATGTCGGCTGTATCCACGAAAAATTTCATTTAGAGCTCCATATGCTTTTGCTTTGAATTGGGTTGTTCTTTTATCGGAAAACAGGCGTGAAAAAGCAAGGGCAAATGTCAGATTCACAAAAGAATGTCTGGAAAAAACAGCATTCTGATTCGATAATGTCACCATGACAACACAGAATGACCAGACATCTTTATTCGGTACATCACCGGAAGAAGAGCAAGAAACAGACACTGCCGCACAAAAAGCAGGACAGACGGCAGGAAAGGCAGCGGCGCAACCGGCGCGCCTTGTCGATGTGCTGGTGCCGTATCCTGTCGAAAAGGCCTATAGCTATGCCGTGCCCGCAGAACTGGATATTCAGGAAGGCAATTATGTCACCGTACCGCTTGGCAGCCGCGATGTGATCGGCGTTGTCTGGAATACAGAAACCCAAGCGCCGCCCCAAAACGCCACGGGCAAAGCAAAACGAAGACCTAAAATCAAGGAAATCATCCACCGCATGGATGATATGCCTTCCATGCCACGCGAACACCGCAATTTTATTGACTGGGTGGCGCGCTACACATTAACGCCAAAAGGGTTTGTTCTGAAAATGGCGCTGAGCGTTTCTTCGGCCTTTAACCCGCCCGCGCCCGTTACCGCCTATCAAAAAGCGGCCAATATCAGCGAAGAGACACGCAACGGCTTATCAGACAAGCGCAAAGCCGTGCTGCACGCCCTGCGCGATAATGTCCCGCGCCGCGCAGCCGAACTTGCGGACATGGCTGGCTGCACCGCATCTGTTATCAAAGGCATGGAAAAGCTCGGCTTGCTTGAAACCATCGCGCTACATGCCATGCCCCCCTGTCACTCCCCCCAAACAGATACCGAGCGCGTCACCCTGTCCGACTTCCAGCAAGCCGCCGCCGATAATTTGTGCATGATGCTGGATGAACGGGAATATTGCGCGGCACTGCTGGATGGTGTCACAGGCGCAGGGAAAACCGAGGTTTATTTCGAAGCCGTGGCCAAAGCCCTTGATATGGGCAAGCAGGTGCTGATCCTGTTGCCGGAAATCGCCCTGTCCAATGCGTTTCTGGACCGCTTTAAATCGCGTTTCGGCTGTGCGCCTGCCTTGTGGCATTCATCATTATCGCCGGCAAAACGCCGTGATACATGGCGCGGTGTCGCCGAAGGGAAAAGCCGTGTCATTATCGGGGCGCGTTCCGCGCTTTTTCTGCCTTACCATGATCTTGGCCTGATTATCGTCGATGAAGAACATGATCCTGCCTATAAGCAAGAAGACGGGGTGATCTACCACGCCCGCGATATGGCTGTTGTGCGCGCCAATCTCGGCAAATTTCCGCTGGTGCTGGTATCGGCAACACCGTCGCTGGAAACCATGATGAATACATGGTCCGGGCGTTATCATCACCTGCACCTGCCGCATCGGCACGGCGCAGCACAATTGCCCGAAATCGAACTCCTGGATATGCGTGCCCATAAACCGCCGCAAAATTACTTCCTATCAGAACCGCTGATCGCCGCCTTGAAAGACAATATCGAACACGGCAATCAAAGCCTATTATTTTTAAACAGACGCGGATATGCACCGCTGACGATATGCCGCGGATGCGGGCATCGTCTGGCCTGTCCGCGCTGTACGGCGTGGCTAGTGGAACATAAGCAATCAAACCGCCTGCATTGTCATCATTGCGGCTATAACACCCCCACGCCGAAACAATGCCCCGAATGCGGCGATCCTGAAAATCTAGCCGCCTGCGGGCCGGGGGTCGAACGGATTTTCGAAGAAGTGACAGAACTCATTCCCGAAGCACGCAGCGTTATTCTGGCCAGTGACACCACCGAAAGCCACGAAGAACTGGCCGAACGGCTGAACGACATCAAAGCAGGCGCTTATGATATCATCATCGGCACGCAGATCATTGCCAAAGGGCATCACTTCCCGCACCTGACACTGGTCGGTGTTGTTGATGCCGATCTGGGACTGCAAGGCGGCGACCTGCGCGCGGCCGAACGCACCTATCAGCTGCTGCACCAAGTCGCAGGTCGTGCCGGCCGCGAAGAAAAGGAAGGCCATGTCATGTTACAAACATGGCATCCGGACAACAAAGTCATGCAGGCACTGGCCGCACATGAACGGGATTTCTTTTATGAGGTCGAAGGGGAAGAACGCGAAATGGCGCACATGCCGCCCTTTAGCCGTCTGGTCGGAATCATCGTATCAGGCAAAGACGAACAGCAGGTGCTGGATATATCCATTGCGCTCGGACGCAGCGCGCCGCAGGGTGAAAAAGTACAAACACTCGGCCCGGCCGATGCCCCTTTCTACAGATTGCGCGGGTTTTACCGCCGCCGCCTTCTGGTGCGGGCCGACAAAAAAGTCGATATTCAGAAAACCGTTCAAAGCTGGATCAAAAGCATCAAAGTGCCGTCAACAGTGCGGATTTACATTGATATTGATCCGCAAAGCTTCCTGTAACGCTGTGTGGAAACAAGGAAACGGATACGCAAACGTTTCCTAGAACGCGCGCCCTCCGTTAAGAAAAACACTGCCCGACATTGATATAGCCGCCGTTAATCGCACTTTTGATATCCATACGCTTGGCATTTTCGGGCTGCACAGTGACCAATTGCAAGGTCGTACCGTTTCCACATTGCACCGCGCCGCCCTTGTCAATCAGCTGGCCAATATTGCCATCGTCGCTTTTTGCCGCGGGCTGTGTTTCGATAATTTTAAACCGTTTGCCGCTTGCAGTCGTCGTCCAGACACCCGGCCACGGATTAAGCGCCCGGACCTGACAATCAATCTCGCTCGCCTCTAGCGCCCAATCCACGCGACTATCATCCTTTTTCAGCATCGGCGCATAGCAACTGGCCGCATCATCTTGCGCCACAGACGGCAAAGGCTCTGCCGCCTCGGCCGTACGATCCAGCACATCAACAATCATGCGCGCCCCCATCACCGATAATTCATCATGCAAGGCGCTGGCGCTTTTATCGCGCGTGATGGCCGTTTCTTCCATGCTGATAACCGGCCCGGTATCAAGCCCTTTTTCCATTTGCATGATAGACACGCCTGTTTTTTCATCCCCTTTCCAGATCGCATACTGGATCGGCGCAGCACCACGCCAGCGTGGCAACAAGGACGCATGGATATTCAGACAGCCATAGCGCGGTGCATCCAGCACCGCAACAGGTAAGATCAGTCCGTATGCCACCACCACAGCGATATCCGCCTGATGGGAACGCAGGACGTCCAGCGCCGCGTCATTTTGTTTGAACGTTTTCGGGGTATAGACCGGAATATCCAGCGCCTCGGCCCGCATATGCACAGGAGATTTTTGCACCTGATGGCCGCGCCCTTTGGGACGTGGGGGCTGCGAATAGACCGCCACAATCTCATGCGCGCTATTTGCGATCGCGTCCAGCGCCGCCACGGAAAAAGCAGGCGTGCCCATAAAGACAACACGTAATGGCGAATTCCCGGTGCGTGACACTAGATGATCACCCCTTGTTTTTTCATCTTCTGCACACGCTTGACCATCATATTGCGCTTCAGGCTCGATAAATAATCAATGAATAAAACACCGTTCAGATGATCGATTTCATGCTGGACGCAATGCGATAACAGGCCATCGGCTTCCAGCAATTGTTCTTCACCGTTTTTGTCCCAATATTTCACCTTTACTTCGGCAGGGCGTTCCACTTCCGCGTACTGCCCCGGAATCGACAGGCAGCCCTCTTCCATCTGGCTCAAGGCTTCGGATTGCCACACCACTTCGGGGTTAGCCATACAAATCGGCGCTTTTTCTTCGTTCATCTGACGGTTGGATAAATCCATCACCAGCACACGATTGAGCAGCCCGACCTGATTGGCCGCCAGACCGATACCGGGCGCATCGTACATCGCCTGTAACATGCCCTCCATCTGCGCCCGTACATCATCGTCGATTTTATCAACGGGCTGGGCAATCTCCTTCAGAACAGGATCGGGCACATGTATGATTTTGTAATCAACCATTTCTCACACTTTCACTTCTTCTAGGTTTTTATCCTATGTCTTCGTCGCCGTTTTCTTTTCATCGCTGTTATCATCGTCAGCGACATTATCGTCATCATCCGTATCAGATGCAAGTTCCGGTGCAGACAGCGCACGCGGTATATTATCGATCTGCGTCAACTCATCAATGTCTTTGCCGCCGGTCTGGACATGCAATTCCTTGAATTTCCGCGCACCGGGCAGCACAGAACGCTCCAGCGATCCGATCGCCTGATTATAAGCATTCAGCGCAGTGCCAAGACCACTGCCGACCCGGCGCATATGATCGCCGAATTTGCCGATACGGTTATAAAGCTCAACCGCCAGCGCCGATATCGTCTTGGCTTCCTCGGCCATTTGCTGTTGCTGCCAGCCATGTTTCACAATGCGCAAAAGCCCCATCAAAGTCGTGGGCGATGCCAGCACAATATTATTCCGCGCGGCTTCTTCGATCAGGGCAGGATCATTGCTGACTGCCATGCTGTATAACCCTTCGGTCGGCAGGAACATCACTACAAATTCGGGCGTATCAAAATGCCGCCAATATTCTTTACTGGACAGCGTTTTCAAATGATCCCGCACTTTACGGCGGAATTTTTCAATCGCATCTTTTTGTCCGGCTTCACTATCCGCGGCTTCCAATGTTTCCCAATAAGCCTCAACCGGGGATTTCACATCAATAATAATTTGCATATCCCCCGGCAAACGAATGATAAAATCGGGCTGTTTGCGTGATCCGTCTGCGGCCACATTTTCCTGCTGGGTAAAATGTGTGCCTTCGATCATGCCGATCATTTCAAGCGCACGTTGCAACTGCATTTCACCCCAGCGCCCACGCGCGGCCGGATTGCGCAATGCCCGCACAAGGTGCTGTGTTTCTTCCCGTAATAATTTCTGGTCTTCGGCAAATGTTTTAAGCTGCGCTTCAAGGCCGACACCTGTCTTACCAAGATTTTCGACCTTGTCGTTCATATCTTTCAGGGTCTTGCCAATCGGATCGACCAGTTCGGCAATGGCCTTTTGCCGTTTTTCGAAATCATGCGCATTGTCACTTTGCGCCTGTTTCATTTTCTCCTGCGCAAGCTGCAGAAAACGTTCGCTGTTTTTATCCATGACTTCCTGTGCCGTGACCGAGAACACAGCCTGCATATTGTCACGCGCGGCACGTTCGGCATCCAGTTCCGCCGCCAATTTGGTTTTGGCCGCAACCGCGCGCACAAAAAACACGCCGCCGACCAGCACCGCCAGTGCCAGTCCGGTAACAAATCCAATAATGACCGATGTGATATCCACGCGTGTCTATCCCGCTTTCAAAAATTCAAAACTGTCACTGTAAACGTCTTCTATTATACAAAACCGACCGACCGGATGATAGCCCGAACATGATCTATACCATCTTTTTTATGGGCGCTTGTTCCATAAACTTCGTTGAAGGCCGCCGCATGTGTTTTCAATTCTGTCAAAATTGATTTTTTCAACGCGCCGAGATTTTTTGCCTTGTCCGTTTTAGTCAACACAATACGGTACGGTACAGCCGCTTCGTCCAGCATCTTCATCATTTCCCGGTCACTGTCTTTCAGGCCGTGACGGGAGTCAATTAATATAAATACGCACCGAAGCGTTTCTCGACCACGCAGATAGTCTTTTATCAATAAATTCCATGCCTTACGATCAGACTTGGATACTTTCGCGTAACCATATCCGGGCATATCAACCAGATGGATACGCTCATTCAACAAGAAGAAATTAAGCTGCTGCGTACGACCGGGCGTATGCGAAACACGCGCCAGAATCTTGCGGTTGGTCAGGGCATTAATCAGCGATGATTTTCCGACATTCGAACGCCCGACAAAAGCGACCTCCGGCAACTCCGCAGGCGGCAATTGTGTCAAATTCGCAACCCCAAGCATAAAATCACACGGTCCGGCAAAAAGCTTTTTTGCGTCGGCAATATCTTCATCAGATAATTCGTGAATGATCTCTGCGTCGTCTGCCATTATTTTTTCTTCTTCGGTTTGCGCTTTGGTGGCTTGATGTCTTTTTTCGGTTTTTGCTCATCCTGCTCCACTTCGGTTTTCTCGTGGAACAGCGCCTTATCGACTTCATCTTCAAGAACGCCGAGCTCCGGATGAACGTCCGGCCCTTCTGAAACGGCCTCTTCCATTTCGCGGTCCTCTTTCGAGCGTGAGAACAAATGCACCTCAACACCCATCATCCGCATGATGATATATTGCTGGATCACAGAGAACGCATTACTGAACGTCCAGTAAATCACCAGACCGGCCGCGAATTGCGACAGAATATATGTGATAAAGAACGGCATAAATTTAACCATCGCTGCCTGCATCGGGTCTTGTGGCGGCGGGTTCAACTGACGCTGTAAAAGCATAAAGAACAGCATCATGCACGGCCACGCCCCGATCATCAGGAATTCCGGCACATCATACGGCAACAGGCCGAACAGGTTGAACACAGAGGTCGGGTCACGTTCGGTCAAATCCTGAATCCATCCAAAGAACGGCTCATGACGAATTTCAATCGCAATCTGAATCACCTTATAAATTGTATAGAAGATCGGAATCTGGATCAAAATCGGCAGACACCCGGCCATCGGATTGACCTTCTCACGCTCATAAAGCTTTACAAGCTCCTTTTGCAGATGCTGCTTATCGTCACCATGCTTTTCACGCAACTCTTTCATCTTCGGCGCAATTTCGCGCAGTTTAGCAAAAGAACGGTAGGATTTATTCGCAAGCGGGAATACCGCCAGACGAATAAGGATCGTCACCAGAATAATCGCAATCCCGTAATTCCCGAAGACATCACCAAAGAAAGAGAGCAGGAAGAAGAGCGGCTTGGTCATGAAATAGAACCAGCCAAAATCGATAATCAAATCAAAATGTCTGATGTTATGCTCTTCGCCATACGCTGAAATGACATCCAACTGCTTTGGTCCTGTGAACAATAAAGCCGCGCTCTGTGCCTCGCCGCCTGCGGCAATCTTGCGCACTTCACCTGTGATATCGACCTGATATTTCTCCTTTGCCCCCGCGCCTTTTGGCTCGGCATAAGCAAAGCGGTATGTCTCCGTGCCATTTTCACGGAAGGGAACAAGCCCCACAAACCAATAATGTTCGGTAATACCAATCCAGCCATCATCCGCTTTCACTTCCTGGCTTTTCTTTTTCGGCATTTTACGGAACGGAATCTCATACAACTCCCCGCCGATATAACCAACCGGCCCTTCCTGCACAACACGGCGGCCCATCAGATTTTCCGGCAAGCCATGTGCCACAATCAAATTATACGGGAACAATGACACAGCGCTGTCGCCGTGATTGACGACTTTTTGCTCTACCGTAATCAGGAAACGGTCATCCAGTTTGAAATGACGCTCAAAGCGCAACCCCTGACCATTCTCCCAAAACAGAACCACCGGTTCGTCCTGTGACAATTTATTGTTATTGCCTTGCACAGACCACATGGTTTGCGCGCTTGGCACATTTACAGTCGCATCCGTGGCAAGCCAGCCCATATCCATATAACGCGGATGCGGCGTGCCTGATGGTGACATCAGCTGGATATGCTCTTTCTTTTCAAGCGTTTCGTAATAATTATGCAGGGACACATCATCAACACGGCCGCCCTTCAAGGCAATCGAACCGAACATATAGCCGTTATCAAAATCAATACGGCGCACTTCGCTGATCACTTCATCCCGCGGACGCTCGACAGCCGCCGCCATTTGCGATTTTTCAACATCAATCGCAATCGCCTCTTCCTGCTGCTGCGTTTGCTTGGCTGCTTCTTCCAACGCTTCCAGTTTCGGCTTCATCAAATATGTATCAAATAAAAACCAGATCCCGAGCGCCAATATCAGAAACACGATAAGGTTTCTTTTATCATCCGGATGCATTTTATTTTGATCGTCCATTATTCTTATCCTGACTTTTTATTCGTTTTGGCGCGCAGAAAACGGAATGGCCATATATGCGACCATTTCAATTCTTCGGGCACGGGATCATGACCATGAGATTTACACCACGGATGGCAGCAACTCAAGCGTTTTACCCCAAGAATTAAACCTTTCAACAAGCCATGTTTATCTATTGCTTCAATCATATAGCTGGAACAGGTCGGCTCAAAACGGCATGATGCCCCGAAAAGCGGCGAAATCAGATATTGATACAGCTTGATGATACCGACAACGCCGCCGCGCAACCATTTTCCGATCAAATGGCGCATCACGGTGTCTCCTTGCGCTGCCGTGACGCGTCCATCTCTTGCGTCCTCTGTGATACAGACTTATCATCATGCACGCAGTCCATTTTCCGCAGCGCCCATTTCAAATCGCGCTGAAGCACATCAAAAGGTGCATCATTCAAGCCGTGCCGCGAAATAAACACATAATCGCACGCTTGTTCCCCATAAATAGGCAAGACTTCTGTCGCAAGGGCACGCAAACGCCGCTTGGCGCGGTTCCGGTCAACGGCTTTTTTGCTGAATTTCTTACTGACGACAACACCGAAACGGACGCAGTCATCCTTTTCCAGCGCTTCCGCCACTGCTTTTTGCAAAATAAAATGTTTGGTGATCCATTTGACGCCGCTATGACGCATACGCAAAAAATCAGACCGCTTCTTCAAGCGGCCTGTCTTATTTTTCTTATGTTCTATATCTTGCGTGTCTTTTGCTTGCATCTCGTGTCTTCCATCGCACATCGCAGCAGAGCATCACAAACATAGATATTCTATCGCTTGCGAGACGCCTTATGCGCTCAGACGCTTACGACCCTTTGCACGACGACGTGCAAGAACCAGGCGGCCTGCTTTTGTTGCCATACGTGCACGGAAACCGTGACGGCGCTTACGAACAATTCGACTTGGCTGATAGGTGCGCTTCATAATATCGCTCCGTTTTAAACGTTTACATTAAATCTGGAACGCCTTTATAGTCATTTCACTATGCGCTGTCAATCTTTTGCGCGGAATGATTTCTATTTTTTACTTTTTTTTAAGATACACAGGGTAAAACTATGCTCTCTACGGTCGTTTCGACCATTTTCCTTTGACGAAACGAATAAGAACGAGTAGTTTTGATGTCATTGAATATCTTAACGAAATTCACGAAAAGCATAATACAAAGATAAAGGTTTAGTTTATGTACGATGATAATGAATGGAATTCTGTAACAGGCGCAGAACTGGAAGGGTTTCTGGAGCAAGTGCAGCCGATCGACGGAAAATATAACGTATCGGCCGACTCAACAGCCGTTTCATGGCGTCCGCTCCCCTTTTACGAACGCGTCGTACTGGTCCGCGTAAAAGATCCGGCCTGGACCCCCGGCAACCTTTACATTTATTACCTGACGGTTGATGGCAATCTATACCGTTTGAACGGTACATCACCGCCCATCCACGAAGTCAACGCGCTTGCGCCGGTCAAGATCACAGAAGAAAACGTGCTCGATTATTTGCGCTTTTTCTGCTTTTTCGTGCGCGGCGAAGAAGGCCCGTTCCTGATCGCCGAAGACATCAACAATCCTGATCTGCCGACAGATATGGACGATCAAACGCGGTCTGTTGTCGAAGGCACAATCCGCCCGGCATCTTACGAAGGCACAAACGAACAAGGATACATGCTGTGTGACGGCGTGGTCTTTTATTCAAACGCACTGTTCATCGCGAACTTCGCTGTACAGCCAAGCGGCATGATCGAAATGCTGGACGATGAGCCGATCGCTGTCGATCTGCCATGCAAGGTCAGTGTACCGGTCGCCTAAGACGAAGACACGGCAGTTAAAACACAATAAAAGACAAACCAGCCCTTCCATTCGTGCGAAGGGCTTTTTTGCATTTTCAATAAAGGCTTGAAGCGATTCTATGATTCGGTTAGAATCAACGCTGTATGGTCATTCGCGCCATATTTCTTCTGTTTTTGGCACACAGCCTTCTATTTATTGAACATTTTACCTCAGGTTTACACCGCATGAACGTTCTGCCCCGCATCAAACATCTGACATCTTTTGTCTGCCTGCTTGGCCTCGGCCTGTTTGCAACAACAGATCACGCCGATGCGCGCAGCTCACGCATGTATGTTGCTGGTTACATGGGGCTGAACCTGCACAGCCAAAGCGAGTTTAGCGAAACAACCGCAGGTATTAGCGGCGATTATGAAATGGAAAACAACCTGACATTTGCCGGTGCATTGGGTTTGCGTCTAACAGAAAATGTCCGTGTTGAAGGCGAGATATCCTACCGTAAGTCGGACTTTGACAAGCTGGACATTAACGGTACCGGTGCGGTTGATATGTCCGGCAGTATGGGCACATGGCTTTATATGATGAATCTGTATTATGATTTTGATACCGAGTGGCGAAATTTCAAACCCTATATCACGGGCGGTGTCGGTATTGCGGCGCATGACGCCGATCTGGTCGCAGGCGCCGCGCCAGCGATCGATTCATCGGATACAACTTTCGATTTTGCCTATCAGCTTGGTGGCGGTGTACAATATGAGTTGGAAGACGGATTATCGCTGATCGGTGATTACCGCTATATCACAACATCCGAAGCCAATGTCGGCAGCTATAGCCTGAATTACGATAGCCACGAATTCCGCATTGGTGTCAAATACGACATTCCTGTCGAAACCATCAAACGGTTTGAACGCTAACGCATTGCGCGGATTTCTGTTCCTGCTCTAAAGGGCTTCTTTGTCTTTTTCACCTGTACGAATACGCACAGTGCGACTGAGGTCGTAAACAAAGATTTTGCCGTCTCCGATACGGCCGGTTGTGGCTGAATCCTGAATCGCTTTAATCACATCATCAACCTTATCGTCGGTCACGGCGACCTCGAGCTTTGTCTTCGGCAAAAAGCTGATACTATCCCGAATAGCGGCATCGGCATCTGACTGTCCCTGTTGCCGGCCACAGCCCATCACATCACTCACGGTCATGCCCTGAATATCAAGCTCATACAAGGCTTCACGAATATCATCGAGTTTAAAAGGCTTCACGATTGCCATTACCATTTTCATCTTGTTACTCTCCAGTATATTTTACTTTTCATCCGTCAGGATCGGTTTATAGTAAAAAATTATCAGGAGTTAAAAGGCGTTGCAAATGACAAAATCAGATCATACCGCAAAAAAGCAAACAGACATCGTGATTATTGGTGGCGGACACGCAGGACTCATCACCGCCGCCCTGATCGGACAGCTTGATCTGAACTGCATTCTGATCGACCGCGATGATCCACAAAAGACACTGGATGCCGCATTTGACGGCCGCACCACAGCCATTTCATACGGATCACAAAAAGTATTGCAGGAAACAGGCGCGTGGGATGCACTGGAGCCGCACGCCTGCCCGATCGAAAAGATCGATATTCTTGACGGGAACAGCCGCAAAAACATCCTCGAATTTGATAACAAAGAAGTCGGCGGCGATATTTTCGGCTGGATTTTGGAAAACAGACAAATCCGCCTAGCACTCTATAAGCGTCTTGAAGATTGCGACAACGTGACCATCATCGCGCCATCAACCGTGACCGCCTGCGATACCACCAATGACCATGCCGCCGTGACACTGGATGACGGTACACAGATCACCGCAAAACTGCTGATTGGTGCCGACGGGCGTGGTTCCTTTGTACGCCGCAATGCGGGCATTGAATCCCGCCAGTGGTCCTATAACCAGCATGCGATTGTCTGTACGGTCGTCCATGAACACCCGCATGACAATATTGCCGTCGAACATTTTCGTAACGAAGGCCCGTTTGCCATTCTGCCTATGACCGACGACGAGGACGGTCATCACCGTTCATCCATCGTCTGGACCGAAGACAGCAAGAAAAGACAGACAAACAGTTTCGACTATGATGACGAAACATTTAATTACGCCTTGCAAAGCCGTTTTCCGGACCGTTACGGCACCGTAAAACAAATCGGCAAGCGTTTTTCATTCCCCTTATCACTGAACCATGCCTACCATTATACCAGCCAGCGCACAGCGCTTGTTGCCGATGCCGCCCACGGCATCCACCCGATTGCCGGGCAAGGGCTTAATCTTGGCATTCGTGACATTGCCGCGCTTTACGGCTTGCTGGCACAAGCCTGCGACACGCAAACAGATATTGGCAGTGATGCACAACTACAACGCTATGAACAAGCGCGACGCCTTGATAACACCGCGATGGCAGGTACAACCGATATTCTGAACAAGCTTTTCTCGAATGACAGTAAAGTTCTCGGGTTTGCGCGCAAGGCAGGCATGCACATCATTGCGAAAACACCGCCTGCAAAACGCTTTTTCATGAAGCAGGCAATGGGCTCAGCAGGCATATTGCCTGCCCTTATCAAGGACACGCAATAAATCTAATTCATCTGTTTGAACAGAAAGATCAACAACGCCGCTTTTCTCTACGCGCGGGCGATCACCTTATGTCGGTGCTAACCCCATATCATTGTCACGGTCTGTATCCGGCTGTTGCGGTTGTGGTTGCTGTCCGGCTGGACGCTGTTCCTGACCATCTTGGTCCAGAACCGTCGGATCACCTTCCGGATTAAGCGCACTGACCAAAGAAGCAGGACCATCAGATACAATCGTATCCGCATTCATAATACCACCGAGCATTCCGCCGATCCGTTCAAATAACGGTCCGAGAAATTCCTGAATACCAGCCAAGAAGTCTGAAATCATGCCAGAATATTCCGGCCCCAAAACGCTGGAGAACATATCCCCGATCCCCGATAAGAGTGATCCGTCCTGCAGACCTGTAAACAGATTGTTCGTCTGGATCGCCTGATCCATCAATGCGAGCGCATCATCTGATCCCTTAATTTGTCCGGCAGCATGTTCACCAAAGGTCGCAATCAACCCTTGTGAGCGTTGCAAGACATCGGTGGCCTCCACCATATAATCCGGATTGCTGGCGATGCGTTGATCTAAACCGGAAATCAAGTTACTCACACTTTCGGGATTTCCCATTTCTCCACCAGCCATTCCCCCAACAATATTGGACAATGCCTCGTTCCCGGCTACTGTCGCTAGAAAGCTTTCCGCACCCTCGGCATTCAAGACCCTATTCATCTTTTCAAAAATCGCTGGGTCATGCTCTGCAAGTGCTTCTAACCGCCCTGTCAAATCACTCAATGCCGCCGTATTATCCATATCACCGACATCTGTTCCCAGAATATCACCTAAATGGGTCATTATCTCCGGATTCTGCTGCAATGTCTGCGATAGCTCGTCAAAGCCGTTCACCGCTGAGATTGCCTCATAATTGCCATAAGCTTCTGTCGCATTAACCAGAAAATTTGGATCTGCATCCACACCCTGATAAACCATGTCGATCATGCCAGCAGGCGACATATCACCGACACTCATACCAGGGATGCTACTTAAGTTCTGCATTGCCTCTGGTGAATTCCTTAGCGTTTCAAAGGCCTGTTCTGCCCCCGGCGCATTCAAAATAGTATTCAGCTTCGCAAAAGCCTGAGGGTCCTCGTCCAGTAATGACTCAAGGTCATTCACTAGTGCTGCAGGAGACGTATCATCACCCGACGCAAAATCGCGCAAAATCTCCATTTTTCCCGGATCATTTGTAATGGTTTCCAAAAGCTGCGACGCGCCATCAGCTTGCATAACAGACGTTGCTGTATCAAAGAAATCCGGATCACGTGTGACGGCATCATTCAATGATTCAACCAAAGAAACCGGCGAAGATTCTGTACCTGTAGCATTCGTTAAAGCCTCTAGCCGCGGCAACATATTCTCATCTGCGGCCAAATTTTGAATAAAATCTTGCGCTCCCGGCTTTTCCAGAAGCTGGTTCAAATCATTAAAGAACTGCGGATTTTCATCTGTCAACTCTGCCAAACGTGCGTCGACTTCATCATATCCATAATCAGCTTGCGTTCCATCATCACGCTTGCCGTCTAACTCCTGACCTGTAATTGTCTCCAATGCATTCGCGAGCGCAGGGTCGTTATTGATCGTCGTGTAGAAATTCTGAAAACCGGGATGTTTATCATTGAGATTCTCAATCGCCGTCGCCTGCACAGCTTCTTCATCACCAAGACTAGTGACGTAGCTCCATCCCATCTCTACATTTTCCAAAAACGATGCCATACCCTACACTCCTTAATTCCACGTCACGGACGGTTTCATCAGCGGCACAAGGCACAAATCGGCCACCTTACCGCCTTCAACATGCATAACCGCCAGTTCGTCCAGTTTGTCCAGACGGTCCATTATTTTTTCGGGAACCTTCATACCAAGCGGCTGTAAATATCCTTCTTGCGACACGAACACGAAACTTCTTTGTTCCGGCTCAAACTCAACCCACTTTAAAATATAGGGTAGGCGCGCGCTATGCAGGATTGAAAATGTACCGTTTTTACCGAAAACAAGTTCCACTTTCATATCCGTGTTCAGCGGGCGCATAATGCCGTGCTGCTGGAAAAAATCATCATTTTCTATAACCGCATTTACCATTAAAAAGGGTCCCTTTCTTTTAGCCCTACTCTATCATAAGAGAAAAGGATTAAGATTTTATTTAAAATTTTATATAATCTGCTACCGCATAGGGTAACGCTGAATTTCGGTGTAAACACGGCCATTTTCATCATGATTGCCGGATTCCATCAAGGAAAAATACTGCGCGGTCCATTGCGCCCGCATTTTTGATGTATTTTTCTTAATATATTGATCCAGAACACGTTTTTGCGGTGTACGCAACAAGGTCACATGCGGTACATAAGGACGCAACGGCATCGCAAACCCCAAAGGCTGTAACGTTTCGTTCACTGACGCGACCAGATTATTCATTTTGCGGGTGCTTTTGACATCGGCGTATAAAACGGCCTGTTTATTGTCAAACACGCCAAAACCGCTCACTTCCAGACCAAAACTTTGACATTTCACACGGCCAAGATGATCGCGTACCGCATCAACCTCATCACACGGTAAATCGCCCAAAAACCGCACTGTAATGTGTAAATCGGAAACATGGTTCCAGCGCGCATCCCCCACCCCCGTTTTCGGCAAGGCATCATAACAGGATCGTAAGCCATCACCGACCGGTAAGGCGACAAAGACGCGGCGCGTTTTTTCCGCAGAACTGGAAGGGCTGGATTCATTCTCCGATGACATAAATATGACCTATGACGAATATGACCTATGATGGTGACAAATTAAAGACGGCGACTTCGCGGAAGCGGCTACCTTCGCCGTTTTGATTGGCTGGGTGGTCCGGATCGTGCGGCTGTAATGTTTCATACAGCACAAAAGACGTGCAATCCCATGCAACCGTATCAAGTGTGCCACGGCTTTCCACATAATCTTCGACCGCCTCTGTTTCCGTGACCGGCGGCTTTACAATTGTGACATGCGGCTGTTGATCGCGTTTACCGATGGTATAGCCGCACGCTTTCAAGGTCTGCGCTATTTTATAATTCAAACGCCGCAGATTATAATCCGATTCAGAATCAGGCCGCGCCCACACAACATGTTTGTTATTCTGGCGGCGATTTTGTTCTTTGAAAAAGGTGCTGACACCCTCAAGCCGGACTTTAAAGCTTTGCATATCGATCTGTGACAGGATGGTCTTTATTTCCTTGAACCGCTTGTCATCTAATGCGCCGGGGAACGCCAACGAAATGTGGTAATCTTCGCTATCTTTCCATTCCCATCCCGGATGACGTTGCGTCTCATCCAACTGCGCGCTTAACGCACGCTTTGCATCATCAGGCAACGCCACGGCCACAAAAAAGTGCCGCTTGAGGTGTCCTTTTTTCATACATTGTCCCTGTTCTGTTTGCCCTTTTATTATTAGAAGGGCATCGGATAATCACGGTATACAGCCGCTATATCTCTTCTTACATCATCGTTAAGCTTGATGTTGACAGATTCAATGTTTGTTTTCAACTGTTCCATTGATGTGGCACCGATAATGTTGGCAGTCACAAAGGGTTGTTCATTCACAAAGGCCAGCGCCATTTGCGCCAGATCAAGACCATGCTTTTCAGCCACAGCCAGATAGCGCTTCACGGCAGCATTCGAGTTTTCCGTATCACGGTACGGATGCGAACCGGATAAAGTCAGGCGTGATCCGGCCGGACGTGCACCATCAATATACTTCCCGCTCAGCAATCCGGTCGCCAGTGGTGACCATGCCAGAAGCCCTACATTTTCATGCAGTGCGATTTCCACCATATCAGGTTCGAAAATACGGTCCAGCAAGCTGTACTCGTTCTGGATTGACGCCATACGCGGCAAGCCTTGTTCTTCTGCAATACGCAGATACTGCATTGTGCCCCATGATGTTTCATTCGACAGACCGACATGTCTGATTTTGCCTGCTTTTACAAGCTCGTCCAGAGTCTGTAGGACTTCCAGAAAGTTCTCTTTTTCTGCGTCAGGATCAACAGATGTCGGGCGGTAGTCCCAATGCTGGTTAAAACCGTAACTCCCCCGGTTGGGCCAGTGTAGCTGATACAGATCAATATAATCTGTCTGTAAACGTTTCAGGCTGTCTTCGATCGCCGCAAAGATATTGGCGCGGTCGATACGGCCCTTTCCGTCGCGAATCCAGGCCGGCGCCGGTCCGGCAATTTTTGATGCCAGAATAACATCATCACGCTTTTTGCGTTTTTGGAACCATGTTCCGATAATTTCTTCGGTGCGGCCATATGTTTCGGCGGATGGTGGCACGGCGTACATTTCCGCCGTATCAAAGAAATTCACCCCTTGCTCTATGGCATAATCCATTTGCTCATGCCCGTCCGCTTCGGTGTTTTGTTTTCCCCACGTCATCGTACCAAGACAAATCAGACTGACATCAATGTCAGTACGACCAAGTTTTCTATACTCCATAATATTCCTCTATTTTATTCGATTTTCAGACTCATCAGGTCTTCACCGTAACCACCCGGAATAACCAAATCCGGATCAGCCTCGATAATACCCGGTATTGATTTATTAAACCGTTCGATAAAAGCAAGGTCTTCTATCTCTTCACGGTCAATTGATACAGATTGCATTGCATAAATTGTTTGCGGATGCGGCAATACAACACATTCAATCATGCGTGAACGTTCATTGCCGTAAGGATCTTTTACCGTATAAAAAATACGCAAGGCTTGGTCGAATGTTTCGACCGCACGGATTTTCATCGTGGACGGATATTCCTCCCGCAATTCGGCAAATGTCCGGCAAATACCGAAATCAATGCCACCTTTGATAGGCATCGTGCCCCACCATATCAGCAAGAACACGAAAAAAATGCCGCCAAGCACCATATTTCTGGTGTTCTTGCGTTTCTTCAGACGCTCTTCCCGCGTCAGCCGTTTGCCTTTCTTCCTTTTTTTCTTGGAAGAAAAGTTTTTCATCGGACGTTTATCTGGAGGCAGAACGGCCATTAAAGAACAGACCTCTTCACTTTCTTCTCATCCGCAATACGCAATTCATTCGAACGCTCGATCAATTCGGCAACGATTTCTTCGATCACATGGCTTGTTAGCGCAGACTTGGAATCTTTTGCAGACTCACTCTTCATCAATACACGGCGCTTGATATCGCCACGCGCACTTCCGCCGGGATAGGCAACCGCCAGAACGCGACGAGCCATACTTGCACCGATTTTATCATAAAGCCGCGTCCGGATCGCAACGTCCTCGGCCGAGGTGGACAAGGCCCACAACTCAATCGGACCGAGCGTATTAAACAGGAACTGTTCATAACGCCCTTCGGTCGTCCCAAGAACGAACAAGGCCGGCGCACCGCCCGCTTTCGGGCCGGTCAATTTATAACGAATGATGTCCTGCGCCGTATCTGTCAAACCAAAACGGTTTTTGACATTTTCGACCGATGCCTCGGAAATCGCCGAACCAAGCACCCAGACACCTGTCGCCAAGTCCACCATATCATCATCAAAGTCATCAAGAAGCTGCGAGGCCAGCAGAATCTGGACGCCACGTTTCCGGCCCTCACGCACGTCACGGATAAGCTGCGCCCGCACAGAGGCCGATCCGCTTGTTCTGTGGAATTCGTCGTAACAAAGACGTTTCGGTGTTTCAGCAATGTCTTGCAGTTTGGCTTCGTGATAATCACGGTATTTTTCCGGAATAAATTCAAGCGATTCTTTGGCCATCCACCAACTGCTGACCAGCGCATGACGTGCCAACATGTACATGATGGCCGTCTGACGGTCCGCCACATCATCACCCTGCGGCGCGACATCCATCAAATCAAGTGAACAGATACGCGCACCGGCAATATCGAACTGTGTTACCGACGACAGAATCGGAAATTCACGAATTGCCGACGTAATCATTCGCTCAAATGCGTTAATCACGGATTCAGGACTGAACCCAACCGATGTCTCCTCAAGCAGATTTTGAATCTGCGGACGGCGTGATGCCGTAATCGCATCACTGAGTGTCGGCACAGCATGACGCTGCGCCAGTTGCGCAGCCTGATATTCTCCAAGATCAAACAGCTTATCCACGACATCCCACCAATACGGGTCTGTCGGCAAGTGGATGTTATATTTCTGGATCATGTCATCGACATCAGGATCAAGGCGCGGCAAGTACGGACGCGGTTCTGCGTTCGCCGCACTATCATCACGCCAGCGATACATTTCATCAACCACCATGCCGGAAAGCTGCTGAATCCCGTCATAGGTTTTTTCATGCCCCGGCGGCGTACAAAGAAGTGTTAGCAATTCGACCAGATAGCTACGCTCATCCATCAGCGGCACACGGCAACCAAGCTGCGTATCAAACGGGTTAATTGCATATTGATGCGCCATTTGCAGACGATAATACGCCGCTTCATGTTCACGGTTTTGCGGCAAGGCCGATTGAATCAAAGAAACAAGACCCGATGATGACGGGCCAATATCAATCACGGCGATAAACGGCAATTTACTCAGCCCCGGCGTCAGACATGTCCCGAGGTTCAATGTGTTCATCATCACAGATTTACCGGCACCGGGCTGCGCGAACACAAGATCAAACCATGTGGTTGTCAGGTTCGTACCCGTCTGATACGGCCAGACTTTACCATCAACCGTCCGCAGCAGAATCGCACCGACATCAAACGGACTGGACGGACGCTGCCACGGCAACATCTTCATCACTTCATACATTGGCGCAACAGCCGTTGGCGCCGTCCCCCCGCAATGAATGCCCATCGCGGACGACATAATGCAATCCAGCGGATCACCGGAAAATTCACCGACCTGCGCATAGCCCCAACTTTCCACGGCCTGCGTCAATGCGGACATACGGTTTTCCAGCTCTTCATACTCACTTTCACGCGCCCATGTCGCAAATGACACACGCATGCGAACGACCGGTTCACGGCGTGACAGACGCTCCAGCCCTTCCAGAGAGAACTTGATCTGCTTATTCAGCGCATTTGTCACACTCAAAATCGAGGCCGCAAAAGTCCGCAGTGCCGTACTCGACACACCGCCCCCTTCGATCAAGAAGGAAATACGCCACGGAACACCGGCTTCGAACAGACGATTCAAAAGCTGTGTAAACGGCGCGACTTCCATCGGCGCAAGGGTCATATCCGCACCGGCCCAATAGGTATTCCCGATACGGCAAATATGCTGATCCACAACGCGCGCATCGCCCGCAACAAGCTGTTCCGGCAAGGACGGCCACAAAATATCGGACATATCCGTTTTGCTTCTCGGTGCACGGGGTGAAATCGGATCACCCGGCAAACATGGTGTCCATTTTTCGTTCACCTTTGTCGGGAACATGTTATTACGTACAGCCCGCAATGCATCATGTACTTCCAGCACATCGGCCTTGATACCCAGCTCGTCAAGCGCCGAGGTCACGGCCGCAACATAACTTTTATGTCTGGTGCGCAATTCATCAATGGCGGCCATCGGGTTCTGCGCATACGCCGCCGGCAAGCGTTCTTTATCTTTGCCTTCCCGACCGATACGTTTTAATTCGCTTTGCGTCAGTACAGACGGACGCGTCCAGAGCACAAAATAGGATTCTTCATAAACCAGATATTTAGACAGGTTGCGGACGCGCTCTTCCAGCAAGTCCTCCAGATCGACGTCCATGTTCGTCGCTGTCTGCTGAATGGGACGCACCAACTTGCGCAGATGGCTGTCAACACGCTCAGGATCACGCACAAAATAAACCTGCAAGGCATGGCCCTGCCGGTCGAATCGCGCACCGATCTTGATTGTCGCCCCTTCGACCAGGTGCTTATACTCTTCCTCACCAATGACCTGACGGCTACCGTCAATCTTGAGATAGGTGATCAGAGAGCCGTCTTTGGCAACAATGGTCGTGCTGTCATCCGCCGTTTCCAGCGTAATAAAGCTTTCCAGTGTTTGCTTCAGCGCCACCTGAAACGGCAGCAAAAATTTTAAAAACCAATTCATTGATACAGAAATACTTTAACTCTATTAAAACATAGACATTATAAAGCTTTTCGCCCCACAGAAAATAGCGAAGTGCGATTTTTATTCGGAAATTATCATATTTATGAATAAGTCTGTCGGATTTGAACGAAAAAACGCTTATGCCGCATCCGATGATTGATCTTCGGATGGCTGATCTTGTGATTGCGCCGATGCCACATCACGATACATATCGACCCATGTCTTCGGCAGCCTGCCGCCAAACGGCCCGTCTTTCGACCGCCAATAGGCCAGAATCTGCGGAAACTGGTTAAACTCCAGATCGGCCTCTTTGATAATACGCCGGTCAAGCGGCAATAAACGGATGCCATCCAATTTCTTGTGCCGCACTTTATACGCAGCGGGACTGACATAATCACGCATCACGGACGACAAAATATACGGATCATCCGATCCAAGCCGACTTTTCACTTCTTCGCGGCGCTGCATCAGCACATCGAATGTCCGGCGCGCCGCTTCAGCGA
Source organism: Alphaproteobacteria bacterium (assembly GCA_030750865.1). Classification (GTDB taxonomy): domain Bacteria; phylum Pseudomonadota; class Alphaproteobacteria; order Micavibrionales; family Micavibrionaceae; genus JASMHE01. The sequence continues at coordinate 88,678 of JASMHE010000002.1, forward strand.
TCGGCCCCTGCGCGATACGCGCAACATACGTTGCCCGCGCAATATGGTGCAATTGATATTGTTCTATTTCAGGAAGCCAGATCAATACACCTGAACGCATATCACTGACGCGGTCCAGATGGAAACATTGATGGCAAAAGATACATGTCGTCAGCATATTCCGGGGGTCTTGCTGTTCCGGATTGCCGTTCTTGAACAAAATATCCTGATATTTCTTGGATTTAAAACCACAACACAGGCACGTATAATCATCGCGCTCGAAAACCTTTTGTTTCAAGTCCGGATTAATTGCCTTTGACGTGGATTGGGCACCGCGCGCAGAACGCCCAATGCCCAATAAGATAGGTAATTTTCTCATAAAATACGATCCGTAGATCTTGAGATTATATTAGTTGCCTGACAGAGCGCTGTCGAAGTTCACGCTGTTAAGCGCTGACGGAGCCACTGCTGTACCTTCGTTACCGATTGTACTTGACATTGCCTGGAAGACGATTGGAAGTGCAAACAACGCACCACCGGCCGCCAGACGAATCGCACCGTCTTTCAACTGTGTCTGAGCAGGGTTCTCGACGTGGTCCTTAATCTTAAGGATACCAAGAACACCAAGAAGGATACCGAACAGATATGCCAATGCGGACAGAAGTCCCGGCAGATCGGAAACAGATTCCGTGATGTTCTTCGCAATCGAACCAAAGTTCGTATCGTTGTTGGCGTAAGCATCAGATGTGCCTGCCAAGAAGCCGATCATCACCCCGACTGATAATTTTGTTGTTTTCGCGTTTAAATACTTAATCATGGTTAAATTCCTCCTCTATAGTTAATTAACCAGTTCATGAAAATTGTATACCGTATCCGGCAATACCGAGAGTTGCTTGGACTGCATTAATCAGCGGTCCTAAGTTGATCGCAAGGGCACCACCGATAAGGTGCGTAAGACCTGCCATCATAGACGCTTGTGAGCTTCCCTCGGCAACTTCGCGAACAATGAAGATTCCGCGAGCAAAGCTGATCAATCCTAACACAATCATAAATTTAAGGATAGCACTGATTACAGCATGAGAGTGAGCCACCACAGCATCGTCCATTCCTTCTGTATAGGACAGAGTCGCATATGTCAGACCACCATCTTCAAACAGGGAACCTGTAAATGCGCCAACCATCGAACCGAATGACAGCAACGCACCGCCGGCGATAAAGGTCATAATCGTACCGATACCACCCGGACCTCTCGGGCCTTCCTGTGCGGACTTCAGCAGACGCATCACGGCAATCATCACAAGGATTGTACCCGCAACGACCCCGAAGAAGTCCATCACATAGCGCATCGGGCCATAGATATTGTTCATCATAGATACCATCATCGTATCCAGACCATCGCCTGATGCAGCGCCGTTATACTCGCCCTCAGTGATACCACCGAAGACACCGATTGTTGTCTGCGCCGCCTCAATGACGATCGGAAGAGCCATCAGGCCACCGGCAACAATCAAACGAATTAAACCATCCCACAGCTGTGTTTGTTGCGGATTCAGGGCATGGTCTTTCAACTTCATGATACCCCAGACACCGACAAACATACCGGCGATCATCGCCATTGCCGTCAGGAACGACGGGAACGCAAACGTTCCGGCCGTAATATTACAAATCACATCACCGACTGTTTCACCGTTGCCACCGGAATCACCGCCACCACCAAAGCTGGAGTCGAGATCTGTGCCAAAGACATCGTCAATGGCGCCAGCACCGGTTTCAAGCACACCGATAACATCATCGACAAAGTTCATACTTCCTTGCAAAATACCGCCCACGGCACTACAGCCGCCTGCACCATCTGTGACAACACCGGCAACATCATCACCAAAACCAACCCAGTCCATAACTGTGCCGAAGGTCGTGTCACCATCACCGTAAATTGTTTTATGCATCGCCGCAAACAAGGTCGGCAGCGAGAACATCGCGCCACCTGCCAAGAAACGGACGACAGGCTCTTTCAGCGTTGTTTGCTGCGGATTTTCGATATGCTCGCGCAGTTTAAGAACAGCGGACACACCCAGCACCAAACCAAGCAAATAAGCAAACACGGCAATAAGCGCCGGCAGTCCTTCGAATGAATTCAGAATAGAACCGAGAATCTCGTTGATACCCCCGCTTTCAATCCAGCTCGACACCATACCTGTCACGGAAGAGAATATCCCGTCCGGATCAATATCGGTGTCCATATCACCGTCACTGAACGCGTTCTTCATCGCTTCGTAAACAGTCGGGATCGACAGCAATGCGCCACCTGCAACGAACTTGGAAATCGGATCGCGCAGCGGTGCCTGTGCCGGATTTTCGACATGATCACGCAGTCGCAGAACGCCCCACGCCCCCATTAACAGACCAAGCAAGTAACTTACGCCACTAATCAGTCCCGGAATGAGGCTGGACGAATCAACAATATTTTCGGAAATTTCACTGAGGCCGGTGGAGTGATCACTTGTATCAAACTGCGCCAAAGCATCGCCAGCGCCCGTCACTGTTGTAAGAACAAGTAACAGAGCAAAAATACAAAACTGACTTATATACTTCTTAATAATGGCTGCCCCCATCGACCTATTATATTTTGTGCGTGCTTTCGGAAAATTTTTATCAAATTTTAGATAAACTTTCCGCGCAAACCTATAATAATGATAGAATATAAAGAGTTAATTTTTCCTTTAAGTTTCCCCTCAACCAGAAAAATATTATGAAAACAGGGTAGAAATACGCGAAAAAAGGGCGATTCAGAACATTCTTTTGTCACAAGAAAACGCACAAAACGACCTTCAGGACGCGAATCATAGCACGTTTTTATAAAAAGAAAAAACACTAAAAAGCGGTCTATAGCGCATCCATAGCGGCAGAACGCACGATTTTCATCAGAAAAGCATCACGTGCAGGTTACTCGCTGTAGAATCGGTGCGCATCATCATGATTTTCAAGGAACTCGTACTGCACTGTACGCTGCAGCCCCTCTTCCAACGAGACAGGCGCTTTAAACGCCGTATCGTGCGCGGCGCTGGCAAACTGTGTTGTCGAACAGAATTTTTTGACCCGGATACGGCTGATCGGGAATGTTTTGCCGCTCAGGCGGGCCGCAACATCAAACACACCGCCGGCCAGCCAGCCACAGATATACGGCAGCCGCAAACCGACCCCCGTTTTACGTCCCTGCGTTAACTGTCCACGCACTGTTTGAACCAGATGATTCATGTCCAGATCAGGCTTATCGACATAATTATAGACGTGATACCCCCCCATTATATCCAGACTGAACTGCAGGAACGCGGCGACATTTTCCACATATGCCATTGATTTCACATTCTTGCCGTGCCCGATCATCAAAAAGCGACCGCTTGCGATCTGCCGCAGTAAATTATAAACATTGCCGCGATTTTGTTCCCCAAAGACAACCGTCGGACGCACAATCACTAACGTTCTGTTTTCAGGGTCTTCGCCGTACCATGCACGAAAAACATTCTCGGCCAGCCATTTCGTGCGGCCATAATCGTTAAAATAATCAATCTCGCCCTTTTCATCCGTATCGGGCGGCGCAAACCCATAGACCGCAACAGAGCTGGTAAAGATGATTGTCTGTACATTCTTCTCGCGCGCGACCTGACAAATATTCTTAGCCCCCGTCACGTTCACATCATCATATAGTGTCTTCGGACGCACATCATCACGATGTACCGCCGCCAGATTAATCAGCACATCCCCTTCCTGAATATGGGCACGCAGATCGTCGAGCGCGCGCACATCGCACGCTTGTCTTTTCTCAGGGAAAACAGGGCTATCTTCAATATCAAGAATGGAAAAATCGGTGTCGCCATCATGCAGACTACGACAAAGCCGTGATCCGATAAAACCGCTACCGCCAATAACATTTATACGTCCCATTTTCTTCACCACTACTTCCCGCACACTTTACGCATAATATTCCACCCCAGATAATATGCAGACCGCAAAACCGAAAAGCGCTCGATTTCTCTATACAAAGACCAGTTATATTTCAGCATCTCCAGCTTATTGCTGGAAATTGAACCGGATCGCACTCTATATACGGCCAAACATTCAGTCAGACAATATGCGCGCACGCCTTTTTTCAAAATCGCCAGCCACAGGCCGTAATCCTGCCGTTTACGAATCAGCGGCATATACACCTTACCAAGCGACTGCGTATCATAGATTGCCGTTAAACATCCGATCTGGTTGGATTTCAACAACTCTTTGTAATCCAGATGCGCATCCGGCATCACAATACCATCCAGAGCAACGCCATCCTCTGTCATGCGTGTATAATATGTACAGGTCATGGCATAGCCATTTTGAGTCATGAACGCGATTTGACGATCCAGTTTTTCCGGCAGCCACACATCATCACTATCCAAAAAGGCAATGAAACGGCCGCGCGCGCGTTTGATTGCTTCGTTCCGCGCAACCGCAGCGCCTTGATTGCCTTGCCCTTCGATCAGCGTAATGCGGTCCTCGTCCTTCATAATACCGCGAATAACATCCACGCTTTCATCCGTTGATCCGTCGTCATAAATGATAAGTTCCCAATTATGGTGCGTTTGCTGCTGCACGGATGCAATCGATTCCGCAATGAAGGCCGCACTGTTATAAGACGGCATAATCACAGATACTTGCGGCATCGCTTTGTCAGTCATTTGTTGCAGGCTTCTATTATTGCGTCTGGTTGGACATGATGCGTTTTAAGACTTGGAATCATCGCGGCGTAACTTTTGCGCCATAAACAGAATCAACTCATCCACCTTGCGCGCATTCAGGCCATATATAATGTAACGCCCCTTACGCTCTCTGGTCACAAGTTCCGCCCCTTCCAGATGGCTGAAATGGAATGACAGCGTATTTTGCGGCACATCCAGCGCTTCGCTGATTTCACCGGCCGTCATGGCGTTGGTTTGCGACGACGCCAACAACCCCAATATTCTGAGGCGCGTTTCCTGTGCCAATGCACTAAAGACTCTTTCTGCTCGATCTTCATTCATATTTCTACCATAATCGATATATTTCAGAATGCAATTCTTTTTGACGGCTCATAAACAGACTTGTATAAGTGACACAAACGGTAAAACATTATCGGACGATGACAGCATATAAAGGGTGAGTACTGTGCGCGCGGTTATTAAAATTGGAACCCAATCCTTACTGGACGAAAATAATCTACTCGATCAGCATATGATCGAGTCGCTGATTAACCAGATTGCCATTTTGAAAAAATCCGGCCACCAGATTGTACTGGTATCCTCCGGCGCTGTCGGCGCAGGCCGCGATCTATGGGGATCATACGGCACACACAAACATTTTTCGGATACTGTGCTGGAAAAACAAATCCTGTCCAGCATCGGGCAAGCCTCCCTGATCGAAAGCTATAACGCCTCTTTAAAACGTTACAAAATGCTGGCATCGCAATTATTGCTGACACGGTATGACTTCCTGCACAGACGCCACAGCGTCAATATTGGCCGCTTTCTAGACAAACTGCAGGCGCAGAAAAACATTCTGCCGATTATCAATGAAAACGATTCCGTTGCCGTTGACGAATTAATCTTCACCGATAATGACGAACTGGCCGGACTGGTTGCCGCGCAAATCGGTGCTGACCGCTTGATCTTATTGACCGATGTCGATGGGGTTCTCGATTTATCACAGGACCCGCCTGTCGTTATTCCCGAAATCAGACATAACGACCAGATGATTGATGTTTCGCTTTCCGGTGGCGGACGCGGCGGCATGGGAAGTAAACTGAAAACCGCCCGCAAGATGGCCCGTATCGGCATACAGACACACATCGCCAAAGCGCGCGCCCCTGACATTCTGGTCAAATTATTTGATGAGGAAAATCTCGGCACCGTCATTACGCCGCAAGCCAAGAAAAAACCCGTCAAACGCTGGCTGGCAGCCGGTGTACAGGAAACACGCGGCGAAATTATCGTCAATGACTGCCTGTCAAAAATCCTGCACGAAAGCGAAGGCGACAAAACAGCGCGCAGTATTCTGCCCGTTGGCATCACAACAATTACACAACCCTTTGAAAAAGATGATGTCGTCGTTATAAAAGACGAAAATGGCAACCAGATCGGGCACGGCATGGCCAAATACGACCACCAGACCCTGTCCGCTTATTTAGGACAAAAGAACAAGCCCGTGTTCATTCATTATGATGCCCTGCACGTTGATCCGATCCATTAAACGGGCAATCAAACAAACGTACAAACATATTAAAAGAAGAAGAAAGCGCAATACAGCATGAGTATGACCAGCGACCAATTACACGCCGCATTTGTAAAAACGAAACAGGCTTCTTACGCCCTGCACAGTCTGGACGAAGCGCAAATTCAGACAACGCTGCAATGTTTCGCGGACAAAATACAGGCCCGCAAGGACGACTTGATCGCCGAAAACAAAAAAGATCTGGCCAAGATGGCACAGGACAACCCGCTTTATGATCGCCTGCTTTTAAACGCAGACCGTCTGGATGCCATCGCCGATGATGTCCGTAAGGTCAGCACACTGGCCTCGCCCGTTGATGATGTGATCGAACACCGTACATTACAAAACGGCATTGACCTGTCCCGTATTCGCGTACCGTTGGGCGTTGTCAGCGTCATCTACGAAGCACGCCCCAATGTCACAATGGATGTGTTCTCTCTTTGCTTTCGTACGCGCAACGCCTGTGTCCTGCGCGGCGGAACAGATGCGCATCACACCAATCTGATGACCCTGCAAATCATCCACGATACCCTGACAGAACAAGGTATCTCACCGGATTGCGCCTTTTTAATGCCGCCGGAGCGCGAACATATGCCGCAAATGCTCGGCGCCCATGATCTGATCGATGTCTGTATCCCGCGCGGCAGTCAGGCCTTGATCGATTACGTCCGTGAAAATGCCTCTATCCCCGTGATTGAAACAGGGCGCGGCGTTGTCCACGTCTATGTTGATGATGACGCCGACATCAGCAAAGCCGCAGATATTGTATCGAACGCGAAATTACGCCGCCCAAGTGTTTGCAATTCGCTTGATACGCTCATCATTCACGAAAAACAATTACCGCACCTGCGCACAATCCTGGAACAAATCAGTGCAAAAGACGTGCACATCAATGCCGATGAACCCGCTTACACAGCGCTCGGCACATTTTATGACGCAGGCCGCCTTGCACACGCCGATGCAGACAGCTTTGATACGGAATTTCTGGGACTCGGCATGAATATCAAAACCGTCTCATCACTGGATGACGCAATGGACCATATCCAGACATACGGATCAGGCCACACCGAAGCCATCGTCACCGAAAACGCAGACAAAGCCGCACATTTTACGCGGCGCATTAATGCATCCTCGGTCATGGTGAATTGCTCAACAGCCTTTGCCGATGGCGGGGAATACGAACTCGGCGCCGAAATCGGCATCTCCACCCAAAAACTGCACGCGCGCGGCCCGATGGGGCTGGAACCGTTAACCAGCTATAAATGGGTTCTGCGCGGCAACGGCCAAACGCGCTAAACCCCTGACTGCACTGCGCTAAACACGAATAAACTTGTAAAAACAGGTTTTTTCGTGCTACAACCTTTCCAGATTATCGAAAATAATAGTAAAAATAAGAAGCACATTCATGAAAGAATGGAAACTCAGGGATCAATTTCGTCTGGCATGCCGCGTTGCAGTGGAAAGCATGACATCATGGCTCCTCATCGGCGCAATCAAACATGATCCGGACGCCCATGAAAGCACAGGGAAAACATGGCCCCTTCACAAAAAACGGGTAAAACCGCGCAAGATCAGCCTGCGCGGTATTTTCGGTGCGGCGGTCCTCGCCACAACGGTGCACCCGCTTATGGGAGAACAATTTCCAACCGCACAAGAATTTCTGGAAGATGAAGGCCTGCCCCCTGAACTGGTTCATCAAATTGCCGGCGACGCCCACATTCACGTCCGCGAACGCGATTTGCTCGGCACGCTGCATACATATACCAGCATCCCGACATTCCTGGGTCTCCAAGAAGTACACGACACCTATGAAGACAAAGAAAACGCGTTCCACGCCAGACCGTATTTCGATATTCGTGAAAAATTCTTCGATACGGATATGAGCATGGTCTCCCTACCCGACCGCGACACGACAGCCAAAGAATATATCAGCTTCTTCACGTTGATCCCCGAACATCTCATCGAGAACACCCCTTTATCACAAGAAGAAATGTTCCAACTCATCGCCCTGCATGAATTCCGGCACGCCTCAAAAGAAAATAATCTCTATGGCTATGCCGAAGCGGAAGCCGACGCAGACCTCCACGCTGTCAAAGCGCTCTCCGGCGTGAGTGACAATCCCGAAATTGCAAATACGCTGCTGGCCCTGCGCTCTATGTTTCCACTGGTCAAAAATCATGACACCGCCTTATTCCTGAACGCGGAACTCAACGACGAAGAACGCCCCGCGCACTATCTCGCACAGGCGGCCACACGCACAGCAATCTATATGTCCTATGATCATATCGATGCCGATGACACGCGCCCTTATTTCATCAAAGTGAGCGAGGCACTGGCCTACATCACACAGCACCGCCGCGACGATATGTCACGCTGGGCCATTAAACGGGCCGAACTTTATATGCAGGGCGCGGCCTATTTGGCGCCCTCCAGCGTTGCGCATATCGACCACCCCGCCATTCGACGCGGCCTGAAAGCCGCCGGACATGCACAGCAATGTCTGCGCCCGCCGGAAATCGATCTGGTTCTGCCACCATTCCCCGCCGATAACGCACCGGGCGTGTAAACAACAAACCACTCACACCCCCATCATCCTCCGCCTCCGCCGCCGTCACCCACGTCCACAGCGGCACAAAACGCCACAGATACGCGGCGCGCCGAACCACCCAAAAGAAATAAAAATGGCAGCCCTCACCCCACGCGATCCCATACACAGCAAGCCTTTTTGACAACAACCAAACACCGACACAAAAAAATCGGGCAAAGCCCTTGCTATTTGGTTTCTTTTTCTATATCACTGATCACCTATTCACTGACGCGGGATGGAGCAGTCCGGTAGCTCGTCAGGCTCATAACCTGAAGGTCGTAGGTTCAAATCCTACTCCCGCAACCAATCTTACCAACGGTTAGAGCCATTCTTTGGGATGGATTTTTTGTTTCGGGGCTACCTTGGGGCTACCTTTGTGCCGCTAAATAGAAAATTAAAGATGCAAAGAATTAGGGCACTAAATGTAAGGAGCTGACTTTTCCCAGAAAAACACCTAAGGTGAACGTTAAGCATTTAATTTGAATTACCATCGTCTTCGTTGGGGAGTCAAACCCATGGCCACACTTAAAGGCACAAACACTAAAAGAAGCGCAGATGATGCCATAAAAGGCTACATCTACCAGTTTTGTATGAGCCTTGATGCATGGATGAAGCTCGCTGAAAACGAGTTGCTAATTTTAGAAGGTGCGGAAGACTTAGATATTCATAAAGGCGATAACGTTGAAACAATTCAAGTTAAACACGTGAAAGCCAAGGTTACTTTGAACAGCAAAGATGTTCAGGATGCTATATCAAACTATTGGAAATATAGAACAGAGAACCCAGATAAACAGATACGCTTTCGCTTTATTTCCACTTCACAGCCCACACATGAAAAAGGTTCACCCTTTGGTGATGGTGTAAAAGGACTAGAACTATGGGCAAAAGCCAACAAGACGAGTGAAGAAATAAAATCACTTGTCACGTTTCTCAATGGTATATCGACATTACCTAATGATCTTAAAACTTTTCTTGGCTCTTCGAGTGATCAGGAGCTACAAAAAACTTTCTTTGAATCTTTTGCGTGGGATTTGGGAGAGAAGCCGTTAGAAATTGTAGAGGCAAATGTTAAACGTGCTTTAGCTTGTAAAGGGCTAGCATATGCAGAGACTATCGCGGCTACAGACTCTGTAAAAACGTTCCCAGCGTTGATGTTCAAAATCATTGACGAAATCATTACCCCTCAATCACAAGGGCTTACCCTAGTTGATTTCCACTCCACTTACGAAGAGCAGATCATGACTTTCGCCCAACAAGTGAGAGCCTTGCAAGCCAATGCAGAAAGTGGAAGCGCCTCTATTGTTAGGGAATATGCAGAAGCGGGAAAGAATAAAGACCTTGTAGACTTAGCTGTTTTACAAAGTACGTTTACAGAGCCTCCACCAATACCCTCTCACTCTGTCCCACGCAGAACTCTTATTGATAAAATTGCAAGAACATCATCGGAGAAATCCGTAATTTTTGTGATCGGAAGCTCTGGTGTGGGAAAGACAACATTAGCCTCGCATTATCTCAAACACACACAAGCACAAGAGAAGTGGCTTGATCTAAGGGGGGTAGAACCCACACATATCAAGCAAACCTTAAAAGCTTTGAACACTCTTATTCATCTTCAACCCGATGAGAAGAAGGTTTTTGTTCTTGATGATCTTGACCTAAGAAACGGATACAGAGACTACGAACACGAATTAAAACTTACTCTTTTTAACGCCGCCCATAGCAGCCAGAAGATCATCATCACATGTCAAACGGAACCCCCGCAAAGGTTATTGCATGATACGTGGCTTACTGACGAATGCTTAATCAAAGTAGGCTATTTTGATTTGGATGAAATTGAAGAGATTGCCATTGCTAACGGATGTCCTGATACACAGCCCACAAGCACTTGGGCTAATATCATTTACGTGGGCACTTCTGGCCATCCTCAGCTTGTAAGGGCAAGGATACAAAATCTTAAAGCTAAAGACTGGGCTTTTGATGAAACTGATCTCATAGAACCTGAGGCTATTAAGGATGAAAAGAAAACCGTAAGAGAGCAACTCATCAGCGAAATCCCAGAGAGGGCGCGAGACCTCGCATACAGATTGAGCCTCAATCTCGGAACATTTAGCAGAAATATGATTGGTGTTCTGGGATCATTAGACCCCAAGGTTAACATGAGTGGTGAAGCGTTTGATATGCTTGTAGGTCCATGGATAGAGCAAACCGCAGGAGATCGTTACCGTGTCTCTCCTCTTTTATCTGCGCAAGGTAAAGAAGTTTTTGATGAAGACAAACAACGCCAAATTCATGCCGCTATCTGTATAGGGTACTTGAAACAAGGAACACCACTTAATCAGAACGAAGTCAGCAAGTTGTTTATGCATGGCATGATTTCAAAGGATGGTGGCGTATTGACCGCGATCATACAAGGAACTTTGAATAATTTATTTGAAACATCCAGACATGAGGTGATGAAGTATGTAGCAGATGAGCTATTCTGGTTTTACTTGATGAAAAAAGAAAAAGGGCAGAGGCTTTTTCCAGATAATCTGCATCTCAATTTTTTACTCAGAGTTATTCAGTTTAAGTTTTTCTGTCTTTCCAGAGAAGGAGACGATGCGAGCGTTTTGGCTGAAAGGCTGCTGGACGACACCAAAGCAGCAATGGAAGTTAGAGCTGATGATGACTTCATGAATGAACACAACGAGATGATGGCGTATAGCACCCTTATGATCAGCACTGAAAAGCGTATAAGCCCTAGCTTGATTGTTCCAATTTTACCTAGATTTGCAGAACTGGCCGGAAAATACAAAGATGCTTTTCCTAATACAGACGATTTACCAGCCCCAATGTGGGCAAGAAGAACAAGGAAAGACTATTTTGACCCTGTCAGCATATTTCTTGAAGCTAACACCATGCAAGGCAATGGCACACCTGATTTAGAAGAGTTTTTTGATTGCATTGAAGGGCTAGAAGAAACACCAAAAGCATTTATGATTAAAACGCTCAAAGAAAACTCGGATGTTGTTCGCTCTCTCTGCAACACATGGATTAAGGAACTTTTCCAAAAAGAAGCAAAAGACATCTCACCGCTTATCAAGGTTTATGAGAAGCTTATCTCCTATGCAGAACAATGGGATATACCGCACTTGAAGCTTCATTGTCTGCTCACTATGTCGGTTCTTTATGATGAATACGGTCATGACATGAATAAAGCCTTTGGCGTGCTTGAAACCCATAAAGACTTTCTAAAAGATTTTCCGGGACTTCTTACAAATCAAAAGGCAAAGATTTTCTTTACCAACAAAAAGCATGATGACGCAAAGCCACTATGGGTAGAAACACTTTCCCTAAATGAGCTTGATGACATAGATAAAGTTTTTGCACTCAAAAACACGTCTATATCTTTTGCAAAATCGGGAGATTGGAGTGGTGCAAGAAATTATATGCAAGAATGCTTAGATTTCATTCTTCACCTAAAAGAAGAAAGTGACTATACACTTGAATTTTCCGACACAGGATTGGTGGCTGACATAGCCTTTGCTGATTGGAAGCTTGAACGCTGGGAGGACGCGATTACAGGCTTCAGCTATGCTTTAACCAAATTGGAGGAGCTTGAAAAAACAGAAGCGAAAAAGCTATCCTTTGTAGCTATTTATGCGAGAACAGGACATATGATTTCTTGGGTAGCGGAAAACGCTGATGGGAACCCGACACTAGAAGAACCTCCACCGTGCTGCGCTAGCAATCCAGAAGGAAATGACTTCTTTAAAGATTTTCAAACTCGCCCATCTATTTATCTCTGGTCGCTTCTTTCGAGTGCAGAACAGAAAAAAAGTGTAGATGCTGGTGCTACAAAAGAATTCGTGAGCAGAGGAAAGGATACAGAGTTTATGATGGCAAAGCTGTTGTCTGGATCCCAAGAGATAAGCATTGCGTTTAAAAACCATGAATTTTCAAATGTCATCCAATTAGCTACAAACTTTTTGAGAATGAAAAAAACGTTAGAGGAGACGAGGCAAGAGGGTGAAGAAGCTATTGATGCTACCTTGGATACGCTATGCGACCTTGAAGACCTCGATCAAAACCTTCTCGAACAATTCACATTTCATGCAGTTTTTGCGGCATGCGTGGCGCTGTACATGAACGAAAAAACACCCAATGGATTTATTGAGCAGTGGGAACAGCAAATAAAAGAGTTGAAACTTGAAAACAGCGACACTCTTGACGAATTTATTGACTTCATTAAGCAGTATAAGTTTCAGATGAAACCTTTTACTGAATGCAAAGATAGAATAGTAGATCAGTGTAAGTTTGTGATCGAGAATATACCTTTGCTTTTAACTCCCTCAGAGGTTGACCCTACCACACTATTTCGTCTTCACTTCTATATAACCAACGTATTGGATAACCAGACATTTAAAAAGCACCTAGAGGCTGCTCTGCTCGAAGCTGTAACAAATGGCTGGAAAGAGGTCGCGAAAAACAAAACTTTTGCACTCATAAACCCTCGACTCAGTGCACCCAGGATAGAACGGGTGTGCGAGGCCGCAACAAAAGGTGATTTGTCAGATGTAGCAAATATCCTTTTAGAGGCTTCCGAATGTATAAACGTCAATTTACCAGAAAGCACAAAATTATATCTAAAGGAAATGGCCGCGTGAAACACGCTGTAACCCTAGTCAAAGATTTAGACGAAGTTTTGCGTTATCTACGCGAGCGTATCAAGAATCCAGCTACGCTTTTTAGTAAAGATAAGTCTGAAAAGCTCGATTTATTGAGTAGAGAAATGCTTATTAATTGGATTTTTTGCTCCATCTGGAATCATTTTCATTCTGATAATCCACTTACCTTTAGTAATGATCCTTCGGGCAGTGATGGTGTCTTGGTTTATAAGAATACCTTAGAGGGAGAGGTAACCGAGCATGTGATGGCGTATGAATACAAGAAGACAGATGTAGATGCCGAAGATATAGTTACTAATGCCATTCTTGCTAAGCAAAAAAAAGGTGGGAAACCATATGCTGATGGCAAACATCTTATGGTTTTTTGTGAGGGCATAGGAAAGTGGTTTCCAAATAAAGTTGTTAGAAAAATTGTTGGATCACATAATTTTAAGTCTGTGTGGGCTATAGGCTTAGAAGAAGTAACCGAAAGTAATGAATACGTGTATTGGGTGACAAATTTAGATGAAGAAGATCATCCCACATATGTCATCAAAATTAACTTTGATGACATATCATGGGAAGTTCAATAGCTCTATAGTGAACTATATATCTTTTTTGGCTCGCCGTGCCGCGGCACTTCGCTTGCCAAGCTCCGACATGGTTTGTCGGATCATTTCCTTTTGAAGCTCTTCATCGCTCATATTTTCAACCGTATTTGAACCGTTGGATTCAACGGTTGGCAACGGTTCACTTAACGGTTCATAGTACGGTTCATAGTCTTTCTCATCCTCATATTCGACTTCTAGAATACTATCGTCTTCGCTATTGCTACGGTTCTTTAGCGCTTTAATAGCGGTAATAGCCGCTATTCCAACTGCTCCTATTGCTATAGCCGGAAGAATTGTCGCTGGATTTAGTAGCCCCGCCAGTGCTGCCATTGTTTGTGGTTGTTTTGCCGCTTCGTTTAGATCGTAAAAGTTCATAATAAAATATCCTTGTAAATTAAAATTGAATTAAGTGTCCCGCCGTCCCGCCCCCTAAGGCGGGGGACAGCGGGACAGTTTGAGTTAAAGTAAGTTTTCGTTTTGAGCCTTGGCCTTCCAACGATGTACGGTTGATTTACCAACGGTGAGTTCTTCGGCTATATCGCGTAAAGAAACATGATTTTTCATCATTTCAACCGCTTTCCTGTACGTGATATCGCCTTGTTCCCATTCCCAGCGGAAATAATCATCTTCGCTGTGAAGCGTTACCTCGATGTCTTGCACCATTTCACCGCTTAAATGCCGTGCCTTGGTGTATTGAACGAGGATTTTGGCCGCCCCTTCGCCCTGAATGTAATCTTCAGGTCGCTTGAGCTTAATCACGGCATCCATAACATCTTCTTTTTTATGGCTGCCGCGTTGCTTGCCCTCTTTGTTCGCGTGGTGAATAAAAACGATAGAACGACCTTTTTTACGGTGCTGAACCGCCCATTCCTGAATAGGTGACCATGACTCGGCTTCGTTTTCATTGCCCGTACGGTCAAAGGTCGAGATATTATCGATAAATATCACCTTCGGATTGTACGTCGTCAGGGTATTTTGGACACGGCGCATAAAAATATAAGGTGTGCTTCTGGCTCCTTGGTTTGATTTTAGGCAGCTTTTTTCTGCCAGTACAATTGTTTTCTTAAATGCAGTGTTTTTGCCTTAATTTTGCG
>JASMHE010000003.1 GCA_030750865.1 Alphaproteobacteria bacterium
GTCGATGGATTCGTCATACAGACGGCCGGACTTCTGGATCGCAATTTGTAAACGTGGTTCTGTACTCATGGAATTTCCTTTGCTGATAGCCTTTCATATCCTCTATGATTTCTTGTATCATCGTGTTAACACAGTAATACAACTTCTGTCAAATATTCTTTTCGGTTCGCGGGGGTGTTTTGTGGCCCGGCTCGCGCTGTTTGCCCGCGCTGTCTATTTGTTGTCGGCTTGTTGCCTGTCTGTTGTTGTGTATCCCTGTCATACGGTCAAAAATCTTGCCTTTTCATAAGGCCGCATGCTAGGGTCGCTGCCACAAGAATAAGAAAAGACTTATAATGGATAGGGACAGGGAAGACCATAGATGTGATGATAATCATCATCACAAAGATGAGGATTGCGGCCATCACGGCCCGCATCATGATGATATGCATCATCACGATCATACGCATTCTCAGCATCATCACCACCATTATGAACCTGATTGTGCCGAATCGCAGGCCTCGCCACGAGATGCGTCAAAAGCCGCATCACAAAACGCACCGCAAACATTGACGGACCAATTCCGCGCCGTGGCCGGATATATTAAAACCCACAAAGCGCAAAGTGCGTGTGTGCTGGGGTCGTTATTGCTGGGCACGACGGCGCTTGCCACACCGTTTATTTCAGGGGCGCTGGGCGCGGGAGCGTTGATGATCGGGTCTGTGTATGCGCTGACCAAAACAACGGATGTGACCCTTGAAGGGGCGCTGGCCACAGGTAAAAAATGGGGCATGTCCGCGCTGAGCCTCGGGCTGGCGATCGGTGCATTGAACACCATTCCCGAAACATTCGTATCGCTGGGGGCGATGTGGAATGGGGCGGCCGCGCTTGGGATAGGCAATATTGTCGGATCGAATATTGCGCATAATCTGTTGATTCTAGGCGCAACGGCGGCAACGGCGGGCATTGCCGCCACCAAAAAAGGTTTAAGCTGGAAATTTAATATGGCCGTGATGACCGGCGGGGCGGCGTTATTCGGCGCGCAATTGATTGGCGGGACATTATCAGCGCCTGTCGGTGTTGCGATGCTGGGGATCGGGGCATATTACCTGAAAAAACGGTTATTCAGCGGGAAAAGCGGCAGTCAGGCACAAGCCGCTGATGGCGCGGACGCGGCAGAAGAGCCGGGCACATGTTTGTTCCATGATCATGGGGAGGGCCACGGACATGATCACGAACATGGACAGGGAGGCTGTGATCACGATCATGACCATGATGCGGCGCATGCCCATCACGCGCACGCATCACACGGCCCGACGCTGGATGAACTGCCCGGCTGGTTTAGTGCGGCCTGGACGCTTGGCGGATTTGCCGGACTGGTCGGCGCGGCGCGTTTATTGGTTGATACGGGAACAGCAAGCGCCCTGCATATGGGTGTCAACGAAGCCATTATCGGCACAATTGCCGTGGCTGTCGGCACGGCGATCCCCGAATTGATGGTGAATGTCAAAGCCGCCATGCGCAAAGAATCCGATCTGGCTATCGGGAATGTTGTCGGCTGTAATATTTTCAATACGCTGATTGCGGGCGGGGTTGTGGCCACAATGGGGCATGGCGTGGCTGTGCCCGAAGCGTTAAGCTCTGCATCGGCGCTCGGCGCGCTGAATTTGACGGCCTTTCTGGGATCAACGGGATTATTGGCAGGGGCGCTATTGGCCGGAAAAGGCAGCATGAAAAAATGGCACGGCTGGGCCGCGCTCGGTTTATATGGGGCGTATATGGCCGCGTCTGCAGGGCTGAATGATGGGCAAATCCAGAATCTGCACGATCATGACGCAGATCATAACAGCGCCCAGGCACATGTTTTACAGCTTGATGAGATGCCGCAGATGCCGGATTTGCCCGTTGTATCTGTGCCTGTGTCTGTATCAGGTGCGCCTGACGGCGCGGCTTTCGGAAACAAAATGCGTGATGATGATGCTGTGCGGCTAACCTTTGCGTTTAAACAAGGTGGGGATGAAGGTGAATATGATGTGTCGGCTGCCGCGCCTGCTGTTATTGCAGGGTCAGACCATATTGCGAATATTGCCCGATCACCGCATCTGTTTTCCAGTCAACCAGTTGATATGACCCATGTAATTTCCGGTCCGTGATGCCGTACACCGTATCAACCGTGGCGGCGATGCGCTGTTGTTCTTCGGTGCCCAGCGCATAAAAATTCGGTCCGACCACCAGATAGGCCACTTTATCTTCGATATATTGCTTGCGGACGATATCCGCTTTGTAAAAGCGGTCAATCAATGCCTGATCTTTTTCAAACTGGTCGAGCCAATCTGACGGTTTCCAGTCGCGATTCAGCAGCTCGTTATGCGGTGTATGCGCATCGTGCAGATAAGGCTGGAAATCCTGATTTTTCCAATGAGAATAGCCCCAGCCCCAAATTGTACTTTTCGGTTCGGCCTGTGCCGTGCCGGATGTTAGGAATGCCATCGTCGTTATGCACATGGTGCACACAAGGCAGGCGCGTGTTATCCGGTTGATATGAAAGTGAAAATTTGATGTTTTCATGATGTATTTTCCGTGGCTGGATCGTCGTATAGCGTTATTAATGCTATATAAACTATAACTATGATATACTAAATAAATGTTTAACGCCATACAAACAGCATTGTCAGGCTTGGTTGCAAACTCGAAACGGGTTGATGCAAGTGCGCAGAATATTGCGCATATGAATGTAACCGGATCGTTGACGGATCCTGAAAACGCGCCGTACACACCTGTGACAACGGTACAGGAATCGCAAAGCAGTGCGAATGGCGGTGCAGGAAACGGGCCGGGGGGCGTTCTGGCCGAGAATGTACCGGTGGACCGGCCGTTTGTGCCGGCTTATGCGCCGGATTCGCCGTTTGCCGATGAAAATGGCGTTGTCGGGGCGCCGAATGTGAATCTGGCGGCTGAAATTGTCAATCTGAAGGTGGCCGAGTATAGCTATAAGGCTAATCTTGGCGCGCTTGAAACGGCACAGGACATGACCGGCGAGCTGATTGATTTGCTTGATACGGATTCCTGATGATGCCGTGCCTTTGACATCACATCTTTGATGTCTATTTTTACATCAACATATTGATATTGTAGCGGTTTTGACCGCTTTTTTTGCGCGGGGAATCGGTTGGTCGGGTGTTGTGCGGGGGTAAGGCTGGTGTGACGCTGGCCTTTGCGTTGGCGTGATGTATAGGGTGACATTTGGGGCGGTCTGGTCGCGTGTTTTGGTTGCGGGTGTTTTGTCGGGCGCTATGGTGTGCAGGTCTGGGGATGTACGCTTGTTTTTGCGTGTCTGTGCTTGCGCACCTGTTCTGTTGGTCGTCGCTGTCCTCCGACTTGCTTTTTCGGCATTCTGTGACTATAAAAACGTCATGACAGAAAATATTTCACACAATATCAAAGACATTCAGGCCGTGATCGCGAAAACGACCAAAAAATGGAATCGCAAGGCGGGTGATGTGACGCTTGTTGCCGTCAGTAAAGTACAGCCGGATGAGCGTATTGATGCCGCGCTTGCGGCAGGACAACGGACGTTCGGGGAAAACCGCGTACAGGAAGCGTACGCGCATTGGGAAAGCCGCCGTGCGGATTATCCCGATCTGCGATTGCATCTGATCGGCCCGTTGCAAAGTAATAAGGCCGCCGATGCTGTGGCTTTGTTCGATGTGATCGAAACGGTTGACCGCAAGAAAATTGCCCGTGTTCTGGGGCAGGAAATGGAAAAGCAGGGCCGCAAATTGCCGTGCTTTATTCAGGTCAATACAGGCAGCGAAGCGCAAAAGGCAGGTGTTGATCCGGCAGAACTTCAACAATTCTATGATTATTGTATTGACGAATGTGGCCTTGATATTGCGGGTCTTATGTGCATTCCGCCGATTGATGAACCGGCGGGCATTCATTTTGCTTTTCTGAAAACGCTGGCAGACCGCATCGGCGTGTCTGCACTGAGCATGGGGATGAGTGCCGATTATCCCAAAGCCATTGCCGCCGGAGCGACCTATGTGCGGGTTGGTAGCGCGCTGTTTGGTGCGCGGGCGACCTGATCGGTCTTTTATGGGGCCTCTTATCTGACCAGTCTGACGATGTCCGGTTTTACTGATTCAATGCGAAATAATCACGGAAAAGCGGTGCAGGCATTTCACTGACGGAAACCTGACGGATCGGTTCGCGTGTTGCGGTGTTCGGCATGACGGCGATATCATCTTTATGCAAGATTGTGTTGCCCGCTGTGCGGCCGCCAGCGGCCTGTTTTTCAGCCTGTTGTGCGGTGTTTTGCGGTTGTGCTGTGGCCACGCGATTATACGGGGACAGGCTTTTGCCGTCGGCAATCGGTGTTGTTGCGCTGTTGGTAAACAAGCCGCCATAGAAATTCATATCATCATAGGCGGCGCTTTCACGGCCTGCTGTGCGGGCGTTGTTTTGTCCGTCATGTTGGTGCGGCGGCGTGGCCGCGCGGTTTGTCAATGCCTGCGTGATGGTGTCTTGTGTGGTGCTGTCTTGTGATGGCGCGCCCGTTGTAGCGGCGGCATGAGACGTGCCGCCCACATCAAGGCTGTTTAGCCGTTCGGCGAGTTTTGTTGTCGGCTCGGCTGTCATGGCAATTTCCTGAAACACACTGTCCGGTAACGGGGTATAGGCCGCATCCTGTTTCAAGCTCTGTGGTTGGTGTTTTGCGGTTTCATCCTGCGCTGTACGGGCGGCCGCGTTCCCATGTTCCGCTTTGGCAGCTTTGTCTTTACCCGTTAAGGCAGACATGGCATGTTCGCTGATATCTTTGCCTGTTTCATTTTCAGAGATGGCATCGGCAAAGCCGCCTGCCGCGCCGACACCGCCACCAAAGACAGCGCCGCCGAAGATGCGCGAGGATGAGCGCATCTCATCCCCTGTGATTTCGCGGTAAATATTCCCGATGACGGGGATATGTTGCAAGGGATTGACCATATCGACGATATCGCCGAACGAGAACGGTTTTTCTGTCTGGGATATTTTGTCTTGGGATGATCCTGCAAAGGCCATTGCAGGGTCGAAACTGTCTGTGCGGCCGCTGAGTGCATCGGCAAAGCGTCCTTCGGTTTTATCCAGCGATGTTTTGCGGGTTTCCCAGACGGGAACCGAGCCGCCCATACGGTCATGGCTTTTCATTTTGAAAACAGGGCGGTCGTTCCCCTTCGTATCCGCCGTATTATAGTGCGCGGTGTTTTGTGCCGCGTGTCCTGTGTTCCCTGCAGACAGGCCGCTATTCTGCGCTTTTTGGGCTGCGGCCTGTAAATATGTGTTTTGCGTGTTCAAATCCAACATAATGTGCTCCTCCGTGCTTGAAATGGTGCAAATGCCGTGCCAACGCAGGTGGTCAGACGGGGTGCTTGGGAAAAGAGAAGATATATCAGTGTGTTATGGTATTTCGATTTGTGAGGGCGTAGGGCCGTCATAGGGCGGTATGTGCCGATGACAGCCGGAAACAGGCATTCTGGCGGCGAAAATACCGTCTTGTCGCGGAAAAAGATTCCGTCTGTTGCCGCGCATGATGGCGCGGTTTTTGTTGCGACGGCTTTATTCTGTGATACCGTAGAGCAGGAGCAAAACACAGAAGACGATATGACCGATAAACCCGCAATAGCCCTTCAGATTGATGACAGCGTCATGCGCGATGCGCTGATGTGGTGTATTCCGGCGCATATTGCGTGTGAAATCGCCGATGCGGATGGCCCGTATGATGCGGTGCTGACCGACCGGACAGCGCATGGGGAAGGCACGGAGGACACAGACACAAGCGCTGTGCCTGTCGTGCGGGTGCAATATCCGTTTCGTCTTGGCCGTATTTTGCAGAAGCTTGAGCGATTATTTGCCGATGATGCGCAGGATACAATTGCAATCGGTCCGTATTTGTTCAAACCGTTCCAGATGATGATTACGCATGAGGGCGAAGCGATCCGCCTGACGGAAAAAGAACGCGATATTTTGATGCGGTTATATCGTGAAAAAGGCGGATATGTCACGCGGCAAGCCCTGCTGGATGATGTGTGGCAATATGCCGACACGGTCGAAACGCATACGCTGGAAACGCATATTTACCGTTTACGGCAAAAGGTTGAAAAAGACCCTGCCAACCCTGCGTTGGTGATGACAGATGATGACGGCTATTATCTGGGCTTTTATGATGAACCGTGAAGGGCTTCGCGTACGGCTTTGATCAGGTTTTCGACAAAGCTGTCGCCGCTTTTTTGATCTACACGCAGATATTCGACATGATTGGCGCTGAGTTTTCTGAGGTCTTCCAGCAAATTCTTGATGATATCTTTGTCCTGTTCGGATAAGGGCGGTATATCCTGATCTGTCGCTGAAACGGCAATGTCAGGTTCGGGAACGGATTCGGGATGGACGGTTTCGTATGTGCGTTGATAGGCACTGGCGGCAACGGCCGCCGGATTATTTTGCGCGGTATTGTCCGAATCGGGCGTGTTTGTGCCGCCGGCCTTGTCCGCATTTTGTGCCGTGCTGCTGTACGGGCGATCGCCTTGATTGGTGGTGTCGTCTGGGGCCGTTTCATCGCCGGTGTCCTGGGCTTCGCTTTGTTTCAGCAAGCCGCGCAGAAAGGCCCGCAGGCCAAGCACCGACAAAGATGTGCCGTCATCACCCCATAGGGCGGTGTCGTCCTCATCCTCTTTTTTCTTTTGTTTGCGGCGGCGGCCATCATCATTGTGATGGTCAATGCCAAGCCGCGTATCCAGCGTTTCTGTCTGGCGGACCTGATTATGGGTGTGAAAGATATTATCAAGTTTTGAATACATGGTGGACCGGACGGGGTTAAATGACGGCTATGTGGGCTCCGTCTTGGTTTCGTGTATGTTTTAAAGTGCTCTAATAAAATGATGCAATATAAAACGTCTTAATTCATTTCTGACATTCTTGTTTTGGTAAAATTTTAATTTCAGATAGCCAATTTCCGCCACCGAATTCATCCGCAAAAAATCTGGTGTTTGCCTGAATACATTTGCCTACATATGCATTTGGTGATGGTTTAACAAATCTCGTAAACGTATCCGGTTCATTGGCTATTTGATATGTTTCAATAGGGTCATCAGGATCAATTTTACAGTTGCTTTGATCGTACGGGACATCCTTAAATATCTTTTTGGAAGAGACGTCCAGCACGATATCGTGATACCAAACTCTTGAACCAGGGATACCGTTATGTTCGGTCTTTCTGTAAGCTTCTGAAGCGACCGTGCCTTTCACAGTACATTCATCTTGCGCCATGCTCGGCGCAGAATAGGCGAGACTATTTTTCATCATACACACGCAAACAAAAAAACACACTAAAATAAATCTCATACTACATTGTAATGAATTATTGATTTTTTTTCCATCCATTTTGCATTGCCATGTCACGACCAGTATCATAGATATCGAATAGAGCTATAATGCGCGTACGCGAAAGTGTAGTATAAAAACGCCGTACGCGGGACGTGTCCCGATGTCGTGCTGTTGATAAGGGTTTGTGATGAGTGAAAAAGACGATGATGACAGTCTCTGGGACTATATCAAGCGGACGGTAACGCCGCTGCGGGACGGGTCTGTGGATGAGCCGCCTGTCGGGGATGATGATTTTGCCGCCTTGCTGGACGGAGAGAACAAAACATCGAACCGCCGCAACAAAAAGACGCGCGCCACAGGTGCGGATCAGACAAGTACGCCGTCCGAGAATGCCGACCAACAAACGACTGACCAGAAAACGGCCGGCCAAAAGACAGCCGATGAAATCAAGGCCGATACCCCCGCCCCATCGCAATCCGTGCCGCAACACAGTGGGGCGCAGGGGCGAATGTCTGCGGGCGTGTCTGGTGAGATGCCAGATGGGACGTCGGGGGCGGCATCTGCAACCGGCGGGCTGGACCGCCGCACGGCGCAAAGACTGACGCGCGGGCAGTTGCCGATCGAAGCCAGACTTGATTTACACGGGATGCGGCAAACCGAAGCGCATACGGCATTAAACCGCTTTATCGCGCAGAGTTACGGATCGGGCAAACGCTGTGTTCTGGTGATTACGGGCAAGGGTAAAAAGAAATTCAATCTGGGCCGTTTTTATCATGATGATCCTGACGACCATTTTACGGGCGAGCATACATCACGTCCGGGTGTTTTGCGTGAAAATGTACCGCAATGGTTATCCCGCCCGCCAAACGGCCATCTGGTTTTGCGTACAGCCCCCGCCCGTCCGAAAGATGGCGGCGATGGCGCGCTGTATGTGTATCTGCGCCGCAAGAAAAATTAACAAGACAAGCGGACCCAAAAAGCGACCAGAAAAGCGATCAGAAAAGGCGCAGACGCCCCACGAAAAGTGCAACACGGAAGATGCCATGCCGAAAAGGGCATGCTGCCGCGCGAAGCGTTGACCTGACCATTTATTATAGATGGTAGGTGAGGAAATAGGCGATCAAAGGCAGGTCTGCGATCAGTAAAGTGAAAGCAATACTGTCGGGATCAAAAAGCTTTTCTGCGGCTTGGCCGGATTGTAAAAGACCAGCACGTTGCCTTCGGGGGTGAATTGCAGGAATTTCATCTGTGCCGCAAGCGCTTTGCGTGCATTATACGACGCCGAAATTACCCACGGCGATACGCGGTGGCCTTCATATGTTTGTCCGTCCACTGTGTATGTATAGGTTGACCTGCTGGAATACATATAATCACTTTTGTGCGTGCCGCCACTGGACAGGTTTGTACCGATATCAATCAGATCACCGGCGGTATGCGGCCAGCGGGAAATCCGGATCTGGTAAATAATGGAATAGGTGCAGACGATAAACAGATAGACCGCGCCGAAAAAGAAATAGCCCTGTTTTTCATGGTCCAGAACCAGATCCCAGATATGTTCGACGTAGCTGATCATATCCATTTCATAATCTTCCTGTTGTTTTTGGCGGCACCAGGTTGGGTGTGGGCCGCGTTTATATCATGTGTTCGTATGGCCTGTTATGGCGATGATAAGGTAACAGAGCGGTCTTTTTCATCGCAGACGGCTTCAATCTGGTCCAAAAACGCTGTGTTGTTGAACAGGGTTGCGATTGTATCGCCGCCATGTTCCAGATAGGCCGTATCAACCAGACATTTACATCGCGTCACGATTTCAGCAGCTTTTTTCTTGGACAGTTTCGGGTAATCGGGATGGCTTTTTGATCTGTCCAGAACGCAGTCAAGTTTTGCGCCGCGTAGATATGTTTCCGAAACGGTTCTGCGTGGCGGTTCTTCATCGGCGCTATCATCGCCGTTTTCATCGGCTTGTGCGGGGATCGCGGCAAAACACATGATAAGCGCGGCCATCAGGCATGGCAGGAGGCATGACAGGAAACGTGGTAGCAGGGATGGCGGGCAAAAACGGGCGCGGTCCGGCTGGTGTAAGGGGGTATTATTGAACATGGGTTACTCTACCTTTATTGTGGTGCTGTAATCGGCCGAAAAGCGGTTGCCGTCCGGTCCTGTACGTGTCAGTTGTACGTATCCGCCGTAATAGCCTGCCTGTAGCGGGTCATTGGCGGTTTTCTTGCCGACAAAGTAATATTGACGGGCTTTGTCGTTCTTTTGTGCGATCATTTTTTTCAAATACAGACGGTTATCGGGGCCGCGTATTTCGATCTTGATCTGGTCGTCTGCACGTACGCCGTACATGCCGATCCAGAATGTAAAAATGTCACTGTCGATGGCAATGGAATCGGGCGGGCTGATATCAATGGCCAGTGCATCAAAATCGGGAACGTGGTTTTTGAACCCGCCACCGAAAAAGGACACCAGCTTATAATCATCGCGCGGAAATGTTGCATCCCAAAGCGGTTTTTTGGGTTTGTCACAGCCATCTGCGCTGGTATGGCGTGTGAATGGATCAATGGTTTTGCCGTCTTTGTAAATGCCGAAATGCAAATGCGGAAATTCGGTAAAGCCCGACATGCCGACCTGTCCGAGAATTTCGCCGCGCTTGACTTTCTGCCCGACTTTGACGGCGATACTGTCTTTTTTCATGTGGCAATAAATACCGGTATAGCCGTTATCATGTTCAATAAAGACTCCATTGCCGCAATCCTGATTTTTGGCGCGGATATCCGCGCGTTTTTTGGCGGCATCTTCGTCATCGGTAATCGGCGGCCAGTCGGCAACAGAATCGCGTAACCGCAAGACGGTTCCATCGGCAGCGGCCAAAACGTTTACGCCCGATTGCATGCTGACATAATCGGGGATGGCGATATCGGTGCCGTTGTGGTTGTCATAGCTGCGCGTGCCGCATTGGTAATCAAGCGCGCCTGCGGAGGGATCAACATCGACATAATTGACCAGCCAGCAATCTTTATCGAGGGTGCAATCAACCGGCAGACTGAATAAGGATGCGGCGGGATCGTCTTGTGCCGTGGCGGGCAAAGGCGAAGCGCACAAAATCATCAGGGTTGCGATGGAAGTCGCGATCAGGGACAGGCATTTTTTCATGTGAATTACTTTATCGCATTTCACAGGTGATGCAAGCGATACGATATGCACGATATGATGCGCGCGATATCACGATGGCCGCGCGCGGGTGGCGGCGCTTACAAAATAAACTTGCTGAGATCGGTATCTTCGATCAGATCGGCCACCTGTTCACGGACATAGTCAGCCGTGATGTCGATGGTTTCGCCGCTGCGGTCGGAGGCGGTATAGCTGATATCATCCAGCAATTTCTCCATGACGGTCATCAGACGGCGCGCGCCGATATTTTCAACGCGTTCGTTGATGTCATAGGAAATGCGGGCAATTTCATCAATGGCCTCTTCGGTGAAATTCAGGGTGACCTCTTCGGTTTCCATCAGGGCTTTATATTGGATCAGCAAGCTGGCATCTGTTGATTTCAGGATTTGCTGGAAATCTTCCTGCGTCAGGGCGCGCAGTTCCACGCGGATCGGCAGACGGCCCTGCAATTCCGGCAACAGGTCGGACGGCTTTGCGTAATGGAATGCACCGCTGGCGATAAACAGAATATGATCTGTTTTGATGCTGCCGTATTTTGTGGTGACGGTTGTGCCTTCGATCAATGGCAGCAAGTCGCGTTGCACCCCTTCGCGCGAAACATCGCCGCGTTTGCGTTCGCCGCTATCGGCGATCTTATCGACCTCGTCCAGAAAGACGATGCCGTTTTGCTGTACCAGATCAAGGGCGTTTGAAATGACTGTTTCTTCGTCCAGAAGCTTGTCTGATTCTTCGGCAACCAGCACCGCGTAGGATTCCTCGACGGAGAGCTTTTTGCGTTTTGTGCGTTCGCCAAGTGCCTTGCCGAACATGTCGCCGATATTGACCATGCTCATCGATGCGCCGGGCATACCGGGAATGTCAAAGCCCTGAAACGGGTCGGAGTTATCTTGCAGGTCCAGTTCGATTTCCTTGTCATTCAGGTCGCCTTCGCGCAGTTTTTTGCGGAATGTGGCGCGGGTGCTTTCGCTGCTATCTTCGCCGACAAGGGCATCAAGCACGCGTTCTTCGGCATAAATTTCGGCCTGTGCATTGACGGTTTTGCGCATTTTGTCGCGCACCATGTGAATGCCGATATCAACCAGATCGCGGATGATGGATTCAACATCCTTGCCGACATAGCCGACTTCGGTGAATTTTGTCGCTTCGACTTTGGTAAACGGGGCATGCGCCAGTTTTGCAAGGCGGCGTGCAATTTCGGTTTTACCGACACCGGTCGGCCCGATCATCAGAATATTTTTCGGATAGACTTCTTCCTGCAATTCTGGCGAAAGTTGCATGCGGCGCCAGCGGTTACGCAGGGCGACAGCAACGGCGCGTTTGGCCTCTTTCTGGCCGATAATAAAACGGTCCAGTTCGCTTTGTGTTTCACGCGGCGTGAAAGAGGGCAGGTCGAGTGAGATATCTTTTTTTACAGTCATGATCCGGCGCTATCCTTTGATAGAAAATGTCTTACAGTTTTTCGATAACAATATTATGGTTGGAATAGACACAGATATTACCCGCGACTTCCATCGCCTTGCGGGCCAGCGTTTCCGCATCAAGGTCTGTGTTGTCTTTTAAGGCCCGTGCCGCTGACAGGGCATAATTGCCG
This sequence comes from Alphaproteobacteria bacterium, assembly GCA_030750865.1. GTDB lineage: Bacteria > Pseudomonadota > Alphaproteobacteria > Micavibrionales > Micavibrionaceae > JASMHE01. The sequence continues at coordinate 12,101 of JASMHE010000003.1, forward strand.
CCGCTGCCGATCCCGATAATACCGTCCTGCGGTTCGACGACATCACCGTTGCCTGTCAGAATCAGGGAGGTTTCCTTGTCGCAGACGGCCATCAGGGCTTCGAGTTTGCGTAGATAACGGTCTGTGCGCCAGTCTTTGGCCAGCTCCACTGCGGCGCGTGTCAGTTGCCCCGGGTGGGCTTCGAGTTTGGCTTCGAGCCGTTCAAATAAGGTGAACGCATCGGCTGTTGCGCCTGCAAAGCCTGCGATAATTTTACCGTCTTTGCCGATGCGGCGGACTTTTCTGGCATTATCTTTTAAAACCGTATCACCCATAGAGACCTGCCCATCCCCCGCGATCACGACATCGTCGCCGACACGTACGGAAAGAATGGTTGTGGAGTGCCACTTCTGGGCGTTAAAAATTTCGTCGCGCATTATTCTTTTATCCTTTTCGGTTGCGTCCATATTAAATGGGTAAATAACGGCTAACGTCAAGGGGCAATCGCCGAACTTTTCGCCGGTCTGCGGACCGTTTTATCGGGAAGGCGGCGGTGCGATATCCAGAAAATCAAGCGCCGAGGCAATCGGGATGAAATTGTTCAGCCCGCTGAGCGCGCCTGATTCATTGACGAAGCCGGATACGCATATGCCGACAATATTCCCGTTTTCATCATAGAGCGGTCCGCCGCTATTGCCGCCATGTATGTCAACGTCGGCCTGCATATAATCGGTTTTGCGGCGGACATGGAAACGGTGCGCGCTGATAATGCCGCTTGTCACAGTATCTTGCAGGTATTTATAGCTTGGCGCGCCCACGGAATAGACCGTAGCACCAACCGCAGGTTTTTCTGTTTTGATCGGCTGAAGGCGGATATCCAGATCATCCGGCATGTCTTCGAGTTTGAGAAGCGCGATATCGCGCTGGCGGTCATAGCGCAGGACTTCGGCAATCAGTTTTTCTTTTTTGCCTGATGTGACGATACGGGCGCGTGGGGCATAGCCGACAACATGGGCGTTGGTCAGAATATGGCCTTGATCGGTGATGAAAAAGCCCGATCCGTGCCCGCCTGCGACCTCGACCAGAACGGCATTCTTTGTAATGGTTTCAAACCGGCCGTTGGCAGCTATGGCTGAAGGAGTTAGCGAGGGCAGGGTGACTTTTTCGCGTGGATCAAAGCGCATCATCGGCTCTTCGCGCGGGTCGGGAATGCTGTCGGGCTGGTTTTCGGGTTCAATGCCGAACACAATGAGATCGCGGAAGGTTTCGTCTGCGCCCAGATTATGCGTGGCCATTTCAAAGGCCTGTTGCATCAAAAGCGGGATGGCTTCGTAATTGCTGCGTTTGACGCGGCCGTATCCTTGTGTGGTGGTTTTATAGACGGTTTTCTTGTGCAGATAATCATAGACGCTCCACTCGATCGTGATATTGGCTTCGCCGATCGTACCGGGGGATGCGCTGAAAATGAAGAGCGGCTCTTTTTCACACACATCGATTTTGACATCAATGACGCGCGCGCCGACGGCATAATGCGCCCGCATCAGGTCTTCCTGTTCATCAAACATACGACCGGGATCACCGGCGACATCATAGCCGACACCTTCCATAGATTGCTGGAAAATCCGCCGCATTTCACGGTTCGGGAAGTTGCGGCCGGATAAGCCGCTTTGGAATGTACCAAACGGCCATTTACACATGATGGGGCCCAGAAAAGCACGTGGGCTATGTGAAAGCGTGTTGGCCCCTGTCGGCACGGAATAGCCGATCTTGTTGAGTGCAATGGGGGCGGGGCGGGCGTCTTCCGGAATGTCGGGTGCACTGGCCTGATTGATTTTGTCGATTTGAAGTCCCGTGCAGCCTGCAAGACAGAAAAGCATGGTAAAAAAGAGAATAAAAACGGGCTGAAAATGCTTGAAATTCAATGAAATAGCCATAGATGAATAGAGGTGTAATGAGCAGTTGCACAATAAAGATTTCAACAATTATGCCCGTTTTTATGGTATAATGGAACATGTATTAACAGGGAAAGATGAAACAATATGGTTGATAGTCCCGAAAGAAAGCCGGAGACGCCGAAAACGAGCGTTGGCTGTGTTACGGAATTAAACCTCCCCGATTTGAATGATTTGTGCGATGCGACGGATGAAGCCATCCGTGCGGGCGGTGGTTTCGGATGGCTGAAACTGCCTGCGCGCGACATTCTGGAACGCTATTGGCAGGGCGTGGTCGCCATGCCGTCGCGGCTTTTATATGCGGCGCGTCTGGATGATGTGATTTGCGGTACGGCGCAATTGGTTCTGCCGCCGAAAAATAACGAAGCGCAGAGCTTTGCCGTGCAACTGACGACGAACTTTATTTCGCCCTGGGCGCGGAAATACGGTCTTGCGCGCAAGCTGCTTGATTTTGTCGAAGACGACGCGCGGGAGCGCGGTTTTTCCGTGATTAATCTGGATGTGCGGGAAACACAGACCGCGGCGATCGGCCTATATGAAAGTGCGGGATACGTCCATATGGGCACGCATCCGTTTTATGCGCAGGTCGAAGGCGAGGTTATTCGCGGCCGCTATTACTATAAAGTCATCAATGACGACATCACCGGATGATCGCATATGACATTATCCATGTGACATCATACATGTGGCGTCAGCACAACATTGTGTAAGCGTTCACAAAATTCCAAATGAGCAAAATCGTTAATTGGATGGGTTATTATCATCATCCAGCAGGATGACTTTTGGCTGGTATGCTTTCGCGGTGTCTTCGTCCATGCCTGCATAGGCGCAAATAATCACCTTATCACCATTTTGACAGAGCCGTGCGGCCGCGCCGTTAATGCCGATAATGCCTGACCCGCGCTTGCCTGTAATGGTGTATGTGGTAAAGCGCTGGCCGTTATTGATGTTCAGGACATCAACCTGTTCAAAGGGCAGAATGCCCGACGCATCCAGTAAATCTTCGTCCACGGTAATCGATCCCTCATAGTGAAGGTCGCATTGTGTGACAGTTGCCCGATGTATCTTGGCTTTCAGTAATGTTAATTGCATGATATTTATGTAGCGGTGTTGATCGAATCTTTCAATATATTTATTCGGTTTTATGAAAGATTGATACAGCGCGGCAGAAAACAGAAGATTGCAAGCGAAGAAAGGATCGTATCATGGCATATGACGAGAATAATATTTTTGCAAAAATCCTGCGTGGTGAAATCCCGTGCGATAAAGTGTATGAAGATGATTACGCGCTGGCGTTCCATGATATTGCGCCCCATGCGCCCGTCCATATTCTGGTCATTCCGAAAGGGCCATATGTGTCGGTGGTGGATTTCAGCGCGAACGGATCGGCTGACGAGATTGAAGGATTTTGGCGTGCCGTGGCCAAAGTCGCGCAAGACAACAACATCACCGAAGACGGATTCCGCACGATTGCGAACACCGGTGTAAATGGCGGGCAGGAAGTGCCGCATTTTCATGTTCACTTGCTGGCAGGCAAGAAAATCGGCCCGATGGTTGCAGGTTAAAAGCCCCGCATCACAGAAGAAGCATTATAGGGGCATTATAGGGGCATTACAGAGGCGTCACAGAGTGATCATAGAGTGAGATCATCATAGGGGCGCAACAAATGCATCCAAAAGACGTACCACGACAATCCGCCGCATCACGGGCTAACGGGCGCATCATAGACGCGCTCTCAAGAACAGGCTTGTGTTTTGATTTAAAGCTGTACGGTTGTCGAGCTTGGCTTCGGCTTTGATTTCGGCGCGGCGGCAACCTGATTACGGCCGTTATGTTTTGCGGCGTAAAGGGCTTCGTCGGCACGTTCAATCATATCATGCACGGTTTCACCATCGCTATATTCCGCCACACCGATCGAGACGGTGATTTTGCCAAGCTTGTTGCCTGTGCTGCGGTTGACAATTTCTTTGTCCGCGATGGCAACACGCAATGTTTCGGCCACTCTGACAGCGCCTTCTAGCGGTGTTTCCGGCAGAATGACGGCAAATTCCTCGCCGCCGTAACGCGCAGCAATATCGCGGCCTTTCACGCCGTCAATCAAAGTGCGAGAGACAAGACGAATGACCTGATCACCGACCTGGTGGCCGTAATTATCGTTGAAGGTTTTAAAGTGGTCGATATCCATCATCATCAATGAAAACGGCTTGTCTTCCGTGCGGGCAGTGAGCTGGATTTCATCAATGCTGGTGTCGAATGATTTGCGGTTTGCAAGACCGGTCAGACCGTCGGTCAGTGCTTCTTGTCTGATATTCTCGAGGTCTTTTTTCAGTTTATTGACGATCTCGGTGGAATGTTCCAGCTCTTTTTCGAGCTTCTCATTACGGTTGATCATTTCTTCGGTGTCGTTCATGACCGTGCCGAGAATCGCCTTGAATTCTTCGGGGTCGGAGACATGCGTCATTTGTTCGCTGACGCCGCCCAACTTGCCGCTATATTGTTCTGTAGCGGACTTGGCTTCTTCGACAACGCCGGAGAAGCTGTTGATCGTGTTGTTCATCTCGTCACCGGCGCGGGAGACAAGGTCTTCTTTATATTCTTCGCTGAGATGTCTGCGGTGAATATCCATGCACTGCTTATCGGTGATATTTTGTTTATCCGCGATAAGGGCGTCGATTTTCTTTTTAATCTCGGGTGACTGACCGGAATAATAGACATACCACAATTCGTAAATATGCGGTGTTGCGGTGAACCCGTCACGGCGGATGCGGTTCATCGCCAGTTTTGCATATTCTGTGGCTTGTTCTTTCGAATGCTCGTAATGCAATGTCGTTCTCTTCTATGTTGTCGTGTTACACTGTCCGGTATAGGACGAAAAAATCCGTAACTGTTCAGGGGGGGATTATATCATGTGCATCATATTATGCCACCCCAATGCGATAAAATCCTGTCCTAATATTGCCGCATAAATATTAATCTGGTCTTAAGAACGGGGTGAAATTTACGGCACTATCCCCGCTTTTATAAGATTATATCCATTTGGTTTTCGGGTCGTTCTTTTCAACCGGTGCTGTTTTGAGTGTTTGGATAATCTGGTCAACTTTATCAATCACGATGATATGCTCGACATCACTTTTACTGCAGAAGCCGTTATCCGCAATATTGTGGAGCAGGGTCAGAAGGGCATCCCAATATCCGTCAATATTCATGACGATGATCGGTTTGTCATGCAGACCGAGTTGCCACCATGTAAAAATTTCGAAAAACTCGTCCATCGTGCCGAGACCGCCGGGCATGATGATAAAGGCATCGGCGCGGTCAACCATCATTTGTTTGCGTTCATGCATGGTTTCGACAACGTGTAATTCCGTCAGATTTTCGTTGGCTGTTTCATGTTTTTGCAAGTGATCGGGAATGATGCCGATCACATCGGCGCCATTGTCGAATGCTGCGTTTGAAACCAGCCCCATCAAACCGACATTGCCGCCGCCATAGACAACATCGTAACCATTTTCGCCCAGCGTTTGGCCAAGCGCTGTGGCTTGATCTTTGTATGATTGTTTGACATGAAATGACGAGCCGCAATAGACACAGACATTTTTGATTTCCTGATTTTTCATTAAGTCTTCATCCTTACTTATGTATGACGTTATATCTAAAAACTATATGGCGATATCAAAGGGCCGAGAACTGATATGTCCCGTCTTTGAGATACAGATAAAGTGGTCTGCAATTGCCATGTGTGATTTGTAACCCGGCATAGCAGGCCTGCGTCGCCGCGGGTTGCGGTGCGGGTTGCGTTGTTTGCTGCGGGTTTTGCGGATCAGTCTTTATGGTGTCTTGTGTGTTCACGCGCACCGGTTTTGTTGCCGGTTTTGCTGCGGGTGCAGATGTGCCGGATGCGGCGGGTTCGATCAATAAAGGCTGCATATCAATGGGGGATAAAGCCGGAGACGAGGCGCAGAACATCACAGGTGCAGGTGCGGAAGATGCGGCGCTGTCTTCTTTGGTCTCTGCGGTGTCCGGCGTATCTGTTTGTGCAGTATTGTTATTTTGCGCGTCCTCATCAGGTGCAGCATTTTCGTGTGATTTGTGCATCCGGATCGGGGCGCGAATTAATGTTTTATCCGGCGTTCCCGTTCGCTTGTTATCAATCACGGCAAAGGTGATATAGGTGCCTGACTGTTCGTTTTTACCGGCCATATCATCGGTGATGATTTCGGTGCCGAAAATAATTTCTTCGGCATCACCGTCGCAATCCAGATCAAAATGTGTGCTGCTGTTCAGATTCCAGAAAATGTTTGTGTGTTGCTGCACCAGCAAATTTGTCCAGCGGGGGGCGGCACCGATTTCCGGCGGGCCGTCGGCTGTTTCGCGGGCGCTGATATCTTCGAGGATTTCGGCGCGTTTTTCCGTCAGGGCGGCTTCGCATGATAATTTGTAAACATGGTCAAGGCCCGATGTTTGCGGCAGAGATTCTTCCCATGCGCAATGTTGATCACGATAGGCAATCCACGCGGCTTGCGCGTCTTTCAAAGTATCTTTCAAGGCCGCATCGACCATCTGATACACAGCGTTATAACTTTCGTTCAGGCGGGTGGCGGCATGATCGTAATGTTCTTTGACGCATTTGGCTGTGCCGGCCGTGTTTTTGACATCATCGCAATATCCGAGATGGCGGTTGCCTGCCTGTGCCGCGTTCGGCCATGTCAGATGAAGCAAAACGCCGCCCAGCAAAAAGACGGGGAGCAGGAAAAAAGCGTAGCGTGATATAGGCATTGTGGTCATGAAAATCTGTCGGTTGGTGTCAAAAGACTGATAAAACTTGGCTATTCCAAATATAACGCAAAAAAGCAGGCACGTGTAGTCCTGTTTCATGAATTTTTATTTAAAATAGAAAGTCGTCAGTGTTTTAGACGGTGACCGTAACAGCCTGATTCATGTCCGGTTTGATTTCAAACGGGTTATTCGGCTGGTTGAGGGATTGTTCGGCGGCTTGTTCACCGTTCGCGGCAAGAGCTTGACCCATGCTGACGGTAAAGCCGTCCTGTTCGATGTCTGTATTGTCAACTTCGGCGCGGACCATGCTGTTAAAGGCATTGGCCGCGTTGATGAATTCCGGATGGTTTTCGGCATTCATGACTTTCAGGTCAAATAATCCTGCTTCCATATTGGCGATATCACCCATCACATTATCGTCGCCCATATCGAATATCGGGTCTGATGACGGGGCGGCTGCGACTGGCGCATCGGCCTGAATTGTGACTTCCGATCCGGCGCCGTTAATTGTTTGCATGAAGGCTTTGACGTCATTGATGCTGGACAGCATGCCCGCGATACCACCTGCAACCGGACCTGCGGCCATTGTGACGGCGGTTGTCACGGCCATACCTGTACCAAGACGCGCACCGAATTGTGCCATTGACGGCGTGCCGCTCGGGTCTGCTGCCGGTGCGGCATCGCTAGCGCCAGCGGCTGCTTCGCTGCGTACTTCTTGTTCTGCTTGTTTGATTTGGCCCATTGTCTGCTGGGCTTGTTCTTTACCTGCGGCGGCTTTATCGATGTTGCCGGAGACGTTCACGGCATTGCCCTGACGGCTGACACTATCGACGGCCTGTACGCTATTCTGTGGTTTGATGTCGGGTTGTTTCGGACCTTGTGGTTTCGCATCCGCGTTCGGTGCGGTGTCTTGTCCGGCCATTTGTGTGATTGGCATTGCGGCTGTTACGCCGAAACTGAGAAAGTTATTCAGGAAGGATTCGATCGGGGCGACACCATCTGTTTCAAGATCACTGTCAATCGCACTATCCATCTCGGCATCAAAACCGCCGAATGCTTCAAAATCATCATATGTCGATGATGTATCGATACTGTCCCCGTGAGAATTACTCATGCACCCAATATTCCTGCTGTTAACCCAATATATAAAATCTGTTTTTTCTTGTTATATTTAGGATAGCCGCCAAAGGTTAAAAAAAACTTATTATTTTCATAATAAATGGCAAAAAGACCGGATGGAGCGGATTTCTGCGCGTTTTGCGTGGTTTGAACGCGCATTTTTGCCTGTTTCCCCCTTTTTTGCTGTCAAATCAGCCTGATAGAGAAGAGCGATAACCGAGACATTCGGCGATATCAGCCTGTGTTACGGTGGTTTCACCGTGATTTAAGTCGGCAATTGTGCGTGCCACACGCAATAAACGGTGATAACCGCGTGCGGAAATACCGAGTTTTTCGGCAGAACGGAGCAAAAAGGCCCGCGCATCATCTGCAAGCCGGATATGATGATCGATTTCGGCGGCGGGAATATGGGCATTTAATGTGCCTTGCCGTTCATATTGAGCCTGACGGGCGGTCAGAACGCGGCGGGCCACAACAGCACTTTTTTCACCGGACGGGGTGTCGCCCGACAAATCGCGGATTTCGACCGCAGGCATATCAACAAACAGGTCGATACGGTCCAAAAGCGGGCCTGAAAGCTTCATCTGATAGTCGCGCGCGCACGCGGGGGCTTTGACACATTGTTTTTTCGCATCGCCCAGAAAGCCGCATTTGCACGGATTCATGGCCGCGATGAGCTGGAAACGGGCCGGATATGTCACATGATGGTTGGCGCGGGAAATAACGGCTTTGCCTGTTTCAAGGGGTTGGCGCAGGGATTCGAGAGTCGCGCGGCTGAATTCGGGCAGCTCATCCAGAAATAAAACGCCGTTATGAGCCAATGAGATATCGCCCGGATTGGCTTTGTGGCCGCCACCGACAAGTGCGGGGAGAGACGCCGAATGATGCGGATCGCGGAAAGGCCGCTGTCTGACAAGCCCGCCTGCGGGCAATGTGCCGGCAACGGAATGCACCATTGATGTTTCAAGAGCTTCGCGGGATGTCAGGGGCGGTAAAATGCCCGGCAAGCATCCGGCCAGCATTGATTTTCCTGCACCGGGCGGGCCGGAAAGCAAAATATTATGCCCGCCTGCGGCGGCAATTTCCAATGCGCGTTTGGCGGTTTCCTGCCCTTTCAGGGCCGATAAATCCTGCTGCAGGGCGGTGGTCGCCGCATCATTATCTTGATCGGATGCCGCATCAGGCAAGAGATCAGGCAGGGCATCGGGCTGGGGTAAAAGCTGCGCGCCTTTCATATGATTGACAATCTGGATCAGATTATCCGGCGCAAGAATGTCCAGTTCCCCTGCCCAGCGGGCTTCGTTGCCGGATTGTTTCGGACAGATCATGCCTTTGTCATTGGCAACGGCATGCATGGCGGCGGGTAATGTGCCCGCAACAGGGCGCAAGGCGGCATCGAGTGATAATTCACCCATGACAACAAAATTTGCCAGTGTGTCGGCAGGTAAAATATCCATCGCGGCCAGCAGGCCAAGCGCAATCGGCAGATCGTAATGACTGCCTTCTTTGGCAATATCGGCAGGGGCCAAATTAATGGTGACGCGTTTGGACGGCATGGAAATGCCGAGGGCATGCAGGGCGCTGCGCACGCGTTCTTTACTTTCGGCGACGGCTTTGTCGGGCAATCCGACAATAGAAAAAGACGGCATGCCCTTTGCGATTTGCACCTGTACATCGACAGGCTGCACGTCAACGCCTTCGAATGTGACTGTATTTATGCGTGCAACCACGGGTTGCTCCCTGTTTGATGTGTTCTCTTATAAGGTCTTTTGGGTATAGGCATATAAAAACGGGAAGACAAGTAAAAATAAGCCCTCTGGTCTGTTATGCGAATTTACTTGTAAGAAAAGGACCAGTGGAAAGAATTTGAAAAAACTTTGCACCATTAACCTTTCTTTTACGTCTGCCCTTTACTGATAGGCATAACGGGGCTGAGTGGTTCACGCCCGAAACGACATAAAATTAACGGAATTCATTTTTTTGGGGTTATATAATGAATAGTCAATCAATCGAAAATCTGGCAATCAGCAAAGCAGAACTGGCGCAACTGGAATCACAATTCGTGTTACCTGTTGTTGTAAAGGATATTCTGGCCGGCCGTGAAGTGCTGGACGAAGAAGCGGAATTCGCGATTGCGGATATGTTGTCCGAACTGGATAGCGAGACAAAAGTGTTGTCAGTGGCGCTGTGCGTTTTGCAGATTGAACAGCAAAATGACGTGGTTGACTTATGTTCACCATTGTCTGTTGCGGCGGCAAAAATTGTCAGCGAATATGGCGCGGCGTACATTAACAAGCAATATCAATTGCAGGAATTGATGTTCACTGACGCCCCGAATGAATTATATCAGGAAATTCTGAACAGTTCGATCAGCGGTGACTTTCTGGCCGAAGACCTCGAGACACTTGCCGATCTGATGGATGTGGCGATGATCGGCCGCGAAGATGATTTTTCCGAAGATGCGACATTATTGTCATTGCTGGGCGATCAGGCGCATCTGCATAAAGACGAGCTTGAAAGCGCAATGGCCGAAGGACAGAATATCAGCCTGTCTTATAATGACCGGGCGCTGGGTCTGGAACGTGATCGCAGCGCACAGCCGACACAGCCTGACGGATATGAAGCCGACAATGTTGTGGCCTTTCCGGGAATGGCCCTGAAGATCGCGTAGATTCAAGGCAACAAAAAACCGTAAAAGCCGTGATCGTTTGATTGCGGCTTTTTTTGTGGTCCGTTGTGCGGGGGTGCTTGTGCCGGGTCGGTTTGTTTGCGGCGGGTGACCGGATGGTCGTAGGGTGGTTTATGATGGCGGGTTATGCGCGCGGCCATCGGTGGACGTGATTTGCGCGCGTTGTATGATTGCCCCGTATGATCTCCCCGTATGGCCTTCACGTATGATCTTCAATCTGTGAGCTGATTATGCGCATCTATTGAAAGATGGGGCCGAACCCTCTATTTATAAGGCATGCATAATGCCGAATCGCAATATTCAGAACCAGCTGTGGAAGACCAGTCCGATATGAACACCGACATGTCCGATGCCCCATCTTATTTAAGCGGGTTAAACCCGCCCCAACGCGATGCCGTTGAAACGGTGGACGGGCCACTTTTGGTGCTGGCCGGTGCGGGCACGGGTAAAACACGTGTGCTGACAACGCGGCTGGCGCATATTTTGGTGACGGCGCAGGCGTGGCCATCGCAAATTCTGACGGTGACTTTTACCAATAAAGCCGCGCAGGAAATGAAAGACCGCGTGCGTAGATTGCTGGGTGAGATGTCCCAAGAAAACGGGGGGGATGGACAGCCGCCGTCTGTTGATGGCTGGTGGCTTGGCACATTCCATGCGCTGGGCGCGCGGATGTTGCGCAAACATGCCGATCTGGTGGGGCTGAATTCGAACTTCACCATTATTGATACGGATGATCAGGTGCGGCTTATCAAGCAATTGATGGAAGATGCGCAGATTGACACCAGGAAATGGGCGCCAAAAGCGATGGCGGGCAAAATCAGCGAATGGAAAGACAAGGTACGCTTGCCGTCTGATTTAACGCCGCGTGATGCGGGTGAAATGGCCAATGGGCAGCTGGTGACGATTTACCGCCAATATCAGGAGCGGCTGAAAATTTTGAATGCCTGTGATTTTGGCGATTTGCTGCTGCATGTGATTACGATTTTACGCGATCCGAAAAACGCGCATATTCTGGCGGAATATCAAAACCGTTTTAAATATATTCTGGTGGACGAATATCAGGATACGAACACGGCGCAATATATGTGGCTGCGTCTGTTGGCGCGGGCGGGTGACCGCGATGCGGATGGAAACAGCCTGTCGAATATTTGCTGTGTCGGGGATGATGACCAGTCGATTTATGGCTGGCGCGGGGCCGAAGTCGGGAACATTCTGCGGTTTGAAAAAGATTTTCCGGGCGCGAAGATCATTCGTCTGGAACAAAATTACCGGTCAACCGGCCATATTCTGGCCGCCGCCAGCAGTGTGATTGCCAATAATCAGGACCGTATGGGCAAAACATTATGGTCGGACCATGCCGATGGCGAAAAAATTCTGGTGCGCGGTCTGTGGGACGGCGAAGCCGAAGCGCGCTGGGTCGGCGAAGAGATCGAACAGTTGCAGCATAAGGGCTGGGATTTAAACCGGATTGCCGTTTTGGTGCGCGCCGGATTCCAGACGCGTGAATTCGAAGAACGTTTCATTCAGCTGGGTGTGCCGTACCGCGTGATTGGCGGGCCGCGCTTTTATGAACGGATGGAAATCCGCGATGCGCTTGCCTATTTACGGGTGGTGGCCCAGCCTGCCGATGATCTGGCGCTGGAACGGATTATCAATACGCCCAAACGCGGGATCGGGAACAGCACGGTCAAAACGTTATATACGTTTGCCCGCAGTAAGGGGATCAGCCTGTATGATTCGATCCTGACTCTGTGTGACAGCGATGAATTGCGGCCGAAAGTGCGGTCAACCCTGACGGCGCTGACCAATGATTTTGAACGCTGGCGCAGTCTGCTCGATACAGCCGAGCAAACCGAACTGGCCAGCATGATTTTGGAAGATTCCGGTTACATTCAGATGTGGCAGGCCGATAAATCACCCGAAGCGCCGGGGCGTCTTGAAAATTTGCGTGAATTGATTACGGGGCTATCTGCGTTTGAAACATTGCCCGAATTTTTGGAGCATGTATCGCTTGTGCTGGAAACACAGGACACACAGCAGACTGATCTTGTGACCATCATGACGTTGCACGGGGCAAAGGGACTGGAATTCGATGCGGTCTTTTTGCCGGGCTGGGAAGAAGGGCTGTTTCCGTCACAGCGCACAATGGATGAAAACGGCCTGAAAGGGCTGGAAGAAGAACGCCGTCTTGCCTATGTCGGGATTACACGCGCGCGGCAACGCTCATACGTGTCGTTTGCCGCCAATCGCCGGATGTACGGCAAATGGATTAACGCCGTGCCGTCACGCTTTGTTGATGAACTGCCCGAAGATCATATCAGCGCAACGACGGACCCCGGATTATACGGACCGGGACGGTCATCGCACTGGGATTCATCGGGGCTGGCCGCAGCCGCCCGCACACAGGAGCGCAGCCGCGAACGCAAAGTGATGAGTTCAGACGGCGAAGTCTTTGGCGTGAAAGACCGTGTGTTCCATGACAAGTTCGGTTATGGCACAATCATTCATATTGACGGGCACAAGCTTGACATCAATTTTGACCATACGGGTAAAAAGCGCGTGATGGACAGTTTTGTGACAAAGGCTTAGGCACATCATTTCGGTGTGAATTTGATATAAGCCCTTGCCCTTCGGGGGGAAGGGCTTCATATTATTGAGGTAAAATTTAACGTGGAATCAAGACGGGTAGAATGTCATGACAAAACAGCATAAAGTGGCCACTATTTTCGGCGGTACGGGCTTTATCGGACAACAGATTGTGCGGGAACTGGCCGCGCAGGGCGTGACGATCAAGGTCGCAACGCGCTTTCCTGAAAGTGCTTATTTCTTGCGCCCGTGTGGTGTTGTCGGTCAGATTGTGCCGTTTGCCTGTGATTACAGCGATCCGAAATCGATTGAAAATGCGGTGGACGGGTCTGACTATGTTGTAAACTGTATCGGTATTTTGTACGAAAAGCGCAAGAACAGCTTTAACAAAGTGCATACGGATATCCCGCGCGAGATCGCCAAAGCCTGCAAGAAAAAGAAAGTCGGGAAATTTGTCCATATTTCGGCGCTTGGTGCGGACCGTGGTACATCGCGCTATGCCAAAAGCAAGCTGGCCGGTGAAAAGGCCGTGCACAAGAATTTTAAAGGTGCGACAATTTTGCGGCCGAGTGTTGTGTTCGGGCCGGATGATAATTTCTTTAACATGTTTGCCGAACTGGCGCGGTATTTTCCGGCTTTGCCGCTGATCGGCGGTGGTAAAACAAAATTCCAGCCTGTCTATGTCGGTGATGTGTCTGATGCGGTGATCGCCGCCTTGCATTGCACGAAAGGTGATGACGGCGCGGCCGGTCAAATTTATGAACTGGGCGGACCGGATGTTGTCAGCTTCAAAGAGGTTTACGAGATTATATTCAAGGCAACGCAGCGCCGCCGCGCATTAATTCCGTTGCCGTGGTGCGTGGCAAAACTGGAAGCATCTGTGTTACAGTTATTGCCAAAACCGCTTTTGACACGCGATCAGGTGGAATCGCTGAAAACGGATAATGTCGTCGCGGATGATATGCCGGGACTTGAAGCGCTGGGCATTGATGCCACGTCATTAAAGCAACTTGTGCCGACCTATCTGGAACGGTACAGACCCGGCGGCGCTTTTGCCGAGAAGGCAGCGTAGCGTAATAAAAACGGCAGACGGGGCAAAAATTAAGTCAGGGCGAAAGAAGTTAAGTAAGCATGATGAAACAACGTAAAATCAATTTGAAAAAAGCGGCAGGCCGTGCAAAACGTTTTTGTGCGGCTATGTTGGTTGCCGGTCTGGCCGCACATCTGTCTGTTGGCGCTGTGCCGCAGGCGCAGGCCCAAAGCGGCCAGATGGAAACCATTGCCGCCGTGGTCAATGACCGTGCCATCAGTACATCGGATGTGAATGACCGGATGCGTCTTGTGATGACATCGTCAGGCTTGCCCAAAAAACCTGACATTATGGACAAATTGCGTCCGCAAATCCTGAATGCGCTGATTGAAGAACAACTGAAAGTGCAGGAAGCAGGCAAATTCGGTCTGGAAGTTGATGCGCAGGAAATCGAACAAGGGTTTGCAACCATCGCGCAGCAAAATAATATGACGGCCGATCAGTTCAAAAGTGTTTTGAAAGAATCGCAAATTCCGCGTTCAACGCTGGAAGACCAGATACGCGCCCAGATTTCATGGACAAAATTGGTGCAGATGCGTCTGCGTCCGCAGATTGATGTGTCGGAAACGGATATTGATTCAACGCTGGACCGTCTGGAAGCGGCCAAAGGCAAAACAGAATATCGCATTTTCGAAATCTTCCTGCCCGTGAACACACCGGACGAAGAAGGTGATATTGTTAATCTGGCCCGTAAGCTGCACCGTGAATTGATCGAGAAAAAAGCCCCGTTCCAGCGTGTTGCGGCGCAATTCTCGCAATCAGCAGGGGCAACAAATGGCGGTGATCTGGGCTGGGTACAGGAAGGACAACTGGCCGAAGAAATCGATACGTTGCTGCGGGAAATGCCCGAAGGTACGTTGAGCGAGCCGATCCGCACGGTTGCCGGATATCACATTATTTTGCTGGCGAAAAAACGTGAAATCACAGAACAGTCCATTCCATCGCGCGATCAAGTGAAAAACCAACTGAGCATGCAGCGTCTTGACCGCATGCAGCGCCGTTATTTGATGGATTTGAAATCCGAAGCCTTTGTAGAACAGCGTGTCTGATTTTTCATCAAGATATGATCATTTGCCGTCGTTGCGTGAGGTGATCGCGGATAATGATTTGCGCGCCGATAAAAAGCTTGGCCAGAATTTCCTGTTTGATCTGAATATTACCGATAAAATTGTGCGTGATAGCGGCGGTGTTGCGGGCGATATTGTCGTTGAAATCGGCCCCGGCCCCGGCGGTCTGACCCGCAGCATTTTGAAAGGCGGGGCGCAGAAGGTGATTGCGATTGAATATGACCCCCGCGCGGTCAAGGCATTGCAGCCTGTGGTCGCGGCATCGGACGGGCAACTGGTTGTGTTGGAGCGCGATGCGCTGAAAACCGATTTACGCTTTTTAATCGAAGACGGTCACGTGCCGGCCGGAGAGCGCATCCGTATTTTCGGCAACTTGCCGTATAATATTGCAACAGTGCTGTTGACGAACTGGTGTGCGCTGCATGCTGAGAAGCCTGATTTTATCCGTGATATGACATTGATGTTTCAAAAAGAGGTGGCCGACCGTTTTACGGCGACCCCGCGTGAAAAAACATATGGCCGTTTATCGGTGATGTTGCAGTGGGTTGCGGATTGTTATCATTTATTTGATTTGCCGCCATCTGTGTTTGTGCCGCCGCCGAAAATTACATCATCGGTCGTGCAGATTTGTCCGAAAGCGGATCATCCCGATCTGGCGCATTATAAGGACATGGAGAAAATTGTTGCGGCGGCCTTCGGCCAGCGGCGTAAAATGCTGCGGTCTAGTTTGAAACCATATGCGGATGCGCTTGCAAAATCGGGCATTGCGGAAACGGCACGGGCCGAGGAATTAACGCCGGATGATTTTCTGACCATTACGAAAGCGGTTTAGAAACAGCGACACGCCGCGTGTGGTGCGCCCCGTTTATATCTGTCTTCTGTTTGTTTTCTATTGCTCTTCCTATCTCTTTTGCGCGCGTGGCGGTTGCCGTGCAGCTGATCTTCTTTGCAACAGATTGATGAAGCGCGATTGTACGGGGTGAGTGCGGTTAAAGTTTGAAGTGCGTTTTTGGCCCGTGGGTACGGTGCAGATGTCGTGCAATCCGGCTTAAACGCCGCCCATTAATTTGCGGACAAAGGATGACAAGCCTTTTAACCGGTCACGGCGCAGACGCTCGGCATCAAGGATGGCCTGTGCGCGGGCGATGGATTCTTCGATATCGCTGTTGATGATGATGTAATCATATTCATGATAGTGCGACATTTCGCTGGACGCTTTGTTCATGCGGCCTGCGATTTCGTCATCTGTTTCGCGTGTATCTTTGGCGCGCGATTTGAGACGGTTTTCCAGATCTTTTGACGATGGCGGCAGGATAAAGACGGTCACCAGATCATCGCGGGCAATCTCGCTGAGTTGCTGTGTGCCTTGCCAGTCAATATCAAAAATCACATCCTTGCCTTGTGAAAGTGCTTCTTCGACAGGTTCTTTGGGCGTGCCGTAATAATGATTAAAGACTTTGGCATGTTCCATCATATTGCCTTCATCCACCATTTTGGTGAATGTCGGTACATCGACGAAATTATAATCCTGCCCCTGTACCTCACCGGCACGGCGGTCGCGTGTGGTGGCGGAAATCGAGACGACAAGATCTTTGTTTTGTTTGAGCAAGGCGCGACTGATTGTTGTTTTTCCGGCTCCTGATGGCGAGGAAAGAACAAACATAAGCCCGCGGCGATTCAGATTGTAATCATTTTCTTTATTCATGCTCTATATGCATATACTATAATGGCGCTTTGTAAAGCTTATCACAGCCGCTTAAGGACAACAATCAATAGGTTTTTATCACAATGCCGTTCCGCAAACATCAAAAATATAATCCGCCGCGCGCCGTTCTGATTACGGGCGCATCCAGTGGGATTGGTGCGGCGCTTGCCGTTTATTATGCGGGCGAGGGTGTTGATCTGTATTTATCGGGCCGTCATGAAGAGCGGCTGGCGGCGGTGAAAGATAAATGTGAATCCAAAGGCGCACATGTGCATACGGCGTGCCTTGATGTGACCGATGAAAAGCGCATGGCGATCTGGGTCACTGAAGCCGATCAAAAAACGCCGCTTGATCTGGTGATTGCCAATGCGGGGATTTCCGGTGGATCGGGTGGTGGCGGTGATGGTCTGCAGCCACAATCGCCGCAACAGGGGCAGGAAAAAAGCCCGTCCCCGTCATTGCCGCTATGTGAACCTGTGGCGCAGGCCCGCACGATTTATAATGTCAATGTGCAGGGTGTGTTCAACACGGTTGAACCTGTGCTGGATCGTATGTTGCAACGCCAGTCCGGCCAGATTGCGATCATCAGTTCGCTGGCATCGTTCAGCGGCTGGGGCGGAGCGCCGGGCTATAGTTCATCAAAAGGGGCGGTTCGTTTATATGGCGAGGCACTGCGCGTGATAGCAAAAGCGCGGAATGTACGTGTGAATGTTGTGTGTCCGGGGTTTATTAAAACACCGCTGACCGATAAAAATCCGTTTCCGATGCCGTTTTTAATGTCGCCGGAAGATTCAGCCGTACGTATCGCCAGAGGGCTTGCCGCTAATAAAGGGCGTATCGTGTTCCCGTGGCAAATGTACGCGTTGTGCGGATTTGTCGGTCTTTTGCCATACTGGTTAACGGCCCGTCTGATGCGGCGCATGCCGGATAAACCGTCTTTGTAAAGCGGTGTGTCAAACCCGTATATTCCCGCAAATCGGGTTATCCCCCGTCTAGTTGAATGAATATGAAAGATTTGTTTCATTATCAATGACATATGGAATAAACCTTACATAGATTGCTGTTATTTGTTATAATGGTAGTCGGGGAAATAAAGGGGCTGGCCATATCTTTATTTTTTATGCGTACTCTTTCAAACAATGACACGGCAAAATTTTTGAGAGAATAGATGTGGATCTGAATGATTTAGAGCAAAATATCGATGATGCGGTGGTTTTATTAAAATCATTATCTAATGAGCATCGTCTGGCGATCATATGTTCGCTCTATAAGGGCGAAAAAAATGTAGGTGAACTTGAAGAGATCATAGGGTTAAGCCAATCTGCATTATCACAACATTTGGCACGATTACGGCGGGACGGTCTGGTGAAAACACGCCGATCTGCACAAACAATATTTTATTCAATGAATGAAGGCGCGACTCATGCTATACTAAAAACCTTGTATGATCTTTACACACCGTAATAGAGGGCGTGGGTAAAACATAACAAGGACACGAATTTATGTTGGAAGATAGACAGCAATTTTCTTTATCGTTGTGTGACGGGGAAGAAAAAACAAAATACAAAAACAATGTGGCCGGTTTCACGCTCGTGGAACTGGCAATTGGCATGATTATTATCGGCCTTCTGATCGGCGGTGTGATTAAAGGCCACCAGATTTTACAGGGCGCGAAGGTCAATGCCACCATTACGCAGGTTGAATCCTATAAAGCGGCCGTGAACAGTTTTTATAATTCCTATGATGCGTTACCGGGCGATATGGCCACCGCACAACAGCGTATTCCCGGGTGTGATGAAGTGGACACATATTGCCGCAACGGTGATGGCAATATGGTGATCGGGCAGGCGATTGATAACCCGAGTTATGACGTGTCACAATATGAAGAAACAACCCAGTTCTGGAAACACCTGACGTTATCGGGCCTGCTTGCCGATTCTGTGTCCAGCGATTCAAATCCCGATATTCCGGTCTGGGGTGAAACGCATCCGATTTCGAAATTTCGCGGCGGCTGGCATGCGGTGTATATGAATGACCGCAATTACGGTATTTACGGGCTGCATCTGCGGTTGCAGGCTAATGTTGAAGGCGATATGCCGACCGATCCGGGCGTGCATCCGATTTCGCCGATCAATGCGCATCATATTGACCGTAAAATTGATGACGGCTATTCGACCGGCGGTGATGTACAGGCCGAATATGGCGTGTCGGGTTGCCGCATCGGCACGGCCTATGCCGAGCAGTCAGGCGAAAATTGTTTCATGTTTTTCAAGATTGATTAACCGTTGACGAACAGAGATTGACTGGGACGAACGGAACGGGAGACGAACGGGCCGTTTATGTCTTGCGGTCCAGATGTTGTGTGATGAATTCCATTACGGCGTGATCTTCTAATGTCTCGATCTCTTCGGTTTGCAATGTATAAACATGCTTGCCCAGCGGTTTGTGCCGCACAGGATCACTATGTTTTGAAAACAGCACGAAGGCGGGCGTTCCGGCCGGGCCGATAAAATGCATCGGTCCGGTGTCGTTGCCGACCGCAAAGCGGGCTTTGCGCGCCAGTGCGGGCAGATCGGTCAGCCCTGTCTGTCCGGTCAGATCGATCGCTTGCGGCGCAAGGTCGCAGATTATTTGCGCGATTTCTTTTTCTGTTTGTGTCCCGATAATGACAGGCGTGTATCCGTCACTATAAAGGCGGCGGGCCAGCGCGCCATAAGATTCGGCAGGCCAGCGTTTTTCGGGCCGGTTTGGCGCGCAACCCGGAATAAGCAGGGCCATATTGTCCGGCAGGTGAAAGGCGGATAAATCACTTTCCATCCATAATAGATCATCCACCGTAATATCCTGAATGCCAGCCAGCGCCAGTGTTTGCGTGTGCCCGTCAAAGGCATGCCCGGCGGTTCGTTCAGGGGATGGATTGGCGTGGGATGCCCCTTTTGCCACGCCGACCCATTCGGGTTTGTCATGGCGGGGGATCAGGCGGAAATACAGCGCGGTGCGGTCATTATTTTGTAAATCATACACGCGGGTGAAACCGGATTTTGTCAGAAAACGGCGCAAGTCCATCCAGTGTTTGAGGTGATACCATTTCGGTTTTGTATCGATGTGAATGTCATCAAAATAACCGCAATCCCGCGCCAGTTTTTCAAACGGGCGGGTGGTCAGCAATGTGATATGCGCATCGTTATGATGCGCGCGAATGGCCTTCATAACGCCCATTGTCTGGATGAAATCACCCAGTGCGCCGAGCTTGATGACGAGAATTTTGTCTGTCTGTGTCATAGAAGTCTGCGTCATATGCGTCATGGAAGTTTGCGTTACGGGTGTCTGTGTGATGGGGGTTTGCCTAAATACGGGAGCTATGCCGCGTTTTCATCGCCGAACAGGCGGTCATGCTGTACGGATTGTAATTTGCTGTGGCCGGATAATTTTTCTTCGAGCAATTCGGCATAGACGTTCAATGTTTCATCGGCCATTTTCTCGCGTGTGAAGTTTGCTGCAATATGCGCCATTGCGCGTGTGCCCAGAATAGAACGTTGTGACGGGGTAAGGGACAGTGCTTCGCTGAGGGCGCCTGCCATTTCCTCGACAGATCCCGGCGCGACCAGCCAGCCTGTCTGACGGCGTAAAATAGTTTCGCGCGCTCCGCCGTGGTCTGTGCCGATGATCGGTTTGCCCATTGCTTGCGCTTCGATCGGGATGCGGCCGAACCCTTCGGGATCGGTCGAGGCCGAGATCACAACATTAGCCAGCATATAGGCGGCGGGCATGTCGTTGCAGTGGTCAACGATGCGGATATGACCGTCCAGCCCCAGTGATTTGATTTGTGATTCCAGCTCGATCCGGTATCCGGTGCGGCCTTGATCGGAGCCGATAATCACACAGAACACATCGGCGCGGTTTAATTTTGACAGGGCTTCGATCAGAATATGATGCCCTTTCCAGCGGGTCAGGCGGCCGGGCAACATCACAATGTTTGATTCGTCCGGAATGCGCCATTCTTTGGCCAGCTTGATCATGCGTTCGGCGGTGACGGCATTCGGATGAAATTTTTCAAGGCCGATGCCGCGATGGATCAGGCGGATTTTGCGGGCATCCACTTTGTAATTCAATGTCAGATAATCACGGACATAGTTGGAAATCGCGATGATGCGCTCGCCTTTGGCAATGGATGAATTGTAAATCCGTTTGGCGTTGCCGCTGATATTGTACGGGGCGTGGCATGTTGTCATGAATTTGGTATCGCTGTTTTTGCAGGCACGGTGGCAGCTCCAGGCCGGGGCGCGGCTGCGGGCATGGACGATATCGACATCATGTTCTTTGATTACATCGCGCAGGCGGCCGACATTGCTCATCATGGTGATCGGGTTTTTGCTGTGGACCGGCATATCAATATGAATGCCGCCGCCGCGCAGAATTTCATGCACGCGGTCGCCGCCATTGGACACAACGATTGATTTTGCACCGGCCCGCACAAGTTCGTTGCTGATGTCAATACAGCCTTGTTCGGCCCCGCCGGGGCCAAGTTCTGGGATCACCTGTAAAATGACAGGTTGTTTTTGTGCGCTTGTGTTTTGTGTCATGTGTTTTGTGTCGTGGATTAAACCAGCTAAATATGTTGTAATGTGCCGTGTAACAGTGAAGCCTAATACCGAACGTTACTTATTACCAAATGTTACCTACTACCAAACGTTATAAGGGTGTTCCCGTGGATATTCAATATTTAAAACGAAAAGACAAACCTGATCTTGCTTACCGGAAAACGGATGCAAAAGCGCCGGACGGTAAACCGACCGTCATTTTTTGCGGCGGGTTCCGGTCCGATATGGAGGGGACAAAGGCTGTTTTCCTCGAAACATTGTGTACGCGTCATGACATGCCTTTTATCCGTTTTGATTATAGCGGCCACGGTTCATCCGGCGGCGCGTTTGAAGAGGGGACAATCGGCCAGTGGAAAGATGATACGCTGGCAATAGTTGATAAAATCGCAAGCGGTCCTGTGATTCTGGTGGGGTCATCAATGGGCGGGTGGATTTCGTTTCTGGCCACCGAGGAACGCCCTGACCGTGTGGCCGGCCTTGTCGGATTGGCGGCTGCGCCCGATTTTACACGGGAAATGTATAATGAAAACTTCACCGAAGAGATGCGCGATGAATTGATGCGTACGGGCCGTACTCACATGCCGAATGATTATAGCGATGCGCCGTACGTGATTACAAAATCACTGATTGATGACGGTGATTCGCACTGTTTTCTGGATCGCGGTATGACGCTGGATTGTCCGTATATTCTGATACAAGGCAAGAAAGACCGCGATGTGCCGTGGCAGGTTGCCGCGCGGCTGTCCGATGCGGTCAGCGCGCCGTTTAAGGATGTTGTATATCTGGATCAGGCCGATCACAGGCTCTCTGCGCCCGAAGAACTGGATGTTCTGGCAGGCGTGCTGCGAACGATTTTGGATCGTGGCTGCGGGATTGCGCTGTCTGATTAAGGCGTGGCGGCGATTATGAGCCGATCAGACCTTCGCCCTCAAACGTGCCCAGACCGAAAACCTTCATAAAGATCACGATCGTGACATAGATGCAGAACGGCGTGACGGCAACGAAGAAAGCAGGTTGCGCCAGAAGCGGATTGATAAAGGCATTCCAGACAATCGGTGCGTTATCGTTAAAGAAATTGAATACGGCATCCATGCTGCTGATATGGTATGTTTCCCAAACCCAGCCAAGCTGCGCGAATTCAAACGGTGTGCCGGATTTATCGGCAATATAGAAATCATGCGCAAGCGCGGCCACAGGAAAAAGCAGGAACATAATCCCGTAAGTGATGATTGATTGCATTTTTATGTTTCCCCAATAGAATCGATATAATCAGATGACTGTACGTTGTGTACTTTATTTTTTCTTAATTTGTCAAAGAATAATCATACGTCAGGGAATATGCAAAGAAAAGCCTTAATTTGCAAGCGATTGCGCGGAATGGGGACAATATTTTTCCGTATATATAGGCACATATCAGGTATATGATAGACGCATAACAGGTTTATGATGGATTCATAATGGAGTTATGATGGGTTCATGAGGGGCTTGGGCTGTGAAATCATAATATAAATATGATAATGTAAATATAATATTGTCATGCGGTCGCAGCTTTGCTATGCATACGCTGCCTTTTATGTTGCGGAGATATGGCCGAGCGGCTTAAGGCGCACGATTGGAAATCGTGTTGAGGGCAACCTCTCCAGGGTTCGAATCCCTGTATCTCCGCCATTTTTTAAGGAAGTACTGTTATTGTTTCGTCAAAAGAAAAAGCGCTAGGTAAAGCAACTTTCGATTTTCTTGAAACAATAGGTCATATTAACCTATTGAATAAGTACACTGTTCTCGGGCCAACTAACAATTCAGAAGAAACTCTTCAATGGCAGGCTTTTTCTATTGCAGCATTGATCTGTTATGCGCGGCCCTTTTTAAGATCACATGGCTTGCATACATTGAGAAATGAATTGTTAGAAAATTTATCTATTCAAAGAAAACTATCCCACGATAAGTTCATTGATCGTCGCAATAAGCTAATAGCTCACAGCGACAGTGATGGTTTCGAAATTCAGGCACATAATATCAATAAAAATGCTATGAGTCTTCACTCAAAAGACAAGTACCTCAATAAAGAAGAAGCTGAAGAATTGCGCCTACTTGTTAGCGAAATGCTTACAATGGTTCAAAATATAAGAAACAACCATGAGAACGGTTAGCGGTAGGCCACATCTGCTGGCATTTTTCTTGTACGCGTAATCTAAAATGTTTGCATATTTATATCCATATGCAAGGATGAGCCTTGTATGCGCTATATGCGTTGTGGGCGCGGGATGGATTTTGGAGGTGACGTGATGGGCGGCAATCATAATCATACAATTATTCTGGATGGTGGCATGGGCCGCGCGTTAGAGTGCGCAGGCGCGCCGTTTTCCCAGCCATTCTGGTCGGCGCAGGCCTTGATGGAAGCACCGGATATGGTGGCGCGGGTGCACCGTGATTTTATTCAGGCCGGCGCGCAGGTGATTACGACGAACAGCTATGCTGTGGTGCCCGCCCATATCGGCGCGGATTTATTTGCGAAGGATGGACGTGCGTTGATCCGTCTTGCGGCGGAATTGGCGCGGGCCGAGGCCGATATCGTCGCCGATCATGCCGGTGACAATACAAGTGATAATGCTGGGCAGGATGCGGCTGATGATGGTGAAGGCTATGATAGGGCGCCCGTACAGGTCGCGGCGTGCGTGCCGCCTGTGTTCGGGTCGTATCAGCCCGACCAGTTTGATGCAGCCGCCGCGCCGGATCTTCTGGCGGCTTTTTTCGAAGAACAAGCCCCGTATGCCGATTTATTTCTGGCCGAGACCATCAGCGCGGTCGAGGAAGCGCGTATTGTGCAAGATGTATATCAGACGTACGGCCATGATAAACCGTTATGGCTTTCTTTCACATTGCAGGAGCGTTTCGACGAAACGGCGGTGCCGCACTTGCGCTCGGGCGAACGTCTGGATGCAGCCCTGCAAACCATTTTGGATGATGGCATTGCAGCGGCGGTGTTGCTGAATTGTTGCGCGGTTGAAGATATCAGTGCGGCCTTTACACAATGCGGCCCTGTGATGGATGCGCATCAAGATGTGCAATTCGGCGCGTATGCCAATGCATTTGGCCGCACGAAAGGATCGCGTAGCCCGACTGACGGCTTGTCGGTCATGCGGGATGATATTGCGCCGGAAACCTATCTCGATTATGCCCGTCAATGGCAACAAAACGGCGCGCGTATCATCGGCGGATGTTGCGGTGTCGGGCCGGACTATATCGCCCTGCTTTCCACGGGGTTGAAGAAGGCGTAGCCGAAGGATGTTGTCACAACAGGCGCGCGGGTATCATGCCGTCAATATCATTTATCCGGCGCGGGATAAGGGGATGGATGCTTGTCGCCAGATTTTGAATTTTCTGCAACATCGCACCTTTCATTGTTGACTGTTGGTTGATGATGTCTTTTTTGTTTTTACGCGCCAGTTCTCAACTTTGGCCAAGATATGTTCCATCCCCTCTGTTGCAAACCAGTCGAGATTCTCGATGTCGAAATTAATGTCGAGACCAACAAACTCTCTATAACTTTGAGCGACTCTACATGATGGATTCTCGTAAGTTTTATCAGTACCACATCTTATGACAGCGATAATCTTCTCTCTTTTTAAATAGATATACGTATTGATAGGGGTGTCACCTGCTAACATGTAAGTACCTAAGTTTTTCAAGCCATCCGTTTCGCCGGAAAAATCAGGAACTTCTAAAGTTTCATGAATTTTAGCATCAGAATATAATGACCGCGTGATATTATCTCCGCTTGAGATTGAATTTAAATTGAACTCTACGGCATCCTGTTTTCGCGCGGGTTCGCGATTATATTGCTTTGCATTCTCTATCGGTTCAAGATTGTCACGTTTGGCCATCATCGGCACATATTCCTGTGTTCCATCTTTGCGTAGACGATGATCGAGCAAATATTCAACAGGAATACGAAATGTATCATCGCCCATTTCGATCATATAGAAATCTTTGAGATCGTTTGCGGCATCTTCACCGATATATTGGGGAGCAGGTGCATTTCTAAGTGCGAATAAGAAGGCCAGTGCGACGCTGCCTAACACGCAAAGGATAATGATCGTCGTACCTCTTGAAATTATCTTCTTCATCATATCGTGTCGTTATACTTCTTTGGCTGCATTAATATGGGTGATGCTGTGTTGCTTATATTTTTCTTACAATGGTGCAATATTAAGCCTGTACAGCGTAAGGGGCGGTGGTGAATTGTCAATGCCGGAGTGTTGATGCGTCAATATCGGAAAAACGGGCGCAAAGGATTTTTGTGTGGATTTCTGGCGTAGCGGTTTGTGCGTGTGGCGGTGATGTGTACGGTTCGTGAAAGAATCTTTCAAAGTTGGCCGCGAAACACAATGTTTACATATATCTTTAGGATTTGTTTACTTTTGCTGTCGTAAAATACAGCTAATGCGCGAAGCATAAGGGGTGCGGCGTAATTTTGAGGAAAGGGTTGAATAACATGTCGGTTATTACCCAGAGTGTTATCAACAGAGCGGATCGATGTGCGGCCGAAGGGCAATGCGCGCTGGGCGTTCGTTACATCCTTGACAGTATGGGCATCCCGAACGGTCGCGGCAACGCGCATGATTATCTGACACGCCTTGAAGAAGCCGATTCCAGCTGGATGCGTATGAACACGATCCGGTATGACGGACAAGAATACACAATGGACGATTTATCGCAGTTAACGCGGTCCGAACTGGACGAGGTGCTGAGTAATTCACCCGATGTCCCGCCGGGGGCCGTGATTGTTTACGATAAGTCGGCTGACTATACCACAAGCGGCGGGTCGCGCTATTTGGCGGCGGACCGCGACCGTGACGGGTATCTGGACCGTAATGAAGAACAATATTTATCCCGCGCGGAGCTGGATAGTTTCGATCATAATCAGGATGGCAGTATTTCATCATCCGAACGCCGCATTACAGGCGGCGACCGGTACGGCCATGTCGAAATTGCCGTTGACGGTGCGGGTGGTGATCGTCAGTTTGTATCGGATAAGGCCCGCGAAACACCAGGCGGTTCGGTGCCGCAAAATATTGCGGGTATTTTTATTCATCCTGATTTGGGCGGACCGGATACGCGGCAACAAATTGTCGATGCGACTGGTGCGGATATGCGCGCCCGGATTGAAAGCCGCCGTAACGGACTTGATACATTACCGGACCTGACAAGCAGTATCGAAGATGCCTTTGTGCCGGATCTCAGCGGGCTTGATCCTGAAATGGGCGAGCTGTTCAACCAGCTCATGACGATGGTGTTCGGCACGTTATTCCAATGCCTGTTTAACGGGCTAAGCGGCGGCGATGAAGATGCGCCGCGCCGATTGGAAACACCGCGCCGCGCCGGTGATATCACGGCCGAAGATCAGGATATTGCAAGAGATATCGACGGGCCGGAGGTCGAAAGCGTACCTGTACCTGCACAGGTCATGCCGCGCGAAGATATGTTTGCGCCGTGATAGCGTCACGCGATCCTCTTTTAAAAATCATCACAATCACATCGTATGAAATTGATATGTTTTGCCGTGCGTATTTGCCACGCGCATAAGGCTGTGAAAAGTGGCGTGCAGACAGACTGCCGTGAAAAAGAATCGGTGTAACGTCATGACTTGTTAACACGAATAGTGTATTATGGATGGCATGCGTAGAATAATACTCGGATTTATGACGTTTTTAATGCTCACACCGGTTTTGACCTGTGTGATGGCGTTCTGTCCGCTGCAATCTGCGCAGGCTGCCGACGTCAAGCCATGTCATCAGCAACGTGATGCGGCCGCGCCGGATCATCAAACACCCGACATGCAGAACAATATGAAACAATCGGGGCCGATGTTCGCGCTTGATTGTATGGGTGTTGATTTATTCCAGCCTGACATGCATACCGATTTTGTCACCCAGCCCGATCAATCGTCTGTCGATTATATTGATATGACATGGGTGGATTTGACATCCGGTTATGATTTTCGTTTGGCGGCAGGGTATTCCAGCCGCGGACCCCCTTTTGATCTTGCCGGTCCGCCACATCTGCAACAACACGATCTTTATTTAACGACGCAGCGCCTGCGTCTATAAGCACGCTCCTTTCTTGACGGTTTTTTTCACGCCCTTAAAGGAAAGGAGCCTTGTTCTATGCGTGCGTTATATTTCAGTTTATTTTTGAGTTTATGTTTTTTCGCGCTTGGCCTGCACAATAGTGTGACAGCGGCAGAGCGCCATGACCATTCCGGTTATGCGGTATCCGATGACAGTCAGATGTCGGTGAAGTCTGCCGATATGGATGGTGGGGCCGCTACAACCGGTATGAATGTCGATACATATCATTGCCCGATGCATACCCATATCACGGGTGAGCAAGGCGATATTTGTCCGATTTGCGGTATGATTTTGGTGCAACGTGCCGACAAGACGCCGCTATCGCATGATGATAAGCCCGATAATGCGTTTCATATTGATCCGTCTTATATTCAGACATTGGGCGTGACAACAGAACGGGCAGGGTATCATCAATTCGGCCGTGCCATTCAGGCGTTCGGACGGTTGAAGGCTAGCACCCGTCTGGAACATGCGGTTGATGTCCGTACACAAGGCTGGATTATTGATCTGCCCGTGGATGCTGTCGGTGATACGGTAAAAAAAGGTGATTTGCTGTTCACCTATTACAGTCCTGATTTGATGGGTGCGCAGTCCGATTTCCTGATCGGATCGCGGATCGGTAATGCGGGGCAACGTTTGCGGTTATACGGCATGGATGACAAAGCCATTGCGGCATTGAAAAAACGCGGTGATTTTCTGGAGGCCACGCCGTTTCATGCTCCTGTGGACGGCACGGTGACAGCGCTGCATGTGCGCAAAGGCGGACATGTACGCGAAGGCGGATCGGTGATGCGGTTGCAGGATTTTTCAAAATTATGGGCGAATATTGATGTGCCTGTGCGGGATATCGGTTTCCTGAAAACCGGAACGCCGGCAACGGTGACATTGCCCGAAACGGGACAGACATATCAAAGCGAGATTGATTTTATCCATCCCGTCTGGCCGTGCCGCGTGAAGCGGTGCTGTATGGCAAGGATGGTGCCTATGTGATCGAAGCACTGGGCGATGGGTATTTCCGCCCTGTGATGGTGGAAACAGGCATCACGGCAAACGGTCTGACCGCGATTACGGACGGCTTGTCGGATGGCATGATCATTGTGCGGTCGGGGCAGTTTATGCTGGATTCCGAAAGCAACCTGACGGGCGGAATGGCCGCAATGGGCCATCAGCACGGTGATGAAACAATGATGGATATGAACGCCGCAGAAAAGACCGATGGTCACAATCCCGCCGGACACGATACCGCCGGACAAGAGGAGATGCGCCATGTCCATGAATAAGCATGATCATCAGGACGGCCTGAATATGATGCATGATCCGTCCGGCAGTTTTGCCGCCAAAATTATTGACTGGTCTGTGGCAAATAAATTTTTCGTGATGCTGGGCGCGCTTGTCTTATTGGCGGCGGGCATTCTTGCGGTTACAAAAATTCCGCTGGATGCCATTCCCGATTTATCGGACACGCAGGTGATTATCCGTACCGATTGGCCGGGGCAAGCACCGCAGGTGATCGAGGATCAAGTCACATACCCGTTATCGACGCGGATGTTATCTTTGCCAAAGACAAAAGTGGTGCGCGGGTTTTCGATGTTCGGGACATCTTTCGTCTATATCGTGTTCGAGGATAATGTCGATATGTACTGGGCGCGGAGCCGTACGCTTGAATATCTTTCGCAGGCCCGCAATATTTTACCTGATGGGGTCGAACCGGAATTAGGGCCGGATGCGACGGGTGTTGGCTGGGTATTTCAATATGCGCTGGTGGATAAAACAGGACAACATGATCTGGCCGCATTGCGGTCGTTGCAGGATTGGTTTGTGCGGTTTGAACTGGCCACGGTTGACGGTGTTGCCGAGGTAGCCGGTGTCGGCGGTTTTGTCAAAGAATATCAGGTGCGCGTCGATCCGCATAAGTTGCGGGCCTATGATGTGTCTTTGCAGGATGTGATGGCCGCTGTGCGCGGGGCCAATGCGGAAACAGGCGGACGTACGCTTGAAATGGCCGAAACCGAATATATGATCCGGTCATTCGGCTATGTGAATAAACCACAGGATCTGGCGCAAGCCGTTTTAAAAACAGTCGATGGCACACCTGTGACCATCGGTGATGTGGCCCGCGTGGGCGAGGGGCCGGCGATACGGCGCGGTATTGCCGAACTGAACGGCGAAGGCGAAGTTGTTGGCGGCATTGTTGTGATGCGGCCCGGCGCCAATGCGCTGGATGTGATCGATCATGTTAAACAGCGTCTGGACAGCGTCCGGCAGGGGCTGCCCGATGGGGTTGAACTGGAGATTGTCTATGACCGCAGTGCCTTGATCGAAGGGGCGGCGGGTTACCTGACGCATAAATTGATCGAAGAAAGTATTGTGGTTGCGCTGATCGGGTTTTTGTTTTTACTGCATGCCCGCAGTGCGCTGGTGGCCATTATTACCATTCCGCTCGGGATTTTGGCGGCCTTTATCATCATGAATGCGCAGGGGATTACGGCCAATATTATGTCGCTGGGCGGCATTGCCATTGCGATTGGCGCGATGGTCGATGCCTCGATCGTGATGGTTGAAAATGCGCACCGCAAATTATCGGAGATGGGCGAAGATGCACGAAAAGAAGACAGGCAAAAGGCGCTGGTGCTAGCGGCCAAAGAGGTCGGGCCGGGGCTGTTTTTCTCGTTGTTGATTATTACGGTGTCTTTTCTGCCGGTGTTTGCCTTAACCGGACAATCAGCACGACTGTTTACACCGCTTGCTTTTACCAAGACATATGCAATGGCAGCGGCCGCGCTGTTATCGGTGACGGTTGTGCCTGTGCTGATGTTATGGCTGGTGCGTGGAAAAATCCGGCGCGAGGGTGAAAACCCGATCAATCGCTTTTTCATTGCGCTGTACCGGCCGTTTTTGAATCTGGCCCTGAAATGGCGCAAGACGACGATTGTCCTTGCCGTGGCGGCGCTTGTCTCTACGGCATATCCGGCATCAAAGCTTGGCACGGAATTTATGCCGCCGCTTTATGAAGGGGGGCTGCTTTATATGCCGATGACATTGCCGGGGGTGTCGCCCGCCAAAGCAAGGCAGATTTTACAAGTCACGAACCGTCAATTGATGCAGGTGCCCGAAATCGAACATGTGTTCGGCAAGGCAGGACGGGCCGATACGGCGACCGACCCCGCGCCGCTTGCCATGATTGAAACATGGATTGCCTTAAAGCCGCGCGATCAATGGCGGCCTGATATGACACCGCAAAAATTGATGGCCGATCTGAACAAACAAATCGGACTGCCGGGGTTGATGAATAGCTGGGGGTATCCGATTAAAATCAGGCTTGATATGCTGACCACAGGCATACGTACACCTGTCGGGATCAAGATTTCAGGGCCGGATTTACAAGGCATTGACCGTATCGCCAAAGATGTCGAGCGCCGCGCCAAAGAGGTGACCGGAACGCGCAGCGCGATTGCCGATCGTGTTGTCGGCGGCAAATATATTGAAATTATACCCGACCGCCGCAACATTGCCCGTTACGGTATTGCATTGCAAACCGTGCAGCAGGTCATCCGCACCGCGCTTGGCGGCATGCAACTTGACGAAGCTGTTGAAGGGCGCGAACGTTATCCGGTCATGCTGCGTTATGACCGTCCGTTCCGTACGCATATTGATGATCTGGATGATATTCTGATTAGTGCGCCGGATGGTGCGCATATTCCGCTGGCCGATCTGGCCGATATTCGTGTGGCCGAAGGCCCGTCGATGATCAAATCCGAAGATGCGCGGTTGAATGGCTGGGTGTTTGTCGATATTGAAGGGCGTGATGTCGGATCATATATTGCCGACCTGCAAGCGGCGCTGCAAACACTGGATTTGCCGCAGGGCTATACGCTGAAATTCTCCGGACAGTTTGAACAGATGCAGGCTGCGAATGAACGTCTGCAAATCGCAATTCCGGCAACAATATTGATTATTGCCGCATTGCTGTACCTGCATTTCAGACGCTGGGACCGCACATTTTTGATTTTACTGTCCGTGCCGTTCGGGGTGATCGGCGGGGTCTGGTGGTTGTGGTTTGCAGGCTATAATGTTTCGGTTGCCGTTGCCGTCGGTTTTATTGCGCTTGCGGGTATTGCCGTTGAAACAGCGATTGTCATGTTGATCTATATCGATCACGAAATGCGCGAGAATTGGCCCGATACGGCAGAGGCGCTGCTCGTCAATGTCAGGCGCGGCGCGATTCAGCGTTTACGGCCGAAACTGATGACGGTCAGCACGATTATTCTGGGGCTGATCCCGATTTTCCTGACAGACGGGCCGGGGGCGGATGTGATGCGCCGTATCGCCTTGCCGATGGTGGGCGGTATGGTCAGTACACTGATTCTGACCTTAATCCTGATCCCCGTTCTTTATGCGGTGTATATGCAATGGAAACTGCGCCTGCCGCGATAGGAAATGCGTAATCGTGTCGAATGCGCGGGATTTTTGATCGCGTTTGCCGTATGAGTGGACTTGTCATGTCGGGGGCGTATACTATTTATATGGCGTGGCTATAGATGAATAGTCTGACCGTTTGAAACAACAAAGGTATGATACAGCAATGGACCGTTATGAATCAGATGACAAAACACAAGACCACACACAAGATCCAGCAGAGGACTTGACGCAGACGCTGGAGGCGCTGACGAAAGATCACGAAGGTGATACGATTGCCGTTGGCGAGATTATGCAGCGTGTCCGGTATCGGGGGTTTGGGTCGATGTTATTGGCGCCTGCGCTGATTACCGTGATGCCGACAGGGGCGATTCCGTTTGTGCCGGCGTTGTGCGGCGTGATTATTGTTTTTGTTTGTGTGCAGATCTTGATGGGACGCAATTACCCGTGGTTGCCTGCGCAGGTCAAAGAGTTTGAAATTTCGACCAAGAAGATTGAAAAAGCCGTTCAGTCTGTGAAGCCGTACACATCAAAAATCGACCAATATTTACAAAAACGGCTGAACTTTTTGCTGCATGATATCAGTAAATATATCACCGCGGCGGTTTCGCTGGCTTTAAGTCTGGTGATGATTTTGATCGGGTTTATTCCGATGTTGCCTGCGGCGGTTGCCTTGCCGATTTTCTTTTTCGGGCTTGGCTTTATCGCCAGGGATGGGCTGATTATCAGTCTTGGTTACCTCAGCCTTGCGGGCAGTTATCTGGGCATTTCATTGATCGCGGAACTATTATAAACGACGCCTGAATCGGGAGGCTTATCGGGTCATCTTATTGAGGCCACTTTATCAGGTGGTCTGGTTGGGTAGCCTGATTGGGTAGTCTGGCGCGGCCATCATACTATGGCGCGGTGTTTGCCGCGTGTGATGAATGGCACGATGCCGATGCGGACAATGATCTGTCAGTCTGTATGTGTTACCGGATTGTCTTGGATTCCAGACTGTTCGGATCAATGCCGATTGTTTCCATCCGTTCACGCCAGCGTTTGTGCGCCAGATCCTGCATATCTTCGACTTTGTCGGATTCATCGGTGATTTCAAGCCCGATCAATGTTTCGACCACATCTTCGAGTGTGGCAAGCCCCTGCACCGTGCCGTATTCGTCCACGACCAGTGCGATATGGCTTTTTTCATACATCAGACGATCATAAATGTCCGAGGCCATTAATTTGTCGGGTACGACAAGAAAGTCACGTTTAAAATCGGATAGTTTTTTGCCGAAATCATCGGCTGCTTGCGCTTTCAGCAGGTCATGCTTTAACACATAACCTGTGATATCGTCTGTGCCTTTGCCGTAAACGGGAATACGTGAAAACGGTTTCTCGGCATAGGCGCCGAAGAAATCAACCACGGTCATGCTTTCGGACACCGAGAAGATCACAGGACGCGGAGTCATGATATCGCGGACGGATAAGCGGTGCAGTTTCATCAGATTGGTGACGATTTTCAGCTCTTTGACATCCAGAAGCCCTTCTTCCTTGCCGATCTTCGCCATCGCCGTCATTTCATCGCGGCTGAAGGTAAAAGCGCTGACGCCCGAACGGGACAGCACGCGCGTGAGTTTTTCGGATAGCCAGACGAACGGGAACAGCAATAAGGTCAGCCATGAAATCATGACACCCATCGCAGGGGCGAGTTGTTGCCAGTATGTGGCACCGAGCGTTTTTGGAATAATCTCGGAAAAAATCAGAATAAGCAGAGTAAGAATACCCGAGGTCAGGCCGAGATAAGCACTGCCGAACAGATAGGTGGCTTGTGCGCCGACCCCTGCGGCCCCGACAGTATGGGCAATTGTGTTTGCGGTCAGGATCGCGGCCAGCGGGCGGTCGAGATTATCGCGCAAGCCTTTGAGGACTTTGCCGCTTTGCTTGCCCTTTTGTTCAAGCACGGCGATATAGGACGGCCGCACGGATAGAATGACGGCTTCGGCAATCGAGCAAAAGAAAGATACGCCGATTGCAAGCAGTAAGTATAAAATCAAGAGAGTCATTGTCTGTACATTTCAATGTTGTTGCTTTGCTTGTTATACCACGATCCTGTCAGGAAATAAAACGCTCTGTGCGGGCTATTGGCAGGAATATACACGTACATATGCGGCGGGTGGCCTTTAACCTGTCAGGTTTCCGTCTTTGTCGCCGGAACGGTACAGGCCGCGTTTTAAGGTTTCGGCGATACGTTTACTGCGGTCGATGTAATGATCTGCAATAGGCGGATCATGAACTTCGCGTGCGGTTTCGGCAAACAAGGTCAGCCAGATTGCGAACAGATCCTCATCAAAGGTGGGTAAGTCCTTATGTTTTTGCATCGGGTTGCCGTGGTAACGTCCTGATGCCAGCATGATCGATGACCAGAATGCATACATACGTTCCAGATGGGGTGCCCATTGGGCATCTGTCTTTCCGATTGCGGATTCGAACACCGGACCGAGTTGGTCATGGGTGCGGACTTTCTGATAAAAGCGGTCAACGAGCATCCTTATGGATTGTTCGGTGATACGGTCTGCGGTTTTGTTGTCGGGTGGTGTCGTTGCGGTCATGGCATCATATCCGTTTTGTAACGGCACATCCACGCGGCGCAAAGCGTGGTGGCCAGTTTGGAAACCTCGATCAGAATATAAAACAGATGATAATGGTTCGGGTCCGGCGTGCCGCCCGCAATGACGGCATCAGCCCGTATGTCCAGAACGGGGAATAGCCAGAAGGTCTGCAATGCAAGCAAGGCCAATAAGAAAAGAGCCGTGATCCACCGGCCCGTGCGGCATGGTTCGTTGCGAATATATGCGGCATATGCGGATATGCTGACGATCAGCGCCATGATGCCCCATTCGATCATGTTGAACAGATGAAATGTGACCTTGCCGACCTCTAGCGCGACAGGCATGGTCAGGCCGGTTGCCTGAAATTTAACAGGCGTGGCGATGAAGGATACGCCGAGAATAAGCCCCGCCCAGATGCAATATACCGCCGGTAAAAGGTCACGTGTTATGCGTTGTGTCCGTGGTGATGGCTGTGAATGTGTCATGGCGGTCGGTATCCTTTACAGAGCCGTGTTGGTGAATGGTGATATTTTGTGCCGTACCGTGTCAGCCAACGTGTATTTGTTCATTGTATCAAGGAAGTTTTGTGTCGCCTCGTGCAGAAAATGTTTCAGGGCGCAGTGATCGGTGATGCGGCACTGATTGGTTTTGGCATCGAAACATTCCACGATGTTCATATCGGGTTCCAGTTGCGCGATCAAATCACCGATGCGCTGTGCATCTGTACCATCTGCAATTTGTATGCCGCCGCCCTTGCCTTTGGTTGTGTTGATATAGCCGAGTTGTGAAAGGCGGTGTACGACCTTGACCAGATGGTTTCGCGAAATGCCGTAATATGCGGCGATGACTTTGACGCTGGATGTGTCTGCCGGACGCGCGGCCAGATACATCAGAACGCGCAGGCCGTAATCTGTGAAGCGGGTCAGTTGCATGATATCCTCCATGATATCTTCGGGGCCGGATTGTTTTTATCTGTTATAATGTGTATTATAAATACATATTATGAAATGTGATTCAAGATAGATACAAGATGTTTAAAAGATATTTTGCGCGGATACGGTGATATCTTTTGTTTTGTGATAGAATGAACAGATGAAAATGAAGAACAGTCATAGAGATAAAAAAAGTGACACGCCCACCGTCGAACACACGGATGCGCGGGCAGAGATGCCGGATGTCTGCGCATCGCCCGTGTGTTATATGGATGAATTTCCGCATTATTTCGGCTTTGATACTGTAGAGAAGGTGCGCGTCGCTGACGGTGCAGAAGACGGACGGGACGCCGCAGATGCGGATGATGGTTGTGGCGCGTCTGTGAGTGCAAAACCGTCCAATCCACGTCCGTAGCGTGACGGTCATGCGGGGGCGTTGTTGCAGGCCCTTTTTATCTGTTCATTGCGCGTTATCTGATTTCCGTATCTGGTTTTGGGTGTTATTCTGTGATAGAAAATGAAGGACGGCAGGACGGTATTTATATAATGTTATCAGGTAAGGGGGCACCAGACTCGCGATGAAAGAAAGTTTGCTTTTATCCGTATTCATGCAGGCGGCTATATTTTTGGTGGTCGCGGCACTTTTTGTACCATTATTGAAACGGATCAAGATCCCGGGTGTGCTGGGATATTTGATTGCCGGTATCTTGCTGGGGCCGCAGGGGCTGGGGCAACTGGCCGATCATTTTAAGGTGCTGCAATATGTCACGTTGCGGAATACCGAAGATGTGAAAATCTTATCCGAGCTTGGTATTGTGTTCCTGCTGTTTGTGATCGGGCTGGAATTAACGCCGCAGAAATTGTGGAAGATGCGCAATCTGGTGTTCGGATTGGGCACGGTTCAGGTTGTGCTGTCCGCGATGGTGATTGGCAGTGTCGCGTATGCATGGGGCAATTCGGTGCAAGCCGCAATCCTGTTGGGGCTGGGACTGTCTTTGTCGTCCACGGCGATTATTACGCAATGGCTGCATGAACGGAAATTATTCAATACACATGCGGGGCAAACCAGTCTTGGTATTTTGCTGTTGCAGGATTTGGCCGTGATCCCGATTTTGATCCTGATTACGGTGTTCACCACCGATATGGGGGACGGGATTGCCCCGTATATCGGGATGCTTGTGCTGAAGATGGTGATTGCGGTGAGCGCGATTATCGTGATCGGGAAATGGTTCGTGAAACCTGTCTTTTTCTTTTCCAATAAATATGGCGGCTCCGAAGTATTTATCGCGCTGAGTATGTTGGTCATTGTCGTCAGTGCGTCGATTGCCGGACTGGCGGGATTGTCGTTGGCGCTGGGCGCGTTTATCGGCGGATTGTTATTGGCTGAAACACAATATAGTCATGAAATTTCAATGCTAGTCGTGCCGTTCAAAGGCATGCTTCTGGGCATTTTCTTTATGGCATTCGGGATGTCGATCGATATTTATTTCATCACGGAAAAACCGTTTTTGCTGGTGTGTTCGGCGGCGGGTTTGATTGTGTTGAAAGCCGGTATTTTGTACGGTTTGTGCCGTTTGTGGAAAATTCCGAAACCGGCGGCGGCTGAATGCGCGATTTTGTTACCGCAAGCCGGTGAATTTGGCTTGCTGGTCGTCGGATCGGCAATGACGGCGGGACTTCTGGCCGAAGATGTGGGGCAGTTCATGTTCCTGACCGTGGGTCTGACCATGCTTGTGACCCCGGTGATGACGCCGCTTTCGGCGCGGGTCAGTGCATTTTTGCGCGATCAGGGCCGCGAAAACCCCGATTACAAACCTGCATCCGGGCCCGAAGGCGATGTGTCGGGGCATATTATTATCCTCGGCTATGGGCGTATGGGCGAAACCATTTCGGAAATTCTGGCAACGCAGGGCATTCCGAGTATCATTTTCGAAAATAATGTCGAACAGCTGCGCGTCGGGCAGGATCTGGATGTGTCGGTCTATTACGGAGATGCGTCAAAGAAATCGACCATTGTTGCGGCCAAAGTGGAATCGGCCGCCGCTGTCGTGATTACCATTGATAATGCCTATTGCATTTTGCGGGCTGTTGATAACATCAGGGGATTAAACAAACATATCCCGATCATCGTCCGTGTGCATAAGCTGAGCGAAGTTGCCGGGCTGGAGAAATACGAAAATGTGCACGTCGTGCCCGAATATTTGTCTGCCAGCACAATTCTGGCGGAAAAAGCACTGGAGCATTCCGGTTATTTATCCGAAGAAGCCCGCGTGATCGCGCAAAACGAATCCGCCGACATGGAGAAGTAAAACGTCGCCGCGACAGACACAGCGATTCCGCGCTTTGTTTTATGAATAACAAAATAAAGCGGGAGCTTTATTCAAAAAGTAAACGGAATTTGGCGTTTGAACTGGTGATGGATGCATCAATGATGGTTTCGAGCGCAGGCGAAGGAGTCTTATGTTGCTTTTTGATATCATCACGGATTGTTGATAACGGCATGGCTTTGACATCTGCGACATGATTAAAAAAGTTTTGCAGATCAGATGTATCTAAACAGCCATGATACTGCCAGACATGATTAATTTCGTCATTTGCAGGATTGAATACCTCAGCCAGTTTTTCCCAGTCTGCGATGTTGGTATGCAGCCCGAATTTGCTTTGTACGCCGTTGACCAGCGCTTGTTCTCCTGATCCGTCGACGCCTGGCAAAGACCATGTATCCGGATTGGTCC
Source organism: Alphaproteobacteria bacterium (assembly GCA_030750865.1). Taxonomy (GTDB): domain Bacteria; phylum Pseudomonadota; class Alphaproteobacteria; order Micavibrionales; family Micavibrionaceae; genus JASMHE01. The sequence goes on from JASMHE010000003.1 coordinate 50,470, forward strand.
AGGGGCCGTTGCCTCTATAGATAACAACGTGACGATCATCATATGAACGGAGATCGTCACTGACTTTCAGGATTAATTTTATTGACTGTTTATGTGTATCTGACATGTGAAAGAGTGTATGCTATATTGATGTAATATGTCAAATTCTTCCTATTCTCTTGTATCAGACGAATCGCGTGGTTAATCATCTTGATCGGGCGCGGTTTTCGGGCCCAGCAGATGCACGGGTAAAACAGCGGCAATGATCATCATGACCAGACCAAAGCCGACACCGATCACCGTGCCGGGCACAGATGTGATCAGAGCGTCATATTTATCATTACCTGTTTGTGCGAGCGAGACACTGCCGCCTGCGATGTCGGTGAACACGGCCGTATTTTCGGCCAGCCAGCCAAAGGACAGCGTATAGATGAACGCGCCACAAAGACCGCCAATGATGAAAAACAGGGCATCTTTGCGTCCTGTCGCAAAGGCCGCAAGTCCCGTGCCGGGGCAATAGCCCGCAATGGCAAAACCGATGCCCAGTAGCGCGCCGCCGATCAGAACGCCGATATAGGCTGTTTTGATCGAAATGTGGGCCGGATCGATAAAGCCGATGGCCAGACCGCTGAACAGTGCGGCGGCCGAAAGACCGATGGCGAAGATGATGGCCTTCATCAGGCGTAGATCATTCAAACGCAGCATATTGATAATATTTTCCGGATTGGTCGCACCTGCGCGGTTCAAGGCAAAGCCGAAAAGTAACCCGAAAATAATGGCAAATGTCAGTTCCATGATGCGCTCCTTATCGTGTGGTCCGGTTGAAGAGAAGAATAGCCAGCGGGATGGCTGTAGCAAAAGCGCCGAGGGCAAAAATATAGCCGCTGAGTGCCGTTTGCATCATGCCGCTCATCATATGGCCGCTGGTGCATCCGCCTGCAAGGCGCGCGCCGAACAGCACAATAAATCCGGCAATAAAACAGGCGATATAGCGTTTTGCGGTCTGATTGCCAAAGCGGTTTTCCCAGACGGGCGGCATTGTTTTTTGTGTCGCTGAGTGCGGTTTATCGCCCTTTAAAATGGCAGACAGAGCCGCGCCGCCCATCATGGCCAGCACGAACACAAAGCTGTAATTCAACAAATCTTTTGCGGCGGCGGCATATTTTCCGCCGCTTTTGTTCAGGTAAGCGTTGGGAGAGGCGTATCCGCTTTTTGCCGTGTCATCGGCAACAATGATATCCGGCTGGACGATATCCCACACCGCCGCGTCAGCGATTACAAATTGCGTGGACACGCCAATTGGCTTCACAAATAAGACGGCCAGAAAAAAGGCAAGTGCGAGTAGCGCACCTCCGGCCATCCACGGTAAAACACCTTTGCACATCACGTTTATCCTTTCCTGTTTTGGGTATCAGCACGCCGATATGACGGCGGCGATATCACTGATGGTGTTATTTTCAGGGCATTCTTTATGCGATGCCGCATACGCTCATATTATCATTTATATAGTGCGATGAATTGAGAAAGATCAAGGCGCAGGGTGATTTTAGTGATTTTTTCGTAAATGTGCAGTGTTGGCGCGCTGTTTTATTATGCGGGAAAATGGTTGTTTCGTTGATACCCCTTGATTTGTGTGTGCGTATCGTTCCAGAATTAGCGGCATGATTTCCAAGCAAAAAGCCATTTTGAAAAGTTTGAAGGATAGCCCGTTGCTGGCGGGTGATTTTCCGGAAGCGCCCGTGTTTGACCGGCGTGTTTTTGATGCCGTGCCGGATTCTGGTGATGAGGCGGCTTTGCGGTTTGATCAGAAATTGGGGCATTTATACGAACAGGCGCTGGAACATCTGCTGACGGTGACGCCGTCTTTGCAGGTGCTGGATAGTCATGTGCAGGTGTTTGATGAAGAGCAGCGGACGATCGGGGAGCTGGATTTTATTCTGTTTGATGAAACGCGGCGGCGTCATCTTCATCTGGAGCTGGCCGTGAAATTTTATCTGGCGGTTGAGGAGAGCGACGGCTGGCATTTCCCCGGTCCTGACCCGCGCGATCATTGGTTACGCAAGGTTGAAAAGATGCGCATGCATCAATTCGGTCTCAGCACTCGCCCCGAAGCCAAAGCGCTTTTAAAGGACCGTTTTGATATCGGGCAGATTGATGTGCGGCAGTTGATTTACGGCTGTCTTTTTCTGCCGATGGATATTCCCGATGCGCCTGATGTGCCGTTCATGGCATCCGGCCACCGGACGGGGCGCTGGCTTTACCGGCGGCACTGGCCCTTGCATTTTCCTGATGTCGATCCCGATCGGGATGATGTGCTGATTATTCCAAAACCGCTTTGGCCTGTTCCGCCATCTGTGCAGACAGAGGCGCTCTATCAGCAGGCATCTGTTGCGGTATTAATGGCACAGGCCCGTACGCATTGTACGATGTTTACATTTACCGGCAGCAAGAATGTCTGGTTTCTGGTGCCGGATGATTGGCGCTGAGTGATGCTTAATTTGCCTTTCGGATTGGTGCCGCGCCGCGATTGATCAAAGTCAATTTCATCTGTTTCATTTTTTTATAAGATAGAAAATGAGGGTATATGTTCATTTTCCAGCAGGTGTAAAGAAGGGAGACAGGATGGATCAGGCGGCACTTTTCGAACGTTATGTCGATATCTGCAATCAGGCGCTGGCCGCGAATAAAGACCGCTTCCCTTTTAAACACATTCTGGAGGCTGTCGCGGCCGATGGTCACGCGCCGCGTGTGGATGTTTGTATTGTCGATGATAAGCCGGAAGCGTCTTATATATTGCAGCTGGATGGCTTAAAGATTGAAAGTACGGCAAAAGAGCTTCCCGAACGGCCTGCGAAAAAATCGTGTGGTAAAACGGCAGATAATGCGTGTTGCGGGTGCAGTGATACCGATGCGGCGGGCAATGCCGGTGGGTGTGCGGACGAATGGGTGATCGGAAAATCATATCTGGAAGATGTGGTACAGAATGCGGACAGTTATATTGCCAATCCGGCCCGTTTAAATTGGGAATGGTTACAGAAAGCACCATCTGCGAAAGGTGCAAGCACGACGGTGCGTATTAACGAACGGGATTTGCTTTATCCGGATTCGGTTTCCAAATCTTTACAAGGGAACTCGGACGTACAGGCTGCGCAAGAATAACGGACAAGCCGGTCCAGACTATCCGTTTCGATCGTTGATCCCTTGACCTCTATCCCTGTTTCCTGTTTGAGCTTCTTCAAAGCGCGGGAGAATGTTTCCGGCTGCATGCCGAGCCGTGATGCCACAAGCGTTTTATCATATGGTAGGTGAATGCGGACTGGTCCGCCGCTTTGTGACTGGTCTGTCAGGCGCAAAAGGAAACAGCCGATGCGCTGGGGTGCATTCTGGAGTGTGCGGTGTTCGAGTTCCTGATCCTGTTGTTTGCGGTAACGGGCCATCGAAGACAGCATCGCCATTGCGAATTTCGGGTTGGTCTCGATTTCGTCTTTGAGCATCGAAAGCGGTAACTGCACCAATTCTGAGGGTTCGACCGTTTCGGCACTGTAAGGATAAATATCATCCTGAAAAATGCTGGTTTCCCCGAGGATATGGCCGTTTGTGAAGATATCGACAATGGCCTGATCGCCGTCGAGCGTTTCACGGAAAATTTTCACCCAGCCGGATTTAACCAGATAGAAATAGTCAGCCTGATCTTCATGAATGAACAGCATGTGCCCTTTGGGTTTGGTAGTCAGATGTGCCGCTGATGAAATTTTTGTCAGAAAATCATCGGAACAGCTGGAAAATAATTCCAGACGCTGTAGCATGTCATGTATTGTTTGCGCCGTTTCAGTCATAGTCTGGTTATCGGCAATCAATTGACAATAGTCAAGGCAAACAAGACTGTTCTGGGCAAAAATGGACTGGTAAATTTACAATAGAGTACCGACGATGCTGATCGAGTTTCCCGATATCAATGCGATTTTAATGTCTGTGGGCCAGTGTGTGCACGACGTTTCGCTGTCGCGCGGGCTGTATATCAGCCTGTTTCTGGCGGGATTGTTCGGTGGTTTGACCCATTGCAGTGTGATGTGCGGACCGTTTGTGATGTCGCAGGTCGGCGAGGTGCAGAAAATGCGGCAGGCGCTTTTGCTGCCATATCATTTCGGTCGCATGACGACCTATGTTGTGCTGGCGATGCTGGTGCAGAGTATTGTCGGGATCGCGTTTTTATTCCTGCCGGTGCGGGCTTATATCGTTGCGCCGCTTTTGATGTTTGCCGGGCTTGTTTTTCTGGTGACGGCCTTTCCGTCTTTGGCCCGCATTTTTCCGTGGGTGGCGCGTCTGCAAATCGGCGTGCCGTTCCGATTTATTTCATCGCGTTTGGCGCGTTTGGGCAACGGCCGTTCTGTCACCGGACGGTATTTCATGGGCGTTTTGCTCGGGTTTATGCCGTGTGGCTTGATTGTGTCGGCGTTGATGGCGGCTGCCACCGCGCCGAGCGCGATTGAAGCAGGCGTTGCAATGGCGGCCTTTGCGGCGGGCACGATGCCCGCCTTAATTGCGGTCGCGTTTGGCGGGCGTGCATTGCGGACCAGATTCCCGCGTGCTATGCATCATGTCACACGCGGTTTTATGGCCGTGAGTGCGCTATGGTTATTTTTAATTGCCGGACTGTTTTTATTTTAAAAGAGGATCATAAAATATGACGACGAAATCAACATCAACACATATGAACGATGGGCCGGATTATAAGCCGGATTACAATATGGACATCGTGAAGATGTTTGTGATTGCGACAAGTTTCTGGGGCGTTGTCGGTATGGCGGCGGGCGTTTTCATCGCATTGCAGATGGCGTTCCCCGTGTTGAATATCGAACCTTATTTGACATTCGGGCGGTTGCGTCCGTTGCATACATCAGGTGTGATTTTCGCGTTTGGCGGCAATGCGCTGTTTGCAACCAGTTATTATGTTGTCCAGCGGACATGCCGTGCGCGTCTTTGGAATGACGGGCTGGCGCGGTTCACCTTTTGGGGGTATCAGGCCTTTATCGTCATGGCCGCATTGGGATATGTGCTTGGCGTGACGCAGGCCAAAGAATATGCCGAACCCGAATGGTATGCCGATTTGTGGCTGACCGTTGTCTGGGTTGCGTATTTGCTGGTATATATGATGACCATCATCAAACGCCGCGAATCCCATTTATATGTCGCGAACTGGTTCTATCTGGCTTTTATTATCACCGTTGCCGTGTTGCATCTGGGCAATAATATCAGCCTGCCGGTCGATATCCGTTACGATAAAAGCTATTCTGTTGCCGCCGGCGTCCAAAGCGCCATGATCCAATGGTGGTACGGCCACAATGCGGTCGGGTTCTTCCTGACGGCGGGCTTTTTGGGCATGATGTATTATTTCGTGCCAAAACGCGCGGAACGGCCTGTTTATTCCTATCGTTTGTCCATTGTGCATTTCTGGTCTCTGATCTTTATTTATATTTGGGCCGGACCGCACCATTTGCATTATACGGCGTTGCCGGATTGGGCGCAGACATTGGGGATGGCCTTTTCGATTATGCTCTGGATGCCGAGCTGGGGCGGTATGATCAATGGTATGATGACATTATCCGGCGCGTGGCATAAGCTGCGCAAAGATCCGGTTTTGCAATTCATGATTATCGCGCTGGCCTTCTATGGGATGAGTACCTTTGAAGGGCCGCTTATGTCGATCCGCTATGTGAATGCGTTGTCGCATTATACGGATTGGACCATCGGTCACGTGCATTCCGGTGCGCTGGGCTGGGTCGGCTTCATCACGTTCGGGGCGCTTTATTATCTGGTGCCGCGCCTGTGGGGCCGCACGGAAATGTATTCCTTGAAGCTTGTCAGTATCCATCTGTGGGTTGCGACATTGGGCATTGTCTTTTACATCGCCGCCATGTGGGTGTCGGGTATTATGCAGGGGCTGATGTGGCGGTCTTATGACGAGATGGGCTTTTTGAATTATTCCTTTGTTGAAACCGTGGTTGCGATGCACCCGTTTTACCTGATCCGTGCGACCGGTGGGTTGCTGTATCTCAGCGGGGCGTTGATTATGGTCTATAATTTCTATCGCACCATCAAAGGGGATGTCCGTGCCGGTGAAGTCGATAAAGACGGCAACCCGCGCGAAGCCGTGAATACAAGCCGCAAAGCAGCAGTGCAAACGGCTGATTAAGGAGAGCAAAACATGAATATTTTTAAAAATCATACATTCCTTGAAAAACATTCGGTTGTGCTGCTTGTCGCGATTATTGTGACGGTCTTGATCGGTGGTATCGTTGAAATTGTGCCGCTGTTCCGGCAGGAAACGGTCATCGAACCGGTCGAAGGTGTGCGCCCGTACACGCCGCTTGAGCTGGCAGGATATAACATCTATCTGCGCGAGGGCTGTTATAATTGCCACTCACAGCAAATTCGTCCGCTGCGTGACGAGGTTGAACGCTATGGCCATTATTCACTGGCCGCCGAAAGCATGTACGACCATCCGTTCCAGTGGGGATCAAAACGCACAGGACCGGATCTGGCCCGTGTTGGCGGCAAATATTCCGATGAATGGCATGTGGCGCATTTGATGAATCCGCGCGATGTTGTGCCGGAATCGATTATGCCGTCTTATCGCTTTTTGATGGAGCGCGGCGCAAAGCTGCATGATTTGTCTGCGCATTTGAAGGCATTGCGTGCCGTGGGTGTTCCTTACACAGACGAGATGGTTGCAATGGCCGAAAAAGATGCGGTCATACAGGCCACAGGCGCCTATCGTGCCGATACGGGTGGTCTGGAAAGCCGTTACGGCGATGATGTGAAGGCCCGTGATTTTGACGGTCAGCCGCATCTGGTTTCGGAAATGGATGCGCTGGTTGCGTATCTGCAAGTGCTGGGCACGATGGTTGATTTTGAATCAGCCGAAGTGCACGAAGCGTTGGCCGTGCATACGGGTGTTGCGCCGTCTGAGGCGGCCGTTGATGAGGCTGTATCTGAACAGATGTCCACGGAAGACGTCACAGAAGACGTGACAGGAAATGTCACAGAAACAGGAGCGCAGGAATGATCGGCAGTTTTCTGGATTTTATAGCGGAACATGCCGGTGTGATCGGCTTATTGTTCTTTTTCATCTTCTTTATCCTGATGTTGGTGTTTTTGTTCCTGTCGGGCGACAAGAAAGATTGGAAGAAATATAGCGAAATTCCGCTGGAGGATCATCCCGATGATGATGAACGGAAATAAGGTGATCTTGGATCGGTTGAATGAAGGAGACTCAGGACAATGAGTGATAAAAAACAAGAACATGATGTCGAAATTGACGACGTATCAGGCGTTGAGACAACAGGACATGAATGGGACGGACTGAAAGAGCTGAACAATCCGTTGCCGCGCTGGTGGCTGTGGGTGTTCTATGTCTGTATTCTGTGGTCCGTGTGGTATTTTGTTGTGTATCCCGCATGGCCTGTACCGGGTGGTGCGACCGAAGGCACGGCAGGCTATACGCAATATAAAGAGTTGCAGGAAAGCCAGCGCGAAATCGTGGCGCGGCAGGCCGCGTATCTGGATGAATTTGAAAGCGCATCATTTGACGAGATCATGAATGATCCGGCGTTGTATGAATTTGCCAATGCAGGCGGCGCAGCAGCGTTTAAAGATAACTGTGCGACATGTCATGGCACGGGCGGCGCGGGTGCGCCGGGATATCCGAACCTGAATGACGATGACTGGTTGTGGGGCGGTACGCTTTCTGAAATCCACCAGACACTTTTACATGGTGTACGCGCCGGTAACGAAGATACGCATATCTCGCAAATGCCGGCGTTTGGCAAGGACGGTTTGTTGACAACCGAGCAAATTGAAATACTTGTTGAGTATGTTCTGGCGTTACAAGATGGTGATGCATCCGCGGTGACAGAAGGGCATGAATTATTCCAGCAGAACTGTGCGTCTTGTCACGGCCCTGATGGAAAAGGCAGCTATGAATTCGGCGCGCCGGATTTAACAGATGCGATTTGGCTGTATGGCGGCACGTATGAAGATGTATTTTATACAATCTACAACGCACGGGCCGGTGTTATGCCCGCATGGAAAGCGCGTCTTGATGAAAACACAATTCGTCAGCTTGCCGTTTACGTTCACCAGCTTGGCGGCGGTGAAGAATAGAGCGGAGATTGTCAGGTCATGACCAATAAGGGCACAAAAGAACGGGGCGCGAAAAAGGAACAGGATGTTCAGTTCTTTCAAAAGCAGGAGCGTATTTATCCAAAACGTGTGTCCGGCCGTTTCAGAAATCTGAAATGGATTATCATGATTGTGACGCTGGGGATTTATTATATGGTGCCGTTTATCCGTTGGGATCGCGGACCGAATGCCCCCGATCAGGCTGTCTTGATTGATTTACAACACGGACGGGCCTATTGGTTCTGGATCGAAATCTGGCCGCAGGAAATTTATATTCTGACAGGTCTTCTGATCTTTGCGGCGCTTTTGCTGTTCTTTGTCACAAGCTTATTCGGACGCGTCTGGTGCGGTTATTTTTGTTTTCAGACGGTTTGGACGGACCTGTTTATCTGGGTTGAACGGATCGTGCAGGGCGATCGCACAAAACGAAAGCGCCTGCGTGAAGGGCCGTGGACGTGGGAAAAAATCCGCAAGCTTGCCATTACGCATTTCATCTGGCTTGTGATCGGGTGGTGTACGGCGGGGTCGTTTGTGCTGTATTTCAATGACGCGCCGACAGTGGTGCGCAGTTTTCTGGAACTGGATGTATCGCCGACGGTTCTGATTTTCGTTATTTGCCTGACATTTTCAACCTATTTGATGGCCGGTTTTGCGCGGGAACAGGTGTGCACATTTATGTGCCCGTATGCGCGGTTCCAGTCGGCGATGTTTGATAAGGACACGTTGATTATCACCTATGATGAAACGCGCGGTGAACCACGCGGGAAACATAAAAAGGGTGAAAGCTGGGACGGGCGCGGCCATTGCATTAATTGTACGGCATGTGTGCAGGTTTGCCCGATGGGCATTGATATTCGTGACGGTTTGCAGATGGAGTGCATTGCTTGCGGGTTATGCGTTGATGCGTGCGACGAAATTATGGACAAGATTGATTTGCCCCGTGGTTTGATCCGTTACGACACGGAAAATAATATGGAACGGCTGGCCGCGCAGAAAAAAGCGGCCGGAACGGTCCGCATTCCCGAAAGTGATATCAAGCTCGCCGGTGCGCGCCAGAAGAAATCGCTGGCGGCCCGTTTGCGTTTGATCCGTCCTCGCACGATTTATTATTTCTGTGTAATCTCGCTGGTCGGGCTGGTGATGCTGTATGCGCTAGTGGCGCGTTCGCCGTTGTCATTGACGGTATTGCACGACCGCAATCCGTTATTTGTCACATTATCCAGCGGCGCGATCCGCAATTCTTATGATGTAAAAATATTGAACAAGACACATCAGGACCGGACCTATGATTTGTCGCTTATTGATCTGGAGGGGGCTGAAATTACGGTGAAAGCGGCCGGTGACATTACGCCGTCTGCCCTGCCGGTTGCGGCCGATCGCGTCGGACGGTTCCATATTCTGGTGGAAGCACCGATTACCCCCCAAGCGCAAAAAGATATTCATTTCCGTCTGATAGATAATGAATCCGGTCTGGAGCGCGTATATGAAAGTGTGTTCATCAGCCAGCGGCCCCAGAATTAAAATGACGATATATGAAGGTGACGGCATAATGGCGTACTGTGCCTTTGCCGTCTGACAGCAATACGGAGAGATTACAATGAGCGACACGCAAGATAAAAAACAGGATAGCGGGCGATGGGTTTTGTTCTCGTTGATTGTGTTCTTTGTTGTGTTTGCCACGGTGGATGCGTTCTTTGTCTATAAGGCCGTCACGACAAATGTCGGGGTTGTTACGGACCATTCCTATAAGAAGGGATTGGCGTATGATGATTTTCTCTCACAGGCCGCGCAGCAAAGTCATGACGGCACGATCGGTGAAGCGGTGTATAACGATGCAGACGGCACGCTTGCCTTGACCCTGACGGATGCGGATGGCGCACCGATCAGCGGCGGGATCGTGGTTGCGCATCTGGTGCGTCCGGTGCATAAGGGGTATGATTTTGAGGCCGTGATGCATTATAAAGGTGAAGGACGTTACAGTATCCGTCCCGACTTTCCGTTGATCGGGCAATGGGTGGCATATATAGAGGCAAAATGGACAACAGCAGACCAACAGCACAAACGGTACGTGACCAAGAAAGTCCTGATCGCGGAGTAATCGGCGAAACGGGTTTTGCAAGCGCGGTGCGGATGCAAGATGACGGTCACAAAGCGGTGTCCTATATCGTGACGGGCGCGCACTGCGCGGCTTGTATCAGCAAAATTGAAAATGCGGTGCGGCAATATGACAGCCATGTGTCTGCACGGCTGAATTTTTCGACCGGACGATTAAATGTTGTTTTTGACGGACAAGACGACATTGCCAATGATTATGCCCGCGATATTGCCGGGCTTGGCTATGGCGTGCATCCGGTGTTTGAAGATAAAGCCGAACAGGAAGCCGAGCGCGAAAACAGATTCCTGCTTTTATGTCTGGGGGTTGCCGGTTTTGCGGCGGGCAATCTGATGTTGCTGTCGATCGGGTTGTGGACGACATCAATTGAAACAATGGGCCATTCAACGCGGGAATTTCTGCACTGGATTTCGGCATTGATCGCGATTCCGACGATCTTATTTTCAGGGCGGCCGTTTTTCCGGTCGGCGCTGGGGGCGTTAAAGGCAAGACAAACCAATATGGATGTGCCGATTGCCGTTGCGCTGGTTCTGGTCAGCGGGATGAGTTTATATGAAACGGCCTATGGCGGCGAACATGTGTATTTCGATTCGGCTGTCATGTTGATTTTCTTTTTGTTGATCGGCCGTTATCTTGATTTTCGGGCAAAACGTACAGCGCGCGGCGCGGCGACAAAATTACTGGATTCATTCCGGGGCTTTGCAACGGTTGTAACCGGCCGCAGCCAAAAACGTGTTTTGATTTCCAGTTTAAAACCCGGCATGACCGTGCTGGTTGCGGCGGGGGAACGCATTGCGGCCGACGGCGTGGTGGCTGACGGGGGAAGCGATGTTGATATGTCGCTGATCACGGGCGAAACCATGCCGCAGGCGGCCGCGGCGGGTGATCATGTTTTTGCGGGGACGCTGAATTTATCATCATCCTTGACGGTGCGCGTTGAAAAAGAAACAGAGAATACGCTGTTATCGGATATTGTGCGCATGATGGAGCTGGCCGAACAGGGCCATGCGAAATATACGCGCCTTGCCGATAAGGCCGCGCGGCTTTATACGCCGTTTGTACATGGATTTGCGCTGATTGCCTTCATCGTGTGGTGGGGCATGTTGGGGGCATCATGGCAAGTGTCGGCCATGACGGCGATTACGGTTTTGATTATCACATGCCCGTGTGCATTGGGGCTGGCCGTACCTGTGGTGCAGGTTTTGGCGTCTTCGCGCTTGATGCAACGCGGCGTTTATCTGAAATCAGGGGATGCGCTGGAACGGATGGCGGGTATTGATGTTGCCGTTTTTGACAAGACGGGGACATTAACCACAGGCCGTCCGTCGCTGGTGACGCAAGACGTAAAACGCAAGGAGTTGGCGCTGGCCGCTTCGCTGGCACGGCACAGCAAGCATCCGTTATCGCAGGCGATTGTTGCGGCCTATGAACAAAAGCGCAATCCGCGTTACCGGAAGGTTGAAGACATCAAGACGGTAAGCGGCAGCGGTATGGCCGGACAGCTTGACGGGGCGGAATTGCGCATTGGCAACCGTGCCTTTTGTGGTGTCGGTCCAAAAGACGGTGAGACAGGCCATATGGAGATATGGATGCGGCATGGAGATGATGATCCGGTGCAATTTTGTTTCGAAGACCCGTTACGCCCCGATGCACAGGCCGTGATTGCGGCGTTGAAACAAAACAATATTCGCCCTGTTTTGCTGTCCGGTGACCGGAACGATATTGTTGCCGATGTCGCGGCGGCGTGCGGGATTGAAACGGCGCGTGGTCAGCAGACGCCGCAGGATAAATATGAATATCTGGAACGGCTGAAAGCGGACGGCCACTGTATATTGATGGTTGGGGATGGTTTGAATGATGCGGCGGTGCTGGCCGCGGCCAATGTATCGGTTGCGCCGTCAACGGCGATTGATATTGCGCAGAATACGGCCGATATCGTTTTTACCGGATCGGCGTTACAGCCTGTGCTGGATGTTTATGACACCGCGCAAAAAACAGGTATGCTGGTGCGGCAGAATTTCGCCCTTGCGATTCTTTATAATATCATTGCCGTGCCGGTTGCCTTTGCGGGATTCGTGACCCCGTTGATTGCGGCGCTGGCCATGTCGGGGTCTTCGTTGGTTGTGATTGCAAATTCATTTCGGTTGAGGTTACGCGCATGAGTATCTTGCTTTATTTGATTCCGGTCGCCCTGTTTTTAGGGTTTCTTGGGCTGGCGGCTTTTATCTGGAGTCTGAAATCGGGCCAGTATGATGATATGGATGGTGCAGCCCATCGTATTCTACTGGATGATGACGAAAAAAATGATAAAAATTGATGCATGTCAATTTCTGTATTTTAAAGCATCACTATGATGCCTTTATAAGAACAGAATCATTTTTAAAAAGGGGTAAGAGACAATGTTCAATAAAATGATGAAAGTGGCCCTGGTTTCAGGTGTTGCGCTTGCGGCACTGGCCACTCCGGCAATGGCGGGTAGTGATGTTGATGTGTTTGCAAAAGAACGCTGGCAGTTTCGTTTGCGTGGTATCGGTGTGATGCCGGATAGCGGCGGACACACATCGATCAACGGTTCACCGGATGCAAATGATGCGATCGTGCCGGAATTTGATATCACATATTTCTTTACAGACCATGTGGCTGCCGAGTTGATCTTGGCAACATCGCCGCACGATCTGGACTTGAAAAATTCCGATGCGGGCGATCTTGATCTGGGTAAAACAATGATCTTGCCACCGACGCTGACATTGCAATATCACTTCACACCGGATGAAACATTCAGCCCCTATGTCGGTGCGGGTGTAAACTATACATTGCCATATGCAGAAGAAGACGGCGCGGATACAAACACGCTGGAAGCAGACGGCAGTTTCGGTTACGCCTTGCAGGCCGGTTTCGATTATTGGATGAATGATAATTGGGGTTTGAATCTGGACGTGAAAAAAGTCTGGGTTGATGTCGATGCGTCAATCAATAGCGGCGCGATCACAGGTGAAGTTGATCTTGATCCGTGGATCGTCGGTGCCGGTGTATCCTATCGTTTCTAAAACATAATTTCCCTATGTTCACACGAAAGAAAAGCCTGTCAGTTTGATGACGGGCTTTTCTGATTCTTGCGTTATGGGCTGTAGAATATCGCGTCCGTTTGCGGCTGTCCTGTTTATATGTGATAACGCGGCAAGCCATGTATAGATCATGTGCAGATCATGTGTTGCACTGTGCGGGTGAAAGATATGACGGGAAAAATGCGAAAGCGGTCGGCGCGTCGCCGGATTCCGGATCTGGCGGATTAAATCGCTTTGGCGTGTTTTGGCTGGGTCGCCGCACGATCCAGATATGTATCAAATATGGCGGCAATGACACGTGTGATCGGACGGGCATCTGCGTGAACGGTCAGTTGCCCTGCGGCCGGATCATAGCTGATCAATCCGGCATCTTCGTAAATGCGCAGATCGTTGATCTCGTTTGATAATACGGTGATATCGTGGCCGTGTCTTTTGCAAATATCAATCAGATTGACCGACAAATCGCACATCAGCCCGTGAATAATATCACGGCGGAACAAATCATCGGCGGTGTGTGTTGTATATTTTGCTGCGGGTAACTGACTGCCGAGAATGGCTTTTTTATACAGCGGAATGTCAACGCAGTTCTGGATATAGCCATCGGCACATTCACCGATTGATGATGCGCCGATGCCGATCATGGCGGGGGCATCATCTGTGGTATAGCCCTGAAAGTTCCGGCGCAATGTGCCGTTTTGTGCGGCGATGGCAAGCGGATCATCGGGCTTTGCAAAATGATCAATGCCGATGGCTTGATAGCCCGCTTCGATCAGTTTGCGTCCGGCCAGTGTAAACATAGCAAGCCGCGCGTCTTTGGATGGCAATGTTTTGTCATCAATCAGGCGCATATGTTTTTTCATCCACGGTACATGCGCGTAGCCGAAGAGCGAAATGCGGCGCGGTGACAGCAACAAGGCTTTTTCAACCGTGTCCGCGATCGTGTCGGCCGTTTGATAAGGCAAGCCGTACAGCAAATCAAAGCTGATATCATCAATACCGTATTCATGCAGTAAATTGACCGCATTATACGACAAGGAAAATGGCTGTTCGCGGTTGACGGCCTGTAAGACGCGATCGTTAAAATCCTGTACGCCGAGGCTGATACGGTTTACGCCTGTTGCGGCATAGGTGGCAACGCGCCCTTCGGTTAAACCGCGGGGATCGATTTCAATGGCGATTTCCGCATCATTGCGCACGGCAAAATTGCGGCGCAAACGGTGCATAATTTTTTCGAAATCACAGGCGCGGATCATGCCCGGCGACCCGCCGCCAAAATGAATGTGCGATACGGTGCAGTGGTTCGGTACTTGATCGCCCAGCATATCAATCTCGCGCATCATTAGGTGAATGTAATCTTCCACGGGGGCGTAGCGCTGCGTTATTTTTGTGTGACAGCCGCAGTAATGGCACATTTTTGCGCAATATGGTGTGTGCAGATACAGCGACAGATTTGTGCCGTGCGGCAGGCCATGCAGGCGCTGTTCATACACGTCTTTGCTGTTGTCTATTGCCTTGAAGTGCGGCGCGGTCGGATAACTCGTATAACGCGGCACGAGGCAATCAAATGCCAGTATTTTTTGTTGCAGATCACATGTCATGCCACAAGTTTTGCACGTGTGGCGACAAGGCCGCATTGACTTTGGTCAAGCGGTCTTGCCTTGTTTTTGTGTGTCTGCAGCATCGTCTTTGGCTGATGATGACAGCGCGCCGATTGCTTTGCTGACCCCGAAGATGACAAACCCTGTGAGCATGCCCGGGGCAATTTCATAGGTAATGTCGTTCAGGCCATAAGACCGCCAGACCAGCATGCCGCCAATCCCGCCCAGGACCATTGCGACCGAGACAAGTTCGCTGACATTTTGTTTCAGCGACCGCACGATCAAGAGTGGTCCGAACGCACTGCCGAGCGCCGACCATGCAATCAGGACAAGCGCAAAGACGCTTTTATTGCCGCTTAGCGCGATGGCCAGTGCAATCAGCGTGACGGCGAATGTGGCGATTTTATTGGCCATATAACCGAATTTCTTGTTCGGCCACAGATCGTTGGTGATTGATGCCGTACAGCTGAGGATTTGGGAATCCGCCGTGGACATTGTGGCTGCAAACAAGCCGGCCAGTACAAGCCCGACCAGTACACTTGGCAGTAACTGTTCGGCCAGTGTCGGCAGGGCCAGTTCGGCATCAAAGCTGCCTGTGTCGGTAATCAGCAGGCGCGCAACCAGTGCGGCAATGATGGTCATGACATAAAATGTTGTGAACCATGCATAATAATAGGCTCGCGTCCGTGTGATGTGGGATGGGTTATCCAGTGCCATGAAACGCACCATAATATGCGGTTGCCCGATCACGCCCACACCGGCAAACAGCCAGCCCAAAACAAAGAGTGCAGGGCCGAGCGCGCCGCCGAAATCATTGGCAGGCGGGAACAAATTCATGTAATCGGGTGAAACATTATGCAGTCCTTCGGTGAAGGCCGACAGGCCGCCGATCTCGTTCACGCCGACAACCACCATCAGAACCATCGCAATAATCATCACAAAAGATTGTGCCGCATCTGTCCAGATGGAGGCGCGGATGCCGCCAGCCATACAATAAAGCAGGACGATTGCTGCGCCGATAATGGCGCCAAAAGCGTAATCCCAGCCAAAGAGAACATGCAGCGCTTTACTGCCTGCGTTCAATTGGGCCGCCGCATATGTGCCGAGGAATAAGATGGTAATGATACCACCGATGAAGCGCAAATATTTATAATTCTGTCCGCCCCATTCACTGAGCGTGGCCGCAAAGCTGAGCGATTTTTCTTTTTCGGATTGCTGGCGCAATTTTTTATGCACGAACAGTGACGACAGAAAATCACCTGTGATCCAGCCGATCATTAGCCAGATGGAATGCAGGCCGTACATATATGTGAAGCCGATCTGACCGACAAACATATAACCGCTATTGTTGGTGGCAACAGCCGATAAGGCAACCAGCCACGGTTTAACACTGCGGCCCGCGATCAGATAATCGGCATTGTTTTTATGTCTGAAAAAGGCCGAAGCAACTCCGACCACAACGAAAAGAAGAAGGAAAAATAGAAAACTCAGAATAATCATAGACACCCTATGTGTTTTTTTATGTGTATTACTTTTTGTGCGCGGTAAGGCTAACGCACCTAAATTGTAAACGCAAGGAAAGCGGCGCGGAGGCGCTTTTTCCGCCAAAAATGAAGGTATAAAAACAGTAAAATAAGGCAATTTTCATTGCGCTATATCGCTTTTCTGAACTGCGTTTTAGCATGATTTTGTGTTTTTTGATGCAATGAAGCATAACTCGGACTACACAAGCCTGAAATCATGATGTAGAGTTTTGCCATGACACAGATGTATGACAATAACAGACTCCAACAATGGAATGACATCATAGATGATGCCATAAAGTTGCGGCGTCAGTTACATCAATCGCCGGAGCTTCGCTGGGAAGAAGAACAAACAGCCACAACAATTCGGAATTTACTGGACAAAGCAGGCATTGCATGGCGGCCTTGTGCAGGAACGGGCACGATCGCCACATTGGCACCTGATGCGACAGGCCGTCATATCGGCTTGCGCGGTGATATTGACGGTTTGCCGATCAAAGAGCAAAGCGGCATGGACTGGTCATCACAAAAGGACGGGTTGATGCATGCATGCGGTCATGACGGTCACACGGCCACACTGATTGCGGCAGCACAATGGTTGAAAGCCAATGAAGAAGAATTATCTGGTCCTGTCAGCTTGATTTTCCAGCCGGCCGAAGAAGGCGGTCACGGCGCACGCGAAGTGATCAAAGATGCCGGAACAGCGGGTGTCGAAGAAATTTACGGCTGGCATAACTGGCCGAACTTTCCGTTCGGTAGCGCAGTATGTCCCGATGGTGCCGTGATGGGTGCCAATGGGCGTTTTTCTATTGAAATTACCGGATCCGGCGGACATTCAAGTCAGCCGGATTTGTGTAAAGACCCTGTGCTTGCGGCCGCAGCCATCACGATGAATTTGCAGCAAATCGTCAGCCGCCGCTTGCCGCCACATACGCCTGCGGTGGTCAGTGTAACATCGATTGATGCCCCGAGCGGCAGAACGGTGATCCCTGATACGGCCCGCCTCGGCGGCAGTATCCGCGCCGCCGATACGGCTGTGCGGGATGAGATGAACCGCATGATCGAAGAGATTGTACAGGATACGGCCCGTAGTTACGGCGTGACAGCCGCGGTCGAGGCTGTGCCGCATTATGATGCAACGGTCAATCATGCTGCGCAGGCCACAAAAATGCGGCAGGCCTTGCAGCAGGAATTCGGCGAGCAGTGGCAGGCCGCAGGGCAGCCCATGCCGATTATGGCATCCGAAGATTTCAGTTATTACCTGAACGATATTCCCGGCGCGTTTGCACTGGTTGGTGCAAATGATGGCGAAGCGGCCCACAACGAGCCGTGCCACAGCCCGCGGTACGATTTCAATGACAGGCTTATTCCGATTATTGTCCGGATATTCTCAACGCTTGTCGGAGTGACATCTCCTGATATCAATCATTCGGCACATGAAAGTTACGAGCGATCGGCTTGACTGT
Source organism: Alphaproteobacteria bacterium (assembly GCA_030750865.1). Classification (GTDB taxonomy): domain Bacteria; phylum Pseudomonadota; class Alphaproteobacteria; order Micavibrionales; family Micavibrionaceae; genus JASMHE01. The sequence goes on from JASMHE010000003.1 coordinate 68,395, forward strand.
GTCTTCCTGTCATTGAAGACATCCCAACTATTTTTTTATTTTAATCACACAACTTTAACCTTGAGAGAAGGAGTTCGGCATGAATACCGCAATCTTTGAAAAATGGGAATCTGAAATTAGAGGCTATTGCCGTGCGTATCCGACTGTTTTTAAAACAGCCGAAAATGCGCGTCAAACAGACGAAGCCGGTAAAGAATATATCGATTTTTTCGCCGGTGCCGGCGTTTTGAATTTCGGGCATAACAACCCGCACATGAAAGAGGCGCTGATTGCCTATATTCAGGATAACGGTGTTGCGCACAGTCTGGATATGTACACGACAGCCAAGCGTGATTTTATCGAAAGCTTTGTCGAACATATTCTGGAACCGCGCGGTATGGATCATAAATTACAATTTATGGGGCCGACTGGTACAAACGCGGTTGAAGCCGCACTGAAACTGGCGCGCCGTTCAACCGGACGTGAAACGGTTTTTGCGTTCTCACACGGTTTCCACGGTATGACATTGGGCGCACTTGCCTGTACGGCCAATGATTATTTCCGCAATGCATCCGGTGTGCCGCTTGGGTATGTGCATCGTCTGCCGTTTGAAACATATTGCTGCGCCGAAGGTGGAAAAGGCTGTCTGAAAATGCTGCGTGCGCAGCTGGATGATCCGTCATCCGGTCTGAAACCACCGGCCGCATTTATTGTGGAGGCGATTCAGGCCGAAGGCGGCGTGAACGTGGCGTCTGCAGAATGGCTGAAAGAAGTGCAGCAGCTGGCCCATGATTACGGCTCATTGTTCATCATTGATGATATTCAGGCCGGTTGCGGACGTACGGGATCATATTTCAGCTTTGACGGTATGGACCTTGACCCTGATATCGTATGTCTGGCCAAAGGGCTTGGCGGGTTCGGAACACCGATCGCGATGAATATGGTCAAACCCGAACATGACAAGCACTGGAACCCCGGCGAGCATACAGGCACATTCCGTGGTCAGAACCTGTCATTTGTGGCCGGACGCGAAGCCTTGAAATATTTCCGTGATGACAAGATGATGGAAGAGGTCACTGCCAAAGGCAAAGTGATGCGTGAATGTCTTGAAAAAGTCGCTGAAAAATATGCGGATCATGATCTGCAGGTGCGCGGCAAAGGCATGATGCAGGCCATTGATATGGGCGAAGGCGCATTATCAAAAGCCATCGCGAAGGAATGTTTTGAAACAGGCTTGCTGATCGGACCGTGCGGTACCGAAGGCCGTGTGATCAAGCTGATTCCGCCACTGACAATTCCGGAAGAAGATTTGAACACAGGTCTGGACTTGTTGGTTGCCGCGATTGATAAAGTGATGAAAGGATAAGATCATGAGAAAAAGAGATGATATGACCTTCCCGATGGCGGAATATGAACGCCGTCTTGGGGAGCTGCGTCAGCGTATGCAGGAACGTCTTCTGGATGCGGTGATCATATCCGATCCGGGGAACCTGATGTATCTGACGGATTATCAGACAACAGGATATTCCTATTTTCAGGCGTTGATCGTGCCGCTGGATGATGAACCGTTGATGATCACGCGAAAGCTGGAAGAGTCGAACGTGATTGCGCGGACATGGGTTGAAAAAACAAACCCGTATGAAGATACGGGGGATGCGATCCAGTCATTGGTCAATTCGCTGAAACGGATGGGGCTGTTTGATAAACAGATCGGCTTTGAACGGAACAGCTATTTCTTCCCGGCTTATATGCAGGATCGTATGACTGTGGCGTTTGGAGACAAAGAACTTTATGACTGTTACGGCATTGTCGAAGATGGCCGTGTGTGCAAATCGCCATGCGAGATTGACCTGATGCACCGTGCGGCCAAAGCCACCGAAGCCGGTATGCAAGCCGGTTACGATGCGTGTGTTGTCGGGGCAACGGAAAATGACATTGCGGCGGAAATCAGCGCGGCAATGTTTAAAGCGGGCGGTGAATTTCCGGCCGTGATGCCGTATGTGACATCCGGCCCGCGCAGCATGATCGGTCATGCAACATGGGAAGGCCGCGAAGTGCAGGAAGGCGAACATGTCTTTCTTGAGGTCGGCGGCTGTTACCGTCGTTACCACACCGCCATGATGCGGACTGTTGTGATGGGCGGTCTGACGGATTCGATGTACAAGGCACAGGAATGCATGAAAAATGCACTGCATCAGGTGCATGAGTTATTCCGTCCGGGGCTGACGACGGCCAATGCGGATGCGATTGTGCGCGAGGTCATCATGGACAATGATGTCGGTGCCAATCTGATCACACGGGCTGGTTATTCCATCGGGATTGCCTTCCCGCCGAGCTGGGACGAAGGCGCAATCATGAGTCTGAAAGCCGGTGAACAACGCACCCTCGAAGAAGGTATGGTCTTCCATATTATTCCGTGGATGTGGGGTATTGACGGTGACAAAACCGCAGGTATATCCGACACAATTTACATCACGGAAGATGGCTGTAAGTCGTTCTTCTCGCTTGATCGTGATTTTGTGGTGCGATAACCGGATACAAACAATAAATATGATGTAAATAATGAAAGGAGAACCGTGATGACATTAGGATCTACGGTACAAAATAAAACAGCGCAGGATGATAATGTTCTGACTGCTGTGAATCCGGCAACGGGAAAAGTTGTCCATCAATTCGATTGTGACAGCGCTGCTGATGTGGAACGCAAAATTGCAAAGGCACAGGATGCGTACCAGTTATGGCGTAAAACATCGTTCGCCGAACGGGCGGCTTTGTTAAAGAAAGTCGCGTCTATTCTGCGTGAGAAAAATCACGAATATGGCGAACATATGACCGTCGAAATGGGCAAGCCCGTGCAGGAATCACTCGGCGAAGTTGAAAAAGCCGCATGGTGTGCCGAACATTATGCCGACAATGCCGAATCCTATCTGGAAACGGAAGTGCTGGCATCGGATGCAACGAAAAGCTATGTGCAATATATGCCGCTTGGGCCTGTGTTGGGCATTTTGCCGTGGAATGCGCCGTTCTGGCTTGCGTTCCGTTTCTGTGCGCCTGCCTTAATGGCCGGAAACACATGTTTGATGAAACATGATCCGCATGTACCGGCATGTGCCCGTGCGATCGAAGAGGCGCTTGAGCTGGCCGGTGCGCCGGATGGCTTGTTCCAATCGCTGTATTTGCAAACACCGGCGGTCGAGGCTGTGATCCGTGATGATCGCGTGCAGGCTGTGTCGTTCACAGGGTCAAGCCGTGGCGGCGCTGCCGTTGCATCGATTGCCGCATCGGAAATCAAACCGGCGGTGCTTGAACTGGGCGGGTCTGATCCGTGTGTCGTTCTGGCCGATGCCGACAAAGAAAAAGCGGCTGAAATTATCCGTATTTCACGCATTATCAATGCGGGACAATCCTGTATTGCGGCCAAGCGGATTATCGTCGAAGCCCCGATCTATGACGAGATGGTGGATTTGATTGAAAAGCAGCTTGCAACATTAAAGGTCGGCGATCCAACAGATAAAGACAATCATGTCGGTCCGATTGCCCGTCCCGATCTGCGCGATAATTTGCATCGTCAGGTACAGGAAACGATCGATCAGGGCGCTGTTTGCGTGATGGGTGGTACATTGCCCGATGGTGACGGTTATTTCTATCCCGTGACATTGTTAAAGGATGTGACACCGGATATGTGTGCCTATCGCGAAGAAACATTCGGCCCCGTGGCTGTGATTATCAAGGCTGACAATGCCGCGCAGGCACTGGAAATGGCCAATGATACACCATACGGTCTGGGCGCAAGTGTCTGGACGGCTGATACGGCAAAAGGCGAAGAGATGGCCCGCGAGATTGTTGCAGGACAAGTGTCTGTGAACGGAATCGTGAAGACGGACCCGCGTTTGCCAAGTGGCGGCGTGAAAAAATCGGGTTATGGCCGCGAGCTTGGCCCGCATGGTATCCGTGAGTTCACAAACGCCCAGCAAATCTGGGTCGGGCCCGTGAAATCATAAGTGAAGTCATAAGTGCAGTCACGATACTGTGATTGTCGTGATGACATACTAAATTTGACAATGCGGACGGGTTTCGAATATACATAATGTTCTTTTCCGGCGGCAGGACGTGCCGCGCTTAAAAAAACAAAGGAACAGATATTATGGCACCGGGACCCGTCAGCACATCCAGACCCCAAAGCGGCGCAAGCCGTATTGCAAATCGTATGATTTCCGAAATTTTCAATCCGCGCGGGACGGCGGCATGTTTGCGCAATGTTTTTGCGCTGGCCGCAGGTGTTCTGGTTGCCGATGCCGCGATGGTATCTGCGTTGAATGATGGCGTAGATGTGCCGTCTGTGTTGGGGCATGCCACGGGATTTGTGGCGGGCGGCTTAACGACATTATATGCGTTGAGCGGTCTTGTGGATGATGCGGCGCGTGCTGTCGGTGCGTCTTCTCATGCCGAGGACAAAAAACCGCTGGATACGCATGGTGATGCGCTTGCCGTAGTCGGTGGATCGCTCGCGTTCGGTTTATTCGTCACAAGTGTGGCGTATCTTGGCGGTGTGCTGAACCAGCATGTGATTGACGAATTGGCCACCCCGCCGTCAGACCCCGTACCGGCTGTACAATATGTGGAAGATGCGCCAAACGCGGCCACTGAATCAAAAACGCCCGCCGCGCCATCTGGTGCTGCTCCGTCCCCTTAACGGTTTTTGAACTCAAGGCGTGGTTTTGTGTGCGGACCTGCTGGCTTGTCCCGCTGGTGTGTCGTGTGCGTGGGGATGTCTTCTAAGAGAATTTGAAAGATCTGAAATTATGTAAGGTGCCGTCTTCCAGATCGAGATCACCCCCATAATCATAAAATTCTACAGCAATCCATCGTCCATTTCTTTTAGAAATCTGTGTAAATGGATGTTCCATTTCGACTCTGTTTTCAATGCGCCATAGAATTTCACCATCTTGGCGGACCATAAGGATGTTACGATTTATGTCTTCGATTGGTGCATCTTGGGGCAAATCATATCCTTTATAAAAAACGAGAACTTTGTCTTCAAAAGACTCTAGAATTTTTAGTTTAATAGGCGCTTGATAAATGAAGTGACCATCGAAGAATAGCTGATTATCTTTTGCTGAGAATGTTTTTTGCATTTGATCTTGTCCTTGATCCGCACATTATTTCATATGTCATGATATATGCGGGTGGCCTGCGAAGTAAAGATGCGCACGGGCGACGATCTTACCGCTGCACAAGATCGTCGGGATTTAAGATAGTCAGGACTTTTTTACCGATGCGGGAAAGAAGAGATAGACGTGTGTATGACGTTTGTCTAATGTGATGGCGTTTTTAATTGCCTGCGGAGCGGCATGCCATGATACGTAAGCGTAAGTCTGAATTATCGTTCAAGGTTCTGAAATCCCATGATTTCCGGTTGATGTTATTTGCCCGTGTTTTCTCGCTTGCGGCATTACAGGCGCAGGCTGTGATTATCGGGTGGCAGATTTACGAATTAACGCATGATCCGCTGTTGCTGGGGCTGGCCGGTTTGGCCGAAGCGATCCCGGCCATTACCTGCGCGCTTTTTGCGGGGTATGTCGTGGATCATGCGCGGCCGCAGCGCGTTTATATGTATTGTTTACTGGCGTTGACGTTGAATACGTTATTGCTGTTTTTGATCGGCGGGCAGATTATCGAGCTGGATGTCTTGCCGTTCTTGTTATTGTCGTATGGCGCGATTTTTACCTCCGGTCTGGCGCGCTCATTCATTATGCCGTCTTCGTTTTCACTGCTGGCCCAGATTATACCGATGCGCGATATTTCGTCGGCGTCTGCCTGGCTGAGCAGCGGGTTTCAGGTCGCCGTGATTGTGGCTCCTGCGGTTGCGGGATTTGTCTATGGCGGGTATGGCCCGTCTGTGGCGTGGACGATGCCGATGTTTTTGATGCTGGCCGCGTTCTTCATGGTGCTGGGGATCAAGCCATTGCCCCGCACCGGTAAAAAGCGCGAATCCGCGATGAAAAGCATTCGGGAAGGATGGCAGTTTATTATAAAGACCCCTGTGCTGCTGGGATCAATGTCGCTGGATATGCTGGCGGTGCTGTTCGGGGGTGCGATTGCATTGTTGCCTGCTTTTGCCGCTGATATTCTGCATGTCGGTTCGGAAGGGCTGGGCGCATTACGGGCCGCGCCTGCGGTGGGGGCTGTTATTATGGCATTGATTATGGCGATCAAGCCGATGAAGGTCATTTCAATCAAGCGTCTGTTGTGGGTTGTGGTCGGGTTCGGCATTTCGATGATCGGGTTCGGTTTCAGCACGTCATTATGGCTGTCGATGGTGTTTTTGGCGCTGTCTGGCATGTTTGACAGTGTCAGCATGGTGATCCGCCAGACCTTGATGCAGAAAATGACCCCCGATCATATGCGCGGCCGTGTGTCGTCGGTGAATTCCATGTTTGTGATTTCATCCAATGAAATCGGGGCGTTTGAATCGGGCGTGTTGGCCAAATTTTTCGGTCTGGTGCCGTCGGTTGTTATTGGCGGCGTCGGTACGCTGATTGTGGCTGTGGGCGCGGCGTGGGCTTCGCCGGCTATGCGGAATACGGTCATCGAACTGGAGGATGAAGAGGATTAAAAGCGCATTTTTTCGAAAATAAAAAATTGACATAAAAACGAAACAGGCGTATATCTTGCTGCAATTGCGAAAAACGATGTCATATGCGGTTTATTGGTTTCTCGTCTATGACAACGCGGAGAGGCGATAGGGTAATAACTTTAAGATCGTAATCATCATAAGAATGAGCGGTCTGACCAATGCATAGGGGTGTGTTCTCATGCAAAAACAACGTACTAAATCTCAAACTAAATCACAAAAACGTACTGAAACATTAATGGGGTATCGTGATACCATTCCGGATGTTACAAGCCGGTTTGTCTTTGATCATCATGCGACCATTGACAAATCCGGCCTGATTGCAACACCACAAGGATACGCGCGCCCGTTTTATCACAAGCCCACAAATACCGTGGGCTTATTTTTTTCCAAAACAGCTAACAATCTACGCGGCAGATCGTCGAATAACGGAAAGACATATGCCACGCCGGACGAACTTGCGCGGTGCTATGTCTTGTCGGTCGAACGGTGCAAAAGCGATAGTGATATGCCGCTTCCAAAGCGTCTTGAAACGCGCCATATCGAGAAGAAATTACGCCACAGTCTGGAATTGTTCAGCCGTGAAATGCGGGAGCGGAACCAGAAACACTTTACGGGGTTCGTGACCGAAAACTTTTTCACGAATGGCCGCGTGACATACGAGATTGTCAAAAAAGGGCCGGAACGGTTTGATGTGATCCGCAGTTTGCCGACACGTCGTAAAGACGGCAGTTTCATGCCGTTTGATCTGGATGATAAAAGTCTGCGGGGTTATTTCTCGAAATTATCGACACGGATTGCATCCACCAGCACATATGAAGGTGCGCGCGTTGCCCTGATGAAAGACTGGGGCCGTTTGTCATCGGAATTGTGGGACGAGAAAAATATCTTCGACGGCAAAGGCAAAGCCGTAAAGGCCAAGAAATTGATGGCGGATTTTGCCAATGCCACAATGGACCATGCGATGACGTTCGGTCTGACGATGCTGGCGGTATCCGGTATGACAATGGCGGTCAAACCGTCATATACTTTCGTCAGTAGTATGATCGCGGCACTAGCCCATGCGGCCGCCCATATTGCGGTTGAACGCAGTCTGGAAGAAACACATTTGATCCGCAAACGTGTGAAAGAAGCGCGGAACAGATTGAATATCGAGGCCTATCCGTTTGATGCCGATGTGTCGGATCATTTCAAAATCCAGACTGCGGAAGAAATCGCAAAACATTGTCCGCATCTGGATACGGATCGTTTTCCGGCAGAAGAATTCGAATTTCTGGACTTGTCACAATTGAATTTGCGCCGTGACAGAGAACAGCTTCGCCGTGGGTTGTCGGCGGCCTCACTGCCCGGTCACTTGTTGTTCATGCACCAATCCGGTTTTTCATCTTTGTGCAGCTTGCTGGACAGATCAACCGAGATCAGACGTTTCCAGACCGGTATTGTGCGGCTGATGCATGAAAAAGAAAACGGCAATATTGTTGTGTATGCGCAATACAGACCGGAGCTGTGCGTTAACGAAGCGCTACGCTTGCCGCAGTCTTATATTGACCAGTTCAATGACGGGATTGTCCGTTTGGAATATGACCGCAAAAAAGCATCGTTTGAAAATGGCCTTGTGAACAGTCTGACGAATGTGTCGTATCAGGATATGATCACAGAAATCGAACGGGAATGTTTGTTCCGCGACCAGACACGTTTGAGTTGGTCCGATCGTCAAAGATCGTATCAAAGCCTGTATTACAGCTTTACCGATCCGGATAAGCCGATCAAGCATGATATTCTGAGGTCACCACCGCCGATCCCGACGGTTGGTGCACTGCGTCCCTAAGACATAACGGCGATATATTGTCTATGATTTGCAAATACCGGATGTGATGTGTCCGGTGTTTGCGTCTCGACAGCAATGCCGTGATCGTTGTATATTTGTGGCCTTCTTGCATATGTGGGACAAAGGTAATAACAACAATGGCAACAACCGGACTTTATTTCGTCGGCGAAGCAAAGGTGGATCAGCGTCAGGATTCACAAAACGGCCGCGTGATGCATCTTGCGCCGGGCGGGTCGATGTATTTCGGCAGTCTTGGCGCGGCCAAAACGTTGGCGCGTCATCAGATGGATGATTGCCGGTCGTTTTATGTCGGCCCTGTGTCCGGTGATATGTTCGGTGATATTATTCGTGACGATTTACAGGCCGCCGGTGTCGGTATGGATTATACCCGTCAGATTGATTGTTTGCCGATGATTTCCGTTGTGCGCGAAGATGGGAAGGGCGGCAATGAATATTCCCTGTATGGGCGGGCGCAATCAGATCGTGACCCCCCCCTGACGGCAGATGATCTGCCGCAGCATTTCCATGAAGACAGGCGTTTTTTCTGTTTTGGGTCTGTGGCCACGACGATCTCTGATGACGGGCAGATTTTGAAGGATTTTGCAGAGCGTCAGACGGCACAAGGCGCGATTTGCTTGTACGATCCGAATACGCGGCCAACCGCCATTGCCGACCGTGATCGTTACCGCGACGCGCTGGAGCGCTGGGTGCAGGCCGTTTCTGTTGTGAAGGCCAGCGCAGAAGATATCGCGTTTACCTATCCTGATTTATCCGAAAAGCAGGTTGCAGAACGCTGGCTGTCATTGGGCGTGCGGGCCGTTTTTGTGACGGGCGCGGAGAAAGGGTGCACGTTTTATGTGGGGGATGCTGCGCAAACGATTGCCGCAAAAACGCACCCTGCCATTACGCATACGGTCGGTGCGGGTGATAATTTTAACGCGGGTATTCTGGTCGGTATTGCGCAAGCGGGAATCAGTACGACAGACGATTTGGCAGATTTGACGGCTGCGGCGTGGCGTGGTGTTGCCGTGATGGCGAATGAAACGGCGTTTGCGCATTTGCTGGATATCAATGATGTGACGGCGTGATGTCATGATGACATGTCGCGTCGTTCTTTGCGGCGTGGCAATACAGCCGTATGAAGGATTTCCTGATGCTTGTCAGATTGCATCAAAACACATGTAATGAATCGTGACGTAACAGACAATCATGCGCGGTGAAACACGTTCTGCCGTGTCGATATTGGAAGTAAAAGCGATGAATATTCTGGTTGTGTCCGGTCATCAAAAGGACCGCGACCTCATCAAAAAGTGCCTGACAAAGCGGGATGATATTCACCGTATTCTGGAAGCAGAAAGCGGAACCGATGCTGTACGCCTTATGACGGATGATGCCATATCGCTTGATTGCGCGTTGATTGATTACAGTTTACCGGATTGCGATAGCATTGCGGTGTTGCGCCGGGTTTTTGATGAAGATACCTATTTATGCCCGTGTCCGGTGATTATGATGATACGGGGTGATGAAGCGGCCGTTGTGGATGCGCTACGTTATGGCGTACAGGATTATCTGTTGAAGGATAATCTATCGTCGCAGACATGTGATTTGGCATTGATAAAAGCGCGGCAGGTTTACGACCTGAAGCAGGCGCGCAACGACGCTTTTAAATTTCTGGAACATTCACAAAAGATGGAGGTCATCGGCCAATTAACCGGCGGTATTGCGCATGATTTCAATAATCTGCTGACGATCATATTCGGTAACACGCGGCTTTTGTCCGGCCTGTTGCAGGAAGAGAGCATCGATGCCGAGACATGTCTGGAATGTGTGAATATGATTCAGGACACCACGCGGCGCGGGGCCGATTTGGTAAAGCGTTTGTCTGTCTTTGCACGACAACAAACATTGACGCCTGTGACGACCAATATGAATAGACTTGTTGAAAATCTGGAAAGTTTGCTGGTGCGGTCTTTGGGGGATTTTGTCGAGATTGAAACCGATCTTGCCGCTGATATTTATCCGGCCAATCTGGATATCGGACAGTTTGAAAATGCCGTGATTAATCTGGCGGTGAATGCACGCGATGCGATGCTGGATGGTGGCCGCATTGTTATCACGACGCGGAATGTGACGGTGTCCGATGAACAGGCGCGGACGCTGGATGTACCGGCGGGTGATTATGTCGTATTGACGGTATCGGATAACGGGGCGGGCATGAACAAAGATATGATCGACCATATCTTTGAACCGTTTTACACGACCAAAGAAGTTGGCAGAGGATCGGGATTGGGGCTCAGCACAGTTTACAGTTTTGTCCGGCAATCGCACGGCGCTGTGACAGTCGATAGCATGCCCGGTGAAGGATCGACATTCCGTTTATATTTCCCGCACGCCACACAGACAGAGCAGGTCGTGCCTGCAGATCAAGGAACGGACGACGATATTGCGGATGACAGGGACATAACAGGCAATCAGGACAAGACAATTTTGGTCGTCGAGGATGAAGACGAAATCCGTTTTCTGGCCACGATGTTGCTGGAAGGGGAAGGATATCGCGTTTTGGAAGCGGCCAATGGGAACGAAGCCTTTGCGGTGTTGAAACAAGAAAATCAGGATATTGATTTACTATTCACGGATATTGCCATGCCGGGGGGCATGAACGGCGTACAGGTAGCGGCCCGTATGCAAACCGTGATGCCCGATATCAAGCTGTTATTCACCAGCGGTTATGCGGCGCGGTCTTTGCCGGATATGAGCTTGATTGATAATTACCCGATGATTGATAAACCCTACAGGCCACAGGATTTGATTGTCAAAATCCGCGAAACACTGGCCGGGAAAACGGGCGGCGGCTGACGGGGTGGTGTGCCTGTGGTAGCGCGCAGTTGCGCCGTGCCTGACGCGACGCACATGAAACGGTGTGGTGGCGTTATGGCATGATGCGTTTTATTTACGGTTATTCCGCCTGCACATATTTCAAGAATCGGGCATAGATTTCCGGCGCGGTGAACGGGAACGGCTTGGCCTTTTCCGTGGCTGGGCGCACCATACATTCAATGAATCCGAGTCCCTTATCGGCGGCGAACTGTACGGTTGTATTCGCATCAAATTCCGCAAAATGTTCGAAGTTCGGCAGGCCGGTAATGATGTGTTGCCAATTTATGGCGGTGGACGGTGACGGCACAGCGCCGGTAAAATCGTAAATGCCGTTATTCATGACGGCGAGTGTCAGGTTTGGCGGTGCCTGATGCGCGATGGTGACAAGGGCGGTCAGGTTCATCGCGAACGCGCCGTCACCGCATAAAGCCAGAACGGGCGTTTTGGGTTTTGATAGCGCAACGCCAAGCGCAACGGATGGCGCCATACCCATTGGACCGGACAGATATAAATGGCTGGCGTGATCGCCCCCGTCATGCAACCAGACGGTTTGTGATCCGATTTCGCTGACAATCAATGCGCCGTTGTCGCGGGCTTGTGTTGCGAGTTTTTTGATGGCGTCTTTTTGTTCCATGATGCCTATGTCCTTTCGGGTGTCTTTTTTTATGCGTCTTTGATTGAAGGCGTACTCTATGCTTTCGGTTGTGTATCTTAGCAGGCAACCGTGTCTGTCGGCGGAAAATCCAGATTGACGATGGTCGGTTCTTTGGCGGCTTCGGCGCGGCCAAAGGCACGGGCAATGATATTGCCGTCATTTTTATGGGCGTGCCACGACACGGAGAACACATGCGGGTTCTGGGTGAAGGCTTCGTAATAACGGAATTTTTCCGTGTCATATCTGTTTTTGTCAAAGATATTACCGCGATGGGTCACAAGAATGACAATCGGCAGGCGGTAATTCATACAAAGTGTCGCAAAACAGCCGATGCTGTTTAGAAAACCGGCATTCTGCACCATGATCAAGGCGCGCTTGCCGGTCATCGCAGCGCCGGATGCAATGCCGAAACATTCTTCTTCGCGGGCGGCGCGTACATGGGTTATATCGCTTTGGTCGATTTGTTCGATAAACGGAACAAGGTAGCCATCCGGCACGGATGTGACCAGATCAATGTCTGCTTCTTTGCAAAGTGGTACGAAACGTTCAATCAGATTGGTCATGGATATGTCTCCCGTTTACGATGTCATGCCCTGTTTTGTCTTATAATGACGCTAATCCAATTTCGCATGTTTGGCAAGCGGGACGATGGCGCCTGAAAGTGGTCTATACAGCGGTCTATCTGGCCGATATGCGGGCGGTGCGGATGTCGTGGCTTACAGATCAAAGCGGATGGTTTTGATATTATTTTTGTGCCCGTGTGTAATGGTTACGGCACTGCGGGCAACGCCGACTTCTTTGGCCAGAAACTTGATCACGGCCTGATTGGCCTTGCCGTTTTCGGGCACGGTTGTCACATAAACACGAATATGCGGAACGCGGGCATGTGATGCGTCATTGCCTATATCGTCTTTTGTACCGTCTTTCGTGTCGTCTATGGTGATACGATTGCGTGATGCCTTCGGTGTGACCTTGACCGTGATGGTGTGGTCCGGTGCGGCGGTGATATAGGATTTTAGATCGGACATTATTTAAAAAAAGGACGGCTCTGCCATTGTTATTTGTGCGCGTTCATCTATATTAGCCTACGCTGGAGCAACCAACAATACTGTCGAAAGAGAGTTTATGTCATGCAGTCGCGTTTTTTGAATGTTGGACACCCTGTTTTTACACTTTTTATGGCCGTCATCGTGCTTGCCGCTTGTAAGCCGGAGCAAGGACCACAAGGCGCGCAGGGGCAAATGCAGCCTGCGGAAGTTGACGTATCAACGCCGCTTTTGAAAACGATTACGGAATGGGATGAATATGTCGGCCGTTTTGAAGCTGTCGAGCGTGTTGATCTACGGTCGCGCGTGACCGGATATTTGCAGGAAATCAGATTTACAGACGGGCAGTTTGTTGAAAAAGGTGATGTGCTTTTTGTGATTGATCCGCGTCCGTTTGAATATGCCCTTGAACGCGCGCAAGCCCAGCACGTTCTGGCCGAAAAAGAATATAAGCGCGCCCGCAAATTGCGGAACACACAAGCCATCTCACAAGAAGATCTTGACCGCAGACAGCAAGAACTGCGCGCTGCAGAAGCATCGCTTCGTGATGCGGAATTGGATGTGGAATATACCGAAGTGCGATCCCCCATTGACGGGAAAGTCAGCCGCGATTTCATCAATGTCGGCAACCTTGTGCGCGAAAATGATACGATTTTAACGCGGCTTGTCTCGATTGACCCGATCCATTTTTATTTTGAAGCCAATCAGAACCAGCTGTTGAAATATAAACGGATGGAACAGAACCGCGCCCAGACGGACAATGCGCAGGATGATGTGGCACACGACGCGGATGGTCCGCAGAAAATGGATGCGGCGGCAAAGCCGGTCTATATCCGTTTGCAGGACGAGGAAAAGTTCGTGCATGCCGGTCAGATGGATTTCATTGATAATGTGATCGACCCGGGGACGGGCACAATTCAGGGCCGTGCGATTGTGCCGAATGATGATCGGGTGATCGTGCCGGGGATGTTCGGCCGTGTCCGTGTATCGGGCAGCGCGCCGTATGAAGCGATACTTATTCCCGATATCGCTGTACAGACTGATCAGGACAAGAAATTTGTTTATGTTGTAAATGACCAAAATCAGGCCGTGCGTAAATATATTGCATTGGGGCCGATCCGTGACAGCGGGTTTTATATCGTGCAAGACGGTCTTACGCCGACAGACCGTGTTGTTGTGAACGGCACGCAGCGTATTCGCATGCCGGAACAGCCTGTGAAACCTGTGCCGACGGATTTGCACGAAAATGGTGTTTTCGCACCGGGTAAACAGGCCGATGATGGAACACAGGCTAATGCAAAACAAGCAGATGCAAAACAGGGCGGCGATGATTTGCCGTCTGTGCCGTCCTCCCCCGCACCGGATGAAATGCACGATGATGCAGCCGCCGGAGCGGATATGCAACAAGAGGTACAGGAAGACGTACAAAAAGACGTACAGGAATAAAAACGCATAAGACAAAGCATGCCGTATAAGGCAGGAATGTGATCCCATGAAGTTTTCAGATTTTTTCATCGTCAGGCCGATCTTTGCCACTGTGGTGTCGTCAATCATTGTGATTATCGGCATGCTCGCCTATTTCAATTTACCCGTTGAGCAATATCCGCAAATTGCGCCGCCGACGATTCAGGTCTCGGCCTCTTATCCCGGTGCGAATGCGCAAACGGTTGCCGATACGGTGGCCACACCGCTGGAACAGGAGATCAGCGGGATCGAAGGCATGCTTTATATGTTGTCGCAATCGACGGCGGATGGCCGCATGTCGCTGACCATTACGTTTGAATTGGGCACTGATCTGGATGAAGCGCAGGTGCTGGTTCAAAACCGTGTATCGATCGCAGAACCCCGCTTGCCCGAACAAGTCCGGCGGCTGGGTGTCACCACGCAAAAGAATTCGCCGGATTTGATGCTGGTGGTCAATATGTTCTCGCCGGATAAAACATATGACCAGACCTATATCGGCAACTATGCCGTTTTGAAGGTACGTGACCAGCTAAAACGCATTGATGGCATTGGTGATGTGATGATGTTCGGCGCGGCCGAATATGCTATGCGTGTCTGGCTAAACCCTGATTTGGTCCAGTCATACGGTATGACGGCGGGCGAAGTTGTGCAGGCACTGCGCGCGCAAAATGTGCAGGTCGCCGGTGGTGTCTTAAACCAATCACCACAGCCTGATCCGCTCGGGTTCGAGTTTAATATCCAGACGCAGGGACGTTTGATCGATCCGGCGCAGTTTGAAAATATTATTGTGAAATCCGGCGAAGACGGACGTATTGTGCGTCTGCGTGATGTCGGCCGCGTTGAACTGGGCGCGCAGGATTATTCGACACGGGGGTATATGGGCGAATCATCGGCTATTGCGCTGCCTGTGTTCCAGCGTCCCGGCTCAAATGCACTGGAAACGGCCGATGCGGTGAAGGAAACAATGGAAGCGTTGAAAGCCGAATTTCCGGCGGGGCTGGATTACCGCATTGTTTATAACCCGACCGATTATATCGACCAGTCGATCGCCGAAGTGATTAAGACAATGCTTATTGCGGTGCTTCTTGTGGTGTTCGTGGTCATTCTGTTCTTGCAGACATGGCGCGCGGCGATCATTCCTGTGATGGCGATTCCGGTTTCGTTGATCGGTACATTTGCCGTGATGTTCGGGCTTGATTTCTCGCTGAACAGTTTGACGCTGTTCGGGTTGGTGCTGGCCATCGGCGTGGTGGTGGATGATGCCATTGTCGTCGTGGAAAATGTAGAACGCAATCTGGCGCGCGGCCTGAAGCCGGTTGATGCGGCCAAAGAAACCATGCGCGAGGTCGGATCGGCCTTGATTGCAACCAGTCTGGTGTTGGTTGCGGTGTTCTTGCCGACGGCATTTTTGGGCGGTATTACCGGACAATTTTACAAGCAGTTCGGCGTGACCATCGCTGTGGCGACAATGATTTCGACGATTGTATCACTGACCCTCAGCCCCGCAATGGCGGCCTTATTCATGCATAAAAATGAAAATGACGAAGATCATATTCCGCGTCATAAATTTGCCCATCCGCTACGCTTTTTCTTCTGTGAATTTAACAAGGGCATGTCTTATCTGTCCGATAAATACGGCAATCTGACGAAAAAGCTTGTGCTGTTCGGCGGCCTTGTTTTGATTGTGTATGCGGCTTTGATCGGTTTGACAGGCTATCAGTTCAACAAAGTACCGCGCGGTTTTATTCCGCCGCAGGATCAGGGCTATTTCATTATCTCGATCCAGTTGCCGTCTGCGGCATCGCTGGAACGTACGGATAAAGTGGTGCAAGAGACAACGCAGAAAATTCTGGCGCTTGATGGTGTGGCCAATGCCGTCGGCTTTACGGGTTTTTCCGGTGCGACATTTACAAATGCATCAAATGCCGGTGTGATTTTCCCTGTGTTGGACAGTTTCGAAAAACGGCATGCGGCGGGGCTGAGTTATGATTCCATTCTGGGGTCGATGCGCGGTGTCGCCGGCAGTATCAAAGATGCGTTCGTCGTTGTTATTCCGCCGCCGCCCGTGCGCGGCATTGGTACGGCGGGCGGGTTCCGTATGATGGTGCAGGACCGCGAAGGGCGTGGACTGGATGTGTTGGAACAAGCGGCATGGACGCTGGCCGGTGCGGCCAATCAATCCGGCGTTGTGACATCGGTCTTCACAATGTTTGAAAACAGCACGCCGCAACTTTATCTGGATATTAACCGCGAACAAGCCGAACGGCTTGGCGTGCCTGTGCAACGGATTTTCGAAGCGCTGGAGATTTATATCGGGTCTGTCTTTGTCAATGACTTCAACTATCTGGGGCGGACATTCCGCGTGACGGCGCAGGCCGATGCGCCGTATCGTTTAACGGCTGATGATGCGCTGCGCCTGCGCGTGCGCAATGACAGCGGCGAGATGATTCCGATTGGCGCTGTTGCAACGGTTGCCGATACGGCAGGATCATCGCGCGTGCCGCGTTATAATCTGTATCCGGCCGCATCCCTGATGGGCGATACATTGCCAGGCCGCAGTACGGGCGAAGGATTGATGACGATGGAACATCTGGCCGATCAGGTATTGCCGGACGGTATCGGATATGAATGGACAGAAATCGCCTATCAACAAAAACAAACAGGTAACACGGCGGCCGTTGCGTTTGCGCTGGCTGTACTGTTCGTGTTTTTGGTCTTGTCTGCGCAATATGAAAGCTGGGTCTTGCCGCTTGCGATTGTGTTGATTGTGCCGATGTGTTTGCTGTCGGCGATTACGGGGATCAGCCTTGCGGGTATGGATAATAATATTCTGACACAAATCGGGCTTGTCACGTTGGTGGGGCTTGCCTGTAAGAATGCGATTTTGATTGTCGAGTTTGCGCGCGATCTGGAAGAAGCAGGTCGTAACCGCTGGGATGCCGCGGTCGAGGCCGCGACATTACGTTTCCGGCCGATTTTGATGACATCCATGTCGTTCATTTTGGGTGTTTTACCGCTGATCTTCGCAACGGGCGCGGGGTCTGAAATGCGGCAGGCATTGGGCGTGACGGTCTTTAGTGGTATGCTGGGTGTAACGGTGTTCGGCCTGTTATTTACCCCTGTCTTTTATGTTCTGTGCCGCAAGCTCGATTTTCTGGGTAATGAAGATGACAAAAAACAAGCGGCGCTATGGCGAGGAGAAAATATCTGATGACGGTATCACGGCAAAAACATAATGCGCGGTTTTCTGTGCGCACTTTTTTATGCACGGCGGCGCTGACGGCCATAACTGTAACGCTTGGCGGGTGCGGCATGTCGATGAAAGATATGACTGATTATATCACGCCGTCTTTTTTAGATCGGGCCGAAGACGCACAGTTTGACCATGATGCAAAATACCGTGCAGCTGCGCCTGTGGCGGCATGGTGGCGCGAATTTGATGATCCGCTGCTGGCGGCGCTGGTTGAACAATCACTGGAGACTAATCTGGATATTCGGCGTGCGATGGCCAATTTGCGCGAAGCCCGCGCGATTGCCAGTCGTACCGGTTTTGATCGTTTCCCGACGGTGACGGCCGATGCCTCTTATGCGCGCCAGCGTCTGAGCGAAGGTGGCGTATCGGGCGGCGCGGTACAGGACCGTACGCTTGATGTGTACGAGACGGGCTTTGATGCGTTGTGGGAACTTGATTTGTTTGGCCGCGTGTCTCAGCGTATTGCGGCGGCCGAGGCGCTGGAAGCATCGGCAGAAGCTGATCTGAAACGTATTTATGTCAGTATCGCGGCTGAAGTGGCGCGGACCTATATCGAACTGCGCGGCGCGCAATACAGGCTGGATATAGCCGAACGCAACACGGAGAACCAGCAGGAAACATATGATTTGACGATGAAGCTGGCCAATGGCGGCCGTGCCACAGCGCTGGATACGGCGCGCGCGCAGACACAGCTTGATTTGACACGGGCCAGCATTCCGCCGCTTCATGCCGAGGTGCAAGCCGCGATCCACCGTTTGTCCGTTCTGACGGGGCAGGTGCCGGATGCGCTGTCTGCGGATTTATCGACCCGCAAAATCTTGCCGAGCTTGCCTGTTTCCGTGAATATCGGGGATGTATCGGGCTTGTTGAAACGTCGTATGGATGTGGAAGTGGCCGCACAGAATTTGAGGTCTGCCGTGGCATCGTACAATTTATCGACGGCAGAGATTTTTCCAGAAGTTAATCTGACGGGTGCAATCGGCTATGCGGCGACAGATTTTGACCAGATCGGCACGTCATCAGCATTGCAATGGGCGATCGGCCCGACCATCAGTTGGCGCGCATTTGATATGGGGCGCGTACGGGCAGAGATCGAGCGCGATGATGCGCGTGCAATGGCCGCCGTGGCGGATTATGAACAAACGGTACTCCGCGCGCTTGAAGACGTACAAACGTCGCTGAGTGATTTTACCCGCGAGGAAGAGCGCCGCGTGATTTTACGTCAGGCCGCCGGATCTGCGGCAGAGGCCGCACGTATCGCCCGTGTACGCTTTGATCAGGGGGCGGATGGCTTCCTTGATGTGCTGGACTCCGAGCGTGTTTTGCTTGATGCCGAAGATAGTCTGGCACAAAGCGAGATTTCCGCTGCGCTTGACATGATTGGTATTTATAAGGCGCTTGGCGGCGGCTGGCAGGTGGCACCGGTTGCGATGGCACAAGGTGATATGCCGAAAGAAATGCTGGCACAGACAACACCCGCACCAGAATCAGACCCTGAACCTGAACCAGCACAGGCGCAAGATGTTACGCCGGATGCGCCAATAGATGCCCTGACAGATGCACAAGTACAGGAACAGAAAGAAAAGCAAGCAGATCTTTCGCAAACAGACGGGCAAAGCGAATAGGGGCGGATGATGCTGGAAAACATTATTTTACCCGATATCATTGAAACGCCGCGCTTGCGGTTATTGCAAACTGTGCCAGATACGCAAGTGTCTGTGATGCAAGCCGCCTTGCGTGAATCGCGCGACATTTTGACGCCGTGGTTTAAATGGGCGGAACTGCCGGAAACCTATGAGATATCGACTATTCAGGAACGATTGAATCAATCGCGTCGGAACTGGGCGAGCGCGATGAAAAAAGGCATTGATTATCCCTATTACATCACAGATAAACAGACCGGTGATTTTCAGGGCTGTCTGGGGGTTATGCTGTTCGATTGCTATGAAAAGCCGCATGCCGAACTGGGATACTGGATGCGTAAAGCGGCGCATGGTAAGGGCTATATGCCCGAAGCGGTACAGCATCTTACCGATAGTTTGCTTGATAGTGGTGTATTGCACAAAGTGACAATCGTCTGCCGTCCGGTGAATGTCGCATCGGCGCGTGTTGCCGAAAAAGCGGGGTTTGTGTTTGAACAGCGCGGCGATGGCACGCTGTGTTTGCGTGATCCGGATGCGGATCATGAATATATGGTCTTTCAGCGCGCTGTGGCAGATCAAAGTGATTAGCATAGATGCGTAACGCGCATCCACCGGAACTGACCACTCCAAACCGACCATCCCAAGCGGTTCTTCCAAGCCAACCATCCAGACCTATACCAGACCTATATCTGAATCCATATTCCAATGCTCTTTGGCGGTGATACGGTTTTCGTCTAAAACTGCGCCTTAGCGTGTGAAGCGGGCGGCGACGCAGGTAAGCGTGCGCGATGAAGGTCCGCATGAAGGTCCGCAAGGGGTCTGTTATGTTGATGAAGGCGCTCTCATTTGAACTTGGTGGTAATTTGGCGGCATTCTCTCTTCTCTTTTGAGGTGAACAGCGTTATATATCACACATGCAAAATGATCGTTCTGAAACAGCCAATCATTTTTTGAAACGCGCTCTGTTTTTTCTGGGCGGGCCGCGTTTGCTATTCTACGTTTTGCCCTATTTGATGGTGATTCTGATATTGGGGACGGTCAGCCAGAAATGGATCGGCCTTTACGCCGCGCTTGAAACCTATTTTTATTCTTTTTATTTTATGATCGGTATCTTGCCGCTGCCCGGCGGTTTGATCGCAATGGGGCTTGTGTTTGTGAATATGATCGTGAAATTCATCTGGTTCAGTCCGTGGTCACGGGCAAAAACGGCGACCAATCTGACGCATCTGGGCGTGATTATTTTATTGGCGGGCGGTATTGTTTCCGCATTAACGCGTTATGATGGTGTGATGGGGGTGGCGCTGGATCAAACAGAATCTGCTGCGCAATCCTATGAAGATGCTGATTTTGTCGTGCGTGATGAAACGCGCGGTGATGTGGTGTTGCGCCTGCCCTATGAAACTTTGCGGGCAGATGATGTGATTGCGGGCGCGCAGTCCGGCCTGCCGTTTGATATCACGATTCTGGATGCATGTCTGAATTGTGACATTGTTTTGCGTGATCCGTCGCAGGCCGAGGATTGGGTCGGACCGGCGGCGTCAATGGCGCTGGTCGATAAAAAGCCGGACAAACAGCCTGAAAATAATTTACAGGGTGTGTCATTTCGTATTGAAGGTACGGACGCTGCCGATGGTCATTATCTGACATTTGAATCGTTTCCGAAACCGCCGCGTGTCGAAGAAGATGAGAAGACGTACACCCTGTACGTGGAGCGGCGGCCGCATGAATTGCCGTTTCAGGTTCAGTTGACAGCGTTTGAAAAAACACTCTATCCGGGCACGGATAAGGCAAAAGCCTATCGCTCGGATGTGATTATCCGTGGTGGTGAACAAACGTTCGCGGCAACTGTGACAATGAATAATCCGTTGCGGTATGAAGGGTACACATTATATCAATCCTCCTATTACGCCTTGCCGGACGGCACGCCTGTTAGTGTATTTTCCGTGGTGCGTAACAAAGGGTACGTATTCCCGTACGTGTCTTGTATTTTGATTGCATTGGGGCTGTTGCTGCATGTTGTGTTTCGTACGATGAATGGTGTGGTGGCGCGGTCAGCGGCACGGCCAGTTACAGGACCAGTCACAGGAATGGTCAACGGGACGAAGATGAGGGGCGAAGATAGAGCGAATAAAGAGACGAAGGAAGGGGTGTCATCATGATGCTGAACACTGGCCGTATTCGTTTTATTGTTTGTTTGCTCTTCTATGCTTGTGTGCTGGTCGGTACTGTTACTGTTTTGCCTGCTGCCCATGCGACCTCAGCCGCACAGAAAACACATGTTACCGATGATGCCAGCGATGATGATACGGTGGGATATGATATGGGGCGTCGTCCATCGATTACAGTTGGCAAAACGTTCCGTGAAATGCCGATTTTGGCGCAGGGGCGCGTAAAAACGATTGATAGCTTCGCGCGGCATTATTTATCATTATTTGGCGGCCGCGAAGAGGCAGGTGATTTGTCAGCTTCGGCGTGGCTTGCCGAATTGATCTTTACCCCTGATTTGGCACGCGATCGTGCAGTCTTCCGTATTGCGGATATGGATTTGTTGCGTAAAATCAATTTGAAGCCGCAGGACGATCAGTCGGTCTATTTCAGTTATAACCAGATTGTCAGTGCGCTTGAAAGTAGCCGTTTCGGGTCATCATCGTTACAGAAGTTGATCAAGGAATCCGAGCTGGATGATTTCAAACATGCGGATATTTTGTCCGTGTATGAATCAATCTGGATTTATAGCGATCTCTCACGCAGCTTATCGATTTTTATGCCTGTTCTTATGCCTGTTCCCGATACGGTGATGGAACGGTATTTTGCCGATGTTGTCGCGGCTGATCGCCCGTTGATCTTTATGGATATCAAGCGACAAGCAGCCCGCATTCAGGACGATGCCGACCGTATTCTGGATGAAAAAGGGGAGAATTTGGAGACGTACACGGAAGATGAACGGGCTGTGATGCGCTTGATGCTGGAATTGCAGGGGGCGACATCACGCGGATTGCCTGTGTTGTATCCTGCGTTTGACGGCAAGGCATTTCGCGTTGTGCCCGTCGCGCCGCTGACCGATGCCGACTATGATATACGGGGGGCGACAGAAAATTTTCTCTCACCGTGGGATGTCATTCAGCGCGGCGGTATTAATCCGAATAATAAAATATTTCTGGAACAATGGAAAATAGCTTTGTATGCCTATATTATAGGAAATGAAAGATTGTGGCATCAGGCCATAGAACGCTTGTATGAACGCAGTATTGTCGCAGCCGCCGAAATGGATGATGGCGATATATTGGCCGTAAAAGCCAAGTTCGAGATTGAAAATCTATATAACCGCGTGACACCGTTCCGGCTGGCAATCGGGTTGATGGTCGGGGCGTCCTTGTTGATGTTGACGGCCGCCTTTTATCGGACGACGGAACGTACAACAGTGACGTACAAAGCAGGACGTTTATTGGGAATTGGCGGGTACGGTGTTGCGGTCGCCGCGTTTTTGTTGATGGGACTCGGGACGGCAATACGGATATGGATTATGGGGCGGCCACCGGTCGGGACGTTGTATGAATCGCTTTTATTCGTTGCATTGGTATTATCATTCGGGGTGCTCGTTAGTACGTTTTTGAAACGTAATCTTTGGGTATCGGCTGCCGGTTTTATGATGGTCGCCCTGTTATTATTACAGTCGGTTGTACTGTCGGTCGGACAAGATGATTTTAAGGTATTGGAAGCTGTGCTGAACACGAATTTCTGGCTGGCGACCCATGTTGTTTTTGTAACGGTTGGCTATGGCTGGTGCTTTTTAACCAGTATCGCCGCGCATATGACATTAATTCACGCCGCCGTCAGTCCGCAGGGCAAGGCCGTCTGGGCGCGTGACAGCATACGCCAGATTACATTCCATGCATTGATTGCACTGTTTTTTGTGGCGGTGGGAACGGTGCTTGGTGGCATCTGGGCCGATCAGTCATGGGGTCGTTTCTGGGGCTGGGACCCGAAAGAAAACGGCGCGTTGTTGATTGTGCTGTGGCTTGTCTGGTTGTTGCACGGTAAAATCAGCCATGATCTGAACCGTTTATATTATCTGGCGGGGATGACCTTTGTATCGGTCATCGTGGCGCTGTCATGGTTCGGTGTGAATTTGCTGAGTGTCGGGCTGCATTCTTATGGTTTTACAAGTGAAGTTGCCTATAGTCTGGGCGGATTCACCGCATTTGAATTACTGGTGATCGGCGGTCTTGTGATCTGGATCGAGAAGAAGGAGCGAAACCATGCATCGAAAATATAATATCATTGCCGTGATTGTGTTGGTTGGGATTTTGCTGGCCACACCATTATTGATTGAGCGGTTCCTGACTGCGCCGTCTATCACAAAAGTGCCGGTGGAGACAGTGAAAACCATTTCCGAACAAGGTCCGCAGGGGGATGCCATCAAGGATGTACGTCTGAGCTTGCTGGAGGGCGGGCAGGCTGCGCTCGAAGACTATCGCGGGCGTATTGTTTTCGTGAATTTCTGGGCGAGCTGGTGCGCGCCGTGTCTGGTGGAATTTCCCGATCTGGTTGCGCTGGCCGAAAAACATGCCGAGAACATGACATTGATCTTTGTGTCGAATGATTTATCACGCGCGGCGATCGATAAGGGGCTTGCCAAATTTGATGATACGACACGTGCGTCTTTGGACAGCGCTGATAATATTGTCATGGCGTGGGATAAGGATATGGATGTGACAAATCGTGTGTTCGGGACGTACAACCTGCCGGAAACATATGTGATTGATCGTGAAGGCCGGTTATGCCGCAAGATTGTCGGTGTTGTTGATACGGCGGCCGACAAGATGGACGGAATCATGGCCGCCTGTGGCGGAGGTGATGGCGCGGCAGCGATCGAAGTAAAGTAGTGCCAAAGTAATGCGAAATTAATACAGAAGTGATGATACGTAATGCGTATTTATGATGATATCAAAGACCGTTGCGGCTGGGTCAACCCGAATAATCCGCGCTATATTGCCTATCATGATGAAGAATGGGGTAAGCCGCATTATGACGACCAGCATTTATTTGAAATGCTGGTGCTGGAAGGAGCGCAGGCGGGCTTGTCATGGGAAACTATTTTAAAACGGCGCGAAGGATATCGCGCTGTCTTTCACCAGTTCGATGTCGGGAAAGTTGCGCAAATGAGCGATGCCGATCTGGAAGACTGTTTGCAGGATGAACGGATTATCCGCAACCGTCTGAAGGTGTTCTCCGCCCGCGATAATGCGCGTGTCTTCATGGATATCCAAAAAGAGTACGGCACGTTTTCCGCTTATATCTGGGATTATGTCGGCGGCACACCGCTGATCAATCGCTGGGAACGCACGGCGGATATACCGGCGGAAACACCGTTAAGCCGTCAGATTTCCAAAGATCTGAAAAAACGCGGGATGCGGTTTGTCGGGCCGACCATTATCTATGCCTATATGCAGGCGGTAGGTCTTGTAAACGACCATACGGTCGATTGTTTTTGTTATGCGGGCGCATGATCTTACATAAACGGGCTTGAACTTCTGTGTGCGGACGTTCATCCTGACATCACGTTTACGATATTTATGCATTATGATTCACGAAAAGAAAAAGAGGATATAACTATGTCGGGAAAAAAGAAAAGTAAGGTCAAAATCATTATCGGTCTGATCGGTATTGTCTTTTTGGCGGCGGTTGTTTTTGTTGCACTGAATTTTTCATCCATTGCGAAAACAACAGCAGAGCGCATTGCGACAAAGACATTGGGCGTTGATGTGAAAATTGGCGCGCTTGATTTGAACCTTGCCGAAAAATCAATCGAAGTCCGTGATTTGACAATTGATAATCCGAAAGGGTTTAAAAAACCACGCGCGCTTGAGCTTGGCTTGATCCGCATTACAGCGGATGAGCTTGGGAAAGAAAAGCTGGTTTTCAAAGAAGTGATTGTCAGCGACACGAATATTCTGTTCGAGGTTAAAGGCGATGGCGCGTCCAACCTGACGACCATCAAAAACGGCATTAAAACCAGCCCGAAGAGCGAAGAAAAAGCATCAGATGCGGCCCCGATCAAGGTGATCGTGCGTGATTTCCAGCTGAACAAAGCATCGCTTGAACCGGCTGTGGCGTTGGTGAAAAAAGATTTGCCGACTGTGACGATGCCGAATATTCGCCTGCGCGGCATTGGCGAGAAAGAAAATGGCGTACTGGCCCGCGAAGCCATTGCCCAGATTTTCAAGAAGATATCTGATGTTGCTGTGAAAGAATCTGCCAAATCCGGCTTTCTGGAAGGCGTATCCAAAGACAAGTTGAAAGATCTTGGTGTGTCATCCAGCGTGATGGATTCTATTGGCGGTGACGGTGAAAAAGCCGTTGAAGAAATCGGGAATAAAGTCAAAAACCTGTTCTAAAGCACGGCTTTTGATGATCGTTCTTTATGAAGCCCGGCGCGGGTATCTGCGGCGGGCTTTTCTTTTTGTGTGCGGGCAGGAGTCTTGTTGTGTGAGGACAGAAGCACCGTGATGTGCGTGCGGTTTCCTGCGTGCTCTTTTACGTGTGGACGCGTGTGTGGTGTGTGGGACGAGAGGAGTACGCCGGGCCAATGCGCGTTGCGTTCTTTCTGTGCCGTGTTTGTTGTGATGTGTGCTATTTTGTCGGGTGTGATAAGCGCCAGCCCGTGCGCATTGTTCTGTCATGTTGGTGAACTGTACGGCTAGGCAGCGGCGTATTTATTGGGCGGCGTCTTGTGCGCTGTCGTGTGCGCCATCGTGTGTGGTGGGGCGGTTTTTGTTGCACAGCTTTTTGCATGAGAACCAGCTGATGACATGCAGGAACAGGCCAACGAAGAAGTTGACCATTGCAATGGCAACGAAGATACCGATGACGCCATAAAAATGCGCGCCGACATAAATGGCCGGAATTTGTACCAGAATATATTTCACGAAGATCATCCCTGCCGAGCGCTGCGGCATGCCAAGCGCATTAAAGGCAGACGACCAGCCCGATACCAGATTGGCTGTGATGTAACTGACAGGTACAATCCAGAAATACAGCGCGGCGGTATGGATAATGGTTGGATCATTGGTGAAAACGCCCGTGATTGCTTTGGCACCGAAGCCGAGAATAATAGCAACGATGACGGCCCATATTGCACTGAAGGACAGGGCTTTGGTCAGGGTTTCAAAGACGCGGTCGTAATTCTTGGCGCCGTAATTCTGGCCCAAAATCGGCGCCATGCCACCGGCCAGCCCCATCAGGACGACAAAGGCGAAGGCTTCGACACGGGACACAATACCATAAGCTGCGACAGCTTCGGTGCTGTAACCGGCCAGAAGCGCGATAATAACGGCGTTGGTAATTGGTTGAATGGTGCTGGTGATGCCCGCCGGAACGGCAATGAAAGCAAGCCGTTTTAACGAGTCGCCCAGCTTGTTGAAGTAAAACGGACGTAAGCGCAAAATGCGCATATGGAAGCCGAGCATATAAAGTGCCGCCAGCATCGCCAGAATGTTGGCCGACGCCGTGGCAATGGCTGCGCCGCGAATGCCCATTTCGGGAAAGCCCCATAGGCCGAAGATTAAGAGCGGATCAAGAATGATATTCACGACCGATACCAATGTCATGATGATCGCCGGATACATGGCATTGCCGTTTGCACGGATGGCGGCATTGCCGACCATCGGGATCATGGCAAAAATATTGGCGGGAAACCAGATCAGCATATATTCGCGGATATAGGGCATCATGGTGTCGTTCGCGCCCAGCAGGCGGAACACGGGTTCAAGTGTGGCAACACCCACAGCCGCCATAATCGCCCCGAAGGTGAAGGCAAAAAACAGGGCATGGGTTGCAATGCGCAGTACCATGTCTTCGCTTTTTTCGCCAATCAGGCGGGATAATACCGATGAAGTTGCAATGATTAACCCCAAAGACAGGCTGAAAACCGTCATGGTCACGGGGATTGTGAAACTGAGGGCCGCCAGTTGATCGGGGCCGAGTTTGCCGACAAAAAAGATATCGGCGAGTTGAAAACTGATGATCGCAAGAATACCCCACGCCATCGGCAATCCCATCTTCAGCAGATGCGCTGTGACAGAACCGCTGGTCAGGTCGCCGCGTCCACGGCCACGGCCTTTGGGGGCGGTTTGGTTGCGTATGGTCTGTGTTTGCGAACTCATGCTTTTCTTATATAGGCTTTGTCGCATTAGGCAAAGATAATATATGGCGTAAATCAATATTTTTTGTGCGCGCGGCTTTGTCTTATTTTCGACACAATAAAATCACGCGATTGCTACAGAGTGGTAATAGCTTTGCCACATTCGCAGGCCATATTTGCAATCATACGAAAACATCAACGGAGATGATTTCATAAGGACAGCAAAAAAGGAGGCTGACATGACAATACAAACTGCAATATACGCGCAACATGGCCCATCTGCCCATGAGGTAATGACAAATGAGGTAATGGCACAAGGTGGTGCGCATAGCCCGATGCAAGCCGATACGGAATTCTGGGCCGAAGATTCCTATATGATTAATCTGGTCAATCAACTGGAGCTGATGAAAAAGGCCAAAGAACACCGTATTGAACAATTACAGGCAGAGCGCCTGCGGTGTCTGGCGAAGTTGTGTTGCTGATGCCGTGTGCTTTTGAATGCTTTTTATTTGTATTCAAGGGGGAAAACGATTTATGAATAGCGGCTGAAGGACTATAAAAACCGGAAAGCCGTCTTTATGAACAAATCGGACACGACCCCATTTTATGATGTGATCATTATCGGCGCAGGTGCCGCCGGTATGATGTGTGCCGCCACAGCCGCTGCGCGCGGCCGCAAGACGATGCTGCTGGATCATGCCAAACGTCTTGGCGAGAAAATCAGGATTTCAGGCGGCGGACGTTGTAACTTTACCAATATCTATGCCGATGCGGATACGTTTTTGTCCGGTAACCCGCATTTTTGCAAATCGGCGCTGAGCCGTTACACCCAATATGACTTTCTGGCGCTGGTCGAAAAACATGGCATTGCGTACCATGAGAAAACATTGGGGCAGCAATTCTGTGATGATAAATCCCAGCAAATTATCGATATGCTTTTAAGCGAATGCCGTGATGCAGGGGCAACCGTGCGTGGCGAGGTCCGCGTGAGCGGTATTGAGGTGGCGTGTCATGAGGATGCGTGCGGTGCTGATGCGGCTGACCCGTCCGCGCAATATCTGGTGCGGACAGAACAGGGCGATATGCAGTGTGCATCGCTTGTGATTGCAACGGGTGGGTTGTCGATTCCGAAAATCGGGGCAACCAAATTCGGGTATGATGTGGCGCGGCAGTTCGGCTTGAATGTCATTCCGACGCGGGCGGCGCTGGTGCCGCTGACGTTCCAGAATGAATTACTGGCACGTTGCAAAGCGCTGAGCGGCGTGTCGGTGGATGCGGTTGTCTCGTGCGGGGGCACATCGTTTCGCGAAGGGCTGTTATTCACCCATCGCGGGTTAAGCGGGCCATCGATTTTGCAGATTTCATCGTACTGGCAGGAAGGCGAAGAGATTTGCGTCAATCTGGCCCCCGATCATGATGTGTTTGCGGTCTTGAAAGCGCATAAACAGGAGAGCCCGAAACAGGATATCCAGACCGCCCTTGCCGATATATTGCCAAAACGTCTGGCGCAGATGATTTGCGAGATGTCCGGCGCGGCAGGGCGGCTTGCCGATTTACCCGATGCAACATTGACGGCCACGGCTGATATGGTGAATACATGGATGATCAAGCCATCGGGCACGGAAGGATACCGCACAGCCGAAGTGACGCTTGGCGGGGTGGACACAAATGAATTATCATCGAAAACAATGGAAGCCAAAAAACAGTCAGGGCTTTATTTTATCGGCGAGGTCGTCGATGTGACAGGGCATCTGGGCGGGTTTAATTTTCAGTGGGCGTGGTCGTCCGGCTATGCGGCAGGACAAGCTGTGTAAGCCTGTGATGGTCGGTCGCGCGGCTGTTTGTTATTCATCAATAAAACGGCGTTCATTATCGCCGAAGATTGTGTAAAGACGACGTAATTCTTCCAGCGGTTTTTCATGATTATCAACGCGTAAATCCAGCGGATATGACCGCTGGATCGGATAGCTGAAACGATAGGCTTTGACGGCGGCGGCTTCTTCGCCGCGTGCATCACCGCCGCGATCTTGACCGGCTTCCAGTGCGCGGATCAGACGTTCGGTGAAGGGGAAGTCTGTCGATGTTTCAAAGGCATCGGTCATGGCATCAATGACATCTTTGTCGACAAGTGTGTTTCCGGCAACGGCGCAATTTTTACCGATTTTCTGATGATACAGTTCCGTGCATTCCGCACCCGTATGCACATACAGGCGCTGGTCAATTGTCGCGATGGCAATTTGACGTTTTTCTTTGGCGCGGTCCATCTGCAGGGCAACGTCAACAGATTGCGACAGGTCCATCAGCGGATTTTGTTCCAGATGATCCAGAATGCGGAACGCCACCTGTGCATAGGCATGGTTCTGGATGTGCACGATGCCGACACCCGGCCGGAAATAAGACACACAGCCGCCAACGGCCGTCCATTTGCTGGCCACGGCACTGCCGATCATATTCAGGTCGGGGTCAAACGCGACGATTGAAAATGTCATGATGATAATCCTTCCTATGTTCAGGTGAAATATTATCACGGAGATTTGTAAAAAGGTCAAAGATTTGCGGCAAAATGCGTACACAGGAACATGTTTGATCGGTACTGTCAGTCTGATTTTCCTGATGTATTTTGCCCGATTGATTTTGTTTGACTTTTATTTACATATTAAATATAATCCCGCCACTTCACAAGACAAAAGGGGCAGGGTATGGGTGCATTAAAGTTTAATCAGGTTTCGCAAACAATGGTGCAGGCGATGGCCGCGTATGAACAGCTTAGCGCAGAAAAAGTGCGGGCAAAGGCGCAGGGGCAAGTGCTTGATGCCGATAAAAAAGCGCAACTTGGTGACGCGATTACCTATATTTTGTCACATGCCGATTTGATCCGAATTGGTGCGGGATCTGAATTTGCAGATTTACACGATGCGCTGTCAACGGGCAACAAGGTTGATAAAGTCCATCCGATTCAAGACACAGATGATTTGAAAACACGTCGTCTGGGCGGCGAGAACGCGAATAAAAGAACATTCGCGCTGGCTGTGAAAAATGATGATGGATCGCGCGATTTGCTGGCCGTGATTTATACGCATTGGTCAAAACAGGATATGATGCTGGACGGAACCGTCGCGCCGGAAAACATTCCCGGTGATGTGGCGTCTATTTTGAACGAAGATATTGTTGATCTGGATGATGATCCGAACACGGTTATTTTTTACAGCATCAGTTCGTTTTTCCCGAGTGCGGGACCGCAATTGATTAAATCGCTACACGCTGAATTTAACAAACAGGCGCAGACGCCTTTCATGTCAACCTTGTCACCGATGCGTACATTTGCCGGATGGCTTGATGAACAAGGCGTCGATCAGTTTGACGATTTATCACGCGATGAAAAGGTGACGTTGGTGCAAGATTATCTTGCGACCGGCCGTGACGGGGTACAGAATTTCCATCTGTCGAACGGGGCGTTGATCGGTGATATCAATCTTGATTCAAATGCGCCGGGTACGGCCGATGCCGAAAAAGGCAAAGGCGTGATGATTAATTATGTGTATCCGCGTGATCCGGCCGTTCTGGCGGCCCAGCAAAATGCGTATAAGGCCGATAAGATGCAGGCGCCGCATTTGCGTTTATCCCTGTAATATTTTGCAATATTTTCTTTAATATTGTTCCCCGACCGCATTCATTTTTTGCGGTGTCATCTGTGGTGTGCCTTGCGCTGTGCCCTGTGGTGCCACTTGCGGGACGATAACAGATGGCGTGCCGTACTGTGTTTGCGGCTGCTGCACAGGTTGTTGTACCGGTTGCAGCGGGGAAACGGATTGCGGCTGCATAATCTGAACATTCTGGACTTGCGGCGGTTTGTCCGGCACATCGGTCATGGCGGCGCGCACCAGATCGGCAATTTGCGCGGCGCGCTGTTGATCAAGTGCCTGTGATCCGGTCAGGGCGTAAACCAGCGGTCCTTCCTGCCAATAGGCAATGGAGCGGCCTTCTTTTTGTGCGAACCCGACGGTCGGCGCGTCTTTTTCCCAGCGCGTTTTCATATAAAGCTTGATGTCATCGCCGGATGAATTGGTATAGGCAAGCTCGACAAATTCCTGCTGGCCGCGTGTGACAAGGCGGCGGCCTTCGAGCGTATATCCCGCCTGTGCCAGATTGGGTGCTTGCATTTCAAGGGCGACTTTTTGCGTCAGCCAGTTCAGCGGGTCGGTCTGTGTTTCCGTGCTGACTTCCAGTGTTTCAACGGGCATGGTATCAAATGGCGGCGCTGTATTCAGCGCGACCTGATGCAGGAAATTGCGCACGATGCCGTCTTCTTTTGATATGGCGGCATTGGTGCTGTATGCCCCCATCCAGCCGCCACCGGCCGATAAAGCGCACAAGGCGATGATCGCGGCAACTTTGCCCACGGCTGGCCAGATATTCCGGACCGGACGGTGCAGGACCGACAAGAGGCGCTGTGGCACATGCGCGTTGTCATCACGGTCAAAGGCTTTGCGCAGAAGTCTGTTATATTCCATATAGTCCTGTATCTCTGCGGCCTTTTCGGGGTGACGGTTTAAATAATCTTCGACCTTGCGTGTGCGGTGCGCATCCAGCAGACCGTCTATATAGGCATGCAGGTCGCGTTCGTCGATTGTTTCAAAAGGCTGTACGTTATCATTTGTAATGGTCATGATGATGTCGTCCTCAGCGGTGTTTGTGTGTCTTTGTCATGCAAGGCCGTGTGTTGCATTTCGGCGCGCAAATCTTCGCGGGCCCGCGCCAGTCGCGAGCGGACAGTGCCGACAGGCACATCCATAATTTGCGCGGCCTGATCATAGGAAAAGCCTTCAACAGCGATCAGCAGCAAGACTTCGCTGTGGCGCGGTTTCAAATTCTCGAGCGCTTTTAAGACACGTTGGCATTCCAGCTCTGCGCCTTGCGTGGCCTTGACGGACATGACAGGGTTTTCGTTCATATCTTTTGCAGTGACTTCTTTGAGGTTCGCCTGTTTGCGATACCGGTTTAGAAATACGGTATATTGTACGCGGTACAGCCAGCTGCGGATGCTGCCTTCGCGGCGCCATGTGTGACTTTTCTTGATGGCGCGTTCCAGTGTGTCCTGCACCAGATCATCTTTGTCGCCGCGGCCACGCAACAATGTTTGTGCATAGCGCCGTAATGCGGGAATTTCCCGTGCGATCATCCAGTTGATTTCGCGGCGTTCGTGCTGGCTTTGTTTCATGACGTTTCAAACCTCTTGTGCGTCTTACTAATCACATGACAGGACATGAGTCAAAAAAGTTCCAGAAAAGATGGAACTTTTTATGTGATGCGGTTGTCATAGGGGTGCGAAAGATAATGACACAAATCAAAGGAGATTATTTTATGCTTTCACTGAAGAACAAAATTTTGATGACAGCCGCAACCGTCGCACTTTCTGCCACAGGCGGCGCACATGTTGCCCATGCACAGCAAGGTAACGTCGCGCCACAACAAGCACAACAAGGGCAGGCACAAGCCCAGCAGGT
Source organism: Alphaproteobacteria bacterium (assembly GCA_030750865.1). Lineage (GTDB taxonomy): Bacteria > Pseudomonadota > Alphaproteobacteria > Micavibrionales > Micavibrionaceae > JASMHE01. Next base: position 101,421 of record JASMHE010000003.1, read on the forward strand.
CAATGTCACGGATCAGGAAATGCGTGATTTTGTCGATGCCGAACAAGCTGTGCGTCAGGTAAAATCAAAGTTCCAGGGCAAAGTCCAGAACATCAAAACACAAGATCAATTGCAGGCATTGCAGGCCAAAGCCAATGAACAAATGGTGCAAGCCATTCGTGAAAACGGCCTGAAGGTTGAAGAGTATAACAGAACAGCCCAAGCCATTCAGACAAACCCGCAGGTTCAAAAGAAATATCTGAAACTGGTACAGTAAGAGCAATACGGCACATCATATTGCCGTTTCTCATACACACGCAAAAGCACGGGTTAAACGCCCGTGCTTTTTTTATGTGGGCGTTTTTTCGTTTTATGTCGTTGTCATCCATTTTTCTGATCTTGAGAATAGGCGAGGATTTCCAGATTTTGCGACTCGCCTTCTGCCGGATTTGAGGTATTATCAGTGTATGCGTATCCTGATTGTAGAAGATGATAAAGACGTATCGGCCTATATTGCAAAAGGCATGAAAGAAGCCGGACATACATCCGATATTGCCGGTAACGGCAAAGACGGTTTGTTCCTGGCAACAACCGAAGCCTATGATGTGCTGATTATCGATAGAATGCTGCCCGAACTGGATGGTTTGCGGATTATACAGACACTCCGCGGGGCCGGTGACCCGACGCCTGCTATTATTTTATCGGCGTTGGGCGAAGTTGATGACCGGGTCAAAGGGTTGCGGTCAGGCGGAGATGATTATCTGGTGAAACCATTTGCATTTGCCGAATTACTGGCCCGTGTCGAGGTGGCCGCAAACCGCAGGTCAACGTCCAATGAAAATGGTGCGGGGCAAACAAACTTGCAGGTTGGTGATTTAACATTGGACTTGTTATCACGCGCGGTGAAGCGGGGCGGGCAGTCGATTGACTTACAGGCTACGGAATTTCGTTTGCTTGAATATTTGCTGAAGAATAAAGGCACGGTTGTTACGCGGACGATGTTGCTGGAAAATGTGTGGGATTATCATTTTGATCCGCAGACCAATGTGATTGACGTTCATATCAGCCGCCTGCGGTCAAAGATCGATAAAGGGCGTGAGGCACCCTTTATACGCACGGTGCGCGGGGCGGGGTATATTATTGATGTGTAAGAGAATGGCCTCCATGCCGGATGCGCAAAGGCAGCGGCATTATATCCGCAGTTCCAGCTTTGTTATGGCCGCGTTATTTACTGTGTTGTGCGGGGCGGCGGCGTTGTGTCTTGGCTATTTCATCAACTTTTTTGCAAAAGATCACTTTGTCCATAGTACCGAAGCGGTGCTGGATTCACAGATTGCATTGGTCAAGATGAGCGATATGCCGCAAGAAGGCATACAGGGTGATTATTTGTATCATTTTCTGGATGAAAAGGGGCGTTTGCCGGACACGGTTGCAGGCGATGTTTCGCGTTTTTCCGAAGGGATTATTGTGTTTGATTATGCAGGCGATCAGCGTCGCTATGCTGCAAAAATATACAGCGCGGCAGACGGCGAAAAGTTGCTGATCGGTTTTGATATTACCAGAATTTCGAACGATTTTCGTTTGATGCATATCATGGGAATCTGCAGCATCATATTTGTCATGATCGTTGTGTTTGTCAGTTACCTGATCAGTGTGTTTGTCGTGAGCGGCACAAATAAAATCGCGGATACGGCCCAGCATATTATAAAGACAGGTGATTTATCACAGCGTCTGGATGTGCCATCGCGCTGGGATGATTTGAGTAATATGGCCGGCGTTTTGAATGATTTGCTGGCACGGATCGAAGCCCTGATGATCGGGGTGCGGCGCGTGTCGGATAATATTGCGCATGATCTGCGTACGCCGCTGACACGGATGCGGAACCGGATCGAGACATTGCAGGAAAAATATAACGACGAAGATCATACGGCATTGCTGCATGATGCGGACCATATGCTGCGCACTTTTACCGCGCTATTGCGTATTTCCCGCCTTGAGACAGAACAGCAGCGCAGCCATTTTCAGGATGTAAATCTGAAAACAATTTTGCAGGATATGATCACGTTGTATGAACCGCTGGCCGAAGAGAAAGGCATCCGGATTGACCATGATATTGCCGATGTAACGGTCAAAGGGGATAAGGATATGCTGTTTCAGGCATTTGCGAATTTGCTGGACAATGCCATTAAATATACCGGCCAACATATCAGCGGGGGCGGGCATATATCGCTGACCGCTGCCATGCAAAATGGCCGCATACGGGTGCGTGTGCAGGATAACGGCCCCGGTGTTGATGACGATGAACTGGATAAGATATTCGACCGTTTCTATCGCGCCGAACAAAGCAGAACAACAGACGGTACGGGTCTGGGGTTAAGTCTTGTGAAAGCCGTGATCGAATTGCATCATGGTTCAGTGTATGCGGAAAAAAGCGATCAAGGATTGCGGATTATTACAATTTTGTAATGAAACGGTCATAGCCCCGTAACGCAGAATCGATCATACTTTGTGTATGAGAATCGGAATCATCGGTGCAGGAATATCAGGATTGGGTGCGGCATATTTACTGTCGCCGCACCATGATGTGACGCTGTTCGAAAAAAATAATTACATTGGCGGCCATAGCCGTACCATTGATGTTAAGACCAGACCTGCCACGTCCGCTGTTCCTGTTGATACAGGCTTTATTGTTTTTAATGACTGGAATTATCCGCATTTGTTCGGGCTCTTTGATGCGCTGGATGTGCCGTATCAAAAAAGTGATATGTCTTTCGGCGTGTCGATAGAAGATGGCTGGCTGGAATATGCATCAGGCGGTTTGTTCGCACAGAAAAAGAATTTTATACGTCCTGCCTATTGGAAAATGCTGCGGGATATTGTGCGCTTTAACAAAAAAGCGGAACACTATATCGAGCGGGATAGTGCGGTGACATTAGGGCAATGTCTGGATGAATTGAACATGGGGGACTGGTTTCGCCGTTATTATCTGTTGGCAATGGGCGCGGCGATATGGAGCTGTTCTGTCGATACGATCATGAAATTTCCTGCCAAGACCTATGTCCGGTTTTTCCGCAATCACGGGTTACTGAATCTGGTGAAGCGGCCGCAGTGGTACACCGTCAAGGGTGGCAGCCGCGAATATGTCGGCCGGTTGATGTCGGCCGTCAAAGATCGTGTTGTAATGGCAAATGGCGCAAAGGCCGTAACGGTGAATGCGGATGACACGATTACGGTGACAACAGATGATGGCCATACGCATGTATTTGACCGCGTTGTGTTTGCTTGTCATGCTGATGAAACGCTGGCCTTATTGGATGAACCAACCGCGCAGGAACAAGACGTGCTGGGAGCGTTCCGATACCAGCCCAATAAAATTGTGGTTCATACCGACCAAAGCTTTATGCCGCACCATAAAAAATGCTGGGCGAGCTGGGTGTATTTGTCCGAAGGGAAAACAGATGACAAAGATGTGGTGTCACTGAGTTACTGGATGAATAATTTACAGGATATAGAAACGGATGATGCTGTGCTGGTGACGCTTAATCCGGGGCGTGATCCGGACCATAACAAAATTCTGGATGAACATGTTTTTGCACATCCGGTTTTCGATCAGGCGGCAATTGATGCGCAAGACCGCATTCAGGATATACAGGGCCAGCGTGGATTGTGGTTCTGTGGCGCGTACCAGCGTTACGGTTTTCATGAAGACGGTCTTCTAAGTGCTGTCAATGTAGCAAAGTCTATGGGGCATGATATTCCGTGGGAAACGTGATGCAGATGCCAAAAAAAATGTCAAAAAAAATGTCAAAAGAGATGCACAGAAATATGCCCAAAAATATGATAGGGCAGCAGCCACATTTAATGTGCGGCAAGGTAATGCATGCGCGCTTGTTCCCGAAAAAGAACAGATTCACATACGGCATTTATTATCTGGGATTGCCGCTATCACACTTAAACCAGGCCGATATTGCCTATAATCGCTTTGCGCCGTTATCATTTTATGATCGTGATCACGGGGAGTGTGACGGATCGGATCTGGATGTGTGGGCGCGTAACATTCTGGATGCATACGGTATCGAAAAAGCCGATGGCGAAGTAACATTGGTGTGCATGCCACGGGTCATGGGGTATGTTTTTAATCCGGTGAGTTTCTGGGTGTGTCATGATCGTGACGGCGATGTACGTGCCGTGATCTGTGAAGTGCATAATACGTTTGGTGAGCGGCATAGTTATTTGTGCGCGCATGCTGATCAGCGGCCGATAACACATAGGGATGTCATGGAAGGCGATAAGGTTTTTCATGTTTCGCCGTTTTTAGAACGCGAAGGTCATTACAGTTTCCGGTTTGATTTCCGTGATGCAAAGTTTGTGGCACTGATTGATTTTTATGACGGGCAGGGCAACAAGCAATTGGTGACATCGTTGACCGGCGATATGATCCCGATGACGCGCAAAACGTTGCGCCGCGTATTCTGGCGTTATCCGCTGGTGACGTTTAAGGCGATTACACTGATTCATTGGCAGGCGATCAAGCTGCTTGCAAAGGGGATAAAATATATCCCGAAACCCGCACAAAAAGACAAAAATGTCAGTGCCGCGCGGAACCTTACAGAAATTTAATATTCAGGAAAGACCCATTTCAGAAAGACGTTGGTAAGATTAGGTTATTATGTTGGATAAAATTGCATCAGATCAGTTATTTCGCAGTTTGGACAAAATCGAGTCCGGCTCGCTTGAGCTTGTGACGCCGGATGGCCAGACGCGTTTTTTCGCAGGGAAAGAAGATGGCGTCGCAGCGCATATCGAACTGCGTGATTGGCGTGTTATTTCCAATATGATGCGCAGGGGCGATATTGGCTTTGCCGAAGATTATCGGTCCGGCCTGTGGGACAGTAATGATCTGGTTTCCATTACGGCGCTGGGATTGCAAAACCGTGCTGCGATGGATCGTATGGTTGCAGGGCATCAATTGTTTCGCACAATTGCCAAGCTGTCTTATTTGCTGCGTTTGAATACCGTAAAGGGCAGTAAGAAAAATATTCATGCCCATTATGATCTGGGCAATGATTTTTATGACCTCTGGCTTGATCCGACGATGACATATTCGTCCGCGATTTTTGATGGGGACGATGATTTGGTGTCGGCGCAACGCCGTAAATATGACCGCCTGATCGACCGCATGGATGGTGCGTCCGGCAAGGTACTGGAAATCGGTTGCGGCTGGGGCGGGTTTGCAGAACGCGCGCTTGCACGAGGCGATTTTGCAATCAAGGGCGTCACATTATCCGAAGAACAGCATGACTATGCGAACGCGCGTCTGCAGGGGCGTGCCGAAATTGTGCTGGAAGATTATCGTCATCAAAAAGGCTTGTATGATCATATTGTGTCGATTGAAATGTTCGAAGCGGTTGGTGAACGATATTGGGCGACGTATTTTGCCAAGATCAAAGAATTGTTAAGCCGCAATGGCCGTGCCCTGATTCAAACCATCACGATGAATGAAAAAGATTTTCCGCGTTACCGCAAAGGCGGCGATTTTATACGCAGTTATATTTTCCCCGGTGGCATGTTGCCAAGCCCGTCACGCTTTAAAGAAGAAGCGGAAAAAGCGGGTTTGCGCGTGTGCGACCAGCATCAGTTTGGTCTTGATTATGCGCGGACCCTCAAGATATGGCTGGACCAGTTTGACCGCAAAATAGATGATGTCAAAGCGCTGGGGTATGATGACGGGTTTATCCGTTTGTGGCGTTTTTATCTGGCGGCGTGCGCGGCCGGATTTAAAACGGGACGGACAGATGTGATGCAGGTGGAGTTACGCCATGCCTAGAACACGTCTTAAGGAAATAGTTTGCACAACATGTGTGATGGCGATTTTGGGTATCACACAGCTTCATGCCGCTGATTATATCCGCAGTGAAATGCCGTCTGCAAAGCGGGTTGGCGAGGGCCGTCTGACCTATATGTTCTGGGATGTGTATGATGCTGTTCTATATGCGCCTGACGGGCAATGGTCACAGGACAAGCCTTATGCGTTGCAGCTGTCCTATTTGCGGGATATCAAAGGCGAAAAAATCGCAGACAGATCGGTGCAGGAAATGCGCAATCAGGGGGTTGATGACGAAGTGAAACTGGCGATGTGGCATGCGCAAATGGAAGAAATTTTTCCGGATGTACAAGAAGGGGATGCGCTGACCGGACTGCATACGCGGGAGGGGCATACGGTTTTCTTCGAAAATGGTGCAGAAATCGGCCGTATTAAAGACTCTGAATTCAGCAAACGGTTTTTTGATATATGGCTGCATGAAAAAACAAGTGCGCCGGACTTGCGGCGCAAATTGTTGGGTATGTCATGACAGGACAAGCACAGACACCAACCCGAAAACACTTATTCCAATATAGTTTTATTGCGTTGCCGCTGGCCTTTGCCGGATTGCCGTTATACGTGCATATCCCCGACCTTTATACGCGCGATCTCGGGATGAATATTGGTTTGATCGGGGCGATTTTGCTGGTGATACGGTTGTTCGATGCGGTGCAGGACCCTGTGATCGGGTATGTGTCGGACCGGTTTTATAAACAGCGATATATGATTATCACAGCCGGATTTGCGGCCCTGTTCGTGGGTGTCGGGGCTGTATTCTATGGGCCGCATTTTGCCGTGCCGACTGCGGTGTGGTTTGCGATGTCAATGATTTGTGCCACGCTTGGCTTTAGTGTGCTGGCGATTACTATGAACATGATTGGCGGGTTCTGGAGTGACAATAAGGAACAGCGCACACGTATATCAGCATGGCGAGAGGCATTCGGTCTTGTGGGGCTGTTGGTGGCCTCTGTCTTGCCCGCGCTGTTCTTGCAAAATATGTCTGCCGAAAGTTCCTTTCAGAATATGTTCTGGGTCTTTGCCGTGCTGGCGGTGTGCGGATTTGCGTTGTTCAGCTTGTTTGTGCAGCACTTAGTGGCGGACGGTAATGCCGTCATGAAACCCGTAAAAGACAGCGCGGATATCGCGCGGAAATTTGCATTTTGGAAAATTTTGATTGGGCCGGATCGGCATTTTTTCGGCATTTGTTTTTTAACGCATATTGCGGCCGCGATGCCGGCGGCGCTGGTGATGTTTTTTATACGCGATTACCTGAAAGAAGAGGAATTCGCAGGCGCTTTCCTGTTTTTATATTTTCTGTCAGGGGCCGTGTTAATGGGGCTGTGGGTGAAAATTGCAGAAAAAACCGGCAAAGAACGTGCATGGCTTGCATCCATGATTTTGGCCGTTCTGACATTTGCCTGGTCTTTTTTTCTGAACGAAGGTGATGCGTTTGCCTATGGCGTGATATGCGTGCTTTCCGGTTTGGCGCTGGGTGCTGATTTGGCGTTGCCGCCATCTATTCTGGCGGACCGTGTCAGCAGGCAGAAAAACGAAAAAGAAGCAACGCAATATTTCGCACTGATGTCTTTGATGCCAAAAGTAACTGTCGCGCTGGCGTCGGGTGCGGGTTTGCTCGTTTTAAACATGCTTGGATTTGTGGCAGGCGAGGATAATACGCAAGCAGCCCTGACGGGGGTCATTACCCTGTACGCGCTGGTGCCGTGTGTCGTGAAGCTGTGTGCTGCAATTTATCTGGGCTGGTTGAATAAACATGAAGGAGTTTCAAATGAATATAATGAAAGGACTTAAGATTATGGGCGTTTTAGCATTTTTAAGTGGATGTACCGGCGGGCATACTGTGTCGTCATATCAGGGCACAGAGCCGCCGATGGATGTCAAAGAATACTTCTCCGGCCCGATCAAGGCATGGGGTATTGTGCAAAATCACAAAGGGGAAGTTACGCGCCGCTTTGATGTGCAAATGCACGGATCATGGGACGGTGATGTCGGTACGCTGGATGAAACATTCGCATATTATGATGGCGAAACACAAAAACGTGTATGGACGATTGAGAAAATCGAAGATGATCGCTATCGCGGTACGGCCGGTGATATTCTGGGGGAAGCCTCCGGTGAAAGTGCTGGCAATGCCATGCGCTGGAATTATAAAATGGATCTGGATGTTGGTGACAAAACCTATCGCATCACGTTTGATGACTGGATGTTCTTGATGAATGATGGCGTTTTGATTAACCGTTCTTATTTGAAAAAGTTCGGCTTAACTGTGGCGGAATTGACAATTTTCATGCAAAAACAGCAGCCATCGGATACAAAGTAAGTCATGAAAACCGTAAAAGACAAACATATATGGATTATCGGTGCCAGTAGCGGTATTGGCGAAGCGCTGGCCAAAGAACTGGCCGCACGCGGCGCTGTGCTGGCGGTGTCCGCACGGCGGAAAGAGGCGCTGGAATCGCTCCTGACCACGCTGGATGGTGACGGACATATAGCCGCGCCGCTGGATGTGACAAAACATGACGACATCAAAAACGCGATGGCGCAAATTAGAACGGCGTTTCCGTCCGTCGATAGTGTGATTGATCTGGCGGCCCTTTACACGCCGGATGATGGGACGCTGCAAAAATTATCCGACATTCATAAGGTATTGGATGTGAATATCGGCGGCATTTTTAATGTGATTGATGTGGTGCGTCCGTTCTTTGAAAAGCAGGGATACGGGCAACTTGTTCTATGCGGGTCTGTCGCCGGATATACCGGATTAACACGTGGCCAGCCCTATAGCGCGACAAAGGCGGCGATCATGAATCTGGCGCAAAGCCTGCATGTCGATCTGGAGCCTTATCAGATTGACGTGAAACTGATATCGCCCGGTTTTGTCGATACGCCGCTGACGGAAAAGAACACGTTTAAGATGCCGATGATTATTGATGCCGATGAGGCCGCCCGCGCGATTGCAAACGGGGTGGTGCAATCACGTTTTGAAATTCATTTTCCGAAGCGATTCACATTTTGTATGAAGCTTTTGCGCATGATGCCGTATTGGCTTTATTTCAGATTGATGAGAAAAGCGCGCGATAGCGCGGCCTCGGATTCGGTGTAGACGAAACACTTGCCCGTCATCGCAAACAGGCCTATCAATATGTGATGAAACGTTTTCTGATACCTGTTCTTGCGGTTTTATGTTTATTGCCATTTATATCGCCGGCATTCGCGCTGGTGCTTGGCATGGCCACGGTCTGGATTTGCGGCAATCCTTATCTGGCGGTTACGAAAAAACTGACCAAGCAGTTGCTGGCGGTCTCTATCATCGGGCTCGGCGCAGGCATGGATTTAAACGTCATCGCGCAGACGGGTTTGCATGGTCTTTATCTGACCGCCTTTACGATTTTTGGCATTCTTGCGGCCGGACTTCTGATTGGCCATTGCCTGCGCGTCAATAAACAAACCTCTATTTTGATTGCGATCGGCACAGCGATATGCGGCGGCAGTGCGATTGCCGCAGCCGCACCTGTTTTAAATGCCAAAGACCAGAATATCTCGGTCGCGCTTGGCGTTGTGTTTATCCTAAACGCGTTTGCACTTCTGATATTTCCGCCGCTAGGCCATGTTCTGGGGTTGAGCCAGGAACAATTCGGCCTGTGGGGCGCGCTTGCCATTCATGATACCAGTTCGGTTGTCGGCGCCGCCGCGCATTATGGTGCAGGCGCACTTGAAACGGGGACGACCGTGAAATTAACGCGCGCGCTCTGGATTATACCGCTGACTTTCATGCTTGGCCTGTACGTGCATGCCCGGCCGATCAAAAGTGATGACGACGAAGAAGATAGTGGCGTCAAAGCCGCCCCAAAGAAGCCGTGGTTTATATTCGGATTTGTCATTATGGCGGCACTTGTGACCTATTTCCCGTTCTTGCAAAGCGCCGGTGAGGTGATCCACGGTTTGTCAAAACGTGTTCTGATCCTGACATTATTTTTGATTGGCGCAGGCCTGACCATCGATGCAATAAAAACAGCTGGAATCAAACCCCTTATACAAGGCAGCATACTCTGGCTACTCACCCTTTGCGGCACATTTGCCCTGATAAAGCTCGATTTGGTGGGGTTGCCTTAGAAAAGATTGTTTTTGAACGTCTTTATCAACCCATTGTTGTCCATTGAAAATAAGACTGATAGAATTATACCAGTATCGAACTGGATGCTAAGTGAAAAGACATGACATTAAGCGCTTTAATAGCCAAGTATAAGAATAATGCAAAGAGATCAGAGCTGGGATGTTCTGATTGTTGCTACATGTTGCAAAATTTAACGGCATGTGAAAAAGCATGGTGTTCTGATCCTCAGGGCACTATGAAAAGGGTATTATTAGGGCGCAGTTTTTGGATTCCTACTCAAAAAGATGCACATCAGAGAAGATTGAATAGCAACGTATTAGAACAGGCCGCGGAAGCTGTTAACTGTGAAGAGTTAATAGATTGGATGCAGGAAACGAGGGGGTTCGAAGATCTTTATAATTATTTGAAAAGTTTATGTTATTTCAAAGGTTTGGGTCCTGTTTATTACTACGATATAGCGTTGAGAATAGGATGGTGTAACGGCATAGAGCCTGAAAAATATGTGTATCTTCATGCAGGGCCTGCGGTTGCCGCTAAATCCTTAGGGCTCTCAGGGCGGACAGTTTGTGTTCAGAGTTTTTATGATAAATGTAGCGCCTTCAAGCAAATGACCGCCAAAGATATTGAAAATTTTCTCTGTATTTATAGAAAAGAAATTGCTCAAATTTGGGATGTCGAATAAGCAATGCGTTCCACATTCTTGATGTTATTGATTTGACAGTATGTTTAAAAGGTTGTTTTAGAAGATGTGTATTGAAAAATGGCTGTCGAGACTTGATACAATTCGAACTAATCATAGGCAATCGGTAATACTGGGATTCGAACTGATACCACATGAGTTAAGAGCAATCGTATAGATAGTAACGGTTATGGCTGATTTTCTATCAATCAATAAAACCACAGGATTCGAACCCACAATGTGACTGAGGTGGCAGGATTCGAACCTGCGCATGGCGATACCAAAAACCGCTGCCTTACCGCTTGGCTACACCCCACCATAGGAGAGTGTGAAGGGGAAAGATGGTGCCGCAACACGGACTCGAACCGCGGACCTGATGATTACAAATTTTGATTAACATAATTTTGTTTATATTGGTTTATGTTTGCACAGGCTTGGCAAAATTCGCCCGACCCAATGATTAATAATCATTAGATCGTCAAGCTCAATCACCCGTAAATACTACAGATCAAGACGCGATTGTATCGGTATCCCTTTTCATAGCCTTTCTGTATGGGCAAACACTAGATTTCTTTATTTTCCCAACATTTTCATACGTTTACGGTTTTTCTTATTAGATTCGCCTTTTTGCCACCTTTTTATTTTTTCTCAACTTTTTTCTTTTGATTTCAATGCGATGGAGTTATGAGAGAAATTCTAAACAACAAAGAAAGGGAGTATTAAAATGACTTTACTGACTGAAAAACAAGTTGCGGGTATGATGAATATAAGCGTCTTCACGTTGCAAAAAGCCCGCCGAACTGGTGGCTTTATCCCCTTTATGAAGGTCAAAAACAAGGTGTTATATGACCAAGCGGATATTGAAGCATATCTCAAAGAGCGGAAGTTTCATTCAACGTCTGAATATTAACCGGCTAAGCGCCAATCTCCATTGCTATCGACAAACTCTCGTCGAGCTTCATATTCAATTTCGTCGAGTTCTGCAAGGTCTTGGCAAAGCTTAGCAACATTAGGATTGTCTCCTGCGAACTGAATATACAGAGTTCTGATAAGTAGCTCTGCTGGGCCAGGAGTAGTTACCTCTCCTTTTTCCCATCGGGCTATGGTTTGAGCGTCTACACCTATGAGCTCACCTAATCTTTTTTGTGAAAGTTCCATTTCCACTCTCAGAAAACGTAATTCTGCAGAGTTTATGCGGTTTAAAGAAGTTGCTATATCTAGTCCTATAGCTCTATGGAGGTTATCTAGGTGAGATATAGATATGCCTTTGCCATAGTCGGTTTCTTTAATAGTAAAACCGCCTGTGATCCATACGTTATCAAGACCGCAGTCTGTATAATGATATCGTTCCATCCTAGGGCTCCTTTCAAAAAACTGTGATAACTATTACTTCATCTTCAAAATTAACTGCCACTGGAATATTAATTTCAACTCCACTGACTGCTCGTATCATTGTGCATCTCCAGCTTCCTCTAGGCTCTTGATATGGACCTTCAATAACACGTCCTTTTCTCAAGCAAGTAATTATATGCCTAAAAGTAATCTTGCGCTCTTGCATTCTCTCTCTGGCATGGTCTGTCAAAATGACGTTGCCAGAATCTCCAGCTAGGCGGTTTATGTGCCTAGCCATGTCTTCAGCTGATGGGTTAAATGGTAAAGCATTAGTCATTGCACCTATCATATTGATAGTTATATAATACCATGTCAATGTTTAACAAGAGGTTAATGACCTATCAATATGATAGGTGTTGTAAAAAAGATACAACTCAAGCTTTTTCAGGATTATATTCCTATATTTACTATTCTTAGTCAATACTTAAATTATAAAAAACTGTCTTTAAATTCGCTCTCATCTATGATTTTGGAGAATTTCTTCTGTTCTCTCTGTATTAGACGGCCATACTGCTAGACTTTGGGCTGGATCTCATGACTAATAATCAATAGGTCCACCTCCACAAAACACCCACAGCCGTACACCATAGCACCACCCTGTACACCCCAGCCTTTCCGTAGCCTTTTTATTTTTAGAAAAGCACACCCAATCCTAAAATGAAAAGCCCCAATAGTAATAGTATAAAGCTTATGGTTAGTGCTGTTGCATCCAGTAGGAAATTAATTATAGGGAAAACAAATCCGGGTGTTTCACTGGTTTGTGATTTGTTAAAGGCCCAAGCCATGCCTTTATTTAGTAATGAAAACTGTTTGTATCCTTCTGGGTCATGTTCTTGAAGCTCGTCTCCAAATTCTTGTTCTATTTCAATGAGTCGTTTGTATTCATCGATTTTCTCTGAAGTGCAAACACTTATTAAAAACCTGATTGCTGCCAAGAAGCCTCCGAAGGCAAAAATAACCAATGCCAATTTGCCTGATAATGGAACTGTGCCGGTAGTCTCAAATGATTTCCATACTATTGCAAGAAATGAAGTGTAGTGCGCAATGATAATGGCACGTGCAAGACGATCATATTCTATGCTTTTATCTTCTTCATGAATGCTTTCTACTAAGCTATCTATTTCAGAAAGAACATCTTCGATATCTCGTTTGCCTTTACTCAATATAATCTCTTTCCATTGTTGGTGTGAATTTTATCCCAAATTTTTATAACGATTAGTTCCAGTATCTTACAAGCGCGGTTCGAATCCCAGCGGATAAAATTCTTTTCCAATCTTATCGTATGCGTATTCTGTTCTTTTTGATCATAGGAGGACAGTATGGAAGAATATTTATTGCATAATTTAGCTGAGTTGGCAGAACGTCGAGCACGAAATGTTCGTGAAGAAGCGATGATGTGGGACATTTTGTCTCGTGACTTAAAACGTGAAGCTAAGCGAAGGGAAGAGCGGGCTCAAAACAAACCTGCCCAACCGAAGATGCCACCGCCAGAGGACATGCCCAACCTGGAGGATCGCTTATACGTCCGTATTAAAGAAGCATGTAAGATAATGGGATTGGGCCATACATCGATCTACAAAGAGATTAACGAAGGTCGCTTACCCGTCAAAAAGGCAGATCGTAAAACAATGGTCGCCATGAAAGATATTCATGCATGGTTCGACGCCTTACCAGATAAGGAATAAAGACTATTCAGAGTTGTAACATAACGTTGTTTCGCATATGATTGGGCCCAATGATTGACGATTAAAGGGTCCCAAATGATACCAGACTACCAAACACTTATGAAACCTGTTTTGGAAGCTTCCCAGGATGGTGAAGTGCGGATCAGCGATGTCGTCGATAAGCTCGCAGACGATTTCAATCTGACAGAAGAAGAGCGCGAAACACTCTTGCCGAGTGGAAAGCAGACAACCTTTTCAAACCGCGTACATTGGGCAAAAACATACCTTGTTAAAGCAGGGCTTGTGGATGTTACGAAACGTGCGCATTTTATAATTTCTGATCGCGGACGACAGGTCCTAGCCAATGACAACGTCGTTATTAATAACAATTTCTTGAAACAGTTTGATGAATTTCAGGAGTTTAGAAGTCGTTCTGGTTCAGACGAAACAGAAGTTGATACAGAAGAAAGCACTTCATCTGTAACGCCAGATGAAGCTTTACGCGTTGCATATAAAAAGATCAATGCATCTCTATCTTCCGAAATTTTGATGAAGGTTCGCAAAGTAACGCCTTTGTTCTTTGAACAGCTTATTGTCGATTTATTGCTGGCAATGGGTTATGGCGGTACACATGAAGATGCTGGTCGTGCTCTTGGCAAGACAGGGGATAATGGTGTTGATGGTGTTATCGACCAAGATCCGCTAGGGGTAGACCAGATATATGTTCAGGCAAAACGATACGCAGAAGGTAACAGTATTGGCTCTGGGGATATTCGAGACTTTTTTGGCGCACTGAATCTGAAAAAGGCCCAAAAGGGTATATTTATTACAACTTCGGATTTTACATCATCTGCAGTTCAAACAGCTGGGGATTTGGGAAGTCGTATTGTTCTTATAAATGGAACTGAACTTGCGCGCTTAATGATCCGCTACAATATCGGTGCACGAGATGAGCAAGTCTTATATATTCGTAAAATTGATGAAGATTATTTTGAAGAAGGATTAGAGTAATGTCTGATACAGGAACCGAAGCGATCGAAAAACAGCTTTGGGCTGCGGCGGATAAGCTGCGCAAGAATATCGATGCCGCTGAATACAAGCATATTGTCCTTGGCCTGATCTTCCTGAAATACATATCCGACAGCTTCGATGTGGTACATGCCAAGCTGGAAGCAGGCGAAGGCGAGTATGAAGGCGCAGACCCCGAAGATCGCGATGAATACAAGGCAGAGAACGTGTTTTTCGTGCCACCATCCTCTCGCTGGTCATACCTACGCTCTCGCGCCAAACTGCCGGAAATCGGCAAAGATCTTGATAGCGCAATGGACGCCATCGAAAAAGAAAACCCCACGCTCAAAGGCGTTCTGCCCAAGGTCTATGCACGCGGTAACATCGACCCGACAAGCCTTGGTCAGCTGCTCGATGAGATCGGCAAGATCGATCTTAAAGCCTCTAAAGAACGCAGTGCCGACATATTAGGGCATGTCTTTGAGTATTTCCTCGGTGAATTTGCGCTGGCAGAAGGAAAGAAGGGCGGACAGTTCTATACGCCGCGCTCTGTGGTCCAGCTGCTCGTTGAGATGCTAGAGCCCTATAAGGGGCGCGTATTCGATCCCTGCTGCGGCTCGGGCGGTATGTTCGTTCAATCTGAAAAGTTCGTTGAAGAGCATCAGGGAAATATCAACGACATTTCCATTTACGGGCAGGAAAGCAACCAAACCACATGGCGTCTGGCGAAAATGAACCTCGCCATTCGCGGTATCGATGCTTCGCAGGTCAAATGGAATAACGAGGGCTCCTTCCTGAATGATGCCCACAAAGACCTCAAGGCCGATTACATCATCGCAAACCCGCCCTTTAACGTCAGCGATTGGAGCGGTGATCTTATGCGCAATGATGGCCGCTGGACGCTCGGCACCCCGCCGGAGGGCAACGCCAACTACGCATGGATACAGCATTTCCTATACCACCTTGCGCCAAATGGCGTCGCCGGGTTTGTACTGGCAAAGGGTGCGCTGACGTCTAAAGCCTCCGGTGAAGGTGATATTCGTAAGGCTCTGGTAGATGAAGGCTATGTTGATTGTATCGTCAACCTTCCGGCAAAGCTGTTTTTGAATACACAGATCCCGGCTTCGCTTTGGTTTGTTCGCCGCGGCAAAACCTACCGCCAGAATGAAGTCTTGTTTATCGATGCACGAAATATGGGGCATCTCATCAACCGCCGCACACGTGAACTATCTGATGAAGATATCGCGCGTGTTGCGCAGACCTATCACAACTGGCACATAGAGGGTGAGCCATACGAAGACATAAAGGGTTTTTGTATGTCTGCTTCGGTGGATGATGTAAGGGATAAAGACTATGTGCTAACGCCGGGTCGCTATGTGGGCTTAGAAGATAGCGAGGACGATTTTGACTTTGCAGAGCGTTTTTCAAGTCTGCAAGAAGAACTCAAAAACCAAATCGCCGAAGAACAAGATTTGAATGCTCGTATCCTTGAAAACTTAGCAAAGGTACAAGTTGATGGGTGAGTGGCAAGAAATACCTCTAAAGAAACTTACTAATAAAATTGGTAGTGGGGCTACTCCTAGAGGAGGTAGTAACGCTTATAAAGAAGAAGGTATTTCATTAATCAGAAGTCAGAATGTATTAGACTTAAAGTTTTCTTATGACGGATTGGCTTTTATTGATGATCAGCAAGCTGAAAAGTTAAACAATGTTGAGGTATGTGAAAATGATGTTTTGTTAAACATCACAGGGGATAGCGTCGCCAGATGTTGTTTAGTGGATAAAAACTGTTTGCCAGCACGAGTTAACCAGCATGTTGCAATTATCAGGGTATTGCCTGAGAAAGCGGATCATAGGTTTATTCTATACGCTTTGCAGTTCTTAAAGCCGGAATTGTTATCCCAGTCCGAAATTGGGGCTACAAGAAGGGCGCTTACAAAAGGCATGATTGAAGATTTTACAATCTACACGCCTGAAACATTTAGCCAGCAAAGAGCGATTGCGAAGGTTTTGTTTAGTTTGGATGAGAAAATTGATCTGCTGTACCGGCAGAATAAAACCCTCGAAGCCTTCGCCGAAGCCCTCTTCCGTCACACCTTCATCGACAACGTCGAAGATGATTGGGAAGATGGAAAGTTGCCTGATGAGTTCGATTTTACTATGGGGCTCTCGCCACCCGGATCTTCCTATAACGAAGACGGCGAGGGTATCCCCATGTATCAAGGTAATGCCGATTTTGAATTTAGGTTCCCGCGCAGACGCGTTTATACAACCGAAGAAAAAAGATTGGCGGAAAAGTATGATACATTAATTAGCGTTCGCGCACCGGTGGGTGAGCAAAATATGGCGTTTGAAAAATGCTGTATTGGACGAGGGGTAGCAGCCTTCCGTTATAAACGAAATGCAAATTACTACTCATATACATATTTCAAATTGCGATCTCTGATGGATCAAGTGAAGCAATACAACGACACAGGAACAGTGTTCGGCTCAATAAATAAGAAAGACTTTGAAAATCTAGATATTATTATTCCTCCAAACGGACTTATCGATGAATACCAAGGCCAAGTAAAGCCACTTGATGATAAGGTCATTACGAACTGTATTCAGATAAAAACTTTAGAAAATCTTCGCGACACTCTTCTTCCCAAACTAATGAGCGGTGAGGTCCGTGTTCAATATGAAGAGGCGGTCTGATGGATAAATTAAGGGGGGTTATCGAACAACACAGCAGGTGGCAGGATCTGGATCTGTATGTCGAGCGCATAGAAACCTTTGTTTATACAGATTTCAGCAGTGCTCTTGAAAATGCAAAATCTATGTTGGAAACGATCGCACGCGAGATATGCGATGATAGAAAAGTGACTGTGACAAAACGATCAGGTGTGAATGGCCTAGTCAAACTGGCTTGTTCTGCTCTTGGATATACCGGCGACCATCATGTCACCCAGATTTCCAGCGCGCTGGCGACTATCGGCCAACAGATGGGTAATTTACGAACGCGCATTGGTGTAACGGCCCATGGAAAAACGCTAGACCAGCTAAAAGAGCGCAATAATCTAGTCGATGATTTTACCCGCGAACTTTTAATAGACAGCACAGAAATCATCGCATGTTTCTTAATCCGTGGCTTTGAAGTTGATCATGGTCAGCCCGCAGTAGCAGAAGAAGCGGAGCTCAAGCAAGCCGACTACATGAAGAATACTGAATTTAATGATTTTTGGGACGACGGTTTCGGGGAGTTTACTATGGGAGACTATGTTTATCCGGCTAGTGAAATACTGTTCAACGTTGATGTCAAAGCATACACAACAGAATTTGATGCATATAAACGCGATAAAGCGGCAGGGATTATTGAATGAATAATTTTGTATCAGCGCATGCAGGCTTTATAAGCATACTTCTTGTTACTGCAATTGGTGTAAATGGAATTTTTGTCGATAAAGATATCTTGGCAAGTTGGTATTGGTTATTACAAGGTTTTCTGATTGCTGGCTATCTCTGGGTAGAGTATTTACGATACAAAAAAGACAGTTTATCTGTTGAAGAACGGTTCAAAAAATACCTTCTAGATTTTGAAAACTGGGAAGAAAGCGAAGAAAATAATTGGCATTATAAACTGGATCCTAGTTTTATTTTTGAGGAAACTGGGGAGGATGTCTGGGAAGTCGAAGGTGGTGAGAATTGGGTCAGAGCAGCAACCAACCCTCGAGCATTTGTTAAGCCTATGCAGATTAGGCACAATCACACAGTAATCTCTAAATTCGTATGTATTTACTTCGATGAGATGCGCTACATTATTCCAGCTCCTAAAGTTACTGGAATGATTGGTAGCGGTGAGAAGTGGTATTACTCACTTTGTGCCGAGGATTTCGACTTTTATCTTTTGCCTATCTTAACTAATAGAACAATATCAGAAATAGTTGAAACAGGAAAGTTTAGTTCACGTGGTGGTCGAGTTCCTGTGGTGATATTTTCGTCTGAGCAAGAAAAAAGCAGGTTTGAAGTTTTTCTGACACAACGGCCAATTGAAGATAATGATTTGACGTCCTTTCCATCTAGGCCAAACGATCCATACATAAAAGACATTGATAAAAAGGTTATTTCATATTCAAGAGTTGTATTGCAGCGACTTGCAGAGTTTAGGGAATTAGTAAATGAGTAAAATTACTGAAAATGAGATTGAAGAATTTGCGATTGAACTACTGGAGAAGCAGGGCTTTCAATATCTCTATGGTCCAGATATAGCACCAGATAGCGCAACACCGATGCGCGCGGGCTTTGATGATGTTCTGATCGCCCAGAAACTACGCGAAGCCATCGACCGCCTTAATCCCTCTATCCCGGCTGCGGCACGGGAAGATGCTTATAAGCAAATCTTGCGTATTCACTCGCCTGAGATGATCGATGGAAACGAAGCCTTCCACAAGGTCCTTACCGAAGGGGTGAGCGTGTCTTATCAAAAAGATGGTGGCACCCGCGGTGATCTGGTCTGGTTGATCGATTTCGAGAATATCGAGAACAACGAATTTCACGTGGTGAACCAGTTCACAATCATTGAAAATGAGCGCAATAAACGCCCGGACGTTATTCTGTTTGTTAATGGTCTGCCGCTTGTTGTTATGGAGCTAAAAAACCCCGGCGGTGAAAATGCTACAATAGGCTCGGCTTATAAGCAGGTACAGACTTATAAAAGCACAATTCCATCGCTATTCACTTATAACGCCGTATGCGTTATATCGGATGGACTGGAAGCGCGCGCAGGATCGCTCACGGCTGGCCTAAGCCGCTTTATGGCGTGGAAGTCCGCCGATGGTAAAACAGAAGCCTCACGCCTCGTGGGGCAGCTGGAAACGCTTATTACCGGTATGATGAACCGAAAGACCTTACTCGATATTGTGCAAAACTTCATCGCCTTTACCAAAACGAAAAAAGAAGAGCCAGATACGGGCTTAACCACCATTGAAACGGCAAAGATCCTCGCTGCTTACCATCAATATTACGCCGTGAATAAGGCTGTTTCGTCCGTGATGGATGCTTCCACCGAAGGCGGTGACCGGAAGGGCGGTGTCGTTTGGCATACGCAGGGCTCGGGCAAGTCGTTTTCCATGGTGTTTACATCGGCGAAGATTGTTCGCGCACTGGATAACCCAACGATCCTTGTTATTACCGACCGGAATGACCTGGATGATCAGCTTTTTGACACTTTTGCGTCGGCGAAGCAGTTACTTCGGCAAGAGCCGGTGCAAGCCGATAACCGCCAGCATTTGAAGGATCTGTTAAAGGTTGCCTCGGGCGGTATAGTTTTTACCACCGTGCACAAATTTCAGCCTGATGAAGGGAATGTGTATGAAGAACTTTCAGACCGTCGAAATATTGTTGTAATCGCCGACGAAGCGCACAGAACACAATATGGATTTCAAGCCAAAACAATCGACGATAAGGACGCCGAGGGTAACGTAATTGGCAAGAAAGTCGTTTACGGCTTTGCAAAATACATGCGAGACGCTCTGCCTCACGCAACATATCTTGGCTTTACTGGTACGCCTATTGAAGGAAAGGACGTCAACACGCCAGCGGTCTTTGGCGATTACGTTGATATCTATGATATTGCACAAGCGGTTACAGATGGAGCCACCGTAAAGATTTACTATGAGAGCCGTTTGGCCAAAGTTGCCTTGAACGATGAAGGTAAGAAGCTTGTTGAAAATCTGGATGAAGAACTCCAGCAGGCCGATCTCAGCGAAACACAAAAAGCTAAGGCGAAGTGGACGCAGCTGGAAGCCCTTGTAGGTAGTGATAACCGCATCAAGAATATCGCACAAGATATTGTGCAGCATTTTGAACAAAGACAGCAGGTCTTCGAGGGTAAAGGCATGATCGTTTCTATGTCGCGCCGGATCGCTGCGAAGTTGTATGATGAAATAATCAAAATACGTCCAGACTGGCATGATGACGACCTGAGTAAAGGCGTTATCAAGGTAGTAATGACTGCGACATCAAGTGATGGACCAGACCTGGCCAAGCATCATACGACCAAAGAACAGCGACGCAAGCTGGCCGAGCGGATGAAGAATAATGATGATGAATTGAAAATCGTTATTGTGCGCGATATGTGGCTCACTGGCTTTGATGCACCATCAATGCACACGCTTTACATCGACAAGCCAATGCAGGGGCATAACCTGATGCAGGCTATTGCTCGGGTTAACCGCGTTTATAAGGATAAACAAGGCGGATTGGTTGTTGATTATCTTGGTATTGCTTCTGACTTGAAAAAAGCCCTGTCGTTCTATTCGGAAAGTGGCGGTAAAGGTGATCCAGCGGAGGCGCAAGAGCAGGCTGTCGCTTTAATGCTCGAAAAGTTAGAAGTCGTATCCCAGATGTATCATGGCTTTAATTATGAAGAATATTTCAACGCTGATACATCACGAAAGCTGTCACTCATTCTCGAGGCAGAAGATCATATCCTCGGGTTAGAGAATGGTAAGAAAAGATACATCAATGAAGTAACGCATCTATCACAGGCCTTTTCCATCGCCATACCCCATGATCAGGCAGTAGATGTAAAAGATGAAGTCGCGTTTTTCCAAGCCGTGAAAGCGCGGCTGGTAAAGTTTGACGTTAGCAATACTGGCAAGACCGATGAAGAGGTTGAAACCGCGATCAGGCAGGTTATAGATGAAGCCTTGATTTCGAATAAGGTCGTCGATGTTTTTGACGCTGCTGGAATTAAAAAACCTGATATCTCTATTCTATCTGACGAGTTTCTTTTGGAAATTAAGGGTATGGATCATAAAAATGTTGCTCTAGAGACCCTTAAAAAGCTGCTCAATGACGAAATAAAAACGCGCGCTAAAACTAATCTCATTCAAAGTAAATCATTGATGGAAATGCTGGAAAATTCTATTAAGCGATACCACAACAAAGTGATTACGGCAGCAGAAGTCATTGATGAACTGATTAAGTTAGGCAAGAACATACAGGAAATGGATAAGGAGCCTGACGAGCTAGGCTTATCCAGCTTTGAATATGCTTTCTATACAGCTGTGGCGAATAATGAAAGTGCAAAAGAGCTGATGCAAAAAGATCAATTGCGGGAGTTGGCCATTGTCCTTACCGAGAAAGTGAAGCAAAACGCCTCTATCGACTGGACCATTAAAGAAAATGTCCGCGCAAAGTTGAGAGTCATTGTTAAACGCACGCTTCGGCAATTTGGCTACCCTCCTGATATGCAGAAATTAGCCACGGAAACTGTTTTAAAACAGGCCGAGATGATTGCGGATGACTTATAAAATCAGTGGGTCAGCACTAATTGTACGTGTTTGTATGTGCTAGGCTATTCCAATATAAGATATTGAAAATAATGATAAAAATATAAAAATCTCTTGTCTTTTGTTGCGAGATTAAGGTATAGCGATTCCTTGTTGTAACCTTTTCACAGGAGAGCTGTACGTATGCCGATTGCCAAAATAACCAAGTCATTTGTTGATAAACAGTCGTTTACCGATAAGGGTTCTGTTTTATATGCGGATCAAGAGTTACCAGGGTTTTATCTTAAGGTCGGCATGCGTTCAAAAACGTATTTTGTGCAAAAAGATATTCGCGGGCGGAGTATTCGCCGTACTATTGGACGTCATGGGCCTTTCACTCCAGATGAAGCGAGAAGAATTGCAAAAGATAAGCTATATTTAATGGCCCAAGGCATCGATCCGGCAAAGCTCGAGGAAGAAGAACAGCAAAAGCTTGTAACGCTTCAGATGGTTTTGAATAGTTATTGTAATACGCGCCGTAATCTTCGGGACAGCACCAAAAATCTTTATCGTTATCAGCTTGAAAAATATCTATCTGACTGGATGGGGCGGATGGTCGTAGATATTACACAAGAAATGATTGTGGCACGTCATTCGTTGATTGGTAAAGAGAACGGCGAAGATACAGCCAACAGTGTTATGCGTGTTTTACGCGCAATGTTTAACCATGCCCATGCCACATACGATATTTGTGAGGTTAATCCAGTAACGTATCTCTCCAAGGTCAAGGCATGGTTTCCGAGTAGACGCCGTAAAACCTATATCAAGCCGCATCAATTACCAAAATGGTGGCAAGCCGTTCACGCGCTTGAGAACGATACAATGCGTGACTTTCTATTATTTCTTCTCTTTACAGGTCTACGCCGCGGCGAAGCATGTGCATTGCGCTGGTCGGATATTGATTTTAATGACAAAACCTACACCATTACCAAAACCAAAAATGGTGATCCTTTAACCTTGCCACTTGGTGAATATATGTTTGCATTATTTAAGAAGCGCTGGAAACGATACGGCAATTACGAATATGTTTTCCCGGGTCCAGGTGAACATGGGCATCTGGTTGAGCCAAAAAAGGGCATATACCGTGTTATTCAGAATTCCGGCGTTGTGTTTAGTTGCCATGATCTACGCCGCACCTTTATTACGATTGCTGAAAGTCTTGATATGTCGCAATACGCAATCAAACGCCTCGTCAATCACCGTGTGACAGATGTGACTGGCGGCTATATAATCTTCGATGTGGAACGTCTGCGCGATCCTGTGCAGCGCATTGAAGATTTTATAGTGGAGAAGGTGAGGAATAATGTTTGAAGGCTTTGAAGATCATTTGCGCGATATTATTCGCAATACAAGTCATTACAATGATCATGATGATGAAAAACGTTATCATGATGTGATGAAAGCGCTTTTTGGTGCTCACTATAAAGCTGATCCTAGATTGCCTGCTGGATTATGTGAGAGTGATATATTGGATATTATTGAAGAATCCGAAAAGACAAAGAATTTGGAAGGTACTATTAAGGCTTTTCTAAAGAAAAGACGACCTCAGATCGTAGCTAAAGATGATGATGAAAAGTGGCAAAAACTTCATGATCAAGAAGAAGCTTTGATGACTGATTTGAAGGCGATAAGTAAGCATATTGAAAGACATAGGGATATTTATCAATGGTCATTCTGGCGGCGTGATTGTGAACGCCGACAAAAATAGTTTTTTCTGTCGCACGACACGCGAAATGACATGTGAATAATAGGTAACCGTTACATCAACCTCTAACAAAGGAGAAGAACGGTTATGCAACACACAGATCAAACGCTATTAAATGAAAAAGAAGCAGCATACTTGCTGAATGTTAGTGTCTTTACCTTGCAAAAGGCGAGGCGCACGGGTGGGTTTATTCCATTCATCAAGGTTAAGAGTAAAGTGCTTTACAAGAGAAGTGATATTATCGCCTATCTTGAAGCCAATACTTATAACAGCACCTCTGAATATCATGGAGGTGGCAATGAGTAGTAATTTCCAAGAAAATGCGAAAGCATACATCGAAAAAGGCTTTGCCGTCCTGCCATTGAAAGAGCGTGATAAGACGCCTCACAAAGGATATAGCTGGAAAGAAAATGCGTTATGTTTTGAACATCTGCAGAATTATTCTTCTGTTTGTAACATAGGCGTTATTCTGGGTGAACGAAGCGGTGGCCTTGTCGATTTAGATTTTGACTCACCCGAGGCCGGATTGATTGGGACGATATTGTTTGCTGATCTTCCAGGTTTCGGGCGCAAGTCTTCGCCTCATGCCCATAAGCTGGCGATGTGCGCTGGTCCAGGAAAAACAATTCAGTTTCAGCTTCCAGAAGATGTTGTGGAGCGGTTAGGTTTTTCAAAGAACGTTGTATTGGAGTTGCGCGGAGAAGGGGGGTATACGATGGTTCCCGGCTCAACGCATCCTTCTGGTGAGAAAGTAACATGGAACGGTCCGCCACCGGAAAATATCCCGATGAAAGATTGGAAAGATATGCTGCGTTCGGCTGGCTTATGTGCTTTCTTGGCTGTTGTTCTAAAAGTATATCCTACGCAGGCGGGGACGAGGGATGAGATTTGTCTTGCGCTTGCCGGAGCGCTGTTACGTGCCGATATTCCGCCTGATGAAGTCGATCGTTATGTTGAATTCATTGCCAATAAAAAAGGCGATGAAGAAGCTGAGAAGCGTCGCAAAGCATCTGCATCGAAAGAACGTCTTGATAATGAAGAAGAAGTCAGTGGCTTACCTAAGCTATGCGATTTGCTCGGCTTATCGGATATTCAGGATAGATTGCATGAGTGGTTGTATCGCGAGAAGCCTGTAAAAAATGAACTTGATCAGCGTGTCGCGGAGCTCAATCAACAATTTTTTGTTGTCGCGAATGAAGGCGGTTTGTGCCGCGTGGCTTCTTTCGAAGATGATATCTTTGAAGGCAAACAGGTGCGTAAAGTCTTGGCTATTCAGTCGTTTTCTGATTTTAAGAATCGTTTTTTAAATATACAGGTTGTCACGGGATATAGAGATGATGGAACGCCTATGTTTCAGTCTTTAGGCCGTGCATGGCTTGAGCACCCTAAAAGGCGGCAGTATGAAAAGATTGTGTTTTATCCCGGCGATAATGTACCGAAGGATATGTACAATTTATGGCAAGGCTTTGCATATGAGCCTGCCCCTGGCCCCGTTATGCGTATAGTGCGGCATATATGGCTTGTGCTTGCCCAACGTGATCTCATTGCATTCAGGTATATTGTGCGCTGGGCAGCATGGGCCGTCCAAAATCCCGAAAAACCAGCCGAAGTGGCGTTGGTGTTCCGCGGGGGTAAGGGAACAGGAAAAGGCACGTTTGCGCGTGCAATTCGTAACCTGTTCGGTCAGCATGGATTGCAGATCTTTTCTTCTCAGCATATATCGGGCCGTTTTAACGGGCATTTACGTGACTGTGTTTTGCTGTTTGCAGATGAAGCCATTGCGCCGCAAAGCCGTGAAGCGGAGAGCATTTTGAAAGGCATGCTCACGGAACCCGTCTTGCCGATTGAAAGCAAAGGCCGCGACATTATTCAGGCGCGCAATCATCTTCACGTCATTATGGCATCGAATTCCGATTGGGTTGTTCCTGCGAGTGGTGATGAACGGCGCTTCGCTGTGTTTGATGTTTCCAAAGAAAAGGTCGGTGATTCAGCTTGGTTTAAAGACATTCATGATGAGCTGGATAATGGCGGTTATGAGGCAATGCTGTACTACTTGCAGAATCTCGACCTCGGGAGCTGGCACCCGCGTGGCGATATCCCGAATAATGCTGCCATAAATGATCAGCGTATACGCTCATTAAATGGATGTGAGGCGCTGTGGTTTGATTGGCTGGATGCTGGCGAGGTCGAAGTGGCGGACGTCTGTGGAGGTGAGCTCCGCATCAGTACGGTTGAATTCGCTTCGCTTGCTGGCGTGTCTCAAACTGCCGCAGGACGCTTCCTCGGCGAAATGGGGTGTCAGAAAGATCGCAAGCGTCGCCCATCAGGCTATTTATTGCCATCTTTATCTGAAGCGCGTGAGCACTGGAACAAAAGCCAATTCCAGATGGATTGGCCAATGAGCGAGAAGTGGTTGAATATAACAAAGCCGCCACCGCCTCCACCTCCACCGCCTTTTTGACCGTGTCGTATTGGGCTATCTGACTGATTTAGCATAGCCTTTCCGCGTTAGCCGTGTTTGCCGGGTCTTTTCGTTGCGTGTACTGTATCTTGTGTTCCTTTGCAGTGCTTACAACTTATAATCCCGGTGGACACGGTTATCACGGAATTTATGTGTTACTTGAATGTGTTAAATAGCCCCGGGTTTATGCCCGGGTTTTTCTATTGTGTCTCTCGCAAAATAAGCAGCAGAGAGCAGTTTTTATTGTATCGGTGGAAAAGGGGCTGGGTAGCCTGAAAAACGCACTCTCGGGCTGTTCTGCTGTGTATTTGGATAAGGGTGTTTTTGCCTGTTGTTGTTCCTCACGCGCGTGCGCGCGAGGGCGTCAATCCAATTAAAGCAATCTTACGACTTTAATCGATGATATTAACTTCCATCAAATTTCCATCTGCGCCGTATAAACACCGGACGCGGTGCGTTGATTCAACACCGAATGCGTTTGCGGCTGTGAACGATGTGTGCAGAGATTTGCGCCCGTTATCATGATCCATCCATGCCGCATCCATCAGCCAGTGCATTTTATATGTGCTCGGATTTTGTGCATACTGTTTCGCGCCTTCAATACATTGAACAATGTCCGGTTTTGCAGTTGATGTTTTGGGGACTTCATCAAGGATCTTGTCGCCTTTCCAGATTGCAAAATACAGCACGCAGAACATGACAATAACAACAATGTAACTGCTTGCGCTTTGTGCTTGCGGGTCTTTGACGCCGATTTCTTTTTTCTTGGCCTCAAGCTTTTCTCGCATGGCTTTAATGTCTTCCATGCGCTTGATGCTCTCCTCGGCTTTTTTCAATTTGCGTTCTTCTTTGATTAGATGGCGTTCGTTCTTCGGCAGGAGTTGCACGCGAATGAATGCTTTTAATGCCACCGTCCAGCGATAAATGTAAAAGACGACGACGCCTATAAATAACAACAGGAACGTATAAAAAATAAAATCAACCATGTGTGCCTCACTTTGTTGCGTAACATAAAAACAAACCACCAAGATCGCTCTTGGTGGCTGGCCGTTAGTAACCGCTCATAAGAAACGGCGCGATGCTTTTAGCTTGCGCCTGGACATGACACCGCCAGCCAGCCTCAAGAAGAGACTGAAAGGCGACACATATACGGCAGTGTCTAGAATGCCGCTTATGATGGGGTTACTAAGCCCCAGACCAACAAAGTTGATCCGATTTAAACATAAAGTGGAAGCTGAAAATAAGAAAGGGAAAAGTTCTATGATCTGTGGATTGTAATAGTTGTGGTCTGATACACTGTCTTACTAAAAAGAGGAATATTGGAATATGAAGCGAATAAAAAATTATTGGCCAAGGACTAAGAATAGTCGGAATTTATTATTTTTTGCTCAAGTTATGAGTGAATTAACTAGCTTTAATTCTTGGGATAACTACAGGGCATATTCTTTGGACACAATTTCAAGATTAAGAGATCTTGAAAAAGTATTAGAGGGTGTAGAGACCGAGGAGATTAAGAAAAAATATATCCCTGATGTTAGAGATGAGGCGCTATGGTCTTTACTGGAGGATCCTGTAGTGGAGCGTATTCTCCAGGATCAAAAGCAGAGGTTAATTTCTCATTTGCGCGGTAATAATGTCGATAATACAGACTTACTCTATGCGACGCAGTATATTAAGGATTTGTTGTTGCGGGATTATCAGTCGAAAGCAGAAGCGTTAATAATGGAAGTTTTTCATGGTCCATATAAGTGACCTGCCCCACATGATGGTACCAGTTCGAGAGTTAGTCACTGGTTTGGTTTCAATGCGTTAGCCACCATGTGTGGTGACTCAAGCGTAGCGTAAGGCATCACACATGGTTTTGGCAAGATCGTTTGTGGTGCAGGTGGCCTATAACCGAGCGAACTATGTGGCCTTTTTGTGTTGTAATGCACCCTCCAACGCTCGATCAGAACCTGCGCTTCATGCAGAGTATCGAACAATTCACGATCCAATAATTCATCCCTGAGTTTGCCGTTAAAGCTTTCATTATAGCCATTTTCCCATGGGCTGCCCGGCTCGATATAAGTCGGTTTTACCTCCATCTTTCCCAGCCATTCCCTGACCGCTATAGCTGTAAACTCTGCGCCGTTATCGCTGCGGATATGATCAGGCATACCGCGATCAATAAACAGGTTTTCAAGTGCTTCGAGTACATCACCGCTTTTGAGCTTTCGTTTTGTCACGATTGCCAAACATTCGCGGCTATATTCATCAATCACGGTGAGCATTCTGAATGCCCGCCCGTCTTTTGTTCGATCATGCACGAAGTCGTACGCCCAGACATGGTTTCGCCAGGATGGACGCAGCCGAATGCAAGAGCCGTCATTCAGCCATAACCTTCCTCTCTTGGGTTGCTTCATCGGAACTTTCAGCCCTTCACGCCGCCAAATACGCCACACGCGCTTGTGATTAACCTCCCAGCCTTCGGCTTGAAGAAGCGCCGTGATACGGCGATAACCATAGCGGCCATACTCACTGGCAAGCCTTATAATGGCTTCAGTCAAAGCATCTTCATCATTGCGGCGCACATGTTCGCGGCGCTGCGCTGAACGGGGTTGTTTTATCACCGCGCAAGCCCGGCGCTCTGATACGCCGAGCTTTTCACTTACGTGATCCACGCACTCACGGCGGGCGGAAGGGCTTAATACTTTCCCGACAAAGCCTCTTCCAAGATCAGCTTATCGAGCGTTAAGTCCGACACAGCCTTACGCAGCCGTTGGTTCTCTTTTTCTATTTCCTTAAAACGCTTGGCCTGATCGATATTGATCCCGCCATATTCTTTGCGCCAGCGATAATAGGTCTGCTCTGATATACCGCATGAGCGGATCGCCTGCTCAGCAGGCTGCCCCTTAGCGGTATAAATCTCTACCTCGCGTAAGATTTTGATGATTTCCTCTGTTTTGTATCTCTTGCCTCGGCTCATAATCTGTCTCCTTTCATAAAGACTTTTATAAACCAATTCCTAACTCAAAAAATGGACCGATTTTAGGGGGCAAGGTCA
>JASMHE010000004.1 GCA_030750865.1 Alphaproteobacteria bacterium
CCACCTGCACCACAAACGATCTTGCCAAAACCATGTGTGATGCCTTACGCTACGCTTGAGTCACCACACATGGTGGCTAACGCATTGAAACCAAACCAGTGACTAACTCTCGAACTGGTACCATCATGTGGGGCAGGTCAATAGCAGTTGGTCATTTAGAGGATAATATTTTCAGTGGCACATTTACGGCCAAATTATTATATAAAGAAATACAAATGCCGATGCAGCTTGATGGAATATTTAGAGCACATATTGGATAATGATTTTGTAGGTTTTAAGCATGCAATCTAAAACACAGAATCAAAAAAGAGTTTTAAGAATAGAACACAGTCTTGTTGTTTTTGCGCAGAGTTTTAATCGTCTTCTTTATTATATTCCTCTGGCAGATAACCTTGATGTGTCGTGTTTTCCTGACCGATGGGGAATTATTAGTAACCAAGGTGTGCTACATGAAGGCACCGTACCTGTCACAAAACAAGATGAAAAAGGCCTATTGGAAGGCTTTCAAAACCTTACATATCGTTACCTTCTAAGGGATTGCATTGAGAGTTTTGCTTTAAGTCTGGATGATCTTTATGCAACTTTACAGGTGTATGAAAAAAAATCTCCTTCTAACTTGGATGAGGAAGATCGAAAAAAAGCAGAGAGTTTTGCCCGCGCAGGGATTTATAGAAAAAAAGAAGGCAAGTTGCAGCGTCTAAAAAAAGATTTTGGTCTAAAATTGCCAGAGGATTACCGCTCAATTATTTCCGGGTTAAAAGACATTAGGGATTGTCTATCTCATAGCGCTGGTATCGTTATGCCGCATCATGGTAATAAAGTATCACAATCAGACGAAAGAGAGTTTTCTTGGCTTTCTCTTCATGCGCACGCTATTGGAAAAATGTCTGGAAAGAGATATGAGATAGAGGTTGGTGATGAGTTTCCAGAGCCTGTTACTTTGCAAGTCGAACCAAGGCCGCATGCTAAGACTTTTAAAATAGGACATCATCTAATATTCTCACCGGGTGAGGCCTTTGATATTGCTAATTCCTTAAACTTGGTATTGGAACAGTATATCGATGAAGCATATCGCTCTATACAACCCAGTCATAAAAAGTGATTTGGAAAAGGCTTGGTTTTATTTCTTGGTGATAACTTTTAACACTACAAGACACAGTACAAATTCGGTTGCCAAGGCGCTGGTTTTCTTTTGTATCAACAGCTTAGCTAAATAACTTGGTTACTACTCCCGCAACCAATTTTCTTGCACAAGCGACACACTAAAAAACGCCGCGAAGGAAATCACGGCGTTGTTTCATCGCTTTTATTGTTTATAGACGGCTGGTGATTTTGACCCTGATCAAATATCCATCTTCATAATGGCATCACTGCTGCGGTTGTACCATTGTTCGACCACGGTGCGATCATCTGCTTCGGGCTTTGCTTGTTCCAATTCTTCTTTGCTTTTCGGCATCGCATTCGGCACGCCATCAGCATCACCAAATGAATAATCACGCTCCGCACCCCCAAAATCAAGACCGTTAACAGCCTGATCACTCTCAAGTGCTTCGTTGCGGATTGATCGTTGGATATCGGATATGCGCGATGCGCTTTCATACCCCATATCAAATTCATCCTGCATTTCCGGATTCGTCAGAAACTGAAGCAATTCATAATTCAAGTCCTGTCCGGCGGCCCGGTTAAAATCAACAACATTCACAACGCGATCCATCGATTTGCCCTCAAGATAACCGGCAAGTTCTTCTGAATATCCGGCCTCTATCACACCTTCCGCATCTATATCGTTGTCAAACCAACCCATTTTTCGTTTCCCCATTTATATCATGTGTCTTCTGGTTACCCATTATAAAGAAAAAAGGTAAAGAAATATTGAAATATATAACCCCTTGTTTTCAAATGGTTTTACATACCATCTTATTTTAATTGCCATTTTATATGCAGTGCAGAATGACATTTATGATGATTTATGCAATTTTAGGGGCGCAGAAATTCAAATGCCAATGCCTGTGCACAAGGCCGTAAGGAGGTCACCATGCAACAACAGCGTAAAAATCCGGACATACAAACAGCAACAAACACCGATACAGCACGTCAGATGCCTGAACAAGCATCACGCGAGATTCGTATCAAAGTGGCCAACGACCGCAAGGACGCATATAGCCGCAAATTGCTGACAAAAGAAGAATTCTGCTGCGATATCGCAACGGACTGACGTCACGGTCGCACAGCAACCGGCATTATCAGAAGAGCTTGAGAATCCATTGGTGCAGGAAGTATCCAGCGCCAAGCAAGAGCATGCCGACAATCCAGCATGTCCAGAAACCGATTTGCAGACGCTCTGTAAAAAAGAACGGTGCAAAGAACAGCCATGATATCGGCACGGCCAGCACAATACTGCGTGCATATTGCGCCGTGTTTGACAAATCATGGTGCTGCATATAGGCAAACGCAATTGCCAGAATGGATACAAGCGGCAAAGCCGTGATAAATCCGGCAAGCTCGGGCTTTTTTCCGGCAAGCCAGGATGCAAACGCAATCACGCACGCGGCAATCGCAACTTTAAAAGCGGTAAATATCATCGTGAGCTATCCTCTTCACGCCCATCATAGCGCAAATCATTCGATAAGATAAGCAATTTCAATCACTTCAAGCTCTTCGACCTGATCAGCGGTGCGTACGGTTACCACATCCCCCTCTTCGGCCTTCATCAATGCCCGCCCGACCGGCGAGTGCCAATTGATTTTTCCGGCACGCAGGTCTGCTTCATCAACATCCACCAACTTGACGGTCATCTCCTCTCCGCTTTCACGCAGATAGGTCACCGTCGCCCCGAAATAAACACGATCCAGATTTTGCTGCGTTTTCGGATCGACCACTTTGGTCTTTTCAAGCTTCTTGGTAAGATAACGCAAACGTCGATCAATTTCGCGCAAACGTTTTTTGTTATAGATATAATCACCATTTTCGGAGCGATCCCCGTTACCGGCCGCCCATGAGACGATCTCGACAATTTTCGGCCGCTCGTCATACTGCAGAAAATCCAGTTCTTCTTTCAAGGTCGCGTAACCCTGTGGTGTCATATGATAAATAATGTCAGTCATGCCTTAACCGATAACAAACCCCTTCCCCGTGAACAAATAGATTATACGATCTATTAACAGATGAACATTTTTATAATGCCTGTACTTTCACGCCCTGCCCATGCTTTGCGGGTCGTGATATAATCCTGTTTTCTGTAAAGAAAAACCTTGCATTCGACCGCTCGGTTTTGTATTAATGTGTTAATACAGTGACACAAAATAGAGACGCGCAGATTCATCATGACCGCAAACACGGCAGACCAGAATAGCTCAACCACCCTTCCCGCCTTACAGCAGGCGCTGCACGCTGTGCGCGCAGGTAATATGCGCACGGCAGAAGAATGTCTGACAGCATTCATTGCGCGCAAATTCGACCTTGATATTCAAGACGGGGACCTGAACATCCGGCAGGACACCATCAGCCTGAATTCGGTGAACGGGTTATTTACGACGGCAAACGGACAAAAATTCTTCTTTAAATTCCACCTCGAAGAAGATGAAGGCGACACCGTGGCCGAATATTACCGCGCGGGATTACTCGACAAGGCCGGATACCCTGTCGAACAACCATGCTATGTCTCGACAACGGTCGGTGAACAGATTCTGATCTATCCTTATGTGGCGCACACACGCCTATTTGATGCCTGCAAAAACAACGAACAGGCAAATAGTGATACCGCAAATGCCATCATCACCGCCCAACAACAGCTGGACCGTCTTTGCGCGGATAAAGCACAAGAGACAATGACAATCGGCACACAGCAAGACTATGAAGCAGAACCGCTGTTACAGCTTTTTTACTGGCGCCTTGTCGATACAACACCAAACGGCGATCGCACCGGCGGACGGCACAAACAATTCTATATCGGCAAAACATTTGCATTCCCGCATGATGTGACACTGTCCTATGCCGATCTGTCCGCACTCACATGGAACATCAACGGTATTGATTACGACATCACACTGGATCAGGCATTTGCAAATGCACGCGCAACCCTTGCGCCAAACGCCATCGACACATACCCTGCCTGCACGGCGCACGGCGACGCGCATAATGGCAATGTCTGGTTACGCGAACAAAGCGGCAGCACATATGACCTTGCCTATTTTGACCCTGCTTTTGCGGGCGAGAAAATTCCCGTTCTGCTGGCCGAAATCAAAACCACATTCCACAATATATTGGCGCATCCCGAATGGCTGTACGATGCCAAAGAGGCCGACAACAAACTGGATGTCCGCGCGGATGTCAAAGACGGCAAACTGTATGTCCGGCATAGCTGGGATTTGCCACCGCTACGCCGCGCCTTTCTGGACTCTAAAATCGAAAATTTCTGGAAGCCGGTATTGGCACAGCTGGCCGCAGACAATACACTTCCCGAAAATTGGGAAGCATTCATACGCGCCGCCCTTTTCTGCTGTCCGGCCCTTGTCATGAATCTGCGCGCCGGTGAAGGCACCGCGCAAAACACCCACACGCAAAAGACTTCTTTGCTTGGGCTGTCAATTGCAATAATGTGTGCAACGCGCGCAAGCAACGGTGATGATATCATCACCGATTTTATAAACCGTATTCAACCCTGACCGATAATAAAGACCGACAATGAAGGATGCCATCATGGATATAAATGTTTGGAAACTGGACGACCTGACAGACACGGAAAGAGCACGCATTATGCAGCGTGCCGAAACGGATATTGAAAGCGCCGCCGATATTGTAAAACCGATCATCGAAGATGTCCGCACGCGCGGCGATGATGCGCTGCGCGATTACGCCCGCAAGTTTGATAAGGCAGAGATCAGCGGCAGCATTGTCGCCACAGATGAGGATTTCGACCGCGCTTATAAAACACTTGATACAGATGTAATAGAGGCCATTCGCACATGCGCTGACAATGTCAAAATCCATCACCAACAACAAATGGATCGCGTTGAAAAAGAATGGATGGACGAAGTCAAACCGGGGGTCTTCGCGGGCGAAAAAATTACGCCAATCCCTTCTGCCGGTCTTTACGTGCCACGCGGCAAAGGCGCGTTCCCGTCCGTCATGTATATGCTATGTGTTCCGGCGGTGACCGCAGGGGTTAAAAATATTGCCGTCTGCACACCGCCAACCGAAGATGGCGGTCTGGATGCCGCCTCACTCGTTGCGGCCGATATTTGCGGTGTGCGCACCGTGTACAAAGCGGGTGGCGCGCAGGCCATTGCCGCCCTTGCATACGGCACCGAAACCGTACCGGCTGTTTGCAAAGTCAGCGGCCCCGGTAACCCGTATGTTTCTGCTGCGAAAAGATTGCTTAGTCACATCATGGACCCCGGCATGCCCGCAGGACCAAGCGAAGCCATTGTGCTGGCCGATGAAACGGCCGATCCGTGGAATACGGCACTGGACCTTTTGAACGAAGCCGAACACGGTCCTGACTCTGCTTCTGTGCTTGTCACAACATCCGAAACACTTGCCGAAAAAGTGCAGCAATTTCTGCCGGAAATTATCGCGAAACTCCCACAGCAACGGCAAGATTTTTGTTCACGCAGCCTGTCCAATTACGGCGGCATCATGATTTGCAAAACAATGGATGATGCCATTGCGTTTTGTAATGATTACGCTGTCGAACACTTGCTGATGAAAGTGGCCGATCCGGATCACGTTCTGGACCGCCTTGATAATTCCGGTGAGATTTTGATTGGCGAGACCACACCGATTGTGCTGGGGAATTTCGGGATCGGTATCAATGCCGTGCTGCCAACCGGACGCAAAGCCATGACACAGGATTGCACATCCGTATGGGCCTTCCTGAAACGGACAAGCCTGTCTTATGTCACAGCCGCAGGATATCAATCTTTGAAAGGACCGGTGGAAACGCTGGCCCGTTACGAAGGGTTCGACGGACACGCCAATGTCATCAGCAGCCGCAACGAAGACGTTCTGCAGAAAAATCCGGCCTTCAAAAAGATTGCCTAAAAAAATACCTGAAATAGCGCCTGAGTTGATTGTCATTCATGGATCATTCCGTCTTCATATTCGATTTGCACAACACCCTTTATGACGAAGTCATGGAGTACGGCCTTGCTATGCGCGATGCGATGGATTTCATTCTGGAAACAGCGCAAAAACAAGGCATCAATCTGTCACGTGAAACGCTTGCCAAAGACATTGAAAATGCCCACCGCGCAAGTATGTCCGATTGGGATAATCGCATCTGGGTGAGCCTGCCTTGCCTGCAAGATATAAAAGCCGCAAGCGGTGACATTGACGACTTCACCAATGCCATCATTACCCGCCGCAAAAAACGCAGCAAAGACGAAACACGTAAAACACAATATAAACAAACCATCGCCGCCATCCGCACCTTAAAAGATGACGGGCACAGTGTTTATCTGGCAACAGAAGGCACGAAAAATGCCGTGTCCGAAGCCTTGATATGGCTGGGCATCGATACACTGTTCGACGGCACATATTGCAGACCGTTTGAGCATGACTGCGCGGCAATCCAGACGCGTGCTTTTTATCCCGATCCGGTTCTGCCGGACATCGCACTTGAAAAACCCAATGCCTTGATCATCGGGCAAATCATTCTCGATCACGCAAAACAGCATCACGCGATTGCGCCGCACACAACATGGCAAGACGTCTTTTCGTTGCAGCAAAATAACGCGACAGACGATCTGGCCATTACGATACCGGATGCGCAAAGTCAGGCACATCTTGCGTCCATGCAACGCGCGATAACATCACACCTGACATTAAACAAAAGCGATGCCGCGCCTATATTAAAAACCCTCTTATCGAAAAGCTGGTTCATCGGCGATAGCTTTTTCAAAGACGGATTGATGGCCGCCAATGCCAACGTCAATTTCATCCACGCCGCCTATGGCAAAAAATGCCAGTCAGGTCGTGAAGGCGACTTCAAAGTGGCAAAACAAACACTGATGGATGTCACAGGATGGGATAAATCGGTGATGCAAATGACACAAGAAGCCGAGAAGATTCCGGCACTGGAATCACGCATCAATACAGCTTATGTTTGTGAGAACTCCTTGCAGGATTTCATTGACAGCCCGCTCTATCAAAAAGAAAGCACAGCATCATGACACCCCATATCGCAACACAGCTTGTACGGAACAATATCCGTAACACACCCGCCTATAAATCTGCACGCAGCAGCACAGGAAACAGCGATGCCTATATCTTTCTTGATGCTGCAGAAAACAGTATCTCTCCGTTTCAGGACGAAGACGGATTCACCCCGTTAATCAATCGCTATCCTGATCCGCAACCGGCCACATTAAAAGACAAACTGGCTGCCCTTTATGATGTGCCTGCAGATAACCTTATGCTGACACGCGGCAGCGAAGAAGCCATACGGCTGGTCCTGCAAACATTTTGCGAACCTCACCAAGACAGTCTTCTCACCTGCCCGCCGACATTCGCGCTCTATGACCTTGAAACAAAAATACAAAGCATCGGTCACGTCAAAATCGCGCGTGAAGGCCGCTACGACACACAGCTGAACCTTAATACGATCAAAAATGCGTTAAACGCAGATGATCAAAATGTCAAAGTCGTGATGATTTGCAACCCCGGCAATCCGTCTTCGACATCTGTTGACCAAGACGATATGCGTGCATTACTTGATCTATGCCGTGACAAAGCCATTCTTGTCATCGACGAAGCCTATATTGAGTTCGCCGAACATGAAAGCTATGCCTCTGTTTTATCGGAAAACAAAAATCTTGTGATCTTACGCACCTTGTCAAAAGCCTATGGCTTAGCAGGATTACGCTGCGGCGCAATTATCGCTGATGATCTTATTCTAGACTATATTGCACGCGTCATCGCCCCCTATCCGGTTCCGCGCCCGACTGTCGAAACGGCACTTGCCGCGCTGACAACCACCCGCATCAAAACGATGCAAGACGTGCAAGCGACGCTGAAATCAGAACGTGACCGTATGGTCAAAGCCCTGCAAAGCGCCCCGCATGTCCGGCGTATTTTCCCCAGCGCAACAAACTTCCTGACAATACAGGTGGACGATGTCGAAGAAACGCTGCAAAAATTCCTGCGAAATCATCTGGTGATCCGGGATCGCAGCAGCGCCATCGCGAATGCCGTGAACATTGCGGTTTCAGATGCCGACACAAACGACAAAGTCATTGATTTATTTTCATAAATCAGGGCATAACAATCGTACAAAATAGCCTGAATTTCCCCGTTCTTTTAAGGTCTTCTCAACCCTTTTCCCGTAAAATTTTTATCACATGAGATAAAAAACGGATCAAAATCCCGTGAAAAAGACGGATCAAACGAGAACACAGACACCACATGACAGCGGTCAGGGCGAAGAAAATGCCCCGAACGCCTTTTTGTTTGATGGCGAAGAAAACCTGATTTTGGCCGATCTGATTGAAAACCTGACAAACGGCACAGATACCGCGGCAAGCAACAGCACAACCGCCGTCGATCAGACCCTGTCCCCAGACATAGCGCAAACACCAGCAACACCGGAAACTGCCCCATCCACCCCGCGATACGATACAGGGCAGCCCTTTCATGGTTCCGGTGAGGATGCCATGCTGATGTCATCCATTGCATCATCATCGTCAGGGGCAAACTTTGCGCACACATCCTCTTCCATAAATTCCATGCATGAAAGCAGCTTTTTATCATTCCAACCCGGCGCAACTTACACAACACGTATCACGTCATCAACGTATAGCAACATCATCGCACAATCACGCTTTACCAGTGATAACCACGATACACAGCACAGCGATTCCACAGCCATCTCACGCTTTGTCACATCAATTACAAACACGGCCTATACCGACAATTCCGCGACAGCGAGAACACTCTATTACATAGCCAGCGAAGAAAGTGCAACAAAAGGCACGCCATCTGATCCGGCGCTCAGTGATGGTAATTTCTGGAACAGCTGGCATCTTACAGATGAATATGGTCTGAACCTTGATGATGTCTGGACAGATTATACAGGCGAAAATGTCAAAGTTGCCGTTTTCGATTCAGGCTTCAATTATACGCACGCCGAACTTGTTTCAAACTTCAACACCACAGATGATATTGACGTCCTCGACGACGATACGGATTCAACGAATTCAAACGACAGTACACACGGCACGCATGTGTCGCTGATGATTGCAGCAGATGACAATAACAGCCGCAGTGTCGGCGTTGCCTTTGATTCCGAAATTATCGGTATGCGGCGCGGGTTCGGTTCGGACAGCTCTTCGCAAGATACGCTTGACGGCTTTGAACACGTCCTGACATCAAATGCCGACATCATGAATAACAGCTGGGGCACAACCGCAGCATTCGGCGACCATAAGGGTGTGAATTTTGTCGGTGATGTAGACCCGAGTGATGTGCATACAGAGATCGAAAACATTGTTACAAACGGCCGCGACGGGCTGGGTGCAAATATCGTATTTTCAGCCGGAAATAGTCAGGAAGACGGGCTGGGCGCAAACCTGAAAAACTATCAAAATTCGCCATATGTCACGACCGTCGGCGCCCATTCCAGTGACGGAACAATCGCCAGCTTCAGCGAATGGGGATCAAACGTTTTACTGTCCGCCCCTGGTGATGATGTGATTCTGCCCTACGCACTGGGTGAAGATTACAAAGTTACAATTGACGGCACATCGTTTTCCGCACCGGCCGTATCGGGCGTTATATCTTTAATGCTCGAAGCCAATGACGCGCTAGGCTATCGCGATGTGCAGGAAATTCTGGCTATGTCATCACGTCAGACCGATACTGACAACCCCGAATGGCAGGAAAACGGCGCTTCCAACTGGAACGGCGGCGGCATGACATTCCATCACGGTCTTGGCTATGGTATCGCCGATGCACACGCGGCCGTACGTCTTGCCGAAACGTGGGATTTGCAACAAACGCAATCCAACCTGACCGAGACCAGCGCAACATGGAACTATACAGACGCATCCATCCCATCAAGCGGCACAGTTTCATCCAGTATCGATATTTCAACAGATATCGAAATTGAGCATGTACTTGTCTATATGGATATTTCACATGCCAAAGCCGGTGATCTTGTCGTCTCTCTGGTCAGCCCGGACGGCACGGAAAGCGTACTGGTTGACCGCATCGAAAATGGTGACTTCACAACGATGCTTGGCGTTTATAGCGGCTTCTTTTTCGACTTCAGTTCCGTTGCGCATATGGGCGAGATGAGCGCAGGCACATGGACGCTTGAAATCGAAGACGCCGCATCCGGCAATGCTGGCACGTTGAATGAATGGTCTATCGCCTTCACCGGAAACAGCGCCGCCAGTGACGACACCTATTATTACACCGAAGACTTTTCATTATTCTCCGGCAATTTGGGCAATCGCGCCACATTAACAGATTCCGATGGCGGCACAGATACCATCAACGCCGCCGCAATCACAACCGGCAGCACGGTCGATCTGGCCGCAGGCACCGCAACACTTGATGGCGAAGACATTACTGTATCGGGCATCGAAAATGTTTACACCGGCGATGGCGATGACACCATCACGGGCAGCGCGTCGGATAATTATATCTGGGGCGGTCGCGGCAGTGATGTGATTGACGGCGGCGATGGTGATGATACAGCCGCTTTTATTGATGCGATTGATGATTATACCATCACGTTTGACGGCGCGACGACATATGCCGCACTGGGTGAAACTGTCACGAACGTTCTAACCAACATCGAGACATTTATATTTGATGGTGTATCCTATACCTATCAAACGATCCGCGGTCTTTTTGGTGCGGGCAATGCTGCACCGTCGGTTTCCGCCGATAATGTAACGATCAATACCGGCAACACCATTCTTGCCTCTACGGTTATCACAGCATCCGATGTTGATGGTGATACGCTGACCTATACACTTTGGGACAATAGCCCGAATACAAGCTCCGGCCATTTTGAACTGGACGGCGAACTGGTCGCCAACGAAACCGTCCTGACACAAGACGAATTTGACGCGCTCGACATTGTTGCAGGCACAGATGCCGGAACGGACACATTATGGGTCAAAATATCTGACGGCGAAGATCAGACAAGCTGGCAAAGCTTCACCATGACAACAAATGTCGCCGCCAATCTGACCTTGACCGACACCACCATCGAGGCTGGCGATTACGTGCTGGCATCCCTGTATATTGATGCCGTTGACGATAACGGCGACACGCTGAGCTATACAATTAATGACGGCAACAGTGATGCGGGCAGTGCATATTTCTATCTGGATGGCGAAACCCTTGCGGCAGGTGAAGACATCAAACTCACAGAAGACGAATTTTTCAACCTCCGCATTTACGGCGGCAGTGATACGGGCACAGATACCATGACCGTCAATGTATCCGATGGATCTTTGTCTGCCGGAGCAGACACATTCACCATCACATCAATCGCCGCAAATGTTGCACCGACCGTCAATCTGACGGACCTGTCGATGAATCCGGGTGAT
The DNA here is from genome assembly GCA_030750865.1 of Alphaproteobacteria bacterium. Lineage (GTDB taxonomy): Bacteria > Pseudomonadota > Alphaproteobacteria > Micavibrionales > Micavibrionaceae > JASMHE01. Next base: position 11,562 of record JASMHE010000004.1, read on the forward strand.
CCGTCCGTTTTGGCATCCTCCTACATTTCGCCATCAGATTCGGATGGGGATGATATGACATATATTTTGTGGGACGGATCGCTTGCGCCGAATTCCGGTTATTTCGAACTGGACGGTGAAACGGTCGCCAACGAAACGGAAATTACACAGGACGAATTTGACCGCCTGCGCATTGTGGCCGGCAGTGACACCGGCACCGAAGAGCTTTGGATACGCGTATCGGATGGCGCGGCTTATACATCATGGGATAGCCTGACACTCATCACAAATACCGCGCCGTCCCTGTCCGTTTCGCATGCCGTACTTGTCACAAACGACAGTGTACTGGCATCTGACTATATTGATGCGAATGACATTGATGGGGATACGCTGACCTATACCGTCAATGATGGGAACGCAAGCGGGACGAGTGGCTATTTCGAACTGGATGAGGAAGCCCTTGATGCGGAACAAGATATAGATCTGACCGCCGCAGAGTTCAGCCGCCTGCGTATCGTCGGCGGTAGCGGCACAGGCACAGACAGTTTAAGCATTACCGTATCCGACGGATCACGCGACAGCGACACTGAAAACCTGACACTGACGACAATTGCCGAAAATAATGCGCCGGCCGTAACGGTACGCAATGTCATCATGGATTACGATGCCACGATTGCCGCATCCCATGCCGTTATTGCAAATGATACAGATGGCGACACACTGACATACACCACATGGGATAATAGTCAGGGCACAACAACCGCATTTTATAGTCTGGATTCATCGTATCTGTCCAACGAAACGGAAATTACACAAGATCAATTCGACACATTACAAATCGAGGCCGGCACAAACGCAACGACTGAAACACTTTGGGCACGCGTCCATGATGGCGAGGATCATTCCGCCTGGGTACAATATAGCGTTGAGACAACCAATGTCTCGACCCTGACCGGTAGTGATGATCATGAACTCCTCGCCGGTGGCGATGACGCCAATACACTGAATGGCGGCGCCGGTGATGACGTCCTGTATGGCGGTGATGGTCTGGACCAATTAACGGGTGGTGATGATGCCGATATCTTTGTCTTTCAGGACGGATCAGCCTTTAACGATCAGGATACGATCACGGATTTCAACACGGCCGATGGCGATGCCATTGATATTTCCGATATTCTGACGGGCTTCTATGATCCGGAAACCGACGCCATCACAGACTTCCTGCAAATCACCGACAACGGATCAGACAGCACCGTTTCTGTGGATCAAGATGGCGGCGGCAACAGTTTTGCCGCAATCGCCACGATCGAAGGCGTAACAGGTTTGACAGATGAACAAACATTGCATGATAACGGCAACATCATTCTGTAAACGCCTTCATCCCCCGCACTGATTCTAAGTCCTTATTCTAGACTCTAATCTTTTGGAGCACCGTTCTTCTGCGCTTCATTTCTGGATTGCAGTTTTTCTTCGGCCTTGCGCTCCAGATCGACTTTCTCAAAGAACAGTACTTGTTCACCGTCTTTTGCAATCGGCTCGATCTCGGGACTTACGAATGCCAGCACATTATTTTTATTAATCACGCCGACCTTCAAACGTTCACCGGACAAACCGGCAACCTCATCTTCATCAACGGTTGTGCTGACCCGCGTTGTTTTAAAACGCCAGCTATTTCTGTATTTATGCCACCAGTCATAATAGTTGGTTTCCGCATCCACGAATAAACGGCCGCGCATCGTGTTTGGCATCTTTTTATGTTCGGGACCGCGCTCTTCCTGATAAGACACCTGAAACACATTTTCACGCCCCATTTGTTTGGCAAGCGTATTACAGACAAACGAGTTATATGCCGTATTATCCGTTGCGGCCAGCAATGTGCCATATGACGCAATATCCAGATTGAGTTCTGTTTCTTCGGACAGAATCTCGCCGTAATAAACCGGTATCTTGGCCTGCCGCGCAGGCTTCAGACGGTGCCAGTTCGTATCAATCATCAAAACAGGCACATCGCGATCCCGTAAGGTTTCCGCAAGCTGGATCGTCCAGTCCTGCGCCCCGACAATAATCACCCCGTTTGACACCGTTGATGTCAGACCGAGCAACCGCGCAAGTGGTTTAAAGGTCAACCCATGCAGCACGACCGTGAACAGCACAATACCAAAAGCAAGCGGTAAAATCTTCTCTCCGTCTTCATATCCGGCTTCAATCAACAGCAGCCCCATCACACCGGAGATTGCCGCACAAACCACACCGCGCGGCGCAATCCAGCCAACAATCAACCGTTCCTTGAACGAGAAATTTGCGCCGATACTACTCAGAAAAACGGTAACCGGACGAATAAGGAAAATAACCAAAAGCACAAACAGGATGCCGCCCTTATCAATCTGGTTCAACAATGACGGATCAAGCCCCGCCGTCAGAATAATAAACACGCCCGCAATCAACAATAATGTGATTGTTTCCTTGAAACGCTTGATTTCTTCGATGCTGGACACGTGGTTATTCGCCAATGTCATGCCGTAAATCGTCACGGCAATCAAACCGGATTCATGTAGCAAGACATCGCAGATTGTAAAAATAGTCAGAACATTCGCCAGCAAAAACGGCGCTTTCAGATATTCTGGTACCCAGCCACGCTCTAATATCAAGGCACTGAAACGGCCGAAAATATAACTGATCGCCGACAAGCCGACCAGCACTGTTGCAAGCTTGGCGTAAAAGACCGTGCCTTCAAGTCCCGCACTGTGCGAGAAATGGAAATATTCATATACCAGCACAGCAACAATTACCCCGACGGGATCGTTAATAATGCCTTCCCATTTCAACACTGATCCAACGCGCTGTTTAACCCGCGCGTGGCGTAGCATGGGCGTAATTACGGTCGGGCCGGTCACAATCAGAATGCCGCCCAATGTCATCGCAACAGGCCATGTCAAACCGGCCACATAATGCGCGGCAGAGCTAATCAAAAGCCAGCCAAGCGGCGCGCCCAACAAAATAATACGCAGAATCGTCGGCTGGACCTCGCGAATATCACGCAGTTTCAAATGCAAGCTGCCTTCGAACAGGATAATTGCCACCGCCGCAGAAATCGCAGGCTTTAGCAAATCACCCATCAAAAGTTCTGGCTGAACCAGATTCGTCACAGGACCGAGAATAAACCCGAAGATCAAAAGAAACACAATCGCGGGGATATGCAGCTTCCACGCCGTCCACTGCGACACAAACCCCGAGAGTATAATTAATGCAATTTGAATGAGAGGTGCTGTCACAGCCTGCTCCGCTTTTGTTAAAGTTGCGTTATGTTCGGGTGATTATGCAAGCACCCCCACAAGAACACAAGGCTTGCATAGGCTTTAATCCTCATATCTTTTCGCTTCTGTGCCCCGCACACGCCATAGTTCACGAATACACAATTTAAAGTTTGAAATTGCCCTGACACAGATTTTGATTTAGCGTATAAATATAATTTTACGGGGAAAATTCATGTCACGCATCGGCACAAAACAAGATACATCATCAAAACATTTCACAGCGAACAAAGAGCATATGACCGCTTTGGTCAAAGAATTGAATAAAAAGCTCAAGAAAACCTATGAAGGCGGCGGCAAAACAGCCAATGAAAGACATACGTCACGCGGAAAATTATTGCCACGCGATCGTATTGCCAAATTAATTGACGCGAAATCCGACTTTCTGGAACTGTCCGCACTGGCTGCTGACGGTGTTTACAAAGACAACGTCGCATCTGCCGGCATTATCACGGGTATCGGCAAAGTGTCGGGGCAAGACTGTGTCATTGTGTGCAATGATGCCACCGTCAAAGGCGGGACATATTACCCGCTGACTGTCAAAAAACACCTGCGCGCACAAGATGTGGCCGCACAAAATAACCTGCCATGCATCTATCTGGTTGATTCGGGCGGGGCGAATTTGCCGCAACAAGACGAAGTATTTCCCGACCGCGATCATTTCGGCCGCATCTTTTTTAATCAGGCCAATTTATCCGCCCGTAATATTCCGCAAATTGCTGTGGTGATGGGGTCATGTACCGCAGGCGGCGCATATGTTCCCGCGATGAGCGACGAAAATATTATCGTCAAAGAACAAGGCACAATCTTTTTGGCCGGACCGCCCCTTGTCAAAGCCGCAACGGGCGAAGATGTCACAGCAGAAGCCCTCGGCGGCGGTGATGTTCACACGCGCATTTCCGGCGTGGCCGACCATCTGGCCGATGATGACATGCACGCCATCCAGATGACTCGCGATGCCATGCTGCACATCAACCGCAACGCAAAAGCAACGATTACCCGCCAAGAGCCCAAAGAACCACGTCAGGATATAAAGGAAATATACGGCCTGATCCCAAAAGATTTGCGCACCCCGTATGAGGTCCGCGAAATTATCGCCCGCCTTGTTGATGATAGTGAATTCAGCGAATTCAAAAAACGCTTCGGCACAACATTAATCACGGGCTTTGCCCACATTAACGGCTATCCGGTCGGTATTGTGGCCAGCAACGGCGTCCTGTTTTCCGAGTCCGCCCAAAAAGGTGCGCATTTTGTCGAATTATGCAGCAAACGAAAAATACCGCTGATCTTTTTGCAGAACATCTCCGGATTCATGGTCGGCAAAAATTTTGAACATGGCGGCATTGCAAAGGACGGAGCAAAAATGGTCACGGCTGTTTCCTGCGCTAAAGTGCCGAAACTGACCGTCATTATCGGCGGATCATTCGGCGCGGGCAATTACGGCATGTGCGGCCGCGCCTACGATCCGCGTTTTTTATGGATGTGGCCGAATGCACGTATATCCGTGATGGGCGGCGAACAAGCCGCCAGCGTCATGGCAACCGTCAAAAAAGCCCAAATGGACAAAAAAGGCGAAACATGGACAGCCGCCGAAGAAGAAGAATTCAAAACCCCCATTCGCCAGCAATATGAAGATCAGGGCAACCCGTATTATGCCAGTGCCCGTTTATGGGATGACGGCATCATTGATCCGGCCGATACACGCAACGTGCTGGCGCGCGGATTGGAAATTGCCCTGAACGCACCGATAGAGGATACGGATTTCGGTATTTTCCGTATGTAACCCCCTGTACTCTCCACTATAAAAAAGCGCAACATCACATGAATATAACAGATAAAATCATGACCCATATCGAAGATCACATCGCCTTTGTTACACTGAACAGGCCCGATGTTCATAATGCATTTGATGCGGATATGATTGCCATGTTGCATGATAGCTATCAGTCACTCTCCGGTAATGATGATGTAATCGCCATCGTGCTTCGCGGCAACGGAAAAAGCTTTTCCGCCGGAGCAGACCTGCACTGGATGAAAGAATCCATCGATTTTTCCGAGGCACAAAACGAAGACGACGCGGTAAAGCTCGCAAAAATGCTGCGCTCTATTTATAACTGCCCAAAGGCCACAATCGCCTGCATTCAGGGGGCGGCAATGGGCGGCGGTATGGGGCTTGCAGCTTGTCACGACATTGTTATCGCACAAGACACCGCAATATTCGCTTTATCCGAAGTCAAGCTGGGATTGATCCCCGCAACAATTGCACCCTATGTTATTCGCGCCATCGGCGCACGGCACGCAAAACGCTTTGCACAAACAGGCGAACGTTTTGCTGCAGCAAAAGCATACGACATCGGACTGGTACACGAAGTGGCGGCCAATGCAAAAGACATGGACGAAAAACTGCAGACATTGATTAAAACATTGCGGCAAAACGGCATGAATGCCATGCGCGAAAGCAAACAGCTTGTGTCTGATTATGCCTATGCGCCGCTGGATGATGATACATTACAAGACAGCGCCCGCCGCATCGCAAAAATCCGCACCACAGACGAAGCGCAAACACGGCTGAAAAAATTTCTGGAAAAGAAATGACACAGAACACGCATATCAAGATTTACGAGGTCGGCCCGCGCGACGGCCTGCAGAATGAAAAACAAATCATTCCGACAGACCAAAAACTCGCTCTGATTGCAAAACTTGCAGAGGCCGGCCTGAAATATATCGAAGCCACCAGTTTTGTATCGCCGAAATGGGTGCCGCAAATGGCAGACCATAACGATATTATGCACGCCCTGCGCAACAAGGATGACGGCGTCACCTATGCCGCCCTCGTCCCGAACGACAAAGGCATGACAAATGCCGTGCATTGCGGTGTCAAAGAGGTGGCCGTTTTTGCTGCGGCATCGGAAGGGTTCAGCCGAAAGAATATCAACTGCACAATCGCCGAAAGCATTGCACGTTTCGAACCTGTTCTACAGACCGCAAAGGCCGAACAGATTGCTGTGCGCGGTTATGTATCATGCGTGGCGGGTTGCCCTTACGATGGCGACGTGCCGGTTGAAAGCGTTGTTTCCGTATCCAAGCAATTATACAAAATGGGATGTTATGAAATCAGCCTCGGGGACACAATCGGCATAGGCCGCCCCGCACAAATCACAGACATCATCACCGCCGTTTCAGACTATGTCCCGCTGGAACATATCGCGCTACATTGTCATGACACACATGGCCGCGCACTGGATAATATAAAAGCCGCGCTTGCATGCGGCGTGCGCGTTTTTGATAGTGCGGCAGGCGGTCTTGGCGGCTGTCCGTATGCCGAAGGCGCATCCGGCAATGTCGCAACGGACGCGGTCGTAAAAATGCTGCACGAATCCGGCTATGAAACATCGATTGATCTTGATAAACTACACGCCATAACAAATTTCATTCGCAACAAAATGAATATTGAACAACGGGAGACCTGCACATGATTCCATATCCGACCCTGAATTTCGATCACGACGAAACCATTAATATGCTGCGAGAAACCGTATATCAATTCGCACAAAATGAACTTGCCCCGCGGGCAGCAGAGATTGACGAAAAGAACGAATTTCCGGCAGATATGTGGAAGAAGCTGGGCGATCTGGGCTTGCTTGGCATTACCGTATCCGAAGAATATGGCGGCGCGGATATGGGGTATCTGGCCCATGTCATCGCAATGGAAGAATTATCACGGGCATCGGCCTCCGTTGCCCTGTCATACGGCGCGCATTCCAATTTGTGCGTTAATCAGATTTACCGCAACGGCACACAAGCGCAAAAGGAAAAATACCTGCCAAAGCTGGTCTCCGGCGATCACGTGGGCGCACTTGCCATGAGCGAACCGGGCGCAGGTTCCGATGTTGTCGGTATGACCTGCCGTGCCGAAAAACAGGGCGATCACTATGTCTTGAACGGTAATAAAATGTGGATTACGAACGGTCCTGACGCCGATACGCTGGTGGTCTATGCCAAAACAGACCCCGATGGCGGATCAAAAGGCATTACCGCTTTTATCATCGAAAAAGGCATGGCCGGTTTCACGACCGCACAAAAGCTGGATAAGCTCGGCATGCGCGGGTCTAACACATGCGAACTGGTCTTCGAAAATTGCAGCGTACCTGCAGAAAATGTTCTGGGGGAAATTGGCAAGGGTGTAAATGTCCTGATGAGCGGCCTTGATTATGAACGTGTTGTGTTGTCCGGCGGGCCGCTTGGCATCATGCAAGCCTGTATGGATGTGGTCGTCCCCTATGTCCATGAACGCAAACAGTTCGGGAAATCAATCGGCACGTTTGAATTAATGCAGGGCAAAATGGCCGATATGTACACCGCCCTTTCATCCCAACGTGCCTATGTATATGCCGTGGCGGCTGCCTGCGATCGCGGCGAAACCGCCCGCAAGGATGCTGCGGGATGTATTCTCATGAGCGCCGAAGCCGCAACACAAATGGCACTGCAGGCTATTCAGACACTGGGCGGAAATGGCTACATCAATGAATATCCGACTGGCCGCCTACTGCGCGATGCCAAGCTGTATGAAATCGGCGCAGGCACATCGGAAATTCGTCGCATGCTCATCGGCCGCGAGTTATTCGAAGAAACGAAATAACAACGCTTGCACGTACGAGCGTCACCCGTCCCGTATTATCCGAATTGGAAACCGTTTGATACGGCCCATTGTCCGGTTTGCGTGTCGCGCGTGAACGATACATTGACGCGGTCTGTGTTTGATTGTGAATGGGTGTAAGGACGCCCATTCAGTACCAGACGTAACTCAAGGTCATAATCTTTCGCACGATCGAACAGTTCACGCAAAGACCCGGCTTTTGCCTGCTCTTCATCTAACTGCGGGCAATGTGCCTGCCCTGACATTTCAGGCACGGCACGGCCTGCGAATTGTCCGAAAATATAAGGAAGATCTGCATTGGAAAATTTACTCACGTCGGCCCTCTCTCCAGCATTGTACAGTTGAACATGCGGCAATCTATGCGCGCGACAATAATATGTCAACAAAATATTCATGGTGCGCTGCGGCGTAAACACCCTCTGGCATAACGCCGGAAAAATGATATATTAACCGGCATCAATTATAATAAAAGATGCGCAGGAAACAGACGCATTCAAAAGAACAGGCATTGGTTTATGAGCAAGGATTTGCGCGACGTCGCGCTCACAGATAAATACGAAAACAATGACGGAATCGCCTATATGTCGGGTCTGCAAGCTTTGACCCGCATACCGCTGGTACAACGCCGCCGTGACATCGCCGCAGGACTGAATACGGCAGGCTTTATTTCCGGTTATCGCGGCTCTCCGCTTGGCGGATTCGATGCCCAGCTCTGGCGCGCACAAAAATATCTGGATGAATTGAATATCACCTTCAAACCGGGCGTCAACGAAGATTTGGGTGCAACAGCGGTCTGGGGCACACAACAAGTCAATTTGCACCCCGATCCGAAAGTCGATGGCGTGTTCGGTATCTGGTATGGCAAATCCCCCGGCGTTGACCGCAGTATGGACGTGATTAAACACGCAAACGCGTACGGCACAGACCCCAATGGCGGCGTTCTGGCCCTTGTCGGTGATGACCACGGCTGCAAATCCTCTACCCTGCCCTGTCAAAGCGATCATGTCCTCTATGCCGCGATGGTACCACAGCTTTATCCGGCCAGTATTCTTGAATTCGTCGAATATGGGTTACTGGGCATTGCAATGTCGCGTTACTCAGGATGCTGGACGGCAATGAAGCTGACAACCGAAACAGTTGAAACTTCCGGAACTATCGATTTAAGTAGAGAGAACAGGGATATCCTGATCCCGACAGATCAGGAATTCCAGATGCCAGACGGCGGATTACACATACGCCTGAATGATACGCCACGCGATATTGATTGGCGTTTACAAAATTTCAAACTGTTTGCATGCCACGCTTTTGCCCGTAAAAATAATATCGACCGCACAATTTTTGACAGTCCGAAACCGCGCTTTGGCATCATCACATCAGGCAAATCATATGGGGATGTCCGTCAGGCCTTGATCGAACTTGGCATCACAGACGAGGTCGCAAAAGAGATCGGCTTGCGCCTGTATAAAGTCGGCATGACATGGCCGCTTGAACCACAAGGCGTACAGGACTTCGTCGAAGGGCTGGAAGAGATCTTGATCGTCGAAGAAAAACGCGAGATGATTGAATATCAGCTCAAGCAACAAATTTATAACTGGGATCATAAACGCCGCCCTGTCGTGGTCGGTAAATATGATGAAAAGGGTGAACGCCTTTTGCCGTTGCACAACGACCAGACTGTCGGCATGGTCGCCCATGTGATCGCCCAGCGCATACGCCGTTTTTATCATAATGATCATGTGGACCGCGCCTTGAAATTCTATGCCGATTACGAAGAAAAAGAAGCGGTGTACGCACCGCCATCAATCCGGCGTCCATATTATTGTGCAGGATGTCCGCACAATACATCGACAAAAGTGCCCGAAGACAGTTTCGGCATGGTCGGGATCGGATGCCATTATATGGTGCAATGGATGGGACGAAACTCGGCCATGTGCACACATATGGGCGGCGAAGGTGTGCCGTGGATCGGCAGCGCGCCTTATTCCGGACGCAAACATATTTTTGCAAATCTGGGCGATGGCACCTATTACCATTCAGGCACGCTTGCCATTCGTGCTGCGGTTGCTGCAGGTATCAATATCACCTACAAAATCCTGTATAATGATGCCGTCGCCATGACCGGCGGGCAACCTGTTGACGGTGAAATGCCGGTCACACGTGTTGCCCAGCAAGTGATGGCCGAAGGCGTCGAAAAATGCTGGATTGTTTCAGAATTCCCCGAACGCTACAGCAGCCAGCCGGACGAATTACCAAACGGTGTCACGGTCCTTGACCGGAAATGGATGGATAAGGTCCAGCTTGAAGCAAAAGAAACAGACGGCTGCACAGTCATCATTTACGACCAGACCTGTGCCGCGGAGAAACGCCGCCGCCGTAAACGCGGGCAATATCCCGACCCTGCCAAGCGGGTCATGATCAACAAATCCGTTTGCGAAGGCTGCGGCGATTGTTCCAAACAATCCAACTGCGTTGCCGTGATGCCGGTTGAAACCGAATATGGCCGCAAACGGGCCATTAATCAATCAAGCTGCAACAAGGATTTTTCATGCCTGAAAGGGTTCTGCCCGTCTTTTGTTACAATTTACGGCGGCCAGCCCAGCAAAACAAAAGTCGATAATCCGGATTCGTTATTTGACGATCTGCCTGTGCCGATTATACCGGACAGCACGCACGCCTATAACATCATGGTCACAGGCATCGGCGGCACGGGGGTTCTGACCGTTTCATCCTTGCTCGGCATGGCCGCGCATCTGGAACAAAAATTCAGCCGCAACCTTGATGTTACCGGCCTCGCCCAGAAAAACGGCGAAGTGCTGAGCCATGTGCGGATCAGTCCGGTAATGGAAGAACTGCGCACCGGTCACATCATCACGGGCGGTACAGACTTGCTACTGGCCTGTGATATCGTATCAGCCGTCGGCAAAAACGCGCATGAAACCTTAAACCCCGATCGCACAAAGGCCGTCATCAACAAAGACAACACGCCCGTTACCGAATTTGTCACAAACAACAAAATGGATTTCCATACGGAACAAGTTGAAAAAACACTGCTCGAAGCCATCATGCAGGATGAAACACATTTCATCGATGCAACAACAACGGCGAGAACATTGCTCGGCGATGAAATCGCAACAAACGTCTTTATGTTGGGATATGCATGGCAAAAAGGTCTGGTACCACTTCATATGGATTCAATCATGAAAGCCATTGAAATTAACGGTGTTGCGATTGATGCCAATAAACGGTCTTTCCAATTCGGCCGTCTTGCTGCGCACGATCCGGATCAAATTGAAAAACTGGTCGAAGATACCAAAGGCCCGTTTACCGACGAGGCGCCATCGCAAACACTGGAAGAGGTCATTGAAAAACGCAGCAAATATCTGTGCAATTATCAGAACAAAGCCTATGCAAAACGCTACGAAGATGCGGTAGCGCGGATTCAGGAGTTCGAGCAAAGCATTGCAAAAGGCAGTACAGCCCTGACCGAAGCGGTTGCAAAAAATTACCACAAATTGTTGGCCTATAAAGATGAATATGAAGTGGCCCGTCTATATACAGACGAAGCTTTCCTTGCCAATCTGCAATCACAATTTTCAGGTGATTATAAAATCAAATTCAACCTTGCGCCGCCGATTTTCTCACGCACCGATATTGCAACAGGCCGCCCTGCGAAACGGGAATTTGGCGGATGGATGCTGCATGTCTTTAAAGTACTGGCAAAACTGAAAGGTCTGCGCGGCACGCCGTTTGATATATTCGGTTACAATAAAGAACGCCGCATGGAACGCGCGTTGATTGCAGAATACGAGGCCTTCATCGACGGCATTTTAAAACATACGAACAAGGAAAATCTGGATATCGCGGTGGCACTTGCCGCCACCCCTGACGAAGTGCGCGGCTTCGGCCCTGTGAAAGAAAAATCCGTTGATCACGTTCGCGCAAAACAGGATTATATCCTGAAACGTTTGAAAGACGGCTAAGGTAAAAACAGCACGCTAACCAGTCTCGTTCCCCGCCCCCCCCTGTTTTAGTGTGGCTTATCAATGATGGCGCATGTCAATTCGCATTTTGCCACCAGCTTACCGTCGGCATTTGTGACAGGCACATCCCAGACATGTTTTGTTCTGCCAAGATGCACGGGTTTTGCCTCGGCGATCACGTGTCCGGTTCTGATCGGGCGCAAATGATTGGCCGTAATCATTGACCCGACGGCTGTGTATTTTGAAACGTCAACGCAAAGAAGCGCGGCAACACTGCCGATCGTTTCAGCCAGCACACACGTTGCTCCGCCGTGCAAAATACCGAAAATCTGGTGCGTGCGTTCATCAACAGGCATCGTTCCGATCAATGAGTGATCCGTTAATTCCGTGATATGAATGCCCAGCGCGGCGAGAATATTTCGTCCCTGATTTTTGACCTCAAGCTCATTTTCAATCGTTTCGATTGAATAACCTTTGTACCAAATTGATTTTCCCATGAGACAATATCTTTCTGCGCGACATTATTATATAATTCTTATTCTCTTATTATATCGTAAAGCGAAAAAACACAAAAGCGATAAACACACATGAATGATACCAGCCTGCATCAAGCAAAAACGAACAACGAAATTGTTAACCATTACAGTGACCGTGATCGCGCGGATCAGATACTGCAACACGCGCGCCGTTTTTTAAAAGATGACGAAACACTCACCGCAGCACATATTGCCCCCTTTGACCAGATGCATATCGGCCGCGAAACGGCAACAGAGCGTTTTTTCACCGGCATGTCCTTGCGCGGTGGCATGCATATTCTGGATATCGGATCAGGCCTCGGCGGTCCGGCCAGACATCTTGCAGATACGCAGGATGTACATATCACAGGCATCGATCTGACACCCGCGCTATGTCAGGCCGCAGAAAAACTGACAGAGGCCGCCGGCCTTGATAACAAAATCGACTTTCGTATCGCAAATGCCTGCGACATGCCGTTCGATGATGCCTGTTTTGATGCGTCATATACGATTCATGTTGCGATGAATATTGCAACGCGCGCAGATTTATACCGTGAAATTGCCCGCACCTTAAAACCGAACGGCATTTTTGCACTGTATGACATCATGCTGTGTCACGAAGATAAGCAGCCTCGTTTTCCGATGCCCTGGGCCGATACGGCACAAACAAGTCACTTGCTGACGGAACAGCAAACGATTGCATTTCTACAAGAAAACGGATTCACCATAACCGCACGTCAATCATATCATGACGACGGGTTACAGCAAGTCCGCCGTATGCGTGAAAAAGCCGCGGAAAATGACATACCGCATCCTGATAAATTCATAAATCTGGAAACAGCGCTACGCGATGATATCTGTACACCGGTCATGATTTATGCACAAAAGGCATAATCCAATCCGATCACAGCATCCCTATCCATTATCGGACACATCAATCGGGGCGGTGAATTTTTTCGATCAGTTTCAGACACACAAACCCGTCTTTTGCGGCAATCACAAGCTGCGTACCGAGGTTCGCAACGACATCCCCCGGCGCATAGGAATGGTCTTCCTCCCAGACATCAGCATCGTACACATTCCACATTTCATCATTAAAAAAGGCCAGTGATCCGTAATATCCGAAGGCACGTTGTATTTTACTGATCTGTTTGACCGGCTTTTGCCAGTCAAGCGTGCGCATCACATCTGTGGGCGTATCCCAATGTGTTGCATCATCATCATTTTGCGGTGTGGCGTTCTGGTAATATGTCTCCATATCCTGAAAAACACGCGCGGCCAGATCGACGGTTTTCAATATGGTACGCGCAGATAATGTTTCGACGCTTTCATCATCCCGTATTGCCACAGGTTCCTGCAACAAAATATCGCCCGCATCAATGCGCTCTGCCAGTTTATGGATTGTTACACCGGAATCTTCCGGATGCGATAACAAGATATGCGGCGCCGGTAATAACGAGCGACCTTTGGGCAATAACGTCGGGTGTACGTTAATGCCATATGCATCTTCGGTCGCACTCAGCGGAATTTTATACGGGTACCCTGCGCTAAAGAAACATTCCGCGCCTTCGGCTTTATATTTTGCAATATGTTCTTCGGAAATCGGGTCAGTCGTAAAGTCAATCTGCATCGCGGCGGCAAGGGCCTCGGCCTGTACATTAAATGAAAAACGGTTATCGCACGGAAAAGAACACATCGCCACAAGCTCATGCCCGTCACCGAGCAATCGGTGCACAACATCCAACATAAAATCATAACCGATATAGACAAATTTCATAACAAGATCCTCTTCCTTGCGATCCTGCAACACATCACACGTCACAACAGATCCAATGCATTCATATCACAGGAAAAGTTTAGTCGAAAAATCTGTGCTATGATAGCCCTAATCCGGAAAATGGATGGATATCGACGCATTGCTTTCTATAATAATGCACTGTAGAATCAGAGAAAACGCGATCAACGCAAGGACGATAATGTTTGCATCACATTTCGACATTTTCATCTCGGCCCTTGTCAGCCTGTTTGTCATTATCGACCCGCTGGGTACATCTGTCATCTTCTCGGCTCTGACAAAAGGCGACGATAAAGCGACTATGCGCAAAATTGCAACAAAGGCGGTTTTGATCGCAATCTTTGTTCTGATTGTTTTCTGCCTGATCGGCCAGCAATTACTGCATCACATGGGTATTTCAATGGCCGCGTTCCGTATTACCGGCGGGCTTTTACTGTTCGTCACCGCGTTCCGCATGATTATGGGCTATCACGACCCGGACCAGATGGAAACGCAAAAACCCAGCGTTGCAAAGCAGGACGATATCGCTGTCTTCCCGCTGGCGATCCCGCTTCTGGCCGGCCCCGGCACAATTACGGCTACGTTAATGTTTGCAACATCAGCCGATTCCATCGCCGCCACAGGCGTGGTGATTGTAGCCGTGCTGATTATCCAGCTTTTGGCCCTGATCAGCCTGATTTTATCGCCGCAACTCATGAAAATTATGGGCCGAACAGGAAATGGTATTCTGGCTAGAATTATGGGTATCTTACTGGCGGCAATGTCTGTACAATTTATTGCAGACGGTTTCGTCGAAATTTTCTTCCCGTCCTAACCAACAACAGAGACATAGCATGATCAAGTTACGGCTTTTTTTCTTATCAACATTTTTGATACTTGGCGGATGCGGTATATCCGATCTGGATATTCTGCCGGAGATCGGATCAAACGACACCAAAGCGCCATCCGTCATGCGGCCGGACACCTGCTTTGTCCCTTATCCGAATAACCCCGTCATTGCCGATCATGATGTTCTGCCCGATGCAAACTGGGATGACATCAATATTCCCCAGAAAAACATTCTCGGCCCATCCGGCATTGTGGCCTACGGCGTTGCCGATAGCGGTTGGAAAACACCGCTTGAAATATACCGTCTTACCTCGGAAAACGGCCTACAATGGGAAGCAAACCCGAAAACACCTGTGCTTGGCCCGTCCGAAGACAGCACCGCATGGGATTCAAAAAGTGTCAAAGCGCCGAGCGTGATTTTCTTCCAGGACCAATATCACATGTTCTACGCGGGCTATTCCACGAACAAAAACGATTTGGTGAATTACCGGATCGGCCATGCCGTTTCGGATGATGGCATTCACTGGGAAAAAGACGAGGATTTCATCCTCGGCCCGTCCGATCCTGATGGCAGTGTGGATTACAGCTTTGACCAGTATTTTGTCTCCGAACCATCGGCCATTGTCTATAACGATGAAATCTATCTTTATTTCACCGCTGTCGGCGTTGACAAAACGCTGAATAAAACATTGCAAACGATCGGTCTTGTCCGCAGCCCGAACGGAAAATACTGGTCTATCCCCGAGCCTGTGATTACCCCCGATCAGGAACAATATCCGCGCACACAGAATGTCGGCGGTTTTTCAACACCGTCTGCCATCGTGATGGCCGGAAAGGTTCACCTGTTTGTTGATATTGTACAAGCCGATCCATACGAAGAATTTGGTTTATATCATATGGTCTCTGCAAACGGCGTTGAAAACTGGCGCCACGATGACGGCCCGATCCATCTGCGTGGTGATTTCGCGTGGAGTAAAGACACGCTACGCGCGCCGGAGCCGTTCCTGAAAAACGGAAAATTGCATCTGCTCTACACCGGGAAAGTCGGGAAAATGGGCGGCATTGGCTTATCAACCTGCGGAGAGTAAAAAGCCCTTGCGATCTAAACACGCAACACCCGCCGGGTGCGCGGGCGACGTTCCATATGGCATTCAGTTGGGCTTCAATAGGATGCAGGAAAACAGCACCGCTTATCACAGCAGAGCGCTAGATGTGAAATACAAAAACGGGAACGTTAGCGCGGCGCAAAAAGGCTTTGCGTTGGCGATGCTTCGTCAATATAGACTGGCAGATAATCCGGATTTCGCTGCATATGTACATCATCCAGCAAGTCATCAATATGACTCCACCAGAGTTGCAGATTTTCATCACTTTCCAGCCATATCGTATGGTTTGCCCCCGGAATAATCACACGGCGGGAATCCTGCACATGTTCGCACACATAATCATGCGCCCGGTTATCAACGAAACTTTCATTACCGGCACTGCCGATCAGGATGGGTGTCGAAATCTCTTTCAAAAACGCTTCATTCAGAATCTTATTGCTTGTTTCAAACGTTGATGTCACCCAGCCGATTGTCGGTACATCAACCCCTTTATCGTAATACATTTTGTTGTTGAAGGCCGCGATTTCCTTGCGGTGATTCTGAGACAGCTCCATCGAAAGCGGCGCTTTTTCCCAGCGCTCCAGCGTATCCCATTTGCTGGCCAAATGCTGGTCGCGCAAACAGGTTTTACTGAGCATATTAAACGCAAAGCGGATGGCCGGTTTCACAAAACGCGGGAACCACAAAAATTTGATATCAAACATCGGCGCACTCATGATAGCGGCATCAAAAACCTTCTGATGTTTGTTCATGTAAAGCATACCGACATGTGCGCCCATTGAATTTGTGCTCATGATCAATGGTTTGTCGCGGTCCACCTGCGGCAACACGATCTGTTTGATAAAAATATCAAGGTCGGCAACATGTTGCTCTAGCCCAAGTGTACTCGGCGTGCGCGGACGATCCGGATAAACACGGCCCGAACGGCCCTGCCCGTGAAAATCCATCGCAAACACATCATAGCCGCGCTTTTGATATTCCTTGATTGATTCGTAATACAGATCGATATTTTCACCGTAACCATGAGTCAGAACAACCGTTCCCTGCACCGTTTTGCCGCTGGTTTCATGATCTGCATCGCCATAAGCCGGCGCATAGCCATAACGCAGCTTATGGTCTTTGGATCCTTCAAAATACTTCTCACTACTCCAGCCATGCGGCGGAATCGTGACAGCATCCCAATACTTCTTCAGCGGTGGTGTGTAAGACTCTGGCATATTTCCCTGTTCATATATAATGTGCTTTTTAGCATCTCTTATTTGAAATAATCTTACGCTCAAAAAAAATGTTATGCAAGTTTCATGTGCACTATGCTGCTGTGCAATGCAATATACCATAGAAAACACACAACTCTGTAATTGACTTTAGCCAACGCTTTCTAGTAATCTGAAGGTCAATAATAACAATAAAAAATCGAACAGGAGGACCTCATGCAAATCCCATTGCTGGATTCATTAATCTATGCTGCCGTCGGCAGTAAACTGCCCCCCATCTCATCAACCGAAATCGAAGCGCTGTCCTCCGGTACAGATGCCGATGGCTGGTATGCCGAACTGATGAGCGGGTCCCCGAACTGGAACAAACTGTTCGCCCTCAGCAAACCCGAACTGACAGAAGACGAACAAGCCTTTATCGACGGTCCTGTCGAAGAGCTTTGCGAAATGATTGATAAATGGGAACTTGCAGAAGAAAAAGAAATTCCCGAAGAAATCATGACATTTATGAAAGACAATAAATTCTTCGGCATGGTTGTACCAAAAGAATATGACGGCCTGGGATTCTCGGCCCTCGGTCATTCCGCTGCCGTGATGAAACTCGCAAGCCGCAGCGCGGCTGTTGCCGTAACAGCGATGGTACCTAACTCTCTCGGGCCGGCAGAATTGCTTGCCCATTACGGCACGCAGGAACAGCGCGATTACTATCTGCCGAAACTCGCAACAGGTGAACTGATCCCGTGTTTCGGTTTGACCGAGCTTATGGCGGGTTCTGATGCCGCAGCCATCCGTGCAAACGGTGTTGTGTTCAAAGATGACAATGATGAAGTCAAAATCAAACTAAACTTCGAAAAACGCTATATTACACTCGCGCCGATCGCAGACCTCGTCGGACTGGCCTTTAAACTGGAAGACCCCGAAGGGTTGCTGCCGGAAGGAACACTCAAGGAAGATGATCCGAACATCACCGCCGCCCTGTTGCGCGTGCAGGATGATGACGGCAATAAACTGGACGGCCTGAATATCG
This sequence comes from Alphaproteobacteria bacterium, assembly GCA_030750865.1. Classification (GTDB taxonomy): domain Bacteria; phylum Pseudomonadota; class Alphaproteobacteria; order Micavibrionales; family Micavibrionaceae; genus JASMHE01. The sequence continues at coordinate 29,974 of JASMHE010000004.1, forward strand.
GTAACCGTCTTGATCCTTCAGGCATCCGCTTCATGAACGGCACAGTTGTCGGCGAAGATGTCGTGATCTCACCTGACGATATTATCGGCGGCGCGCCGAATGCCGGTAAAGGATGGGGCATGTTGATGGAATCACTCGGGGTTGGCCGGTCTATCTCGCTGCCATCTATTTCCGAAGCGGCCTCCAAGCTTTCCAATCTGGTAACATTGTCGCGCCCACGCCGCCAGTTCAATCTGGAAGTCAATAAATTTGAAGGCATTCAAAATGTACAGGCCCGCATGCTGGGTAAGACATATCTGATGAATGCCACGCGTCTTGGCACAATGGCAATGATTGACCAAAACAAGGAAAAACCGACAATCCCGTCTGCTGTGGCCAAATATACCGCCACGGAAGATAACCGTAAGGTCATTAATGATGCCTATGACATTCTGGCCGGACAAGCGATCATTCGCGGACCGTCCAACATTATCGAGGAAGCCTATCGCGCGATTCCGATTGGTATCACAGTTGAGGGTGCAAACCGCGTGACATCGACCATCATTATGGGCGGCCAGGCGATTGTGCGCACACACCCGTATTTCTTCAACGAATTGATGGCCGCCAGAGATAAGGACAAAGCAAAATTGCGGAACCTTGTCATGCACCATGTTGCATCATCCATGATGAACATGATGCGCAGTGTCATCCATTCCTACACAGGCGGTTTCTTTTCGAACGCGCCGACAAATGACAATAAAATCAAAAAGTACTATAAGCAAATTAACCGCTTGAGTGCTGTATTTAACGTTATCTCGGATATCTCGTTCGGTATGATGGGCGGCGCCCTGAAACGCAAAGAGTGCATTGCCGAACGCATCGGCGCAATGGGGGGCAATCTATACCGTGCCTCCCTTGCCTTATGGGCGTTCGAAGAATCCGGATCACCGGAAGATCACCGTCCGATGATGGAATGGGCCGTACAACACGCACTTTCAGATTTCGAAGAAAATCTTGAAGATTTGCTGAAAAACTATCCGAACAAATTTATCTCGTTCGGTCTGCGCGCGCTGACCAAGCCGTTCCTGTACCGTACAGCAAATCAAAAACCATCTGATAAAATGGATCAAGCACTTGCGAAAAAGGCAGGGGAGCTTGGCGGTATTCGTGATTTTGTCAAAGAAGATATCTTCATCTCGAAAAACGACAATGATCCGCTGACCCGTATGATCAAGGCCGATGCCGAAGCCACGGCATGCGCGCCAATTCACGCAAAACTGAAGGATGCAAAATACCGCGTCATTGATGACAATGTCTTGCAGGATTCCGTTCTGCAAACAGCGGTCGATGACGGCGTTATTTCATCAGAAGAAGCCGACCGCGTCCGCCAGTCGGAAGAACTTATTCTGAATGCAAACAAAGTGGACGTGTTTGATCGCAAACTGCAAACAACACTGACACCGTCTTAATCTTCCAAAAGACGACACGAAAAAGCCCCGCAAAATAATTGCGGGGCTTTTTTTATTGTCTCATTATTTTCAGACACATTCGGTATCGTCATATGCCCACCGCCATCATGCCACGCATGAACGACTAACCAGACTTAAAACAGGCCGAGTTTTTTGGCTGTACCCAGAATGCGTCCTGTTGTCTTGGCCATTTGCTCCAGACGTTCACCGTCTTTTCCGTCAAGCGGCTTACCGTCGATACTCCGCCGTTCCAAACGCACTCTTTCAAATCCGTCACGCAGTTCATTCGGTGTTTTTTCTTCCGCAGGCCAGGCCTCACGCAATGGCACATTTTTATTTGCCATATGAGCAACACGTTTTCTGGTCTCTGGCGTTTTATAGAGGGAGTAAAAATTATCGCGCTCCAACTGCAAAATACGATCTTCGGTTAAGGTCATCGTCGTATTCACCTTGATCCGGCCATCGGGACGGCTGCGGATAATATCACGGTATGCCTCAACGTCACCGGCCACATGTCCGGCATCCAGATCTTCTTCGGTGATATATTCACCGCCACTTAACGTATCGGCAATCGCATCACATACAACAACATCCACATGATTAACACCGGCATTCGGGTCATCATGACGCAGATAAAGTTGATCGACCAGCATGCTGACAGCCGTTTTCCCTACCGCACCCGGCAGATTATAAACGGGCCGTTCGGCGGGCTTGTAGTCTTCAGCCATATGCAAGACGCGCTCTTTGGCATCGGTCAGAACATATTCACCATTCATCGAGATGCCGTCATTTTTCTCCATCCAGAGCTTTTTCTTGGCATCCTGTGCGTTGGCCGCAAGACCGTCCATTGGTTTTGCGATCGCAAGCGCGGCCGGTTGCATAGCCTGTAGCGGGCCATTCATTTTGGCCGCTGCCTGCGTTTTTTCCAGATAGCGCGTTGAACCGCCCCACGCCGGAATCAACCCAACACCGGCTTCGACCAAGCCCATCACCTGATCCGGTCCTGACTGGATCGCATCACAATGAAGCAAGACTTCACAGCCGCCACCAAAGGCATAATTCACTGGCGCTTTGGCTGTGTTCAACCCTGTCGGCGCACCGACAATCGGGAATGGTGCCGCCCGCATCGCGTTATAAACAGCCTGCCCCTGAAAGACCAAATCCTCGACAAATTTATCAAGTTTCTTATTCAGAAAACCGGATACGCCAAGCATTTTGGCGATCGGATGGTTCGCGACAACATTGAACATATCAATCAATTTCAAATTCGCCCCGACCGAGAAATGCTGCCCTTCATTATGAACAACCATGCCTTTATATTTGCCTTCACTTGCATTAATCAGCTTGATCGATTCATTGATCATATACAGAACGGACGGGTCCATCGCATTGGAGGGCGATGTAAATTCAAGACAGACAACCCCGTCGCCGATATCCCACAGCGAAGCCGAATTATGTTGTAAAATCGGTTCGGATTGCAATTTGACATCCGCAAGTTTCAACACATCTTTTTCACGTTTGATGTTTTCGTATTCACCATCGAAATTCATCACCTGATATGCCTCTTTCGTCCGGCGGTAAAACGGACGGCCATCGGCTTTTTCAAGCAATGCAGGCACGGCAAAGCCTTCGGCTTTTACTTTATCTGTAAACCAATCCACACCGAATTTATCCAGCAATTCAAACGGGCCATATTGCCAGTTATAGCCTGTATTCATCGCTTCATCGATTGACTGAAGATCATAGGCAATTTCATCTGCGTGGTTCAGCACATACAACAATGTGTCCCGCAATATCGGCCATGCAAATGATGCCGCCGGATTGTCGGAATCAAAGAACTTATCGTATCCCTTATACATCTTCTTGAAATTCTTTTTGAAGAACGGGCTGTTTTTGGCATCACGATATTCACCACTGGCAAAATCCAGAACTTCTTTGACCGGCTTGCCTTTGTTGTTTTTGACAACCTTGCCGTCTTCGTCCTTTTTCACGCGGTAAAAACCGCCTTCGCCTTTATTGCCGGTATAACCGTCTTCAACCAGTTTTGCGACAACCTCGGGGTTATAGCTGTTACGGAATTCATCGCCATCTGCCAGACCGTCATCAAGATTCTGGCCGACATGTTGCAAAATATCCAGACCGACAAAGTCCGCCAATTTGAACACGCCCATTTTCGGAAAACCGAAACCGGGGCTCAGCACAGCATCCATATCTTCGACATCAATATGTTCTTCGATCGCCTCGTTCAGGGCGCGGAACAACATATAACACCCAATCCGGTTTCCGATAAAGCCGGGCGTATCTTTACACCGCACGACTTTTTTACCCAGACCGCGTGATCCGAAATATTTCAAATCTTCGAAAATGTCAGGATCAGTGTCTTCACCGTCGATCAATTCCAACAAACGCATAAAACGTGGCGGATTAAAGAAATGCGTGTTCATAAACCGCTTTTTAAAATCATCGGACATCCCCTCAACCAGCTTTTGAATCTGGATCGTTGATGTATTCGAGGTAATAATCGCATCCGGCTTTGCGTTTTCTTCGATCATCTTGAATGTCTCTTGTTTAACATCCAGACGCTCGAACACCGCTTCGATAATCACATCCGCATCGGCAATCAAATCACCATCATCATCAATCGTGCCTGTGGTGATGCGGTTTGCATTCTTCAAATCCATGAACACAGCCGTCGGTTTATCGATCGGCTGGGCTTTCATACGATCAAGTGCTTTGTCCGCAACGCCTTCGAATTTATCCAGCAAAACGACATCATATCCGGCATTTGCCGCATTTCCGGCGATACCGGACCCCATTGCACCTGCGCCGATCACGGCGACTTTCTTAATTTCTTTTACCATCTTTCAATTCTCCTTCTCTCCGATTTTTTGTGTGTATCGTCCCGTGTGTGACCTCATCACGGAGTGAAGTTCGGATTTTCGATGACCATCGCAACGCCCTGTCCGCCGCCAATACACATTGTCGCCAAACCATATTGCTTGTTTTCACGTTGCAGGACTTCGGCCAGATGGCCCACAATACGCGCGCCGGATGCCCCGAGCGGGTGACCGATCGCAATAGCGCCGCCATCCAGATTAAGCTTATCGGCATCAATTTTCATGCCCTGTTTTTCAAGCTCTTTCAAAACGGCAATCGACTGCGCCGCAAAGGCTTCGTTCAGTTCCACAGCATCAATATCGGCCATTGTCAGCCCCGCTTTGGCCAGTGCTTCTTTCGAGGCCTCAACAGGCCCAAGCCCCATGACTTCGGGCGCGATACCGGATTCACCAAACGACAGAATGCGTGCCTTGACCGGCAGATTATTTTCAACGGCAAAGGCTTCTGATGCGACCAGCACCGCAGAAGCGCCATCAGTCACTTGCGAGGAATTCGCCGCCGTCACACTGCCGCCTTCTTCTGCTGCTTTGAAAATCGGCTTCAGGCCGGAAATGGATTCTGCTGTCGTATCGGCACGCACGCCGTCATCGGCGTCCACACCTGCAACGGGCACAAGTTCGTTATCGAAATGGCCGCGCTTTTGCCCCTCGGCCATTTTCTTATGCGACAGTGCAGAAAATTCATCCTGATCGGCGCGTGAAATATCATAAAGCGCCGCCAGATTTTCCGCTGTGACCCCCATATTCATAAAACCGGCCGCATTGCCCGCATGCACATGTTCATTCAACACAGGGTTCAAACCGCCCATCGGCACCTGACTCATGCTTTGTACCCCTGTACATAAATAAGCCGCCTCAGGATCACGGGCTATCACGGCATCAGCGGCCATTGCGATTGTTTCCATTGATGAACCGCAGAAACGATCAACCGATGTACCGCCCGTTGCCTGATCCAATTTTGAATCTGCATGCAGAACCAGCAAACGCGCAATGTTCAACCCTTGCTGCGCTTCCTGATGCACGGCACCGCCCAGCACTTTTTTGATATGTTTGGGATTGATGCCTGTGCGTTCGATAATTTTATTCACGGGCGGCACCATCAAATCAAGCGGATCAACATCGGCCAGCGCCCCCGGCTTTTTCGGTGTCGCCGCTTTTGCAAATGGCGACCGTGCATAATCAATAATTACAGCTCTGTTCTTTGTTACATCAGTCATGGTGTTATACCTCCTCAAGATATTATTTTTATTATGTTAATTTAAATTCGGTCCGTTTTGTTTATGTTTAATCTTCGCATGCTCTTCTGCTTCCAGTGCTTTGAAATCCGGTTTACCGACAGACGTTTTCGGCAGTTCTTCTTCACGGACTTCAAAATATTTCGGCACATCCAGTTTATTCAAAAAACGGGATAAGAAAAGACGCATTTCATCATCTGTCGGACGATCTTCCGTCGCAATATCGGCTTTGTAGCGGATAAAGGCTTTGGCCGCCTCACCGGACCGGTCATCCGACAATCCGATCACCACAGCTTCGGCAACGGCTGGATGATTTTCAATCGTATTTTCTATTTGCGCCGGATAAGCATTGTGACCATTTACGATGATCATCCGTTTTTTACGGTCAACAATTTTCAAATAGAGATTCTCGTCCAGAAAACCAAGATCACCCGTTTTGAACCAGCCATCATCCGTGATTGCCGCACGGCTTTCATCTTCGTTCTTATAATAGCCTGTCATGAGTTGCGGACCACGTAAACAGATTTCACCGACATCCCCAATATTATAAATCTCGTTATCGTCGGCGGGGTTTACAATCTTGATTTCCGTCTGCGGATAAGGCAACCCGACCGTGTCATTCTTGACCGGTAATGAATTGGGCGGATTGCTTGATGCAACAGGGGACATTTCCGACAATCCATATCCTTGTTTGATAACATTATCGCGTCCCGCGGCACGGTTAAAGGCTTCTAATGTGGCATCATTCAATGGCGCGCCGCCCGCAATCACGCTTTCAAGACTGGATAAATCATAGCGGTCCAGATCAGGATGTTCTGTAATGGCCTGAATCAAACGCGGTACAGCGGGAAAGAGCGTCGGCTTTTTCTTGTCAATCGCCTTCAATGTTTCCTTGATATCACGCGGGTTCGGCAGAATGACAAGTTCACTGCCCATACGCATGGATGCAATCATACCGATCATCATGCCGAAAACATGGAAATACGGAATCGCGGCCAGTGTCCGTGCATCCGCGCCGCGCTTCAAAACGCCGCTATGGTCATCACGATCCGGACGGTCACCGAAATAATGTTCGATCTGTATCATGTTGGATACAAGATTTTTATGCGTTAAGACCGCCCCCTTCGGCACGCCGGATGTGCCGCCCGTATATTGCAATACGGCCACATCATCTATCGATAGTTCCGGCAGATCGAAACCAAGCGGCTTTGATGTCAAATCGCGGTAATCAACATCCTTATCCGTTTTCGGATCGGTCTTGCCTTTGGCAGCAAAATTGAAAAAAGCCCGAAGCGGTGAACTGACAACCTCGCGCCCTTTGGTCAGATAAAAGCCGAACTTTTTCAGTGGCGGCAACATTTCGGGCAAAGAACATGTCACCATCTTTTTCACGCGGTTCTGGATCACCAGTGATGTAGCTTTGCTGTGAAACTCTTTCAAGTCAAGCGTCACCATAAAGTCCGTATCGCTATCTTCGACTTGCCGCGCCAGTTCTTCATCTGTATAGAGCGGACTGTAATTCACAACCGTCGCCCCCAATGACAATGCGGCAAAGAACATAATCGGGTAATAAGGCGTATTGGGCATATACAGCCCGACTTTGGTTCCTTTCTCAACGCCCATATCATGCAGCCCCTGCGCGGCACGGGAAACATGGTCGGAAAAATCGGCATAACGCATTTTCCGGCCAAGAAAATCCATCGCCAAATCATCAGCATGTCGCGCAGCTGCATCCATGACCATGTCGTGCAGACACGTCTCCGGAATAGTGATGTCCCATTGAGTTTTTGCAGGATATTTCCCTGATAAAGAGGCCGCATTTGCGACAGCTTGCAAGTTCTTCGCTTGCATTATGAATATCTCCCCGTTCGTAAATCTCCCTCTACGAACACGCCTTTTTTATTTATAGGCTTATTTTTTTAAGCTTATTATAGCGTAACTGTGTTGTAGCAATTCTTACAGCAATCGTAAAGACATGATTGTGCTGCGAACGCGAATACGGGGATCGAATCCTAGAATCCGATTTTCAGCCACCTGCAAATCTGCGAGGTAAGCAATGTTTCGTTTAATGTGTAAAAGTGGATATTTCTTACACCCTCACCGGCAAGACGCGTGACCTGATGACTGAGAACGTTCATTGCAAAAAGGCTGTGATTCGTATCATCATCACCAACACCGTCAAACATCTGGTGCAGGAAATTCGGAATCGGGGCCCCGCACTTTTCAGCAAAATTACGGATTTTCCTGAAATTCAAAATCGGTACCAATCCGGGGATAATTTCTTTTTCAATACCGGCTTTCGCGGCACTGTCCCGAAAACGCAAATAAAGTTCCGGATCAAAGAAGAACTGCGTAATCGCCCTTTTTGCGCCCGCATCCAGCTTCCGTTTCAGATTATCCATATCAAACGATAATGACGGCGCTTCGGGATGGCCTTCGGCATACGCCGCCACGGTGATATCAAAATCATGCAGCTTCATCAGTGCCTCGACACAATCAACGGCAAATGGAAAACCATCAGGATGCGGCACATATTTTTCACCCGGTGGCGGATCGCCGCGCAAAACAACCAGACGATCGATGCCGTTATTATAATAATCGGACGCGATCTCGCATATCTCGTCACGGCTTGCACCGACCGCCGTCAAATGGGCGGCAATCGGGCAATCATATTTAGAGGCAAGTTCCAGAACGGTTTTACGGGTTTGATCTTTTGTCGATCCGCCCGCACCATATGTCACCGTCATAAATTCCGGCCCCAAATGCGCAAGTTCATCGACGGCTTGCGTCATCGAATGGTACGCCCCTTTGGTTTTCGGCGGGAAAAATTCAAGACTAAATTTTACGGACATATTACCGTTCCTTCACATGCAATACGTGATTTTACAATGGTTTTTGCTGATATGTTACTTACGCGGCTTTCTGCTTTGCTTTCACCTGTTCACGCACTTCTTTGGCGGCCTGCACCATCGCGGACAGCGCCGCTTTGGTTTCTTCCCATCCACGTGTTTTCAACCCGCAATCAGGATTGACCCAAATCTGGTCATCACGCAGATTTTTGCGCGCAACATTCAACAGCTTGACCATCTCTTCTTTGGACGGCACGCGCGGTGAATGAATATCATACACACCCGGCCCGATTTCGTTCGGATATTTGAATGTGATGAACGCATCCAGCAATTCCATCTGGGAACGGCTTGTCTCGACAGAAATCACATCCGCATCCAGATCAGCAATGGACTGGATAATGTCGTTAAATTCGCAATAACACATATGCGTATGAATCTGCGAGCTGTCTTCGACACCACTGGCCGACAGACGGAACGATTCCACAGCCCATTCCAAATAGGCATCCCAATCGGCACGGCGCAACGGCAAGCCTTCGCGCAAGGCAGGCTCATCAATCTGGATCATCTTGATTCCTGCTTTTTCCAGATCACAAACTTCATCACGCAAAGCAAGCGCAATCTGTTTCGTCGTCACAGAGCGCGGCTGATCATCACGGACAAACGACCACTGCAAAATTGTGATCGGCCCTGTCAGCATCCCTTTCATGATTTTGGATGTCAGGCTCTGTGCATATTCAGACCACGCCACCGTCATTGGTTGCGGGCGTGATACATCACCGAACAGAACAGGCGGTTTCACACAACGTGAACCATAGGACTGGACCCAGCCATTTTTTGTGAAGGCAAAACCGTCGAGCTGTTCACCGAAATATTCAACCATGTCGTTCCGTTCAAATTCACCATGAACCAACACATCGATCCCGATATCTTCCTGCCATGCGACACATTCTTTGGTCTTTTCTTTCAGAAATGCATCATACGTCGCCGCATCAATATCACCACGTTTAAACGCAGCGCGTTTTTGACGCACATCTTGCGTCTGCGGGAAAGAACCGATCGTTGTCGTCGGGTAAAGCGGCAAGCCGAATGCCTCGACCTGTGCGTCTCTACGCACAGCATAGGCGCTTTTACGCTGAGAATCAGCCGGTGTAATGGCCGCCACGCGTCCCTGCACATCTTTGTTGTTAATCCGCGCAGATGATTTACGTGCAGCCTGCGCCGCGTCACTGGCGTTCAACAAATCGGCAACGGAATCGCGCCCGTCATTCACAGCCTTTGTAATGGTTTCAATCTCGGCCAGCTTTTGTTTTGAAAAGGCCAGCCATGACTTTAACTCGTCATCCAGCGCGGTTTCAAAATCAAGATCATATGGCGTGAACAGCAGTGAACAAGACGGCGCAACCCAGACATTATCTTTGCCTTTTTTCGCGACTGCCTTCTCAACCACATCAACGCACGCTGACAAATCAGCACGCCAGATATTGCGGCCATTGACAACACCGACAGACAAAATTTTGTCTGATGGCAGTTGTTCCAAAACCGCATCAAGCTGGTCAGGTGCACGCACAACATCAATATGCAGCGCATCGACCGGCAGATCGCATGCCGTCTGCAAATTCTCGCGCAGGGCTTCGAAATAGGTGGTGACGAACAGCTTTGTATCGCCTGCCGCAGCGGCAAGCTTTTCGTAAACGGTGGCATAAAGTGCGCGCGTGTCATCATCAAGATCAAGCGCCAGATATGGTTCATCAATTTGCACCCACTGTGCACCCGCTTGCGAGAGTTCTTTGAGAACCTGTTCATACACCGGCACCAGCGCATCAATCAGCGCCAGCGTATCACCGCCGCCCTGACGTTTACCCAGCAGCAAATATGTGATCGGGCCAATCAAAGACGGACGCGTTTCAATACCGGCCGCTTTGGCTTCCAGATATTCGTCCAGCGGTTTGTGGGATGACAATTCAAACGTCTGGTTTTCTTCAAACTCGGGCACGATATAGTGATAGTTCGTATCAAACCATTTGGTCATTTCCGCTGCAGTCACGTCGATTTTATCTTCCGATGCATCGCCTGACGGACCATGACAGCCACAGCCTTCGCCGCACCCTTTGGTTAACTCAACCTGCGCGCCGCGCGCCATTGCAAAATACAAATCGATATTTGCATTTTCACCATCCCAGAACGCTTTGTAACGCTCGGGAATCGCACCCACCAATAATGATGTGTCCAGAACAAGATCGTAATAAGAAAAGTCATTGGACGGAATCTGGTCGATGCCGGATTCTTTTTGCAACGTCCAGTTTGCAAGACGCAAATCGCGCGCCGTTTTTTCCAGCTCCTCAAGCGATACTTTCCCCTTCCAGTATCCTTCAAGGGCTTTTTTCAATTCGCGCTTCGGACCGATACGCGGATATCCAAGTGTTGTTGATGTAACCATGATACGTTTCTCCTCTATCAAGCAGTTTTTCGTGTAAGCTATAGGCGATATGCAGGAGAAATTTTACCGACATGATCGCTTTAGCTGTATTTATAAAAAGCGCCCGCAAGCTGATACTCAAATACAGCGCTTATAGTGCAACTATCGCGCCGGGATGTTTCTATGTCAAGAGCCTTTTTAGATATCTGTGAATGCCGTATCGCGGATGCGTTTATACGGTTTTAAAATCGCGCTTAAGACGGTTGTTTTACCCGCCAGAATATTCAAATCCGCTGTCATGCCGGGATATATCGGTTTATCTGCGCTAAGCTGACTTGTCGTCAATGTCACGCGAATACGGTAATATTCGCTGCCGTCTTTTTCGATAAAGCTGTCGGCACTGATCTGCGTTAACTCACCCGTCATACCGCCATAGATCGTGTAGTCATAAGCACGGATTTTTGCATTCACAATCAACCCCGGATAAATCTTACCCCGATCATTGGTCGCAACGCGCCCTTCAATCACCAGCGTTTCTTCAAGCGGCACCAAATCGGCCAATGTTTGCCCCGGCGAAATAACACCACCGATCGTATTGATGTAAAGCTTGTTCACGATACCCTTGATCGGTGAACGAATCGCCGTACGGCTCACCTCGTCCTGCAACGCCTTGATACGTTCTGTCATGGTGCTGATATCAAGACGAACATCTTTCAAATCTTCGATGATTTCGGCGTTATTATTCTGCCGCTCTTCTTCGATATTGCTATATACTTCCTGCAATTCCGATTTCGTGATCGGCACTTCTTTTTTCGCCGCATTGATCCGTGTTTCAAAATTTCTGGCACGGCTTTCCGTTTCCAGATAAACACTGCGCGAAATGGCGCCCGAGTTCAAAAGCTTTTGCTTGATCGCAAGCTGCTCTTCGATCACGTCAAGCTCCTCGCCCAAGTCATTGATACGGGTGTAAAGGTCGTCCAGCTTTAATTCTTTCTGGCGTAGCTGTTTCTGCAAACCGGAAATTTGTTCAGCAAAGGCCTGCTTGCGTGCTTCGAATAGATCCCGTTCCGTTTGCACGATATTCGGAAATTTCTTCGCATAGGCAGGTTCAAAATCAACCTCATCCGCACCGGCTTGTTCGGCTTGCAAACGCTGCTCGCGCAAGAAAAGCGCATCCCGTACAATCTTGGCTTCTTGCAGATCACTCTGCGCCTTCTGATTACCGACATAGAACAGCACGTCACCTTCTTCGACAAGCTGGCCTTCTTTAATCTCGATACCGTTGATAATACCGCCCTCAAGGTGCTGAATGGATCGCGCCTTCCCCGCCGGAATAACGCGTCCTGTCGCAATCACCTGCTGATCAATCTCGGCAATGCTGGCCCAGACAAAGAACGCCGCAATAAAGGCCATCACAACCATCAGGGCCGGCTTGTAATTCCAAACCGTATCAATCTTGGAGATAAAATCATCTTCATGCATATCTTATTCTCCCTGCCCTTCACCGGCACCGGATAATTTGAGCAGGATTTCATCACGCGGTCCGTCAGCGGCAACCTGTCCGTTATCCATGAAAATCAAACGATTGACCAGCGGCAGCAATGTCGTTCTGTGCGTAATCATAATAAAGGTTTTATTCTGAATATAATGTGCCAGCGCATTTTTCACGTGGTTTTCAAGGGCGCTGTCCATACCGTTGGTCGGCTCATCAAAAATAAGAATTTCCGGATCATGTAAAAAAGCCCGCGCCAACGAAATAGCCTGCTGCTGGCCACCGGACAAACGATCACCATTTTCACCAACATCCATATCGATCCCGAGGCCGCTTTGCCGGATCACAATATCAAGACCGGACAGATCAATGGCACGCTTCAGCGCGACTTCATCAACACTTTCCTGCCCCATCAAAATATTCTCGTATATCGTGCCTTTAAAGAAGAATGATTTTTGCGGCACAAGCCCGACATGACGGCGGAATTCCGCCGGTGAAATCGCATCCAGTGAAAAATCATCCAGACGAATTTCCCCTGTCAGCGGATCAAGAAAACCGCTCAGCAACTGGGCCGTTGTACTTTTCCCCGCACCGGTTCTGCCGATCAGACCAACCTTTTCGCCCGGCTGGATCAACATCGACATTTTATTGACGGCCGGCCGGAGCTGATCCACATACTGGAACGAGACATCTTTGAATTCGATCTTGCCTTTAAACGGCCCCTTCGGTGATTTCGACGATGTACTATCAGCCTCATGATCCAGCTGGAATAATTTATCAATCGTTTTCAATGCATCCAGCGACTGCCCCCAATTTGCCAGCACGTTCGACATGCCCATAATCGGCGCAATAGAACGGCCGGACAAAATCGTACAGGCGATCAGACCACCAATCGTCAAATTGCCCGCCTGTATTTCAAACACGCCGAGGAACACCACAAAGACGTGCACAACATGCATGACCGACATCGATACATTCTGGATCGTCGCACGAATAAACTGGTTACGGCGGGCGGTCTCTGCGGCCTTTGTTGATGCCATTTCCCAATGAAACAACCGGCTGCCCACAGCATTGAACATGCGGAAGCTCTGCGTCCCGAGCAAGGTTTCAACCAGCAAGCTTGTCTTATTTTGCATGGATGCGAAATATTCCTGATTGGCGCGGTTATTCGGCACTTGCGCAATCAGGTTGAACGCCAGAATGAACAACGCGCCCGTCACGGGGACAACCACCAGAATCGGTGAAATCAAAAAGATCACCAACAGGAACAAAAGCAGGAACGGAAAATCGATCACAGTCGGCGCAAGACGCGTTGCATAAAAATCCCTGATCCCTTGTAACTCACGGAAAATATTGGACCGCTCGCCGACGGATAAACGCATCATCTGCGGTTTGATATACATCAGCCGCTCCATCAAATCATAATCATATTTGCTGCCAATACGGGCGGCGACCCGCTCCAGAATATACGCCCGGACGGTTTTAAAAATGAAATCGAAAACCAGTGCTAATAAAATACCCGCACTCAGCGCAATCAATGTCGATGTTGCAAAATTCGGCACAACGCGGTCATACACATTCAAGGTAAAAAGCGGCAGCGCCACAACAAAAATATTGATGAAGAAAGAGCAAACCAGAATCTCGGCATAACGCGGCCAATACGATACGATCGGCGTCCAGAACCAGTCCAGTGCGTGCCCGCGCAACATGTGCGATGTTTCTGTCTGCGTATCCGATTTCAGCGGTGAAATAATGGTCGCAACACCCGTAAAATTCTCACCGATATCACGTAAGGTTTCTCCCGTAAGCCCTTCTCCCGGCTTGTAAACTTTCCCGTAATGTGTTTTAACCGGAAATTGGATACGAAACGAACCGTCTTTCATTTGCACAATGGCCGGAACGGACAAATTGCGCAAATCTTTTGCTTCGAATTTCAGCACATCGGACTTCAACGACAACTTGTTACAAATGGCGGGCATATCATCAAATGTCATCTCGCCGCTTTCGCGCGGAAGCTCGGAAAGGATACCTTCAATATCCGCCTTTATCCCGTAAAATGACAACAGCACCGTCACGCAATCTTCCAGCGGCGGTCGCTCTTTTTTCTGCTCTGCCTGATCGTCAACATCAGCCATCGGCACCGTGCCGCCTTCCGGCACGACAACATCCTGCGCGGGATCAGACTGCGTCGCCTCATCCTTTTGATTGTCTTTAGGTGTTTTGTCTTTGTCTGATTTGCTCATAGCGATCCGGAAGTAGAAAATCTGTTCGAAAGTATAGCAGAAGAAAAGAAGCGGGCCAATTTGCTTTTTCGCCCGCCATGTAGATTATGCAGAGTCAATCACTGTCAGGCTTTCACCGCTTGACCATGTATATGTTTCCTGCCCTGGCGTTGAATCATCGAACGTACCGTCATAGGTGATGTTAAATTCACTGAACGTGATGTTTGAATCATCAATATGAATTGTCAGCGCGCCGCTGCCATCTGACAAGCCTGTGATAGATTGCAGATCGGACAGATCAAGATCAAATGTATCGCCGGAATTGATGTCGCCGCTTGTGAAGTCAAGCTCTTCGACATTGGTAAAGACATCGGCAATGGTCGAACCGTCAATACCGCCCGATGCCGTCAGATCACCGGAAATACCAATCGTATCATTGCCGCCGCCACCGTCCAGTGTGTTCAGGTTGCCAAAGCTGGACGTATCAAACGAAATCGTATCGTCACCTGTATTAAACAGATAGCCTTCAATACCGCCGCTAATCGTATCCACATCACCGGTTGAATAGGTAATCGTACCTGATCCGCCCGTAATAGAGCCGCTTGTCACATTACCGCCAGCACTGGAATAATCCAGAATATCCCCTGTGATATTATCCGTACCACCATCATAGGTATCGTTACCGAAACCGCCCAGGAACGTATCATCACCTGCACCGCCAAACACCGTATCATCGCCTGAACTATCAAAGAATGTATCGTCACCGCCCTCACCATAAAGCACATCATCAGACGTACCGACACTGGTAAAGTAATCATCACCATCACCGCCCTGAATAACGGCATCATCACCGGCACTGACAATCGTGTCATTGCCGGACCCGAAGATATAATGCTCAAAGCCGGACAGAACATCAGAACCAATACCTGTGCCTGATATCTCGCCCGTTGAAAGGTCTGCGGTGATATCATTGCTCTCACCTGAGTAATCGGCAGTATCTGTACCTGTACCAGCATCAATTGTATCGCTGCTGCTACCATTGATGAATGTATCATCACCAGACCCAAGACTGACGACTTCAACACTATTCAGCGTATCTGTACCGATACCGGAGCCTGAAACGACGTCCGTACCACTGAAATCCACAACCAAATCATCCGCATCACTGCTGTAATCCGCTGTATCCGTTCCTGTGCCACCATTCAAGGTGTTATTAGCAGCAACATCATGCGCAATAAATGTATCAGCACCAGAGCCGGACAGATAAACTTCAAAGCCATTCAAAACATCAGCGCCCGCACCAGCAACAGCGCCTGTTGCCAAGTTATAGGTCATGTCCGCTGTTTCGGCATCATAATCTGCAACGTCTTTACCGCCGCCTGCGCTGATTGTGTCATTTGATGCGCCATTGATGAAGGTATCATCGCCTGCACCCAAATTAACAACTTCAATACCATCCAACTTATCTGTGCCGATACCTGTACCTGTGACACTATCTGTGCCGCTAAAGTTAACGATCAGATCATCATTGTCACTGCTGTAATCGACTGTATCAAAGCCCGAAGCACTACCACCGATGAAGGTATCATTGCCTGCTGCATCCGCACCTTTAAAGACATCCGCGCCGCCCTCACCATAGAGAATATCCGCACCGCTTGTGCCGTGGAAGGTATCCGCACCAGTACCGCCAAAGAAGGTGTCATTGCCTGCAGAGCCTGTCAGTTCATCATCACCCGCACCTGTTTTCACAACTTCAACACCATCCAACTTATCTGTGCCAATGCCTGTGCCAGTCACGCTATCTGTGCCACTAAAGTCAACGATCAGATCATCACTATCACTGCTATAATCTGCTGTATCAATGCCTACACCACCGATGAAGGTATCGTTACCTAAAACTGATGCCCCTTTGAACACATCCGCATCGCCTTCACCATTCAGAATGTCTGCGCCGCTTGTACCGTGGAACGTGTCCGCGCCAGCGCCACCGAAGAATGTATCATTGCCTGCAGAGCCTGTGAATTCGTCATCGCCAGAACCTGTTTGCACAACTTCAACACCATCCAACTTGTCTGTGCCAATGCCTGTGCCCGTTACGCTGTCCGTGCCGCTAAAGTCAACGGTCAGATCATCCGCATCACTGCTGTAATCTGCTGTATCAACTGCGCCGCCGCCGATAAATGTATCATTGCCTGCTACATTCGCACCTTTAAAGATATCCGCGCCGCCTTCACCATTCAGGATGTCCGCACCGCCTGTACCGTGGAAGGTATCTGCGCCAGCACCACCAAAGAATGTGTCATTGCCTGTAGAGCCTGTCAGTTCATCATTACCAGCACCTGTTTTAATCACTTCGATACTGCTCAAGATGTCGGTGCCAATACCAGTGCCTGTGACACTATCCGTACCGCTAAGATCAACGGTCAGGTCATTTGCATCACTGCTGTAATCGGCCGTATCAATGCCAGAGCCACCATTTAATGTATTATTGGCCGCAACATCATGCGCGATGAATGTGTCATCACCTGAACCGGACAGATAGACTTCAAAGCCGCTCAGGACATCACTACCAGCACCAGTGACCGCGCCCGTTGACAGGTTATAGGTCATGTTCACTGTTTCGACATCGTAATCCGCAACATCTTGTCCGGCACCTGCGCTGATCGTGTCATTCGATGCGCCATTGATAAAGGTATCATCACCTGTCCCCAGATTGACGACTTCAACACTATCCAGCTTATCTGTGCCAATGCCTGTGCCCGTTACGCTGTCTGTACCGCTAAAGTCAACGGTCAGATCATCCGCATCACTGCTGTAATCTGCTGTATCAACTGCGCCGCCGCCGATAAACGTATCGTTGCCTGTACCATTATGACCGATAAAGCGGTCTGCACCCGCACCACCATCAAATGTATCGCCGCCGGCCGTGCCGATCAGTGTATCCGCGCCGTTATTACCAAAGATGGTATCAGCACCAGCGCTGCCTGTAATAACATCATTATTCGAACCGGACTTGAAGACTTCAAAGCCGCTCAAGACATCCGCGCCGCCACCGGAAACAGCACCCGTGCCGAGGTTCACCGTCAGTGCAGCGCTATCACCTGTGTAATCAGCGACATCCACACCACCACCAGCACTGATGGTGTCATCGGACGCGCCATTGATGAAAGTATCATCACCTGTCCCCAGATTGACGACCTCAACACTATTCAGACTGTCTGTACCGATGCCTGCCCCTGAAACAAAGTCTACACCGCTAAAATCAACAACTAGGTCATCGGCATCGCTGCTATAATCGGCCGTGTCAACAGCGCCGCCGCCGAGGAATGTATCATTGCCGGCCACATCTGCGCCATTGAACACATCCGCGCCGCCTTCACCGTTCAGAATGTCTGCACCACCTGTACCGTGGAAGGTATCTGCGCCCGCGCCACCAAAGAATGTGTCATTACCTGTAGAGCCTGTCAGTTCATCAGCACCGCTGCCTGTTTTAATCACTTCGATACTGCTCAGGATGTCTGTGCCGATGCCTGTGCCGGTGACACTATCCGTACCGCTGAGATCAACCGTCAGGTCGTTCGCATCACTGCTGTAATCCGCCGTATCAACACCGCCGCCACCATTTAAGGTATTATTAGCCGCAACGTCATGTACAATAAATGTATCATCACCTGAACCGGACAGATAGACTTCAAAGCCGCTCAATTCATCAGTGCCAGCCCCCGTGACCGCGCCTGTTGACAGGTTATAGGTCATATCTGCTGTTTCGGCGTCGTAATCCGCAACGTCTTGTCCGGCACCCGCACTGATCGTGTCATTCGATGCGCCGTTAATGAAGGTATCGTTCCCTGTGCCCAGATTAACAACAGCGACACCATCCAGCTTATCTGCGCCGATGCCTGTTCCTGTCACACTGTCTGCGCCGCTAAAGTCAACGGTCAGGTCATTGCTGTCGGCGCTATAGTCGGCCGTATTCACGCCGCCGCCGCCGATAAACGTATCGTTGCCACCAGCATCCGCGCCATCAAAGACATCATTGCCGCCTTCGCCGTTCAGAATATCTGCGCCGCTTGTGCCGTGGAAGGTATCTGCGCCAGCACCACCAAAGAATGTGTCATTGCCTGTAGAGCCGGTGAGTTCATCATCGCCGCTACCTGTTTTTACAACTTCGACAGCATTCAGAATATCGGTACCGATGCCCGTGCCTGTGACACTATTCGTGCCGCTGAAGTCAACGACCAGATCATCACTGTCGGCGCTATAATCAGCCGTATCAATACCTGTGAAGCCTGTGAAAGTATCGTTACCCGTACCACTATGGCCAATAAAGCGGTCATCCCCTACACCTGCGTTGAATATATCGCCGCCGGCCGTGCCGATCAGTGTATCCGCGCCATTATTACCAAAAATCGTATCGGCATTCGCGCTGCCTGTAATAACGTCATCGCCACTACCCGCCTTAAAGACTTCGAAACCGGACAGATCATCTGTGCCGATGCCTGTGCCGGTCACCGCACCGGATGTCAGGTTCGCTGTAATTGCATTTGTCTCACCTGTGTAATCGGCCACATCAACACCGCCACCAGCGCTGATCGTGTCATCACCGCCGCCGTTGATAAATGTATCGTCGCCAGATCCAAGATTAACAACTTCAACACCGTTCAGGCGGTCTGTGCCAATGCCTGTGCCTGTCACACTGTCTGTACCGCTGAAGTCAACGACCAGATCATCGGCATCACTGCTATAATCCGCTGTATCAACACCCGCATCACCGATAAAGGTATCATTGCCCGTCGCGTTATGCGCGATAAAGCGGTCCATACCAGCGCCACCATCAAATGTATCGCCGCCGGCCGTACCGATCAGTGTATCCGCGCCATTATTACCAAAAATCGTATCGGCATTCGCGCTGCCTGTAATAACGTCATCGCTACTACCGGCTTTAAAGACTTCGAAACCGGACAGATCATCTGTGCCGATGCCTGTACCGGTCACCGCACCGGATGTCAGGTTCGCCGTAATCGTATTTGTCTCGCCTGTGTAATCAGCCACATCAACACCGCCACCGGCATTGATCGTGTCATCGCTGCTACCGTTGATGAAGGTGTCATCACCTGTACCCAGACTAATCACTTCAACACCGCTGATCTTATCTGTGCCAATGCCTGTGCCTGTCACGCTGCCTGTACCGCTCAAATCAACGGTCAAATCATTGCTGTCAGCGCTATAGTCGGCTGTATCAACGCCAGCGCCACCGCTCACCGTATCGTTTCCGGCTGCATCCGCCAGCGTAAAGATATCCGCGCCGCCTTCACCGTTCAAGATATCCGCACCAGATGAACCGTGGAATGTATCGGCACCGCCGCCGCCATAGAATGTTTCATCACCCGTCGAACCGGTAAATTCGTCTGCGCCGCTACCTGTTTTCACAACTTCAACGCCGCCAAGCTTGTCTGTACCAATGCCTGTGCCTGTCACGCTGTCTGTACCGCTGAAGTCAACGGTCAAATCATCGCTGTCGGCGCTATAATCGGCCGTATCCGCATCTGCGCCACCGATAAATGTATCGTTGCCTGTCGCCGTATCACCGATGAAACGATCTGTGCCGCCGCTACCGAAGAAAGTATCGCCGCCGGCCGTACCGATCAGCGTATCCGCGCCGCTATTACCAAAGATCGTATCGGCATTCGTGCTACCTGTGATGATGTTATCGCCGGTACCGAATTTGATCACTTCGAAATCAATCAGCTTGTCATTGCCGTCACCGGTGACAATACCTGTTCCGAGATTCACATTCAGTGTACCGCTAAATCCGGTATAATCTGCGACATCCTGTCCTCCGGCACTACCGTCAATTGTGTCATCGGTACTGCCACTGATAAATGTATCATCACCTGTACCAAGATTGATAAATTCAACACCGCTGATTTTATCTGTGCCGATACCTGTGCCTGTCACGCTACCTGTACCACTCAGATCAACGGTCAGATCATCTGCGTCTGTACTATAATCAGCCGTATCAATACCTGCGCCGCCGATAATCGTATCATTGCCAGCTGTATCAGCCATCATAAAGATATCTACGCCGCCTTCACCGCTCAAGATATCCGCGCCGCCGGAGCCGTGGAATGTATCCGCGCCGCCGCCACCATAGAATGTTTCGTTACCGGCAGACCCTGTAAACTCATCATCGCCGCTACCTGTTTTCACAACTTCAACGCCGCCAAGCTTGTCTGTACCGAGGCCGGTGCCTGTCACACTGTCTGTGCCACCACTAAAGTCAACAGTCAGATCGTCGGCATCACTGCTGTAATCCGCTGTATCCGCACCGGCACCGCCAATAAATGTATCATTGGCCGACAGGTCATGCGCGATGAAACGGTCTGTGCCACCGCCACCAAAGAATGTATCACTGCCGGCTGTACCGATCAGCGTATCCGCGCCGCCGTTACCATAAATCGTATCCGTACCGGCACTACCTGTAATAATATCGCTACCTGAACCGGCTTTGAAGACTTCAAAGTCGGTCAGAATATCCGCGCCGCTACCAGACACAGCGCCCGTACCGAGGTTTACTGTCAGATCAGCGCTGTCGCCGGTATAATCGGCGATATCAAAGCCACCGGCACTACCGTCAATTGTATCGCTGCTGCTACCGTTGATGAAGGTATCATCACCCGTACCCAGAAGCACAACTTCAACATCAATCAGTTTATCTGAACCAATGTCGGCCGAGCTGACGATGTTACCGGACGCAAAATCAACAACGATATCCGTATCTTCGGATGCGTAATCAGCCGTATCCACGCCAAGTCCGCCGTCAAATGTATCATTTCCGGCCACATCCGCACCGCGATAAATATCAGCGCCGGAACCACCACCGAGGAAGTCGTTCCCGTCACTACCGATCATCGTATCATTACCGCCACTACCATACACACTGTCTGTACCGGTCGTACCCTGGAACGTATCGTTGTTCGAACCAAGTTTATACACTTCGATACCGCTATATGTATCCGTGCCGTATTCACTGATGATCTGGGAGTTATCAAAGTCGATTGTGACCGTCGCCGTCGCAGCAGAATAATCGAGCACATCTTTATCCGCGCCACCGTAAATCGTATCATCACCCGCGCCACCGATAAATGTGTCGTTTCCGGCCTCACCTTTCAGAATATCGTTCCCTGCGCCGTCGCTCAGAACATCATCACCCGCACCGCCAAGCAATGTGTCAACGCCGCCAAGACCGATCAACGTGTTATTCTGCGCATCACCGATAATGGTGTCTCCGGCCGTCGAGCCGATGACGTGTTCGATATCGGACAGCACATCATTGCCGGACTGTCCGTCATCACGCACCGTATTGTTTGAAAGATCGACAATAATCGTAGAACCGATTCCGGAATAATCAATATAGTCGCCGTTTGTTTCTGTACCGCCGTTAAACGTATCATTGCCGGCAGACGCGATGAACGTATCGTCACCCGCATTGGCGATAAAGATATCAATATCACTTGATCCCGTGAATACGTCATCGCCAGACCCTGTCTCGTATTTCTCAAGATCAATCAATTTATCGGTGCCGTAATCAGAACCTGACGCATATCCCGTACCCAGATTAACCGTGATATCCGCTGTTGCACCGCTATAATCAACATAGTCTGTTCCAGGGCCGCTGCCGCCATCAAATGTGTCATTGCCGCTGGACGCGTTAAAGACATCACTGCCGTCATTACCGATAAAGACATCTTTCGCACCATTCGCACCGACAAATGTATCATCAGCAGAACCTGTTTCGACTTTGCGGTAATTCTCAATACTGTCACTGCCCAGCGTAGCCGCCGTCGCATCAACGGTTTCGGCTGTTGTATCAACAAGGACAACGCCTGTTGCCGCGCTATAATCGGCAAAGTTCAGACCCGCGCCACCTTTGTAGATGTCACTACCATCTGTTGCGATAAATGTGTCATTGCCGCCGTTGGAGATAAATGTATCGACGCCGCTCGTACCCGTAAAGAGATCTGAACCACTGCCCGTTTCAAAGATTTCGACGCTCTGGAACTTGTCTGACCCGAATCCTGAGTTCGTTGCCGTTCCTGCATCAACATCAATCGTAACACGGCCTGTTGCGGCACTGTAATCGAAATAGTCAATACCGCCGCCCGCGATGAATGTATCATTGCCACCATCACCAAAGAATGTGTCCGCGCCCGTACCGGCAATAAACGTATCTGCCGTTCCGTCACCTTTGAACGTATCATCGCCCGTGCCGGATTCGAACACATCAAAATTGAAAATCTTGTCTGTGCCATATTCGCTGACCACCGAGTCATTACCGGCATCAAAGACCACGGCTGTTGTTGTATCACTATAATCAAGTAAATCCGATCCGCCGCCCGCATCAAGAATCTGCGTGCCGGTCGCGCCAAAGAACGTATCGTCACCAGAGCCTGTTTCGATCTTTTCAACGTCGATCAGCATATCTGTGCCATATTCAACACTGGTGACATTCTGGTTTTCCAGATCGACAACAACACTATTCGTTGCAGCGCTATAATCAAAGAAATCCGTATCGCCTGCACCGGCATTAAATGTATCGCTTCCACCGGATGCGATCATTGTATCGTCACCACCGGCAGCGACAAACGTTTCATTGGCCTGCGCGCTACCTTCATACACATCATCGCCTGTGCCTGTCAGCACAACCTGAATATTCGATACGATATCTGTTCCAAAACCTGTCCCCGTTACAGAACCGCTGCCGGACACGCCGGTCAGATCAATTGCCATATCAACGGTCGAAGCCGAATAGTCAAGAACATCCGCACCGCCATCACCGGAGAATGTGTCATTTCCGGCGCCGCCAAAGAATGTATCCGCGCCGCCATTACCGACAAATGTGTCGTCGCCGCTTGTGCCGGTAATCTTATCTTGCCCGTTACCCAGCGCAACTTTCTGGAAGCCGGAGAACAGATCCGTTCCGATATTCACACCTGTTGCGGACCCACCGGCCAAATCAATCGTGATGGCGTTAGACGCCGCGCTATAATCAAGGAAGTTCGTACCGCCACCCGCATCGAATGTGTCCACACCGGCATCCACTGCGACAAAGGTATCGTCACCGGACCCTGTCTTGAAATATTCAATACCGGAAAACGCATCTGATCCGTAATCACTGCTGGATGCAGAACCACCATTCACATTTAACGTCACATTTCCGGTCGCGGCTGAATAATCAATCGTATCGTTCAGCGGCGCAGCCCCACCATAGAATGTATCATTGCCCAACGAACCAAAGAACGTGTCGTTACCACTATTCCCGTAGAATGTACTGTTATTCCCGTCACCGATGAACGTATCACGGCCTGCACCGCCTTTATAAACCTCGATCTGGGACACTTGGTCAACACCGACATCCACACCGGACACGGTACCGCTTGATAGATCGACCACAATATCACCCACGGCCGAGTAATCCATCATATCGACGTCTGCACCGCCATAGAACGTATCGTTGGCGTCATCATTACCATCAAACGTATCATTCCCGGCATCACCGTAAACGATATCTTTACCACCGCCGCCGGACAGCGTGTCGTCACCGCCGGCCCCTTTCAGAATATCGTTGTCCAGACCGCCATAGAAAATGTTATCTTGCGCATCACCGCGGATCGTATCTCTCTGATCCGTACCGATAATCACTTCAATGTTCTGAATCTGGTCACTGCCGCCATACCCGTCTGATGTTGCCGTATCATTGGCCAGATTGACCCGGATCAAACCGCCTGCCGCAGAATAATCCAATATGTCGGCAATTGTATGCGTGCCGCCATCATACACATCATTGCCGGCTTCACCGATAAATGTATCATCACCA
>JASMHE010000005.1 GCA_030750865.1 Alphaproteobacteria bacterium
ATCTCTACCTCGCGTAAGATTTTGATGATTTCCTCTGTTTTGTATCTCTTGCCTCGGCTCATAATCTGTCTCCTTTCATAAAGACTTTTATAAACCAATTCCTAACTCAAAAAATGGACCGATTTTAGGGGGCAAGGTCACCCCTTGTCCTTCTTATCAATCTCGGACAACATCAACGCAATTTCATCTTTACTAAAGGCTTCTCGCTTATTCTTCTTACTGTCTTTAAGCCCCATAGAGGCAAATGGGTTCTCCTTAATGTACTTATTCTGAACAGACCATGTACAGAAAGAGCTATAGACTTGTAGGTATTTATTGATACTACCGTTAGACAGCTTACTTAATTCAAGCTCTGCACATACTTTGATTTGTTCATGCAAGGGTAAGTCTTTTGTCTCTTTTAACTTTGATCTGTTTGTTGGTGTCCCCATAAGAGCTTCTTTAACCTTACGAGCCGCATCGCCATCAATACGAAGGAAATCATACCCCTCGCCTAAGAACTCAATCAAATAATTCAAACACGACACGCGCTCTTCTGTGGCACGTATACCCCACGTTCCTGTTCGCTCCATATCAGCCAGATACTTTTCTACAATGACTGAGAGTTTATACTCAGGCTTAGCAAGCTCCTTAACCTTGTGTCCCCGTATATCCCGCCGAAATTCTCCAAACGAATAATTACGTACCTCAAGATTGTAGCTCAACAAAGCATCAAAGTAGTTCCGCAAAGCGTATTTATACTCTTCAAGAAGAATAGAGTATTCCTTTCCACCCTCATCCAATATCAAGTCAAACCGCCCTTGTATTTTGCCCAAAGTCTCTTTGATACTTAACTCTTTTGGAATGTCGTCATCATCCATAAACAAATTGCCATGTATCTCGTCACGATTTGTATTTATAGCGTCACGAATCTTATCAAGCTCACGCTCAATGCGGTAAACATTCTCAGCAGGTAATGGCCCATCCTGATCTATACGTTTCTTAGCCCGCCCCAATACTTCAGCAAAGTAGCCCTTAAGCATAGAAACAATCTCAGCATGAGATAAATGTTGATTTTGAATATTTTGCGTCATAATACATCCATGATATTCCAGCACCTTTGATAAGTACAATGCTTCTTTTGAGTTACGCGTACCAAGTGACAACTTAATATATACGGTATTCAGTCCTTGAGAATCATTCACAGGGTAACGGAAGTAATAAATGTGATGTCTGGATAGGCTCAAATAGGTTGGATTTTTCATGCATAATGTCCCACTTTAATGGCTCACCGCCATCAGCCAGACATAAATACATGGAATAAAAGGACTTTTAGAAAAATGGTGGGCCCGGAGGGACTTGAACCCCCGACCAATCCGTTATGAGCGGACTGCTCTAAACCAACTGAGCTACAGGCCCCGACCATTTATACTGCGCTACGCGTGAACACGTAACCATATGGCTATATCATTGAACATATCGACAAGGCAATAGCGCATATCACAAAACAGTAGACAAACGGCCTCCAAACAGCCCCTCGCATTTTTCATATTTTTCTTTACAGGTTATGGAAAGTATGAAAGGCTATCGTCATGGTTGATACAGGATACCCATCAGAATATGGCGGCACGTTACGTGCAAAATTCATCAGCGCTGCAAAACGGCAAGATGGAAAAGCGCCGCGCGTTTTCAAAAATCCGGAGGAACTGGCCAGAGACACGGTCCGCGCCTGTAACGCGGGTGCCCTGCTCCACTTGCTTGTCGCCGAAGCCCTTGATCTTGGCATTCGTACCAAGAAAATTCACCAGACATTACGCAATGTCAAGCAATCGGAAATCACAGGCGTGTGCCGCAAGATCATTGCAGAACACGAGAAGTACCGTTTTTTCGATTTTCACTAATTCAATTTCAACAAAGACTAACACGCCAATGAGTGGCCGTAAGCGCCAACGAGAACTCACGTCAGGGTATGCGCGTACCATGCACGCATTATGTGTCGAGGAAGCTGCGCAATTTGCGTGAACGGCTTGGGTGTTTCAGCTTACGCAGGGCTTTGGCTTCGATCTGACGAATACGTTCGCGCGTCACGTTGAACTGCTGACCGACTTCTTCCAGTGTGTGGTCTGTGTTCATGCCAATCCCGAAACGCATACGCAATACGCGCTCTTCACGCGGTGTCAGCGATGCCAGAACGCGTGTTGTTGTTTCACGCAAGTTCGAGTGAATCGCACTTTCGACCGGCAAAATCGCATTCTTATCTTCGATGAAATCACCCAGACTCGAATCTTCTTCGTCACCGATTGGTGTTTCCATTGAAACCGGCTCTTTCGCGATTTTCATCACTTTACGCACCTTGTCCAACGGCATATGCAGACGTTCGGCCAGCTCTTCCGGTGTTGGCTCCCGCCCGATTTCATGCATCATCTGGCGTGATGTGCGCACCAGCTTGTTGATGGTTTCGATCATATGCACAGGAATACGGATCGTGCGCGCCTGATCCGCGATAGAGCGCGTAATCGCCTGACGAATCCACCACGTCGCATAGGTCGAGAATTTATAACCGCGACGATATTCGAACTTATCAACGGCCTTCATAAGACCGATATTGCCTTCCTGAATCAGGTCAAGGAACTGCAAGCCGCGGTTCGTGTATTTCTTGGCAATCGAGATCACAAGACGCAGGTTCGCTTCGACCATTTCCTTTTTGGCACGCGCGGCTTCGCGTTCACCTTTTTGAACAGTCGATACAATACGGCGGAACTCGCCAAGCGGCAAACCGGCTTCGTCGGCAATCATGCCGATTTGGTCGCGCGTTTCAATAATTTCGCCTTCATGCGTTTCCGAGAACTTCTTCCATGCTTTGTTAATTTTGGCAACACGGGACAGCCACGCCGGATCAAGCTCGGACCCGAAATATTCATCCATGAAGTTCTGACGATCCACACCGCAATCAACAGCCTTGCGGAACATCTGCCCTTCCAGACTGACCAGCGAGCGGTTGATCTTGTACAAACGCTCGATCAATTGTTCGATACGGGCATTGTTCAATCTGACTTCGTTCATCAGATCGACCATGTCTTTTTTCAGGCCTTCATATTTTTTGTTTACGGCATCGCTTGGGTCCTTGCCTTTGACCAGCGCGTCCAGCCGTTCCTGCTGGACCTTTTGCATTTTTTTGTATGTTTTCTGGATGTGACCGAAATTCTCGAATACTTGCGGCAGAAGCTCTTCTTCCATTGCCGACAATGACATGTTGCTTTCTTCCGCATCATCATCATCGTCATCAGATTCTGAATCGTCGGAATCCTTATCGCCATCGGCTGACTCATCGGAATCATCACCCTCTTCCGCAACGTCTTCGTCCTCTTCGACTTCCTCGTCACCGTCACTATAGGTCGCATCAAGGTCGATAACTTCGCGCAGCAAAATATCGCCGTTCTGGAGGGCCTGATACCAGGCAATCAATGATTCAATCGCAAGCGGACTTTCACAAATGCCGCCGATCATCATTTCTTTGCCGGCTTCGATCCGTTTGGCGATCGCAATTTCGCCCTCACGGGACAGCAGTTCCACCGTTCCCATCTCGCGCAGATACATCCGCACAGGGTCGTCCGTACGACCGGAATCGTCCGCCGCAATATTACCACCGGCTTCGTAATCGCCGCCATCGACATCATCATCGTCGTCATCACTATCCGCGATGACACCGGCATCATCACCGGACTCAATATCATCTTCATTTTCGACGACCTGCACACCCTTGTCGGTCAAGTGCGCAATCGCGTCTTCGATCTGCTCGGGCGAATAATCACCGGCAGGCAATTCCGAATTCACCTCATCCAACGTCAGAAAGCCGCTTCCTTTGCCTTTTTTCAAAAGCGCTTTCAATACGTCCTTCAAGTCCGAATCCGACTTTTTCTCTGAACTTTTTGATTTTGTTGTCTTTTTTGTCTCTTTTTGCTTAGCCACACTCAATGTCCGACACTCTGATGTTAAAATTTATTTTTGTCACACGCTTACAATGCGAATCAAACCATATAAATTTATAGATTTTCTGGCACTTTTCCAGAGAAAATCCGCATTCCAATCAATCTTCTTTGTTTTGCCCCAACTTCCTTAGCGCCAGCATACGCTCTTCTATTTCTGCGCTAAAGTCCTGCGCAAGGGCTTTTCCAGCATCCTGTATCTCTTTCGCGACAGCCTCATCATGCATAATCGCCATCATTTTATCCCAACCGTCAAACACATCTGCAATATCCGATTCGGGACGACAGAATGCAGCATGAGTGTATATAGCATTCGAGCATAGAGAATCAAGCTCTGATTGATATCCGGCCTCGGATAATTTCGCCTGCAGGACCTCGGATTTCATCTCGCTTTCTTCTTCAGCGAAACAGGCAATCACCATATCCCGCATTTCGGCAAAACGGTTATTTTCAAAAGACAGCGTCATCAAATCATCTTCCACCCGCTCCAACAAGGCCGGATGATTGATCGCCGCCACCAACAAAACCTGCCCGATCAAACGGCTTTTGGACACTACCGGACGGCGCAACTGCACGCCTTGCCCCTGACGGGCATCACGCCCTGCACCGCCCCCGAAGCCGCCGCGACCGCCTTTGCCTTTACCTTGCCCGCCGAAGCCGCCCTGCCCGCGGAAATGATGGTATAGCTTATCCCGAAACACTTGCTTGTAATAATGCTGGACCGTCCGGTTTGAAATCCGCGTGGTCATATCATCCATAATCTTGGTCAGACCGGCCCGTTCTTCCGGTGTTTTGAAGCTGCGGCCCTGCGTATAATAATTCCAGATAAAGTCCACAAGCGGCAATGCCCCTTCCATCACCTTGCGAAAAGCCTGCGCGCCGCTCCCTTTTATCAAACTGTCAGGGTCTTGCCCGTCCGGCAGAAAAGCGATCTTCGCACTATGATCGGGTTGCAACAGTGGCAAGATATTTTCACACGCCCGAAACGCCGCACGGCGGCCTGCATTATCGCCATCAAAACACAGCACAGGCACTTTGCTGTCCGCCGGTATCATTTTCCACAATTTCAGAATTTGTTCATCCGTCAATGCCGTGCCCATTGGCGCAACCGCCCCGCGAAAACCGCCTTCGACACAGGCCATCACATCGACATAACCCTCCACGACAATCAGGCTATGTCCGTCAACAGCGGCCTGACGGGCTTGTGATTCACCATAGAGCATCCGTCCTTTGTGAAAGATACTGCTGTCGCTGGAATTCATGTATTTTGCGGGCGTGTAATCCCCCCGCTCCGGCGGGCGCAAATGATCGGGCAATATGCGTCCGCCAAAAGCAACAATACGGCCGCGCATATCCATCACGGGAAACATGATACGATCCCGGAAAAACGCGTAGAACGAGCCGTCGCGCTGTGATTTCCGCAAGAGCCCTGCATCCAGCATTTGCTGTTCGGTATATCCTTTTTCTTTTAACACCCCGATAATTTTGTGACGGTCGGCAGGCGAAAAGCCGATCCGGAAAGAACGCATCAGATCTTCGGACATGCCGCGTTCTTTCAAATAACGGCGCGCAACATCGGCCTCGGATGATTGCAGATAGTCTTCAAAATACTTCGTCGCATCTTCCATCAGGCTATACAGGCTTTTTTCCTGCCGCGCCTTCTGCACCTCTTGCGGCGATTGCTGCGGCACTTGCATACCGGCTTCCGCCGCAAGGCTTTCAATCGCATCAATGAATGATAAATTATCGTGCTGGATCACAAAGTTGATCACATCGCCATGCGCGCCACACCCGAAACAATGATAAAACTGTTTGTCATCATTGACGGTAAAAGACGGTGTCTTTTCATTGTGAAACGGGCAACACCCCTTGAACTCACGCCCTGCCCGCGTCAAGCGTACACGCTTACCGATAACATCGGAAAGCGTCAAACGATCGCGCAGTTCATTCAAAAAACGTGGTGGTATGGACATGATCTCAAGACCCTAGCAAAAAGGATCTTAAGACGCGAGTCTCTGTTTCACCAGATTGCTGGCTTTCCCCATATCAATCTGTCCGGCATAGCGCGCTTTCAGCTCCGCCATGACTTTACCCATATCGCGGATATCATTTGCACCGACTTCGGTCACCAGCGAATCAATCGCGCCGACCACTTCGCTTTCATCAAGCTGTTTTGGCAGGAAAGATTTGATCACTTCGATTTCTTTATCTTCGCGCTCTGCCAATTCCGGACGACCTGCATCCGCATAGGTTTTCGAAGATTCCTGACGCTGTTTGATCATCGACTGCAACAAAGACAGAATTTCCTGGTCCGATATGCCGTCATTATTACCTTTGGAACGCGCTTCAATGTCACGATCCTTGATCGCCGCCGTAATCAAACGTATCGTTGACATTGCAATCTGGTTCTTTTCCTTCAGCGCTGTTTTCAACGCCTCTTTTAATTCTGTCCTCTTATCCACTTTTTTACATTCCTTGTATTTTTTTGCTTTTCTTTTCGGGTCAAACTCATTATCTGTATTGTTCTAGCGTAACCTTTTAGCTAGAAAATGAAAAATGACATCTATTCATAATGTAAAACAGCCTTCAAATGCAACAGCTGTTATTGTAACAGCCACAGGCGATATCTTCTGGGGCCGTGGTCTTGGCGCAGAAACGACACGCGTCGGTGAAATCTGCTTCAACACATCAATGACCGGCTATCAGGAAATCCTGACAGACCCCAGCTATGCCGGACAAATCATTACATTTACATTCCCGCATATCGGCAATGTCGGCACCAATGACGAAGATATCGAAACACGGACACCGCATTCACGCGGCGCGATCATCCGCGAAGATATTACCACGCCATCAAACTGGCGCGCGAACGCGCATTTCGATGCCTGGCTCAAAGAACATGACTTGCCAGCCATCGCCGGCGTTGATACACGCGCCATGACACAGGCCATTCGCGATAACGGCGCCCCGAACGGCGT
Organism: Alphaproteobacteria bacterium; assembly: GCA_030750865.1. GTDB lineage: Bacteria > Pseudomonadota > Alphaproteobacteria > Micavibrionales > Micavibrionaceae > JASMHE01. Next base: position 6,944 of record JASMHE010000005.1, read on the forward strand.
CATTTGTTACAATGCCGACGGCAAATTCGATCTTGAGGCGCTGCACAAACAAGCCAAAGAATGGCCGGGACTGGAAGGTATGGACCTTGCGACCGAAGTCAGCTGCGATGCCCCCTATGAATGGTCACAAGCCGGATGGACATTAGCCGAAGGCTATAACGACAATGACGAAGCCACACATCACATCGTTGCGATCGACTTTGGCTCGAAACTCAATATTCTGCGCTGTTTGGCCCAGCAAAATTGTAAGGTGACTGTTGTCCCTGCAAAAACCAGCGCCGAAGAGATTTTGGCACTGAACCCTGACGGTATTTTCCTGTCAAACGGACCGGGCGACCCCGCTGCCACGGGCGAATATGCAATCCCGACGATCCGTAAACTGGTCGAAAGCGGCAAACCGATTTTCGGCATTTGCCTCGGACACCAGCTTCTGTCACTGGCGCTTGGTGCAAAAACGGGCAAAATGCATCTGGGACATCGTGGTGCAAACCACCCTGTCAAAGACGTACAGACCGGCCGTGTTGAAATCACAAGCCAGAATCACGGCTTCCAAGTGCTGTCAGACAGCCTGCCCGATGATGTCGAACAGACGCATGTCAGCCTGTTTGATAATTCGAACGAAGGCATCCGCCTGAAAGGCAAGCCGGTATTCTCTGTGCAATACCACCCCGAAGCATCGCCGGGGCCGCATGATAGCCATTATTTGTTTGAAAAATTTATCGACCTGATCAAAGCCGCCTAGCCATCACATAACGGCTGAGTATTTGCGTCATGTCATGACAATGCCGTTTATTCAGCGGCATACAGAACGGCGGCCTCTTCTCTGGCCAAATATCGATTGCGCTTATAGAGGGTCACACTGATAATCAAAACATGACACACCAGATTCATGCCGGATGTCAAAGCAAACAGCCCGTCTTGCAAAGCAAAGACAGCATAACCGAAGCTGATCGCCCATGTTGCTGTCCAGATATACCATGTCATCAGCGAAATTGATTTCGGCACATCACTCAACTTCAAAAGCGTGATCATCTGCGGCAAAAAACCAATCAGCCCGACAAGCGGCACAACCGGATATATGTATGTGAAAAATTCCCCTTCTGTCATGCAAACAGCATACAGGCAAATCCGTTAAGATACGGTTAAAGATCGTCCTCTTTATTCCCTTCCGGGCATGGTGCATAGTAAGGGTTATAACCGCGCGGCAAATATTTATGAACCGTGTCATGGTGCGGGTGCGATGCAAACATAAAATCTTCTTCCATCATATGATTTAAAAGCTCTACTTTTGTCAGCGTACACTTCAGATAAGCGGGTATTTCAGGGAAATACTGCATCCCCATTGCCGCAAAATGATCATAAATCATCCGCCGGAATTGATTTTCCTCCAACCGCTTATTCTCGTAATAGCGGCGGTTATGATTATGCTTTAATTCGACATCCAGCGCCTCGACCTTATGATCTTCGGACATCTCCATATGTTTAATGCGCACTTCGACAATGGCATGGTACCGCCCGCCCTTCAGGGTCGCCACATCCAGAACCTGTATATCGACTTCGTAAAAATCTGTGAAATACTCATACGCCTTTGCCATCGCCTTTGCCAAAGCGTCATCTTCGGAAATGTCAGAGAATTTTTCAATCACAATACGCTGCACGTCATCACCATCCTTTCGCTTTAAACATGTCTATGCATAGCGTTTCACACATAATATATACCGCCCGCATCGAAATAAGGAGGTTTTTCCCGTTTTTAAACCCCTTTTTTTGCGATTAATGTTTGATCCTCTCTATGAAATGGTTTACTACCTAATCTTCGGTATCAAACTTCTTTGATACTCCCTCACAGCGAGGGTAAGCGTATACAAAGGTACCGAGAACCATGCCCAAAAGAACAGATATAAAATCCATCGCCATCATTGGCGCCGGACCTATTGTGATAGGTCAAGCCTGCGAATTCGATTATTCAGGTGCGCAAGCCTGTAAGGCCCTGCGCGAAGAAGGATACCGCATTATCCTGATCAACTCGAACCCGGCAACCATCATGACCGATCCGGACATGGCTGATGCAACCTATATCGAACCGATCACACCGGAAATCGTTGCAAAAATCCTCGAAAAAGAGAAACCGGATGCGCTTCTCCCGACAATGGGCGGGCAGACAGCACTGAACACAGCCATGACATTATCCGATGACGGCACACTTGATAAGCTCGGCATTGAATTAATCGGTGCCAGCCGCGATGCCATCGAAAAAGCCGAAGACCGCGACCGTTTCAAAAAATGTATGGATGAAATCGGTCTGGAAAGCGCGCGCAGCGAAGTTGTACACACAATGGAAGAAGCCCGCGCAGCCCTTGCCACTATTGGTCTGCCGGCCATTATCCGTCCGTCATTTACGCTGGGCGGTTCCGGCGGCGGCATTGCGTATAACCGCGATGATTACGAGAACATCGTCAAAGAAGGGCTGGATGCCTCCCCGACCACCGAAGTACTGGTCGAAGAATCCATGCTGGGCTGGAAAGAATTCGAGATGGAAGTTGTCCGCGACAAAAATGACAACTGCATTATCATCTGCGCGATCGAGAATATGGACCCGATGGGCGTTCACACAGGCGATTCTATGACAATCGCCCCTGCCCTGACCCTGACAGACAAAGAATATCAGATCATGCGCACAGCTTCATTGAATGTCTTGCGCGGCATCGGCGTTGAAACGGGCGGATCAAACGTACAGTTTGCCGTCCACCCCGAAACGGGCCGTTTGATTGTCATCGAAATGAACCCGCGTGTATCGCGTTCATCAGCACTGGCATCAAAAGCCACCGGCTTCCCCATCGCCAAAGTTGCCGCAAAACTTGCGGTCGGCTACACGCTGGATGAACTTGATAACGATATCACCGGCGGAAAAATGCCAGCCTCGTTCGAACCAACGCTGGATTATATCGTCACGAAAATTCCGCGCTTTGCGTTTGAAAAATTCCGTGGCACGGATAACAAGCTCTCAACATCCATGAAATCCGTCGGCGAAGTCATGGCGATCGGCCGCAGCTTCGAAGAATCATTGCAAAAAGCCTTGCGATCAATGGAACAAGGGCTATGCGGCCTTGATCCTGTTCCGTTCCCCGGCACCAATGCCGAACATCCGGCAGATGATGATATTGTCCGTGCCGCACTGGCCAAAGCCACGCCGCAACGCTTGCTTTACATTGCTCAGGCCATGCGTCATGGCTTCACCAATGATGAAATTCAGGCGATCACAAAATTTGACCCGTGGTTTCTGGAACGTATCCGCAATATTATTGACACCGAAAAAGACATCAAAGAACACGGCCTGCCACATGATGCCGATGGCTGGCGCGCTGTGAAAAAGCGCGGCTTTTCCGATGCACGACTGGCGCAAATCGTCAATCAGGACGAAAACAGCATCCGCAAAGCACGTCATGACCATGACGTTCATCCGACATATAAGCGCGTCGATACTTGCGCGGCCGAAATTTCGTCGTCCACACCATATATGTATAGCTGTTACGAAAGCTTTGATAACGGCCATAGCGAGATCGAACCGTGCGACAAACAGAAAGTCATCATCCTCGGCAGCGGCCCGAACCGTATCGGTCAGGGAATCGAGTTTGATTATTGCTGTGTTCACGCGGCCTATGCCGCAAAAGAAGCCGGTTACGAAACCATCATGGTGAATTGTAACCCCGAAACCGTCTCAACAGACTATGACACATCCGACCGCCTTTATTTCGAACCACTAACCGCCGAAGATGTGATTGAACTGATCCGCGCAGAATCGCAGGATGGAAAAATCCACGGCGTGATCGTTCAGCTTGGCGGACAAACACCGTTGAAGCTGGCCAGCGATCTTGAAGATGAAGGCATTCCGATCTTGGGCACATCGCCTGACGCGATCGATCTGGCCGAAGACCGCGACCGTTTCCAGCAGCTTTTGCATAAACTAAAACTGCGCCAACCGGAAAACGGAATCGCTAAAAACAAAGAAGAAGCCATTAAAATCGCAGAAGAAATCGGCTTCCCGCTCGTGATCCGCCCGTCTTATGTTTTGGGCGGTCAGGCAATGGAAATTGTACATACGATGGACGCGCTCGAAACATACATCAACACAGCCGTCAAAGTGTCCGGCACATCCCCTGTCTTGCTGGACCGCTATTTGCGCGGCGCGATAGAGGTTGATGCCGATGCACTGTGTGACGGGAAAGATGTGTATGTCTGCGGCATCATGGAACATATCGAAGAAGCCGGTGTGCATTCCGGCGATTCGGCCTGCGTGTTGCCGCCGCACTCCCTGCCCTATAAAACCGTGCGGGAGATTGAAAAACAGACCATCAAGCTCGCAAAAGCTTTGAAGGTCAAAGGACTTATGAATGTACAATTCGGGTTAAAGTTAAATCCGAACTCTTCCGAGTATGATATTTATATCATTGAGGTAAATCCGCGCGCATCCCGTACCGTACCGTTCGTTGCCAAAGCAACAGGCGTACCGGTAGCGAAAATTGCCGCCCGCATTATGTGCGGTGAAAAACTGGCCTCATTCCGCGCACAAGGCCTCTTGCAAGGCATGTCCGACGAACATACCGCCATCAAGGCCCCCGTCTTCCCGTTCAACCGCTTCCCCGGGGTCGATCCGATCCTGAGTGCGGAAATGAAATCAACCGGCGAAGTCATGGGGATCGACAAAGATATCGCACAAGCGTTTGCGAAATCACAGCTTGGTGCCGGCACAATTCTGCCAACCGAAGGAACGGTGTTCCTGTCCGTACGCGATGATGACAAAGACGATGTCGTCAGCATTGCAAAGGATCTGGTTGATATGGGCTTCAAGATTGTTGCCACAGGCGGTACATGTTTCCACCTGAGAGCAGCCGGACTGCCTGTTGAACGCATCAATAAGGTCATGGAAGGACAGCCGAATATTGTGGATGCCGTCATCAACGGTGAAATTGACTTCATCATCAATACCACACGCGGCGCGCAATCTTATGCCGATGCGACATCCATCCGCCGCATGGCCCTGACTTATAAAATCCCTTACTACACGTTGCTATCAGCGTCACGGGCGGGGATCAAAGCGATACGCTCTATGCGGGCACGCGAATTCGAGGTCGCCTCTATTCAGGAATATTTTGCGGATAGGGAGAATAGCGAACGCGAAGCCGTCTAAAACAATCAGAAGCGGCCTCCGGAAATCATTTGCAAAAGACATGCGCAGGATTTTCGCAGACCGCTTCTATGATTTCTTTTGAATTTTACGCATGATTTTGTATAATCGCCGAGAATTCATCGTTCCAACACAATAAACAACAGGAAGAGTCATGGATAAAGTACCAATGACAAAGCAGGGTTATGATGCCTTGCAAGACGAATTACAGGATTTGAAAAGCGTACAGCGCCCCGAAGTGATCGAGGCGATTGCGGTTGCACGCGAACATGGTGATTTGAAAGAAAACGCCGAATATCATGCCGCCCGTGAACAACAAAGCTTCATTGAAGGCCGCATTCAGGAACTTGAAGGCGTCATTTCAAACGCACAAATCATCGACCCGACACAATTCAGTGGCGACATCGTCAAATTCGGCGCAAAGATTGTGATTGTCGATGAAGATACGGACGAAGAAAAGTCTTACACCATCGTCGGGCACTACGAAGCCAATGCCGATAACGGCATGATTTCGCTGAATGCACCGATCGCACGGGCCTTCATCGGGAAATCCGTCGGTGACAGCGTAGAAGTGCGCACACCACAAGGCCTGAAAACCTATGAAATTCTGGACGTAGAATATAGCGCATAGCGCGCATCGCCTGTCACACGCACAGCACAAAACAAAAAAGCGTCGCTTTGATAGCGGCGCTTTTGGTCATCTTTGCTTTACGTTTTGCGGATGGTTAAATATCAATCGGTACGCCCGGCTCGTCTTTGGATGCGCGGATCGCGAGCGATGATTTTACCGACGTCACGTTCGGTGCAGATGTCAATTCGTTGGTCAGGAATTGCTGATATTGGTCCCAGTCATGGGCGACGATTTTCAGAATAAAGTCCGTTTCCCCCGCCAACATGTACGCCTCACGCACAAGCGGCCATTCTTTGACGCGCGTTTCAAACTGATTGAGGTCGGCTTCGGCCTGACTCATCAATTTGACCTGCGCAAAAATTGTAACACCGAAACCAAGAACGCCATGATCGATTTTGGCATGATAGCCGTGAATACAGCCGTTTTCTTCCAGCGCGCGGACACGGCGCAAACATGGCGGCGCCGATATTCCTGCAAGTTTAGCGAGTTCAACATTTGTAATGCGACCGTCATCCTGTAAGTTTTTCAAGATTTTCAGATCGATCTTATCAAGCTTTACTTGCGTCATTTTTTGTTCCGCTCATCCTTCCGGCTTGCTATTCCAGCATTGTGGTAATATTGTTAAAAAAATACCTAAGGCGATGGTATAAAGTTGCCAGCGTAAGAGTGCAAGCTTTTTATTTAAATCTTTTTCACTTTACGTTTGCCCGCAAAAGCCCAAAAAATTTTATGGTAAAGAAATGCAAATTTCCAAGACAGACGACAAGACAGGCGAAAACACAGACAGAGCAATGAATTGTTGGATTGTAACAGAAGGTATTATCGGCACGGAAAACCAGTGCATCGGCATCGCAAAGGCTATGGGTGTTCCCTACGACATCAAACGCATCGGCTTAAAACAGCCGTGGAAGACCCTGTCTCCGCATCTGAAATGTGAACAAAGCTGGAGCTTCACCGGCGATTCGATCGTGCCCTATCAAACAGAACAGTGGCCTGATATTGCGCTATGCTCCGGCCGGAAAAGCATTGCCGCCGCACGCTATATCCGCAAACACAGCAAAGGCAAAACCTTCGTCGTACAGATTCAGGACCCGCGTATATCGCCTGCGCATTTCGATATGGTCACCGTCCCCGAACATGATCCGACACGCGGACCAAACGTTCTGGTCACAGATGCCGCACCGAACAAAATCGACACAAAAATGCTGGACGATGCGAAAGAACAATTTGAATCACGCTTTGCTTTATTGCCGACGCCGCGCATTGCCGTGATGATCGGCGGCAACAGCAAAGCCTATACAATGGATGAAAACGTCACGCACACATTATGTGATGATTTGATTCGTCTTGCCGACGACGGGAACGGCATCATGATAACGGCATCCCGCCGCACAGGCGAAGACAACGAAAAAATCCTGCAAGAACGCCTGTCGCATCCTAATATTGTCTTTTGGGATGGCACGGGTGATAACCCCTATCTGGCCATGCTGGCATGGGCCGATTATATTCTGGTCACAGCCGACAGCGTCTCCATGATTTCCGAAGCGGCCAGCACAGGCACGCCTGTCTTTATGATTCCACTCTATGGCGGCGCGCCGCGTATCTCGAAATTCCACAATCACATGATTGAAACAGGACGCCTGAAAATATTCGAAGGTCAGGTCTTTCACTACGATTACACACCGCTTGATGATGCAAAAAAAGTCGCTGCCGTTATTCTAAAGACAATGAAGGCCCGTAATAGCACCGCAAAATAGAAGACAAACTGCTGGACAATATAACGCGATTGTAATAATGCTTTAATATTATGCCAAAGTCGAAAAACGATAAGAAAAAAACGCATTTCGCTCTCCATACAAAATCAGGGCGTCAATATAACTCGCCCCATATCGATAAAGCAGCCCAGCTGATGCAGCGTATTTCGGCCGACCCCGCAAGACATCTGTTCCAAGACATTCTTGATGCCCGTTACCAAAAAGGACGCAAGAAAAGCGTCAGAGACATTTTTGAAGCTGCATGCGAGATTGCGGCGACCGCCGATGTCACCGCCGACTGTCCTGTTTTCTTTTCCTCGACTGACGAAAACAGACAAAAGGCCGAACAATATATCTATGAAAATCCGCAGGCCGATGTCATTCACACAACACCGGGCGGCTGGTTTCTGGAACGACTGGAATTATTCAACCCCGAAGTCAGCCCGCTTGATTACGCACTGGCGATGATGCCGTGGTATATTGCCGCCTTGCGTTTTGCCGCAGAATCACCGGGCAATGCCTCTATCGCATTCATTGATAATTCCCTGCCGATCAGCACATTCCGCATGATTGAAATTCCGGCGCTGATGAACAATCAAAATCAGCAAACCTTAAACGGTCATCCGAAAGCGCAATATAGCTATCTTTTTTCGGACGATTTCGAAAACTGGATCAAGGAAATTGAAATTGCCGTTTCGGCGCATGATTTGCTAAATTCAAAATTGCCGTTAACACAGACGTTCCAGTCGCGCGCATCAAAAGCCGTGCAAATTGATCAGGAATTAAAATACAACCTGCTGGATTTTGCCGTCAAAACATATGTCCGGCCGCTGATGAATGCACACACACCGTCAACGCCGTAAACAGTATCCATTTCAGCCACATAGACACCGATGCTTGATGAGCGGTTGATGATAAGTGGAAAAAAGCTCTTTACGCTTCCCTTTTCACTGATTAAGACTAGATCATTAGCAAAAGAAAAGAGTTTATTATGAGTGAGACAAAGCACACAAAAGTTTTGATTATCGGGTCCGGTCCTGCCGGATACACAGCTGCGATTTACGCCGCGCGCGCCAACCTGAATCCGATTCAGGTTCTGGGCCTGCAGCCGGGCGGACAGCTGACGATTACAACCGAAGTTGAAAACTATCCGGGGTTTGCGGAGATCATTCAAGGCCCCTGGCTGATGGACCAAATGAAGGCACAAGCCGAAAATGTCGGCACCGAAATGGTGTACGACATGATCAAAGAAGTTGATTTCAGCCAGCGCCCACTGAAAGCTGTAGCAGATTCCGGTGATGTCTATACGGCCGATTCCGTAATTATCTGCACAGGTGCAAAAGCCCGCTGGCTAGGTCTGGACTCCGAAGAAAAATTCAAAAACAGAGGCGTATCCGCATGCGCCACATGTGATGGCTTTTTCTATCGTGACAAAGACGTCATTGTTGTCGGTGGCGGCAACTCTGCGGTCGAAGAAGCCTTGTTCCTGACCAATTTCTGCCGCAAAGTCACGCTGGTGCATCGCCGCGATGAATTACGCGCCGAACGTATTATGCAGGACCGCCTGTTCAAGAATGAAAAAATCGAAGTCGTCTGGGATTCCGTGGTCGAAGAAGTACTCGGCGATGATAGCGGCGTTACAGGCGCGCGCATCAAAAATGTCAAAACGGATGAAACCAGCGATATCGATGCCGAAGGTTTCTTTGTCGCCATCGGTCACGACCCCGCAACATCGTTGTTCAAAGAACAGCTCGATATGGATGATGAGGGCTATATCCTTTCCGAAGCGGACTCGACCAAAACATCCGTACCGGGCGTTTTCGCCGCAGGCGATGTCACAGATAAAATCTATCGTCAGGCTGTCACGGCCGCCGGCATGGGATGTATGGCCGCACTGGAAGCGGACAAATATGTCGCTGCACTGGAATCAGACGAAGAACAAAGCGAAGCAGCCGAATAACACGCGGCGTGCCGATTAAAACAGGAGAAAAGCCATAAATCTGGATTGGGACAAACTCAGAATATTTCATGCTGTCGCAGAAGCCGGCAGCTTTACCCATGCCGGCGACATCCTGAAACTCAGCCAGTCTGCTGTGTCACGCCAGATCAGTTCGCTGGAAGAAAGCCTCGGCGTTATTTTGTTCCACCGTCATGCACGCGGCCTGATTTTAACAGAGCAAGGTGATATCCTTGAAAAAGCGGCCCGCGATATTTTCAGCCAGATGGCCTTAATCGAGAGCCAAATCTCCGATTCAAAACAGCGCCCCGAAGGCCCGCTGCGCATTACAACCACATCATTCCTGGCTTCGACATGGATTACGCCGAACATGGCGCCGCTGGTCGAATCCTATCCCGACCTACAGCTTGTTTTGCTACTGGATAACCGTATCTATAATCTGGGCATGCGCGAAGCTGATGCCGCGATCCGTCTTTATAAACCCGAACAACCGGACCTGATCCAGTTGAAACTGGCCGCTATGAACTTCCATATTTATGGATCAAAAGCGTATCTGGACAAACACGGCAAGCCAAAGACCGTCGAAGAATTAAGAGAACACCGCCTGATCGCCTATCCGGAAGGTTTACCGACACCGTTTGCCGATCCGAACTGGCTGTTCCGTTTATCAGGGCAAGAACCTGCTGATAATTATAATATGATGATGATGAATTCGATGGCCGCAATTTACCAATCCGTTCTCAGCGGTTCCGGCCTCGGCATGTTGCCCGATTATCTGATGGATGGCCGTGATGACATGGAGATTATATTGCCGGACATCACCCCGCCGTCAATCGACATGTATTTTGTCTATCCGGAAGAGCGACGCAATTCGCAAAGGATTCGAATCTTCCGTGATTTTCTGCAGGATTTGGTCGGAAAAACCGCTTTTTAAGAAAAAATTTCTCCCCGAACTTTGTTTAATCAAAAATAAAAGTTGTTTAAACACAAGGTTTTACAGCTATTTGCGCTGCTATGCGAAAAACGCATGCCTGATATGTAATATTTTTTGTGGCATTGCACAAGCAAATCATACTATAACCCCAATCAACAGCGCGACGCGTTGTTATTAGGATCTTCCCAAGATCCTACGTCTCCCAGACGTAAAACCTCCCTGTTCAACTCGCCGGGTCGAAAGACCCGGTGTTTTTTTTGCGCAATATACATTTTTATATCTAGCCGCTTCACAGGCGCGATCAAAAAATATAAAATGAAAATTAGCGTTATGACTTCGAAACGATATGTATGATTTTTCCATTTAAACCAAAATCAGGGCGTAAGGATAAAAAGACCTACATCGCACTCTATAATCAGGGTGGCGGTATGCGGGGACTTATTCCCGCGCATATCATGACGCATATTGAAACCCAGACAGGTCTGCGTATGGCCGACATGGTTGATATCTTCGCAGGGCCGTCAACAGCGTCCATTCTGAACGCCGCACTTGTTCGCCCCAGCCGCCATCATAGAAACCGCCCGATGTTCCGGGCGCGCAATCTGGTCCGTTTCTATGAAAGTAACGGCCTGAAAATCTTCCCGCCGGATCGATTTCGTTCGTTCCGTGGCATCATTCATGACTTTAACAACCGCACGCTTCGCCTCGGGCAGTTAAATGCCATCATGCGTCACGGTCATTACGACCCGAAAAACCTGAAATTCGCACTCAAGAAACTGCTCGGCAATACGTCATTGCAGGATACGCTCAGTTCCATTGTCATTCCGTCTTATAATATTGATCGTGACCAGCTGGCGATCGCGCGTGAAAATGACGAAGGCGATCAAAGCCCTGCCCCAACCAAAAACAATTTTATGGATCAGGGCGGTCACGCCATCTGGTTCAAAAATATCATCACAGAACACGGATTACTGCCGACGAAGAAGCCCATACCGGATGTGCTGTTATATGATGCCGTCATGTCAAGCTGCGCCGCACCGACCTTCTTCCCGTGCTATCACATGACCATGCCGCGCGAGAACGGCGCGGGCCTGCAAAATTATGCCATGATTGACGGACAGATATTCGACAATGCCTGTATCAGTTACCTCGGCGCAATACGCCGTCATATCCCGAAAGATGCCGACCTGATTATGATTGTCCTCGGCACGGGATACACAAATTACTCCATCAAAGGCGAAGATTGGAACCGCTACGGCTCGCTCGGGATTGTCGATCCTGTCAATGACTTCCCGCTGATCAACATCTTCTTCCACGCTTCGGAATCCGCCTTAATGGACAGTTTCGAAGAAGAAATCGGAGACAACCTCTTCCTGTTCAACAAATCAATGCGGGCCTTCACAGAAGCTCAGCAGGAAACACTGCCCAGCCAGCAAATTGATGATGCGAGCCCCGAAAATCTGAAAAAATTACAGCAATTTGCAGATGCCATTGTCTATGACAACAAGGCGCAGTTTGACATGATGTGCGACATCCTCGTCAAAAACCACAACGCCAATCAATAATAACTCCATGACGAAAAGAAAACGCCGCCTGCCTACAGGGCAAGACGGCGCAATTCGTATCTATATGTAATATATATGCCTATTATATTAGGCCGCAGCTCTTTTCGACAGGCTCGCACAGGCGCGCTGTATGCGTGCACAGGCTTCCTGAAGCGATTCCATCGATGCCGCATATGAAATACGGAAATATGGCGCAAGACCGAACGCCGATCCCGGAACACAAACGACCTTTTCGCTTTCGAGAAGATATTGCGTGAAATCACTATCGGACTGAATCACCTTGCCGTCCGGTGTTTCCTTGCCGATACAGCCGGCACAGGACGGATACACGTAAAACGCCCCTTCCGGTGTCAGACAGGAAATGCCATCCGCATCATTCAACATGGATACAACAACATCACGACGTTCTTTGAAGCTCTCGCACCAGTCTTTCAAGAATGATTGATCGCCTGTCAGGGCCGCTGTGGCCGCCGCTTGTGAAATCGAACTCGGGTTCGATGTACTCTGGCTCTGAATTTTTGTCATCGCACCAATCAATTCGGCAGGACCGCCTGCAAAACCGATCCGCCATCCTGTCATGGAATAGGCTTTTGATACGCCGTTCACCGTCAATGTACGGTCTTTCAATTCCGGCACAACCTGCGCAATGGTGTAATACGGGAAATCATCATAAACAATCTTCTCATACATATCGTCAGACAAAATCCAGACATGCGGATGTTTTTTCAAGACAGCACCCAGCGCGGCAAGTTCGTCACGCGTATAGGCCGATCCGGTCGGGTTTGATGGTGAATTCAGGATCAGCCATTTCGTTTTCGGCGTAATGGCATTTTCCAGATCTTCGGGGCTAAGCTTAAAGCTATTTTCTTCACTACAGCTCACAAACACAGGCTCGCCTTCGGCCAGCAGCGCCATATCAGGATATGATACCCAGTATGGTGATGCGATAATCACTTCTTCGCCCAGATTAACCGTTGCCATCAATGCATTATACAAAACCTGCTTACCGCCTGTACCGACGATAACTTCATTATCGGCATACTCCAGATCATTGTCTTTCTTGAATTTCTCGATAATGGCCTTTTTCAACTCCGGCGTACCGCCGACCGCTGTATATTTCGTTTGTCCCGCATCCATCGCATCGCGTGCGCCCTGCTTGATATAATCCGGCGTATCAAAATCAGGCTCACCCCCGGCAAGACCGATAACATCTTCGCCCGCAGCTTTTAATTCTTTGGCCTTTGCAATCAAGGACAAGGTTGGTGACGGCTTAATACGACCCAAGCGGTCAGCAAGAATAGACATGGTAAAAAACTCCTATACTGTTGCGATGCCCCTAGAAAACCACAAAACAAACGCGATGGGAATAGTTTAAAAGGCTTGCGCGCCAATATAATTGCGAACATCTTCGGGATCGACATCCGCACCGGATTTAAAATCAATATGCTGGTCGGTAAACCATGCCCGCAATGGTGCAAGAAGCGGGTCTTCCAGCGCTTCGTCCATATAACGCTGTAAAACAGGAAGATGCCGCAGATAATCCCGCCGTCCTGTCATCACAGCAATTCTGATAAACTGCCCCAGTACACGGCAATGAAATTGTGTTCCCAGAACACGATACCAGTCCTGCAATATATCAGGATCGGCAAGCCCTTCCATCTTTGCAATATACTGCGCACGCAGCGCATCACGCATGGCGCGCGGCATATAATACCGCGCATCCTCCAGTAAATTCACAACATCATACATGACCGGACCATGCATCGCGCCCTGAAAATCAAGCACACCAAACGGCACGCCATCACCGCGCCACATCAAATTATCCGTATGGAAATCGACATGTAAAAATCCGGTCGGACAAGACGGCAATCCCGCCTCGATTTCATCCCAGACCTGTAAATAAGAATCGCGATCATTCTGTGTCACTGCGCGGCGCTGCACGGCAGGCATGTACCAATCCACAACACGAATGCGGCCGCGATGCACGTGACTGTCATAATAGTCAGGCAATAACAGATCGGCGGATGGCGATAATGTGTTCAATTGTGCCGCCGTTTCAACGGCCTGTTCGTACAATGACGTGTCTTGCAACGTTTCATATCTGCGACGCACCGCGCAATCGCCGAAATCTTCTATCAACACAAAGCCCTGCGCTTCATCGGCCGCATAAATATCCGGCACAGCGATGTCATTCGCCTTCAAATAGGCCGCGATGCGGATGAAGTCCGATAATTTATGACCAGCCAGCGCATGATCGTGATGATCAGGTAACGATTCCATCAATACGGCACTGCCCAGCCGCCCGTTCGTGTCTCCACCCTTGTTCTTGCCATCCTGCGCCACGCGCCAATAACGGCGCGTTGCACAATCGCGCCCCATTAACACAGCACCATCAGCAGCACAGCCGTGACGTTCCAAAAACGCATTACGCTGCGCGGCTTGCGCATCAAACCATTTGTCAGCTGAAAATGTCATGGGGCAGAAACCATGCGATACGATGTTATAAAATTGAGATGATATTATTCAGCGTCTTTTTTCGCCATGCGCATAATGGCATCAACATGGCTTTTCGACGCTTTGCTATGTCCGGTCGGGACGGAATCGTAAATCTCGCCGCCAAATTTCGAACTGCCGCCACGCAACAAGCCCAAAATCTCTTTACCAAACATTGATTCGTTCATATCCAGCGGCTTTGTCGCCTCCGGCACATCTTCTTCGGGCAGGCTTTTCTTATGCACCACACGGCCGATCGCGTGCGCCACAATGCCGGTCATGTGCGGCCGCGTCAGCCCTTGCAACAAACGAAAATCATCCATCGCCCATGCAATCAATTTCTGACGGGCTTTGGTGACGTTTCCTTCAGATTGTTCCAATGCTTCTGCAATGCGGCGCTCTACATATTCTCGGCTCATCGGGTATCTTCCTTGTTATTATCTCTCTCTACCCGCCATTATAGCATAGCTTTGTTAAGAAAAACATTCTTCCCGAAAATTTTACAACGCCGTCAGATCATTCAAAATGGAGCGCACCCCTTTGACCCGCTTGCCCGTTGTATCCCATTCACGCACAGCGACGAGTTTGTGATCCGGCCGCAACTTCACAGAGCCGAGCTTGCTTTGCATCCAGGCCATCAAGCCGTTTACATTGGGCGGATTATTTTTATAGAACCCGATCACGGCGCCTTTCGGTCCGGCCTCGACATGCGATACGCCCGCTTTGCGGCAAAGCTGTTTAATATCGACAATCTGCATCAGATTTTCCACTTCATCGGGGATCGGTCCGAAACGGTCAATCATTTCAGCGGCAAAGGATTCGATATCCTCTTTCGTTTCCAAATCGGACAAACGGCGATACAAGCTCATCCGCACATTCAAATCCTCGACATAATGTTCGGGGATCAGCACCGATGTGCCAAGATTGATTTGCGGAGACCAATGTTCTTCGGCTGCTGTTTCGCCCTTTTCCCAGTCCAATCCCTGACGTGCGGCGGCCACAGCTTCCTCCAGCATTTGCTGGTAAAGCTCGACACCGACTTCTTTGATGTGACCGGATTGTTCCTCGCCCAGCAAATTCCCCGCACCGCGAATATCCATATCATGACTTGCCAGCTGAAAACCGGAGCCCAGCGTATCCAGTGTTTCCAGCACCTCGAGCCGTTTATGCGCCTGATCGGACAGCATCTTTGTCGGCTCATAGGTCATATAGGCATATGCCCGCACTTTCGACCGTCCGATCCGCCCGCGAATTTGGTAAAGCTGTGCCAGACCGAACATATCCGCCCGATGTACAATCATTGTATTGGCGGTCGGAATATCAATGCCGCTTTCAATAATATTCGTTGTCAGCAACACATCATATTGCCCGTCACAAAAAGCCGTCATGCGGTCTTCAAGATCGGTCGGTGCCATTTGCCCGTGCGCGGTAATGATGCTGATCTCCGGCACAAGTGTCCGCAAATGCTTTTCCAGTTCTTTCATATCCTTGATACGCGGACACACATAAAATGTCTGGCCGCCGCGATAATGTTCCCGCAAGATAGCTTCGCGGACCACCATCGGATCGTAAGGCAAGACAAATGTCCGCGTTGCCAGGCGGTCCACAGGCGGCGTAGCAATAATAGACAGATCACGCACACCCGTTAAAGACAGCTGCAATGTCCGCGGGATCGGCGTTGCCGTTAAGGTCAGAACATGGATATCATGCTTTAAATCTTTGAGCGCTTCTTTTTGCTTCACGCCGAAACGCTGTTCTTCATCAACAATCAACAATCCCAGATGGGCGAATTTGATTGTCTTGGCAAGCAATGCATGCGTGCCGATAACGATATTCACCGTCCCCTCGGCCAGTGCCTCGCGAACATGTTTTGCATCTTTGTCCTTTACCAGACGTGATAATTGCTCAACCCGCAAGCCTGTTCCCTGAAACCGCTCGACAAAATTATTATAATGCTGCCGTGCCAGTAACGTGGTCGGCACAATCATGGCCACCTGCACGCCGTTCATCGCCGCCACATAGGCCGCCCGTAACGCGATTTCTGTTTTTCCGAACCCGACATCACCACAGATCAAACGATCCATCGGCTTGGTGTTTGATAAATCTTCCAGCACATTATCAATCGAACGCAGCTGGTCTTCGGTTTCCTGATAAGGAAACTTACTGACGAACTTGTCATACATGGCCGGTTCCAAACGCAAAGCTTCGCCCTTTTGCAGCTGCCTTTGCGCCGCGATTTTCAACAGCTGATCCGCCATACGCATCAAATCTTTTTTCACGCGGGCCTTACGCGCCTGCCAGCCGCCACCGCCCAGTTTATCGAGCTGCACAGAGCCTTCATCCGTCCCGAAGCGGGACAGCACATCAATATTCTCGACCGGCACAAATAAACGGTCATCGCCGGCATAGGTGATTTTCAGGCAATCATGGAACACTTTCATGACTTCCAGCGTTTCAAGCCCGTCAAACCGGCCGATCCCGTGTTCCATATGCACAACCAGATCCCCCGGCGCCAGCGAAGACACTTCCGTCAGGAAATTATCCGCCTTCTTGCGCTTTTGGCGACGACGCACCAGTCGGTCACCCAAAATATCCTGTTCTGTCAGAACAAGCAGATCATCGGCAATAAAGCCATGTTCCATCGTTAAAATCGCAAAACCGACTTCACGCGCATGCAAGGCTTTTAAATCATCTTTGCCATCCACATCGCGCAAATTGGCAAAGCCTGCATTTTCCATTAACCCCTTTAATCGGGTGCGCGCGCCTTCACTATAGGCCGCGACCAGAATTTTGCGTCCATCCATACGGCTAGCCGCAATATATTCAGACAGCGCCGCAAACACATCGCCATCAGGCATCGCCCGTACATCGGAAAAATCACGCCCTTTCTGCGCGCCGAAATCAACATCATCCGATGTGGCGGCATCCGGCTTTTTAAACGGCGACAAAAGAACCGCATCATCAGCAAGGCCGCGCCACTCCTCATCCTGAATATAAAGACGGTCAACGGGAATTGGATTGTACACAGCGCCGCTTACGGATTCTTTTGCCCTATTCTCCTTATTGCCCTTTTTGCGTGATATAGCCGCATCTTGCAGTGATTTCCGCGCCGCATAAAAATCCTGTACATGGTTCAGGCGTTCCTGACGGGCTTGTTCGGCATGGTAATCCAGCACAATATCAGCGCCGCGCATGTAATCAAAAACAGTCTCCATATGATCCAGAAACAACGGCTGCCAATGATCCATGCCGTTATAACGGCGTCCGTCGCTAACGGCCTCGTATAACGGATCAGCATCCCGCACGACACCGAATAAATCGCGGTAATTGCGCCGGAAACGGGCAATCGATTCATCATCAAGGAAAAATTCCGTTGCCGGATACAGCGCAAATTTCGGAATGCGTTTTTCGGTCCGCTGGCTGACCGGATCAAACAAACGGATCGACTCGATTTCATCACCAAACAAATCAACACGGAACGGCTGATCATAGCCCGGTGGGAATAAATCAACGATACCGCCACGGATTGAATATTCGCCTGCCTCGCGCACCGTATCGGTTCGCATATACCCGTTTTGCTGCAGGAAATTCTGCATATGCGCCAGATCGAGCATACCGCCTTTTTGCGCAATGAACACAGATTGCGCCAGCACCTCAGACGGGATAACCCGCTGGGTCACGGCATTCACGGTCGTCAGGACAATACGCGGCTTGCGTGCTTTTTCCTGCGCCCATGCCAGCATCGCCACAAGTGCCGCCACACGTTTTGCGACAATTTCGCTGTGCGGAGATACGCGGTCATATGGCAGACAATCCCACGCCGGGAAAACAACCACATCCACATCAGGATCAAAAAAGGCAATCATGTCCTGCAACAACAAAACGCGACTGTCATCCAGTGCGACGTGGCACAACACGCGATCATCCGGCATCAAGGCACGCGCCCTGTCAATCAGCACACGCGCATCTTGCCCTTCGGGCGCACCGAAAAGCGTATGATAATGATGGGTGCTTTCTGTTTCTGGCTCGGCATTAGACATGCGCTATATAAAGCAAAAATCAGCGGAATCTCAAGACATATATTGATTTTTTATACCAAACCATATGCACGCGCAGCACGCCCACTAGCGACATTTGCGCAAATCGCTCAAAACCTCAGTGTGCAGGATTAAATTGATGCGCGATGAACTTATCGAGCACGGGCGTAATCAAATTGGCCGGCACATCTTCTTTGCCTGTGTACCAGTTATACAGATCAGGGTCGCTATATTCTAAAATCGCTTCATACTGCGCGCATTCTTCATCCGAAAAGTGCGGCAGATTTTCATCGGCAAATGTTCCCATAAGCAGGTCCATTTCCCGCGTGCCGCGATGCCACGAGCGGAAAATCAAGCGTTTACGTCTGTTGACCAATTGTTCATTCATGCGCAAAGAATATTTATATCCGGCGCAGATGTCTATATAGTTATTCCAGTTTTTCCCGTGATAAGGCACAAATAATACAATATGCGCCCGTTTGAACTTGATAATTTATTCCGTCCGCTTTTGACGTTACCCGGTATCGGGCCACGTAACGGCAAACTTCTTGAACGTCTGGTCGGCGGGCCAAAGGTGCTGGATATGATCTGGCACAAACCTGTTGATTTCATTGATCGCCGCTACGCACCCAAAATCAACGAAGCGCAACACGGTAAAATCGCAACCATGACATTGATGGTCGATAAACATATCCCCGCCCCGCGCAGACATCTGCCGTACCGCGTTGAATGTTCGGATGACACGGGCAGCATGACCCTGATCTTTTTTCATGCGCGCAAGGATTGGTTACAAAAACAGCTGCCTGTCGGCAAAAAAGTCGTCGTCAGCGGCAAGGTCGAATTTTATCAAGGCAGGCCGCAAATGGCCCATCCCGATTCAATGGTGCCCGAAAAAGACAAAGACAGCATCACCGGATTCGAGCCTGTCTATCCCTTAACACAGGGGATCAGCAATAACGTCCTGCGCAAAGCAATGGGGCACGCCTTAAAAAGCGTGCCGCAACTCGGGGAGTGGCAAGACCCGACATTTATGACGCAACAAAAATGGCCGCGCTGGCATGATGCTGTGCAGCGGCTGCACGCACCGGAAAGCGAAGCTGATCTGGACGCCGAACACCCCGCACGGTCGCGCCTTGCCTATGATGAGTTGCTGGCGAACCAATTAACGCTTGCGATGGTGCGCAACAGACAGCGCCATGTGCAAGGCCGCGCCTTTCAAGGGGATCAGCGCCTGCGCAACACCTTGATCGACAATCTGCCGTTTACCCTGACCGGCGCGCAGGAACGCGCCCTGAACGAGATTTACAGCGATATGGAATCGCCGCTGCGTATGTTGCGGTTGCTGCAAGGCGATGTCGGTAGCGGGAAAACCGTTGTCGCCGCCCTTGCGATGCTGGCCGCCGTCGAAACAGGCGTACAGGCTGCCATCATGGCCCCGACCGAAATACTGGCCCGCCAGCATGCCGAAAGCCTTGCGCCGTGGCTGGATGCCGTTGGTGTGGACTATGTTATTCTGACCGGCCGCGACAAAGGCAAAGCCCGCGAAGCCATCACCGATAAAATCAGTGACGGATCGGCGCAAATCGTTATCGGCACGCACGCTTTGTTTCAGGAAAGTGTCGGCTTCCATGATCTTGGCTTTGCCGTTGTGGATGAACAGCACCGTTTTGGCGTGCATCAACGTTTGCAGCTTTCTTCCAAAGGCAAAGGGGTTGATGTGCTGGTCATGACGGCCACGCCTATTCCGCGCACACTGACCCTGACCGCCTATGGCGATATGGATGTCAGCCGCCTTGATGAAAAACCGCCCGGCCGCAAACCGATTGATACGCGCCTGATCCCGCATGAAAAAATCGACGATATGATCGATGGCATCAAACGGCAAATCGATGACGGTGCACGCATTTACTGGGTTTGCCCGCTGGTCGAAGAATCCGAGTTCATGGATGTTGCCGCCGCGCAGGAACGCTACGAAATTCTGCAGGCCCGCTTTGGTGATCGCGTGGGCCTTGTGCACGGACGGCAAAAGCCGCAGGAAAAAGACGATATCATGTCCAGATTCGCACAAGGCGATCTGGATATTCTGGTGGCCACCACCGTCATCGAGGTCGGCGTCAACGTGCCCGAAGCCACGATCATGGTGATTGAACATGCCGAACGGTTCGGCCTGTCGCAGTTACACCAGCTGCGCGGACGGGTCGGACGCGGCGCGGACAAATCATACTGTTTTCTGGTGTATAAAGGCCCGCTTGGCGAAACCGCCAAAGAACGTCTGGCCGTCATGCGCGACACCGAAGATGGCTTTAAAATCGCGGAAAAGGACCTCGAATTACGCGGCAGTGGCGAGATTCTCGGCACGCGGCAAAGCGGCCTGCCGACATTCAGGCTTGCCCAGCTTCCGGCACATACCACATTACTGCAAGCCGCACGTGATGATGCCCGTCTGATTATTGAAAAAGATGCACAGCTAACATCAGAACGTGGCAAAGCGTTGCGGACCCTGCTTTACCTGTTTGAACGCGATCAGGCAATCCAATATTTACGCTCCGGCTGACCGTGCATTCTTTTTTTGATTTTTTGTCATAAATAGAGTATAGTACGCGCATTCTAAAAAAGAAAAACAAGCAACCAAGAATTGCGGGTGTGAAACATGACAGCGGATTTCGGTCTTCCAAAACTGGACGATTTTATCGAAAACACAAAAACGCCATCAGACGATGGCGCGCCTAAAGATGACACGCACGCACAAGGCAGCACCGCCGCCCCTATGGCCGGCTTTGCGCTGGATAACGGCACGGACGCAGGACCGCTGAAACAACAGCAAGAGCGCACATTCCTTGAATGGCTTGCCATCTTGTTCAACAAGGA
Source organism: Alphaproteobacteria bacterium (assembly GCA_030750865.1). Taxonomy (GTDB): domain Bacteria; phylum Pseudomonadota; class Alphaproteobacteria; order Micavibrionales; family Micavibrionaceae; genus JASMHE01. The sequence goes on from JASMHE010000005.1 coordinate 28,368, forward strand.
TGTGCTCGAGTTTCACATCGCATACAAACCGTACGTTCATAAATTTGAAAATTCTCCTGCGGCGATATCAGCCCGAAAAATCGAACAGGAACTTGCCCGGAACTACGCAACCCAGAATATCGCATCATGGTTTGATCACTATGAACTGCCGGAACAACCTGCCGAAAAACCCGAAAATATAACAGCAAGAGTTGGCAGCAATAACAGTCAGTTACAGGCCGATATTCATATATCAAAAGAAGAAGTAAAAGCCGCACTTTCAAGTGATCTTCAGGCCGCCCTTTACCAAGCCTGCCACATGGCACTGATCGTCAAGGTCAATGACGACATGATGGCAAAAGACGCCAAAATCAAACTGACCGGTTCACCGGAACAGCAATCCGCCCTGTATATTGCGGCTGTAAAATTCGGCTTTGCCGCCAAAATAAGCAATCCGCCGCACAATATAAACGCCTATATGCAAGACCACTGTCTTGATATTGCAGAAGGCTGGAGAACATTTCTTGAAAGCACACAAGAACAAGCGCCGCATACCACACCAGAACAAACACCGCGCGCCCCCGATGAACCTGATGAGCAGGATGCGCCGACAAGCCCCCCATCAGAAGACGCTCTTGATGAGGCATCTGCACTAGACGCGATCCCTGACCCCGATGATCCTGATGCCGACGCGCAGACCGCGCCCGATGCAGATGAGGCCGTAGCGACAGAGAACACCGATCCTGCAGCGGATCAGACGGCATCCGAAACAGCGCAACAACCGGACGACACAGAAACGGCCGTACAAGACACTGACGTACAGGACACTGGCGCGCAGGACGAACAGACAGACAATGAACCGTCTGATCCGAACCGTATCCCGATCGTAGAAATCCATGATGACAATAACAAAACACCTCTTTTCGGCGCAGGAACAACCGCATGCTTTGCCGCCGCTTCACAAGGATACGAAAAACCACCCAGCATCGAAGACATTGAAGCCCAACTTGAAGAGGATCTGAAAAATCTGGTACCGCTTTCACTGGCCGAAGATGCCGCCGCAGAAAGTAACGCAGACCAAGAGGCTCAGGAACAGGAAAGCGCCGAAGAACACGAGTCTACAGACGACCACATCGCCGCAACCGACGATGATACGACACCTGATGCGAATACCGACACGGATGCGGACACAAGTTCCGAGCCGGACAATAACAAACAAACTGTCATTATTCTGCCGCCGCCCCAAGAAGATACCCAAGAGGACGACACAGACACAAATGCAGACAATCAGGATACGACACCAGCTGATAACACAGATGTGACAGACGCTGCGGAAACGGCGCCCGCGCAAGATGAAACACATCTTCCGGCCCTGCCCGCGCTGCCGCAATTGCCGGACGAAAACGCAATACGCGACGCGGTAATCTTCCCGCAACAAGCGTTGCTGCCATTGCCGTCACTTCCGGTACAGAATACGGCCGATACAGATGAGGTGATCGCCCTGCCCGGACCGACAACGGACGAAACAGGCACCACGCCGGAAGCAGACGACGTACAAAACAAAACAGAAGAACCACCGATGCTGTACGCCACGATCCAGCATGCGGGAATCAGCCGCGATGCCAATGCTTATCTACAGGCGAAAAAGGTCGATCACACAGTGTATAAAAATGTCCGCAGCCATGTACAAAACAGCAACGATCCGCGCGTCAAGTCCATCCGCGATGCATTTAACCTGTCACATGGCAAGGCAACATCAGTCGCAAAAACACTGGATATTGAAAACATCACTTATAAACCGAACAAAGGCGGCGCCCGCCTGATCCGTACAGACGATGTATCAACCGCAGAGCATCCGCTATACCAGACAACGTTGCATAATGACATCGCTGTCGATGCCTGTGTTCTGTTACAGGCAGACAATATTGATACCGACACATACCGCAATGTCAGGGATCATGTCCGCACCACAAAAGATGCACGCACAGAACATATCCGCAGCACGTTTGACCTATCAACAGCAAAAGCAAGCACCATTGTGCGGGCACTGGATATCGAGAATATCACCTACATTCCGGCAAACGGGCGCGCACGCCAGCTACGCCCGGTCGCACAAGCCTATCCGCAGTTGAATGGCCCGGCGTAAGAAAAGGTCAGGATTTCTTTGATTTAGACGATGTCGTCTTTTTCTTTGTGCCTGCCTTACCCGCTGATCCCGTCTTTCCCGTTTTCTTTGCACTCGTCTTGGTTGCAGGTTTCTTTGCAGAGGACGATTTTGTGGCGGGTGATTTCTTCGCAGACGTTTTCTTTTGAGACGCAGATGCGGACTTTTCGGTCGTCTTTGTTGTCTTAGACGCCTTTGCAGACGCTGACTTCGATGACTTTTTCGTCTCCGGCGCAGATAAGGTCTTTTCTTTCAGAGATGTCATGCGGTCCGGCGGCACAATAATACCCGCCGATACAATCAGTTTGGCGGCCTCTTCGACCGTCATATCCATATATTTCACTTCTTTTGCCGGCACGAATAACAAATACCCCGATGTCGGGTTCGGTGTTGTCGGCAAAAAGACATTAATCATTTTATTGGCCGTGACACGCTGTACTTCGCCTTTGGACTCGCCCGTCACAAACCCCAAAGACCAAACACCTTTGCGCGGATATTCAATCATCACCACATCACGGAACGCGGCCGATTGTGTTGTCATGACCGTTTCAATAACCTGCTTGACCGCCTTATAGATGTTATTGATAACCGGCATACGGTGCAGGATATATTCTGAAATATTATACAGCACACGCCCGAGGAAGTTCCGTACAAACCAGCCGACAAGAATGAAAAAGATAATCACCAAGATCAGCGAGATCAGCGCTTTTAATAACTCGATCCCCGGCACGACATTCGGCACGTAATTAAACGGGTTATACCGCGCCGGAATAAGGGCTGTCACGCGGGTATCAATGAAGCTGAGGAATATCCACGTCAGGTAAATCGTAATCCCGATCGGGGCCGTCACGATCACACCAGCGAAGAAATAGGTTCGCAGGCCTGAAAAGAAAGGATGATCTTGTCCACTTCCAATCGATACGTGATCCGTATCATCGGAATGCATTTTGTTTTTGTCTGACATTACGCCGCCTTTTCAAGGATTAAATACACCACACGCAGAGTACCAACTTTTCACGAAAAAGCAATCAGGCTTCATGCCCCGCACATATCTATGCGCCCATAACAAAAAAGCCCCCTGACGGGAGCTCTTTGTAGAAGTGGTGACCGCTCAGGGATTTCTTTGCCGCCGTGGCTACGCCACAAAACAGCAAAGTGGCAAACGCTAAGCTCGGCATTGCCTCGCTAAGCTTATTGTCGAACCGGGTTCGAATACTCTACAGCATTATCCCAACAAAAAAGCCCCCTGACGGGAGCTCTTTGTTGGAATGGTGACCGCTCAGGGATTCGAACCCTGGACCTACTGATTAAAAGTCAGTTGCTCTACCGACTGAGCTAAGCGGTCATTTCCGTCAATGATTACATCATAATCATACGAACGGCAGGACTATATGTGCATGATAAAAAAAGGTCAAGTTTTCTTTGAGATTTTATTGAAATTTCTTTTTCAGGGCTGCTTCGACATTCGGGGTCACAAATTCGCCGATATCACCGCCCAGTGCGGAAATCTCTTTCACAAAGCTGGAAGACACAAATTGCCACTTATCCGCCGCCATCAAAAACACCGTTTCAATATCGGGATCAAGACGCGCATTCATCCCCGTCATCTGGAATTCGTAATCAAAATCCGATACGGCGCGCAAGCCGCGAAAAATGCAGGACGCATTCATTTCTTTGGCAAAGTTAATCAAAAGATTATCAAAGGTTACAACCTCAATCTCGCAGAATTTCTCCTGCATATTCGCCAGATCACCTTTGACCATTGCAATGCGCTCTTCATGCGTAAAAAGCGGCTGTTTGCGATCATTCGATGCCACAGCGACATATAATGTATCAACCAGCTTGCTCGCCCGCTTGATCAGGTGCAAATGCCCTTTTGTCACAGGGTCCAATGTGCCCGGATAAATACCAATACGATGTGTTGTTTTACTCATGTCCTCTGTCCTTTGCCCCCATGTTTTACAAATCCTTGATTTAAAATGCAAAGAAAAATCGAAAGCCGCATGAACACAGTCTGTACAAGCGATTTATATTGACCTTAGGCGATATATGTGTTTTATGTGGCATTAAGTTTGATCGCAAGTTTAGGTCAAAACCAACTTTTATCTATAAGGCCCTGTTTAAAACTGTTTAATGCTGTTTATTCACTCCTCTATCGACTAAAGAACGGTTACACGAACGACACTATCAAACACAAAAAGGCCCGATAAGGTTTTGGGTCATTCACCGTGTTAATACTAAAAGGAGAATAAACATGGCAGAAGGTACAGTAAAATGGTTCAACACAACAAAAGGCTTCGGCTTCATTGAACCAACAGAAGGCGGAAAAGACGTTTTCGTTCACATCAGTGCAGTTCAACAAGCTGGCTGGACAACATTGAACGAAGGTCAAAAAGTCTCTTACGAGCTGGTTGAAGAAAAAGGCCGCACAAGCGCACAGCAATTGGCTGAAGCTGCTTAATAGCCCCTTTTATACAGAATTCAGAAAAAAGCCCGCATGATGCGGGCTTTTTTTACATCTGACCATAGAACCTCGTAGATTCTCACACACTATTGACAATATAGGAATATTATCCTAATATAATTTTAAATGGAAAATTATAAGGATATAAAAATGATTACTTTAAAAAATACAGTGGCCCCCAATCAAAAAACAAACGAAGATGATATCCTAACCCTCAAAAAAGCATTACACACTACGGGCGACTACAAAAATCCTTCCTATGGAATGACACCCTACCCCGACAGAGACCTATTCAAAGCAGTCAAGAAATATCAACAAAGACAAAATCTAAAAGTGGATGGGATCGTACGACCAAACGGAGAAACACTGCTATCACTCAACGCTCTAAAGGCCATTCCTATGGCCAAAAGCCCCATTGCACGTTGCACAACGTGTGGAGCTCCACACGGCGGATCGCACGGAAGTGAATGCCCTGACTGCGCAAACAAATAACACATTCGTTAGGTGTCGTTCAGAAAAGAAGATATATCCTTTTCTGAATACCCGAGCAAACGACCAATGATCGCCTCATCTGCGCGATCAAAGGATCGAACACCACTTAAAGTCTCTCCTTTGATCCACAAATAGGTTAGAGCTCGCCATTCTTGACCAGGCAATGCAAAACAAACATAACGCATTTTGTCACCTGATTTCCGACTAACAAAAGATTGCTCCAATCTTACAATAGTACCGTTTGCAACATGTTGCGAAAATAACGCTTCAGGAATGATTTCTTCTGGTGTTTGGTAATTCGCCTTTACAAGATCATAAAACACAGCAAATTTCTTTTGCCCCGATAACATCAACTCCAGTTCTTTTCCTTCATGCGGCCCTATCATAAATCAAGCTCCAGCTCTTGTAGTTTTTTTACCTTATCACGATATTTTGCCGCCTCTTCAAATTCAAGGTTGCCTGCGGCCTCATGCATTTTCTTGGTCATTGCTTCGATCTCTTTGCGTAAATCAGCCGGTGATTTGACCAATTCCTGTTCCTGATCGGATAAACCGACGGCCCTGCGGATATTCACATGATCGCCTTGTTCGTAAACGCTGTTCATCACATCGCCGATATTCTTTTTGACACTTTCGGGGGTGATGCCATGCTCTTTGTTATAGGCTTCCTGTTTTGCGCGGCGGCGGTCGGTTTCATCAATCGCGGCTTTCATGCTGTCCGTCATACGATCTGCGTACAGGATTGCGCGGCTATCAACATTCCGCGCAGCACGCCCAATCGTCTGGATTAACGATGTCCGGCTACGCAAATACCCTTCTTTATCCGCATCCAGAATGGCTACGAGCTGACATTCGGGAATATCCAGCCCCTCACGCAGCAGGTTGATCCCGACAAGAATATCAAATTCCCCCAAGCGCAGATCGCGGATAATCTCGATCCGTTCCAGCGTATCCACATCGCTGTGCATATAACGCACACGCAAGCCGTTCTCGATCAGATATTCTGTCAGATTTTCGGCCATCTTCTTGGTCAGCGTTGTCACAAGAATACGCCCGCCGCGTTCCGTGATGGTTTTACATTCATGCATCAAATCATCGACCTGATGGGTCGTCGGGCGGATTTCAACAGGCGGGTCGGTTAACCCCGTCGGACGGACGACCTGTTCGGCAAACACACCGCCCGTTTGTTCCAATTCCCACGGGCCGGGCGTTGCCGACACAAAAATACTCTGCCCGCGAAAACTGTTCCACTCTTCAAACTTGAGCGGACGGTTATCCAGTGCCGACGGCAAACGAAACCCGTATTCCGATAACGTCCCCTTGCGCTTCTGGTCGCCATTATACATGGCGCGCAATTGCGGAACCATCACATGGCTTTCATCCAAAAACATAAGGGCATCATCCGGCATATATTCAATCAACGTCGGTGGCGGTTCCCCCGGTGCGCGACCTGTCAAATAACGGGAATAATTTTCGATGCCCGAACAAAAGCCCTGCGCCTGCATCATTTCGATATCAAACATCGTGCGCTGCTCAAGGCGCTGCGCTTCGAGCAATTTCCCCTGTTTGGTAAACATCTCAAGCTGAGACTTCAGATCCTTTTTGATCTGCGTAATGGCCTGCGCCATTGTCGGACCGGGCGTAATATAGTGCGAGTTCGCGTAAATACGCACGCCATCCAGCCCCGTAATCCGCTTTCCGGTCAGCGGGTCAAATTCTGTAATCTCCTCGATCTCATCACCGAAGAATGAAAAACGCCAGGCGCGGTCTTCAAAGTGCACAGGAAAGAGTTCCACCGTATCGCCGCGCGCACGAAACGCCCCCCGCTCAAACGCCAGATCATTGCGCACATATTGCAATTCAACAAACTGGCGGATCAACGCATCACGATCCATACGATCACCGGCTTTCAGATCAACACGCATGGCTTCGTAATCTTCTTTACTGCCCAAACCGTAAATACAGGATACGGACGCAACGATGATACAATCCTTGCGCTCGAACAATGCACGGGTTGCGGCGTGACGCATGCGGTCGATTTGTTCGTTGATAGAAGAATCTTTTTCGATAAACGTATCCGAACGCGGCACGTACGCTTCAGGTTGATAGTAATCGTAATAAGACACGAAATATTCAACCGCATTATCAGGAAAGAAGCTTTTCATCTCGCCATAAAGCTGCGCAGCAAGTGTCTTGTTCGGCGCCATAATCAGTGCCGGACGCTGTGTACGTTCGATAATATGCGCCATCGTGAATGTTTTACCCGACCCGGTCACCCCCAAAAGCACCTGATCGCTTAAACCTTCCCCTACCCCTTCGACAAGTTGGCGAATGGCTTCAGGCTGGTCGCCTGCGGGATTAAATTCGGACTCAATACGAAACGGCTTCGATACATCGCTCGAAGAGACATTCCGCATGTCTTCAAAGTTGATAACATTGCTTTCCGGCATTTCCGTCCTATTTCTTTGCTATCTTTATCTTTTATACTAAATTCCATTCAACAATATAGATAGTGCAGAATAAATAAAAACCAGCAGGCCCCTTATGAAACTAAAAGATAAAACCGACCAATGCCGGGACTATTACGCGAAATTGCAAGGCTACGCAACGCAGACATCCGTATGGAGTGATGAGATTGCCGATCTGTGCAAAGCCTTCGACAGCGATTTCACACAGTGGGATCAGGATCTGGTTTATCTGCAACGGGCCGACCGTATCGCCAAGATATTCATCGCCGGACTGGAAAAGGACCAAACGTTTAAAGACGCGCTCACCGATATTACAGCGCCCCTTTGGACCGACTTCACAAACCCGCCCGTCAGTGAAGATTTACAAGACAGCGTGGCGCAGAAATTATACTTCCAAACGATAGAGCCGGACGCAAAAGGTCGCATTACCATTGCCGAAGGCGCGCGCTATATCGGTGTGCAATTATTGGCATATGCCGAACGCGATGCTGTTCCCTTTTACGTGCAAATCATGGACAGTAATTTCACCACCCTGCTGATCAATCACACAGACGATGACAAAATCGCCGCCCTTGCCGATTACACGGCAGCGTCACTGGTTGGCGTTACAAAACGCATCGCCGCCAACAGCGGCACATCCGTACATAAAACCGTCAAAGCCGATAAAGAAAAACACAGGCTCTACCGCGAACATCTGGCGAAACGAGTATCGGGGACAGGCACACTCGATTTCTGCCTGACATCCATTCCATCCCGCAAAGATGCGGAGATTGACGGCATTGATTATGATGACTATATCAAGCTTTACTTCGAAATGTGCGATCAGCCGTGGGATCATATCGGACGAGCGCATGAAAAACTGATCGGTATCCTGAATGCCACAACGCAGCTACGCTTCCGTAATAATGACGGCACGGACCTGACAATGGAACTGATCGACTATGACGGCACGCATTTTACATTCTGCAACAGCCTTGTGGCCCGCAACGTGCCCGGATCGGAAGTCTTCAGCGCGCCGCGCCGTGACAGTGTCAACGGCACGATCGTCGCCAAAGGGCGCTTTGCCAAAGGCGGCGGCACGATTGAAAACCTGACGATGCACTTCAAGGATGGCAAGCTGACCGCTTTCACCGCCGATAAGGGCGCCGAATATTTTCAGGATTATATCGACAGCACCGAACAAACGCGCTATGTCGGCGAAATCGGCATCGGCACAAACCCGCATTTAAAACGCCATGTTAAAAACACACTGCTGGTCGAGAAAATCGGCGGCAGCTTCCACGTTGCACTTGGCGGCTGTTACCAAATGACCGAATATTGCGGCGTGCCCGTGCATGTCGATAACGGCAATATTGATAACGCCCATCACTGGGATATCACGACATTGCTCTATGGCAAGGACGGCACCATCGAAACCGACGGCGAAATCATCATGAAAGACGGCCGTTTTACCGATCCGGAGCTTGCCGTTCTGAACGAAGGCTGGGCGGCGGTGCCGGTTGCAGACCGCCCCGCATACTGGAAAGATTTTGAAGGCTACGCCCAAAACACATAACCCCTCCACCGAACAAAATGGAGCGCGACACATGATCGACTTTCTTTTAAACAGACGCAGCACACCATTGAAACTTATGTCGTCCGAAAACGGGCCATCCCGTGACGAGATCAATACAATCCTGACCGCCGCCGCACGCGTGCCAGATCACAACAAGGTTTTTCCGTGGCATTTCACCGTCCTTCAAGGTGAACAGCGCCGCGAGGCGGGCCACATGATCGGCGATATCTACGCCACGAAATTCCCCGACGCACCGACGGAGAAATTATCACAAGTCCGCGACACGTTCATGCGCGCCCACACGGTCATCATCGTGACATCACGCATCCGCGAGGCCGGCGCGCCCATTTGGGAACAAGCCCTCTCCGCAGGCGCGGCCAGCTATAATCTATGCCTTGCGGCAAACGCAATAGGATATGGTACAAACTGGCTCACGGAATGGTATTGCTTTGATGATACAGTGAAAAAGGCCTTTGGCCTTGATGAACGAGATCATTTTGCAGGCTTCATTTATATCGGCGCACAAACCGAAAAACCCGAAGATCGTGACCGCCCCGACCTGAACGCCATCACAACATTCTGGGAAAAAGACAAGCCATTAAACAAGGGTGATGATTATGGCCGCAAAGGCCGCGGATACCCTGAAGACGGTTTTGATTTCAGCAAAATAAAAAGAGGCTGAAACCAGCCCCTTCTTTTCGTCTCTTTTCTACGCTTTCGTCGCGTTAATCCTGCTTTGGCTTCAACGTCGGGAAGCAAATCACATCACGGATATTGGATGCATCTGTCAGCAGCATGACAAAACGGTCAATGCCAAGTCCCCAGCCTCCTGTCGGCGGCAAGCCGAACTCAAGTGCGGTGACAAAATCTTCATCCAGCATTTGCGCTTCTTCATCGCCAGCTTCGCGGGCATCAACCTGCCCCTGAAAACGCTCACGCTGCACGGCCGGATCGTTCAGCTCCGTAAAGGCATTGGCAATTTCCCAGCCATTGATAAAGCTTTCGAACCGTTCAACCAGACGTTCATTTTCGCGGTGACCTTTTGCAAGTGGCGATACCTCAAGCGGTACATCCATGACATGCGTTGGCTGAATCAGCGTATCTTCGACGCGTTCGTCAAAAACTTCCTGCAAAATTTTACCCCATGTCGCGGCTTTCGGATCAATCGATACGCCAATGGATTTTGCCGCATCCTGCGCTTCTTCGTCCGTTTTCATTGCCAGAAAATCAAGGCCTGTTTTTTCTTTCACCAATTCACACATTGTTTTCCGCGGCCATGCCGGTCCGAAATCAATGTCATGATCGCCGACTTTCACAACTGTCGAGCCATGAATTTTCTGCACGATCGTGCGGCACATATCTTCGATCAGGTCCATCAGATCATTATAATCATAATAAGCATGATAGCCTTCAATCGATGTGAACTCGGGATTGTGTTTTATCGACAACCCTTCGTTACGGAAACAGCGGCCAATCTCGTAAACAGCGTCAGCGAAGCCACCAACGATCAAGCGCTTCAAGTAAAGTTCCGGTGCAACGCGCAGATAAAACTTTGCATCCAGTGCATTGTGGTGCGTTTCAAAAGGCTTAGCAGACGCGCCGCCCATAATCGGGTGAAGCATTGGTGTTTCAACTTCCATCGCACCAAGACCATCCATGTAATCACGAATGGCTTTCACCACTTTGGAACGTGTCCGCAGACGTTCGCGCGATTCTTCATTCACGATCAAATCAACATAACGTTGACGATAGCGCTGCTCGATATCTTTCAGGCCGTGATGTTTTTCCGGCAGGATTTCAAGCGACTTTGTCAGCATCGTAATTTCGGATGTCCGCACAGAAAGTTCCCCGCGCGGCGTACGGCGGATCGTGCCATGCGCGCCGATCACATCACCGATATCCAGCAATTTCAGCATTTCGCGTTTTTCTTCATCCATGCTGTCTTTGTGACAGAACAGCTGGATTTTACCGCTGGCATCCTGCAAATCGATAAACATACCGTTATTACGCATCGACATGATACGTCCGGCAACAGCGACATAATCTTCGGTTTCCGTACCGTCTGGCAAGTCGGCGTATTTTTCCTGTATCGGGCCGGCCATATGCGTACGCTCGAACTTATGCGGATAAGGCGTGATGCCCTTTTCCTTCAACATCGCGAGTTTTTCTTCTTTTGCCTCGCGAGGACTCAAAGCCTGATTTTCTTCCGCAACGTTGTTCTTTGTCATTTTTACCACCTTAACGCATTCAAAACTCGATAAAACTTAGGGAGATAGCTTTAGCAAAGCCCGCAGGAAAGAACAATAAATATTTATCGTGCGCAGGCAATACACGTCAAAATAGCCGGATCAAGCGCCAGCCGCTTTGCCGCAATCTCTTCGTCGCATTTCACGCAATAACCGTAATCATCACTTTCAATGCGTTTCAGCGCAGATGTAATGCGCTGCATTTCCGTTGCACGGCGGCGTTCGGCTTCTTTGGCCATTTCCTGCTGCATCAATGCATCCTGACGGGACACGCGCCCCTGACGCGTCTGGTCAAGCTCAACCGCATCGCGGGATTCAGCGGACCTTTCCCGTAACGCCTCCAACTCACGCAGGCGCATTTCCAGCTCAGCCTTCAGGGCCGTTATATCAACATCATCACGCATTGTGATCGTCTCTCACCTTCAAAATAAACTGTATATAGAGCCGGAAAACTCCGTCCACAGCCAAGACAACGTAAAGAATTCTATGCTAGAAAGAGATATGCATCAAGAACCCTCCGCAGAGCAAACAGACCAACAGGCACGGCCGCGCATTACCGTGCCGTCGATCCCTGTTTTGTCGGTGAACACCAAAGAAGCCGTGCTGATGTCACCGGATGGCGAGTTGCGGAATCTGCCGCACGATCAGGCCAAAATGGAACTGCATAAAAAGCCCGTGCTGGTCTGTCATGCGCCGTACACACGCGCAAAGCTGGGCGCAAGCGATTTGTATGCCTATGATATCCTTGAGCTTTATGCGTTTATCTATCCGGCACAATTCTGTGTCCCAACCCCGTTCGGTCTTGCAAAGGCGCTGGGCCTGTCCGTGCCGTCAACATTGGAAGATTATCCGTTTACACTGATCGAAGCGACACAAGCATTGTTGGAAGATTTTTCAAATCTCGCATTGGGCAAAGACGACAAAGACCCGCTTGATATTGCCGAAGTCATGGCACAGCAAGGCAAAGGCTGGCCGTGGACACCGTTTTTATTTGCCGCGCGCGGGCAGGACTATGACCCGCAGCGCCCTGTGATCTCGAAAAACGCCCTGAATATCTGGCGCGATCTGCCGGAATGGTCCGAGGAAGCACCGCCCCCGCCGCCATCCCATCATCCCGTCACCGAAGACGAGGCCACACAGCGCCTGACCGAATTGTTACGCATTGAACGCGGCCATACGGCAGAAAACCGCCCCGAGCAAATCCGTTATACCGCACAAATGGCACAAGCCTTTGCGCCGCTCTCCAAAGCGCCCGAAGAAACAACTGCACAAGGCGAAGAAAGATGCCCTCCGCATCTTGTGCTGGGCGAAGCCGGTACGGGGGTTGGCAAAACACTCGGCTATCTGGCCCCTGCCAGCGTATGGAGCGAAAAGAATGACGGATCGGTCTGGATTTCAACCTATACCAAAAACCTACAAAGCCAGATTGACGATGAATTATCACGCCTGTACCCGCATCCAGATGTCAAAGATGCCAAAGTCGCGGTCCGTAAGGGGCGGGAAAATTATCTCTGCCTGCTGAATTTCGAAGATACAGCAACAGGCGCGGGCCTTGCAAAACATCCCAATCAAGCCATTGCCGCCGGATTGATGGCGCGGTGGCTCGGCGCAACAAAAGACGGCGATTTAACCGGCAAGGATTTCCCCGGCTGGCTTCCCGGCTTGCTCGGATACAAACATACACGTGGCTTATCCGACCGTCGCGGCGAATGTATTTATGCCGCATGCGATCATTATCACCGCTGCTTTGTCGAAAAAGCCGTTCGCAAATCAAAACATGCTGATATGGTCGTCGCAAACCATGCCCTTGTCATGATTCAAACCGCACTGGCCACACCGCTTGAAAATCTGCCGCAACGCTATGTCTTTGACGAAGGACACCATATTTTTGACGCCGCAGACAGCGCCTTTTCCGGGCATTTGACCGCGCGTGAGGCCCACGATCTGCGCCGCTGGATCAAGGGCGCCGAAGGCGGCAAACAAACCCGCGCACGCGGCCTGAAAAAACGTGTTGAAGATTTGATTGCCGAGGACCATGACTTGCTGATGGCGCTGGAAGATATTATTCACGCCGCATCGGCCCTGCCGAATTACGGATGGTCACGGCGTCTGCGCGATAAAGAACCGCAAGGCGCAACCGAAAAATTCCTGCGCGCCGTCTATCAACAAGTCTATGACCGTGCCGCCGGACGCGATGGCCCCTATTCACTTGAAACGGAAACACGGCCACTGGCCGATGGCGTTCTGGATGTAGCGATGGCATTAAAAGACAAGCTGACGCAAATTCAAACACCGATGCGCAAACTCTCTGCCGCTCTAAAGAAAAAACTTAACGATCAGGCCGATACCCTTGATCCGGATACAAAAAAGCGGATTGAATCTGTATCCGCAAGCATCGACAGACGCTGCGAACATTATCTGGCCGCCTGGATTTCGATGCTCGATAGTTTAAAATCCGAACACCCTGCCGAAGACTTTGTCGATTGGATGGAGGTCGAACGGATCGACGGACACTCCGTGGATATCGGCCTGTATCGCCACTGGATTGATCCGTTAAAACCGTTTTCAGAATCATTAAAGTCACATGCACACGGTATTGCCGTCACATCCGCCACATTAAAAGACCGCACAGAAGACGAAACACAGAACTGGCGCGCGGCACAAGAAACGACAGGCGCGGCTTATTTCACAGACAGTCCCGTCTGCTTCAGCGAAGAATCGCCATATGATTACGCCGCCCAAAGCCGCGTTTTCATTATTACGGACTTACAAAAACACAACATGCCGCAGATGGCCCGCGCCTGCGAACAACTGTTCACCGCCGCGCAAGGTGGCGGATTAGGGCTCTTCACCGCGATACAGCGCCTGCGCGAGGTACACCAACGGATCGCGCAGCCCCTCGAATCAGCCGGATACCCCCTTTACGCCCAGCATGCCGATGAAATTGACACAGGCACATTGGTCGATATGTTCCGCGAAGACCAGCACGCCTGCCTTCTGGGTACAGACGCCGTACGTGACGGCGTTGATGTTCCCGGCGATGCGCTTCGGCTACTCATTTACGACCGTGTGCCGTGGCCGCGCCCCACCTTGTTACACAAAGCGCGGCGCAAAGCTTTTGGCGGACGGCGTTATGACGAACGCATTACGCGCCTGAAAATCCGGCAAGCCTTCGGCCGCTTAATCCGCCGCGCCGATGATTACGGTGTCTTTATTATGCTGGATTCAATGCTGCCGACACGCTTGCTCGGCGCATTCCCGGACGGCGTTCCCGTTGAACGTATCGGTCTTGCCGAAGCCATCGTTAAAACACAGGCCTTTCTTGCTGAAAAAGCAGAAAGCAAGATTATTATGCCGCAAGACGATGAATGGAGCGCATCATGAGTGCCATCATCATGACTGCCAGATTGCCTGCCTTTTATGCACTATGCCTTTGCGTACTCCTTGTCTGCGCCTGCGCATCCCATGACCCCGGCGTGCCATCCACACAGCAACGCCATGAGCTGGCACAAACAATCGCCGCGCGCAGCAATATGCAAGCCGAAAACATACAAACAACACCGTTTACTTTGCGCGGCTATTATCGCTTATCCGATCCCGAAACAACCACAACGGCGCTTTATATTGAAGGCGACGGTCTTGCGTGGCTCTCCCGCAGCCGCCCATCGCTTGACCCAACACCGACAGATCCGGTCGCATTGCGCCTTGCCGGCATCGACAGGCGCAGCAATGTTTATTATCTGGCGCGGCCCTGCCAATACGAAACATGGACACGCAAAAAAGCCTGCCCCATCAAATACTGGACATCAAACCGTTTCGATCAAACCGTCCTGCAGAGCTATCATCAGGCACTGGACAAAATCAAAGCCGCCCACGGCATCAAAACATTTGATATTGTCGGCTTTTCCGGCGGCGCGGCCATTGCGGCCATTCTTGCGGCACAGCGGTATGATATAACGTCACTCCGCACCGTTGCGGGCAATCTGGATCATGCCGCCCTGAATGAATATCACGGCGTCAGCGCCATGCCGCAATCCATCACCCCGATCACCTATGCACAAAAGCTAACCACCATGCCGCAAATTCACTATTCCGGCGGGCAAGATCACATCGTCCCGTCATGGCTTGCCGATCATTTTATTGATGCACTGGATAACGCCGCTTGCGCACAACACATCACGGTCGATTATGCCTCCCACGAAGATGGCTGGACGATGGCATGGAAAGATTACGCGCAAAACACAGCACATTGCAGCGACAAGTAACCTCATCGCTTTACATCATCATGCAAAAAAGGATTAGATTAGAAGCGGTATGCCGCCTTCATATAACCGGATTGCGACACATAATCTGCGCGCAAATCAAGCTCGTAATCCGCGCTAAGCTGCCACGGTCCGCGTGAAAGATAATGCATGCCCGCACCAAAGGTGAAACGGCTTTCCGCAGGATCGAACCCTTCAAGCACAAACGAGCTGCCGCCACCGACAAAGGCCGTTGTTGATTGCACTTCTTCATCAATCAGATCATAACGGTATGCTGCACGCACAGACGGTGTAAACATGCCGTTATTATTATAGAAGTTACTGCTAAGCTCCGCCCCGATACCCAATTCAAGAACAGAAAGCGGATCGGTTTCAACAATAAGGTTCGCTCCGCCCAGCCCTTTTTCAGTATAATCTGTCGGCTCGACCATCATATAATTCATGGACACAACAGGCGTCAGGTGAACATCATTATCCCAGCTGAACAGACGCCCCACTTCGGAATAAATCTGATATTGGTTACTGGTATAATCCGACAGTGCTTCTTCCACCGTCGTGCCGCCAACATTGATGCGGGTCTGGTCAACATCATTCATACCGCCGGACACCTGCGCATTGACGAACATATCATTATCAAACATATATTCGCCATATGCCGTAAACAGATAGGAATCGATGTTGTTTTCCGTACGGTTGATCGTATCAGAATCCACATTCGTATCCGCGTAACTGAATGCCAGCCCCAGCGTCAGGTTTTCTGCCGCATTTTTGGTATCAGCGCCTGCCATAAAACCAAATGTCTTGAAACTGAATCCCGGGATATTCTGCCGTTCGTTCTGATCACCACCAGCACCGTAAACCTGCGCCCACAAGCGCGGCCCGTCTTCATCATAGCGGCGGCGATATTCACGATCATAGGCCGCCACTTTTTGACGTACTTTTTGTTTTCTTTCGTTCACAGGCTTACTGCTATCCACTTCATAGACCCGATCCAATTCGCGCTGAATCGCATCGAAATCAAAGCCCGTACCAGAGGATGCCTTTTTCTTTTTGGACGCAGAACCGGAGGCATAATATTGATCTTCAAACGCATTACCAAAGGCCAGACCGGACCGTTTTTTCGCACGCAAAGATGCTAGCTGGTTACGCACCGTATGATTTGCCTGACGCGCCGCTTCCATCGTGCCGATCAGCGCCCCGCCATCCATAGTCGGGCCGGACGATTCAATAATTTCAGCAACACGCGCCGTTGATTCCGCAGACAGCAAACGCCCGCGCAATGTATCAAGATCGTCATCCGTTCCAGCCGGAATAGAAAGCAACTCATCCGCCAGCGGGCTGAGATAACCGCGATCTTCACCCGCGACCATATCGCCGATATCCGCCACAACCGCCGTTGCCTGCAATGTATCTGCGTCAGGTGATGTATTAATGAAATCCAGCAACACAGAAATGTCTGTAAAGGTCGTCGTCTGGAAATCTGTTGCGCCGCCTGTGGATGTGATCAAATCAAATGTATCACCTGCCTCGACCACATTGTCTGTTGTGACACGCATTTGCACCGTATTATCGGTGACAACAGCATCGCCCGTCGCCACAACGTTACCGAAATCGGTTGTGTCGGTCAGTTCAAAGGTCAGGGTTGAGCCTGTATTGGCTGTAAAATCACCTGCGTTGAGCGTCGAATCCGCCGTCAAATAAAGCGATGAATTATTGGCAGCCATCGTCACATCCGCAGACCCGCTGACCAGATCGGTCAGGGTTAAAACACCTTGCGTGATATTAAACACATCCGTGCCGCCGCCACCAAAATCAATTTCATTGAGAGACAATGTATCGGTCGCAGCCCCCAGATTAATCGTCACCGTATCATCACCGCCGCCACCAGTATAATCCCCGGTGAACCGGCCGCCGGTAATGGTCAATGTGTTTGTACCGCCCGCCAGATCAATGTCGCCGGAAATGTGACCGCTATTCAGGATCACGCTCTGGTCCTGCCCGACATTCAATTCATTAATATTACTGTAAACACGGCCATCTCCGGCATCAACCGTCAGCGTCACACTGTTATCAATCAGGATATCAAGCCCCAGCGTTACGCCATTGGCAAGTGTCGCATCACCGCCAACGAAGAAATTATCCGATCCGCCGCCACCGACAACCGCATTATAAAGAATGCCGCCATCCAGATTTAATGTATCATTACCCGGACCAAGATTTAACGTGCCGCTACGATCTGTTGCACCGAAGACACCGCCGGAGATAGTCACCGTATCATCACCATCCCGCAGCAAAACATCACCTTCATAGGTACCGGCCGTCAATGTAATTGTTTGTTGCTGAGAACCACCGGCACCGCTGCCAACACCAATATCACCGATCACGGATTCCGTCGTGTTGATCGTGATGCCCGCACCATTGCCCTGCAGAACAATATCCGGTTCATCCAACACTTCCGTTGCGCCGCCCGTACCGATAAACAACGTATCGCTAGAGGCCACCAGTAACGTTTCAAATCCGGCAATATCACTGGTGATTGTCGTGTCATTACCGTCCACCGTCAGCGTATCGTCACCATCACCACCGATAATGCTGTCTGCAGACACCGTCGCACCATCCAGCGTAATCGCATCATCCCCTGCACCCAGATCAACAATCGTTCCGGCTGTACCAAGTGTGCCGCCATTTTCCACTTCGATCGTTTGCGTACCCGTCTGCCCTGCTTCGTTCGTGATATCAACCTGAATATCGCCTGAACCGCCAACACGCAACGTTGCGCCATCGCTGATTGTAATATCCGCATTTGTGTTGTCATACACAGCATCAATCACGAGAACGCCGCTTTGCACATCAACATCATCGACATTTGTAATCGCACCGGAAATCGTTGCCGTGTCATCCGCATCCGTCAAATTCACCAAAATGCGATCGCCCGTACTGCCAGCACCAAGATCAACCGTTGATGAAATAGAAGACCCGCCCGTCCCAGTAAAAGACAGAAGCTGATCCCCTGCACCGCCGGTTACAGTGCCTGTAATCACGGCATCATCATTCAGAATAAGCGTATCTGTCGCACCGGCATTATCACCAAGCAGAACATTGCCCGTGACATCGCCGTCCGCACCGCCACCATCACCGTTAATAGTAATTGTGGTTGCAGAATCACGTGTACTGTCGGACAGATTAATCGCATTTCCGCCACCGGCCGCATTCAGCGCACCATTGATGGTAATACCACCTGCAATATTCATATCCGTGCCTGTTGATGTGAACAAAACATCACCGGAATTATTGATTCCTGTCGCAACGGTTGCACCGGCATCGACCGTCAGCCCGAGACTTGTCTCAGCGCCGCCTGTTCCCTGCAGCTCAATCACGCCGCCATCCGGTCCATCCAGACCGACATCTGTTTGCGTGATATCATGTGCGACAGAAAAATTAACATCCGTATCAACTGTCAGTGTCACGCCAACATCATCATCCAGCGTAATTGTTTGCAATGTGGCCGTACCGTCCTGATTTGCCGACGGGACACTTGTCAGTTCCTGCGCGCCTGCATCAAAAGACGACACGCCGAAGAATGTCGCACATGCGGCGCTTGCCAATAGAACTTTTTTTACATTGATCGCCATATGATGGACTCCTTGTTGCATTTCAACGTAAGCAAAGCGAAACACACAGTTTTTAGCGATTTAAACGGCCCGAAAGACCTGCTGAACATATGAAGGCAACATCAAAAGAATCAGTCGCCGGAAAAATACTCTTTGTATTATTATCAGCTTTACCGGACAAAAAAAAGCCCTTTTCCGGCCTATCAACAGGCCGCCGGACAGATAACACGTGCGGGATAAAGCAGATATATCGCATCCGGAAATGATCTATTTACCCTTTTAAGTTAAGATGTATAATTACAGCCGTTATTATAACGATTCTTTTGATTTTCAACACAATACGGGGCATACAGCACATGGCGACAAAGAAAAGCAAAACAGCGAAAAAAGCAAAAACAGCCAAATCAAAAAACACGAAAAAGACCGCAAGCAAGAAAACCGCCAAGAAAAAAGAAATCGCGCCGGACGAGATCGAAACAAAAAACGTACAGGTCGCTGACGAAAACGACACCGCACAAGACGACGCGCTTGAGGCCAGCACAGGAAACGAGACACTGGAATCCGCGCCATTTTCATATGATGAATTGCCGTATGAAAGCTTCCCTTATTCACAGACGCACCCACCGCAACTGGCAACCATCGCCACGATCTTCGGCCTTGAGACACCCGATTTTGACAAAATGCGAGTCCTGGAACTTGGCTGCGCGGCCGGTGGCAACATCATCCCTCTTGCGCATGACTACCCCGATGCGGAATTTGTCGGGATCGATCTGTCAAAAGAACAGATTGATAAAGGCAAAAAGCAGATCAAGGATATGAAGCTCAAGAATATCAAACTGGACCATCTGAGCATCGCCGACATCAAAGACCAATACGGCACATTTGATTACATCATCTGTCACGGTGTCTTTTCATGGGTTCCTGATGAAATCGCCGAGAAGATTCTGAATGTCGCCCACAAAAGCCTGTCACCCGAAGGGCTTGCCATCATCAGCTATAACTGCCTGCCCGGCTGGTCTGCCGTCAGCAGTGTCCGCGATATGATGATTTATCATACACGCAAATTCGACTCCCTGACGGAAAAGGCCGAACAGGCAAAGCGTCTGGTCGATTTTCTGCACAAGAACTGTGATACGGAAAGCCCGTATAAAGGCATTCTTGAAAACGAGAAAAAAGTATTGGGACGCACGCGCAACGATTATATCGCGCATGAATATCTGGAAGACCAGAACACCCAATATTACTTCTATGAGTTTATCGAAAAAGCGCAAAAACATGATCTGCAATATGTCGGCGACACATCACTTGCCACAATGTATTACGGCAACATGCCCGACGAAGCGGCAAAACAGCTGCAGGTCGTCAATGATATGATTACGCAGGAACAATATATGGATTTCATCCGTAACCGCCGTTTCCGTTACTCTATCCTGACGCACGCGAACCGTAAGATTAACCGCAAAATCACGCCGGAAGCCATCGAGAAAATGTATGTCGTCAGCACATACAAACCCGAAGGCCCGATTACAAATGACGACAAACCGATGACCTTTGTACGCCCTGACAAGAAAATGTCTTTCAAACTCAGCACGCCTGTTCAAAAACTGGCCTTTGCAAAATTCGGCGAAAATGCAGGAAACCCCGTCAAAATTTCCGAGATGATTGACTTTGTCGCCGAACGGCTAGACGCAACAGACGCTGATGCCAAAGATGCTGTCCGTGCCACAATTTTGGACAGCGTAGCGCAACTGGCCTTGAAAGGCATGATCAAATTAACGCTGGAAGGCCCGCGATGGACGTTAAAAATATCAGAAAAGCCGCGCGTGAGCGACCATGCCCTTTATCTGGCCGGTCTTGATCAACAAGGCTGGGTGGTGAACGGTTTACGCAGCAAAGTCAGTGTGACGCTCATCACGAAATTCATTATCTCGCAACTCGACGGCACGCAGACGATTGATCAGGTCGTCGATAAGCTGATCGCCGAGATGGAAAAGCAAAACTGGAAAATTCGTGCGGACAAGAAGGTTGTCGAAGATGAAGAGTTTATCCGCAAGGCGGCTGAACGATTGGTGCGGAATACGATTGCCGAAGCCCGCCGCCGCTGTATGCTCGTCGCATAAATACGGTCGGACCGGCAGGCAAGCAATACGGCAACGCCAGAAACAGCCCCCTTTTACAGTGATCTGCCTCTTTACAGTGATTTGTATGTTTTTGAAAAACCTGTCAGGTTCAGGTCGAGTTGTATCTTCTTGCCATCTGCGCTCATGATCAGAATATGCGCGACATTACCACGCTGGAACGATTGTACGACCTGTTGATTTAAATCAACAAAGGCAAAACAGCCATTTTCATTACAATGATTAATATCAAAACGGAACTTATCACCGTCATCAATCTGCATCATGACGCCCGGCTTCAGCAAAATGCCCAATGGCAAAACAACAACACCACGTGATATTTTGGTTTCCGCATCCGGCTTGGCCAGTGCAAACTCCAGAATACGTTGACCGGATTCTTTGACGGACAGACGCTGAAACATTTCACAGGTCTTGCCTTTTCCCTCTTGCTCAACGCAGCGCGTATCCCAATATTTCACGCCCTGCTCCTTTGATGCCGCAGGCTGCGTCACTGCTGACACGGCCATCACAGTCATCACTAACGCGAAAACCGCGCATATCTTTAAAATTCTCGTCTGCATAAACATGCTCCACCATTCATCTGACATGACAATTCAAAACATGGTTACGTTTGCAAAAATGCATCACGAGGTCAAACAAAAACATTCCTCGTCCGTCGCCACCTGCATACACACCACAGCATGCACAAAAACGCGCGACATCACGTAGAACGGCACAAACCGTTTACATATTTAACCTTTTGGTAAACAAATTGTGCGAAGCTTGTTATATTGTGTGAGGATAGGAAAGTATTTTCTTCAGGTATGGAGGGAGGCTGAGGCTATGCGTCACACATTCAAATCTATTATTTTTATATTCTCGATATTCGCGATATCAGTCGGCATGGGCGCAAATCCTGCGCTGGCACAAGGCGATGGAAGCGAAGAAGAAATCGAACTGTACGATCCTGATGAGCTGGATCGTGATACGCTACACGCCTATATTCGCGGTTCTGTCAAAGCCAGCATTCTTAAAAAGAGAGTGCTTGATAAGCTTGAAACAGCAGACACCATTGATGAAAAGAACAAAATCTACAGACAAGCGCGCATCGATATGGTGAACGCGATTGAAGAAGACGGCGAAATCACCATCGAAGAATTCGAAAAGATCAGTAAGACAGCACAGAAATTTCCTGAATTACAACTGCGTATCATTTCAGAATATAACCGCATTAATTAACGGCCCTCCCCGTCAACGGCACAGAACAGCGGCTCAAAAATACAGGCGTCAACACATACGGCACAACGCCATATGATTGGCGCCTTTTCTATCGTTCCCGTATAACGCAGACATACGCCCGTATTGACCAAAGCCGCTGCGTTCCTTTCCCCCCTTACTTTCGCTACAATAGCCGGACATTGATCATGTCTTCCGATTACAACCGGAGACAGACGGCTTTTGACGGTCACAGAGAAAGAGGAGAAAACAAAATGCCACAGAGCGCGACAAAGAACATACTCGGTTTCGGCACCCCAAAATCATCCAAGAAAAGTCCCGGTGAAATGAACGACATTCTGGCTGCACTGGACAAATCAAACGCAACAATCGAATTCGCGCTGGATGGCACGATCCTGACAGCAAACGAGAACTTCCTGAATGTCATGGGCTATACACTCGAAGAAATCAAGGGACGACACCACAGCATGTTCGCCGAACCGGAATATGCCGCAAGTCAGGACTATAAAGATTTCTGGAAAAAACTGAATAACGGTGAATTTCAGGCCGCGCAATATAAACGCATTGGCAAAGGCGGCAAAGAAATCTGGATCGAAGCATCCTATAACCCGATCTTCGATAAAAACGGGCAGCCTTATAAGGTCATCAAATACGCAACCGACATTACGCAACAACGACTGAAACAGGCAGAGCTTACAGGCACCATCGATGCAATCGACCGCTCCCAAGCGGTGATCTCATTTGAAATGGACGGCACTGTACGTCGTCAGGGTATTTTGGACACGGCGCATAAAAATATAAGGTGTGCTTCTGGCTCCTTGGTTTGATTTTAGGCAGCTTTTTTCTGCCAGTACAATTGTTTTCTTAAATGCAGTGTTTTTGCCTTAATTTTGCGCCGCTGCGCGAGGATGTCATTTCCCCGTCCCAGCCACACATCTTCCGGCGTTAAATTGTTCAGGCTCTCATGATATCTCCTTGTGTTGTAATGGTTGATAAATTCGCCAATACGGGCTTCCAGCTCGCTTGGCATGTAATAATTCTCCAGCAGGATTTTGTCTTTCATCGTGCGATGCCAGCGCTCGATCTTGCCCTGGGTCATTGGATGATAAGGCTTGCCGCGCGTGTGGGTCATGCCGTGATCTGCCAGCCAGCCTTTGAGCTCACCGCTGATATAACACGGCCCGTTATCGCTTAAGAGGCGCGGCCTGTGCTTTCTGGACAGTCCGGCAGCTTTCAGCGCATCCTTGAGCGTTGCAGACACATCGGAAGCTGCCATGCCAGTGCAGAGCCGCCAGCTTACGATGTAACGGCTGTAATCATCAATCACGGTCGAGAGGTAATACCAGCCCCAGCCCGTTACTTTCAGATAAGTAAAATCCGTCTGCCAGAGCTGGTTGATCGCCGTTGTTGGCTGATCGAACTTATCTTTGGCACTCATCACGATCCACGCCGGAGAGGTCAGCAGATTATGATCTTTCAGGATGCGGTACACGCTGGCCTCGGAGATAAAATAGCCATGATCTTCGGTGAACCGGATCGCCAGCTCCCGCGGTGAGAGCTCCGGCTCATCCAGCGCCAGCTCTACCAGAGCTTTGCGCTCGGCCTCCGGCACCTTGTTCCACACAGAAGTTGGACAGGGCTTTTGATCCTCAAGAGCATCATAACCGCCGGAGAGATACCGGTCATACCAGTTGTAAAAGGTCGAGCGCGATATCCCGAGCTGCTCACACGTCCGCCTGATGCCAAGTGCGCTGTTCTCAATCGTGCGGATAATCTCGAATTTTGAAGCGGCGGAATATCTCATATATCGTCCTCCCCACCCAAAATCTCGCTTTTTTTGAGTAGGCGGTGCTCAAGAATTTCCTCGGCCAAAGCCTCTTTGAGCGCTGAATTTTGTTTGCGCAGATCTTTGACCTCACTCGTACTGGCCTCGCGCTGCGTATCACCTTCCAGGCGCTTCTTGCCAGCTTCCATAAACTCACGGCTCCAGCGGTAATACAAATTCTGGTGAATGCCTTCCTGGCGGCACAGCTCGGCAATGCTCTCCTCACCGCGCAATCCAGCCAGGACAATCCGTATTTTCTCTTCAGAATTGAATTTGCGGCGCGTCTGCCGCTTGATATTACGAACAATCTTATCCGCTTCGTTTTTTGAACTCTGTTTTTTGCTCATCTCCGTTCCTTTCAGTCACTTCGATAAGCCAAAAACATCACCTTAGCAATGATGCGCTATCTGTCCAACTTGTGCTGACGGGGTACA
>JASMHE010000006.1 GCA_030750865.1 Alphaproteobacteria bacterium
CCGTCTGATGTTGCCGTATCATTGGCCAGATTGACCCGGATCAAACCGCCTGCCGCAGAATAATCCAATATGTCGGCAATTGTATGCGTGCCGCCATCATACACATCATTGCCGGCTTCACCGATAAATGTATCATCACCATCTTCACCGTTCAGTGTATCATTACCACCCTGACCGAACAGCGTGTCGTTACCATCACCACCATCAATAATATCATTGCCACCTGCACCGAAGAATGTATCATTGCCACTCAGACCATCGAGACGATCCGCATTTGCGCTACCGATAAAAGTATCCTCAACGTTTGATCCCCGTACACGCTCAATATCAGTCCATTTCACAAGGTCATCGCCACTGCTTGATGACGCTGTCTGTGCCGTAATATCAACATACGCGGCTGTAGAGAATCGATTTAGCGCAACCGTATCAAAACCATCCCCACCATCCGCAATCGCGGTTCCTTCAAGATAGAAATAGTCGCTTCCGGCTTCACCGAAGAACGTATCAGCGCCGCCATTGCCGGTAAATCTGTCACTACCGGCGCCACCATAGACCGTATCATCACCGGAGAAACCAATCAGACTATCATTCTGATCAGATAGCTTATACACTTCAACATTATTGACCGTGTCACTATCACCATTACTATATGCGGCAGACGCACTGCCCGCACTCGAAATACTCAACGTGACCGATGCGCCGGATACATCATCGAAATAGGCGATATCGACCCCCACATTCGTGCCGCCATCAATAATATCATCGCCCGCGCCACCGCGCAGCGTATCGTCACCTGCACCACCCAGCACCGTATCGTGATCGGCACCACCATGCAGCTTGTCGTCACCATCCTGACCGAACAATTCATCCATACCGGCGCCGCCATAGATGACATCATTCCCATCGCCACCGCGCAACGTATCTTCGCCATCTTCACCATCAATCGTATCGGCACCGCCATTACCATAGAGCATGTCATAACCGGAATCACCGCTGATGGTATCATCGCCGCCCGTACCATAGACGCGTTCGACATTACGTACCTTCAATGTACCGCCGCCAGACAGTGAACTGTAAACCCAGTTACTGCCATCCAGATCGATCGTCAGACGCGTTGAATCATCCAGCGCGGAATAATTCAAACGATCACCACGATTTTCTACATTCGGTTCATACTGATTTTGTCCATCATAAGTGTCATTGCCGTGATTTATGACATTGATAATGAAATCATCATTTCCGCTCCCTGCAATCATGGTATCGTCACCGCCATTATCGGTGAAACGATCATTACTGCCGGCGCCAAATAATGTTTCATCACCGGTGCTAGACCCCACCAGATGGATACGACCATTGCCACCCTCGACTTCGAAAACCTCGATGCTTGAAATCTTGGTGGATTCTGACGATCCGGTAATGCCGGTAATATAGCCAGTCTCCGCATTCACAAACATAACATCTTCGTTATCCAGAAGCGTCAGCAGCAATTTATCCTGTCCGGCACCACCCAGCAACGTATCATCACCGAAGCTAACACCGAACTCCTGTTCATAACGGAAGGTGTCATTATTATCGCCGCCGTCCAGCGTATCGTTACCCGCACTGCGGAACAGCGTATCACTGCCGGCCGCACCGATCAGCGTGTCAACATCATCTCCGCCATTCATCACATCATCGCCAGCGCCGCCAAATAATGTGTCCGCGCCTTCATCACCAAGCAATGTATCATTGCCGGATTCACCATGCAGAATGTCATTACCATCACGCCCTTCAAGGGTATCTGCCCCATTACCGCCAAAGAAGGTTTCCGCCGCATCATCACGGCCCGCAATGCGGTCATTCAGATCAGAGCCAATCACGACTTCGAACCCGGCACCGATGGAGTCAATATCGCCATACCCATCATTCCCTGCCGTGGATGTCAGCAAGTTCACATTAATGCCATTTAACGTGACATCGGAATAATTCAGAACATCCAGTCCCGATCCGGCGATAAAACGGTCATCACCCGCATTCCCGAAATAGGTATTATCGCCATCACCACCATTTAACGTATCGTTACCGGAACCGCCATACAGCGTATCATCACCGGCTTCGCCCAAAATTGTGTCATTGCCCGCATCACCGCGCAGCAAGTCATTATCGGCACCACCTTCAATCGTATCGTTGGAATCGCCACCATGAATGGTGTCATTACCGTCTTCACCCCACAGTAAATCACGCCCGCCTTCACCGCGTAATGTGTCATTGCCGTCAAAGCCACGGAAGAAGTTTTCATTCCCATCACCTGTGATCGTGTCATCACCCTGTGAGCCATAGATAAATTCAACATTGCGCACTTTCACCGTCCCGCCACCGGCCAGCGATGAAATGGTCCAGTTCGATCCGTCCAGATCGACAATCACGCGGTTGGTATTATCCAGATTGTGGTAACGCAGATAATCACCGCCGGGGAACGTACTGCCATTAAAGCGTTGCCCTTCTTCATTCTGACCATCAAATGTGTCAGTCCCGTGATTCTTGGACATCAAGAAATAGGAATCATCATAGTTTCCACCACGGAGAATATCGTTACTACCGCTGTCAAAAAATGAATCGTTCCGATTACCGCCAATAATCGTTTCGTTGGTGTCATCTCGCCCTGTTACAACCAGACGAGCAGCGCCGGAAGCACTCACGATTTCGATACTCGTCAGCGTATTTGTTCCGTACGTTCCTGCCTCCAGATCAATCGTGTGCGTCACTGTACCACCACCGCTTGATCTGATGCGCAGTTCATCCTGTCCGTCACCACCATCAATCTGGTCGGCACCGCCACCGCCATCGTCGCCACTAGAGAACGGACTCTCACCTTCAATAATGACATCGTTACCATCACCACCATCAATAATATCATTGCCCGTTCCGGCATCAATCGTGTCATCATCGGCACCGCCATACAGGTAATCGTTGCCACTGAGACCACGCAGCGTATCGCCACCGGCATCACCATACATCGTATCCGCACCAGCACCGCCATAGAGTGAATCGTTATCATCACCACCATAAATTAAATCGTTATTATTCCCACCCCAGAGTCTATCATCACCGGCATCACCATACAGCGTATCATTACCATCTTCACCATGTATGCGGTCGCGCTCATCACCGCCATGCAATGTATCATCACCTGTTTCACCGTTCAGGGAATCTTGTCCGGCACCGCCAAAGACAACATCATCACCACCGCGCCCCTGTATGAAATCGCGCCCGTCGCCACCGAATAATGTATTTTCCAGCAAGCTACCGATCAGCGAATCGTCATAATCCGACCCGATGGCATGTTCGATGTTCAAGACTTTGTCCGTACCAAGATTACCGGTTGACATCTGCCCTTCGAGGTTCACGGTGATTTCACCCGTGGCATTTTCATATGAGACATAGTCATCAGACGATCCGCCACCATCTAGCGTATCATCACCCGCATCTGCGAAGAGTGTATCCGCGCCACCTTCGCCGTATATTTCGTCATTGCCGGCACCGCCATCCAAAATATCAACACCCGCACCACCGAATAATGTGTTGCTCAGATTATTACCGGTGATTGTATCGCCGCCATCCGTACCGATGACGTTTTCAATATTTTTCAGTTTATGGACATCAGAGATACCATCAAGAGAGACAGAAGATTGTCCGCCGCCAGCGCCCAAAGACAATGTGATAAAGTTCACGCTACCGCTCAGACTGCTGTAGTCAACGACATCGTTGTCACCGCCGCCATTCATACTGTCATTTCCGAGGCTGGCGATAAAAGTATCACCATCGGCATTACCGTAAAGAATATCAGCGCCCGCGCCACCATTCAGCGTATCATTACCATCACCACCATGTAATGTGTCCGCGCCGCCAAGCCCCAACAGGATATCATCACCGGTCAGACCATAGGCCGTATCAGCACCTGTTGAACCGCTGATTGTGTCGTCACCGGCAGATGCCTTGATAATTTCAAAGCCGGAGAATGTATCGTCACTGGTCGATCCGATTACCAGTGATGCTGTACCGGCCTGCAGATCGATTTTGACCGCGCTGCCATCGTCGAACAACAGAATATCAATATCGCCCGCACCGCCATACATTGTGTCATTACCGACACCGCCGCGCACAGTATCACTGCCGGCATCACCGTGCAGTGTATCGTTACCGTCACTGCCGCTGATAATATCGTCGCCGTCATTACCATGCACCGTATCGGCGTTTGCACCACCGTCAATCACATCGTTATCGGCATTACCATTGATGACATCCAGACCGTCACCACCGAGGATCGTATCAGCACCATCACCACCATGTAATGTATCCGCGCCGCCCTGACC
This sequence comes from Alphaproteobacteria bacterium, assembly GCA_030750865.1. Classification (GTDB taxonomy): domain Bacteria; phylum Pseudomonadota; class Alphaproteobacteria; order Micavibrionales; family Micavibrionaceae; genus JASMHE01. The sequence continues at coordinate 4,353 of JASMHE010000006.1, forward strand.
CTTGATCGTGTCCGCACCGCCGAGACCGCTGATCACGTTGATTTCTTCATCACCGATCACCGTATCGACATTGGCGGTTGCAATAATATTTTCGACATCACGGATAATATCATTTCCGCCGCCACCACCAACTGTGACCGTGGACTGGGCGTCACCTGCGAGATTTACCTTCACATAGGTTGCGCCGCCGACGGAATAATCAATTGTATCTTCGCCCGCGCCACCATTGATAGAATCTGCACCAAGACTGCGTGTAAACAGGTCTGCACCTTCACCACCTAAAAGCGTATCGGCACCGCCGCCACCGTTGATTGTATCATCACCGGCTTGCCCTTCGATGATGTTCACATTGCCGTTACCGACAATAGTGTCACCGCTGGCGCCGGCCAAATCCGCACCACGGATATTGTCGATATTAATCAACTTATCGCCATCACCATAGCCGTCGTCTGTGACCGTGCCATTTGCAAGATCAACAACAATGCTGGCTGTCGATTTCGTATAATCCGCAATATTATCGCCCGCGCCGCCGTCAAGTGTATCGTCGCCGACATTACCGATCAGAACATCGTCATCCGCGCCGCCATAGATTGTGTCGTCACCAAACCCACCATCGAGCGTATCATTGTCAGCGCCACCAAAGATTGTGTCATTATCATTTCCGCCGTCAATCGTGTCATTACCGGCATCACCGCGCAACGTATCCTGTCCGGCGAGACCGGAAATCTCATCAGCACCGGCGCCACCTTCGAGAACGTTTGCCGCCAAATCACCGATCAAAGAGTCAGCATTTTGTGTCGCAATCACGCGCTCGACATCAATCACTCTGTCTGTGCCGTGGCTCGCGGTTGAGGCTTGCTGGTTCAGCAAGTCAACAATAATACCGGAACCTGTGATAATGGAATAATCGACTGTGTCAAAATCATTGCCGCCCATCAGCGTATCATTGCCGACACCGCCGATCAGAACATCATCATCATCGCCACCGAGAAGCGTATTATCACCCGCTTCACCGACCAATGTATCGTCACCGTCTAAACCGGACAGAATGTTCGTCAAGTTGTTGCCGGTAATTGTATCGTCGCCGTTTGTACCGGTGACATTTTCGATATTCATAATGTAAGGGTCGCCGGACACGCCATCATTCAGCGTGACGATCGTTTTGGCACCGTTATCGGCCAGATCAACCACAATCGATGTGACATCACCCGCCAAACTTGCACGCTGGAAGCTGACCGTATCATTGTCGGCGCCACCATCCATTGTGTCGCGTGCGCCATCATCATTTGTGCCGATGCTACCGTTGAATAAATCATCATCCGCGCCACCGTAAAGAATATCGGTTCCAGCACCACCATCCATTGTGTCGTTGCCGCCGTCGCCGAAGAGCGTATCGTCACCGCCATTGCCTTTAAACACATCGTCGCCATTATTACCATAGACAGTATCGGCCGCATTCGAACCGGTGAGCGTGTCATCAAGGTTCGACATATAATAAAGCTCTATGCCGGAGATCGTATCGGTTTCGGCATTGGAAACAGCCTGAGACAAATCAAGGTCCAGATCCACGCCTTCAACCGTCAGGTCAGTGAAGTAAAGAACATCAATCTCTCCGGCTCCGTTGCCGCCAATTATTCTATCGGCGCCCGCACCGGCATAGAATGTGTCTGCACCGGCTTCGCCTTTCAGCGTATCGTCACCATTACCGCCATTGAGCGTATCACCGCCATCACCACCGTGCAGCGTATCATCGCCATCCTGACCGAACAGTTTATCGACCGCATCGCCACCATCGATGAAGTCATTATTCGTACCGCCGAGGATGTAATCCGATCCTTCCTGACCGTACAAGCTGTCATCACCCGTACCGCCCAGAATGCGGTCATCTTCCGTACCACCGTAAATCTTGTCGCCGCCATCGCCACCTTTCAGCGTGTCCTGCCCAGCTTCACCGTACAGCAAGTCACCGTCAATGCCGCCATTCAGCGTATCATCACCGTTACCACCGTAAAGTGTATCCGTACCGGCTTCGCCCTTCAGCGTATCGTCGTCATTTCCACCTTCGAAATAGTTGCTGTCAGCATTACCGTAAATCGTGTCCTGACCGTCTGTACCGATAATGTTTTCAATATTTTTCAGCTGGTCATTATCTGCACCACCGTCAATTGTCACGGTTGCATTCGCGCCATCGGCCAGATCGACAATAATACCTGTACCATTATCGCCAACGGAATAATCCATTGTGTCCGAGCCATTGCCGCCATTAATAGAGTCCGATCCGGCATCACGGCTAAAGTAATCATCACCATCGCCACCCAGCAACGTATCATCACCCGCGCCGCCGCTCAGTGTATCATCACCGGCAAGACCAATGATCGTGTTCACACTGTTATCACCGATCAGCGTATCACCGGCACCGCTATTATCACTACCGATGATATTTTCAATTTCGTAAATTTCGTCTGTACCGCCATCACCGTCATTACTTGCTGTGTTGGATGACAGATCGACAACGACACTGGCACCGGCTTGTGAATAATCGGCAAAGTCGCCGCCGGTGCCGCCATATAATGTATCAACACCGGACCCGCCACGCAGCAAGTCCACACCAGCATCACCTTTGATCAAGTCATCATCCGCGCCACCTTCAAGCACATCATCATCCGCGCCGCCACGCAATGTATCATCACCAAGACGACCGCGCAGTGTATCATCGCCGGCTTCGCCTTTCAGAATATTGACATTTTCATCACCGTCGATTTTATCATCTGCCGAGCCGCCGATAATATTCTCGATATTCACCAAACTGTCTGTACCGAGGCCCGTAGATGCGATCCCCAGATCAATGTCAACATCAACAGTGCCTGTGAAAGCCGAATAATCAACTGTATCGCCGATCACGTCATTCGCGCCACCGACAAGCGTATCATCGCCAAGACCTTCAACGAAATAATCGTCTCCGTTACCGCCACGCAGCGTATCGTTTGCCTCTTCACCGATTAGCGTGTCATTACCATCCCCGCCCTCAAGAATATTTTTCTCGTTGTTACCACGAATGGTATCATCACCGCCTGCGGCAATAATAATCTCGATGTTACTGACTTTTTGTGTTGCGCCCAAACCGTTCAACGTCACTGTTGACGATCCGCCTGTATCCGCCAGATCAACCTGAATTGATCCGACACCGGCCAAACCGGAATAATCCAAACGATCCTGATCCGCGCCGCCATCCAGTGTGTCATTACCATCACTACCAAGATATGTATCTGCGCCACCACCGGAAACAATCGTATCATCTGCGGTCGAACCGTAAATAATATCGCCCTGCGCCGTCAGAACATATTTTTCAAATCCCTGGAATGTATCAAGGTCTGCACCAAACTGCGCACTGCCGCTTGTCGGGCTCAGCTTGATTGTCAGACCAGCGCCAATCAAATCGGAAAACGACAGAACATCCGTGCCGCTACCACCATATAATTCGTCAGACCCCGTACCGCCCAAGACCGTATCATTCCCGGTCTCACCGTAAATAATGTCATCGCCCGTACCACCATCAAGCGTATCACTGCCTGTGCCACCCTTGATTGTATCAATGCCGCCTTTACCAAGAATAGTGTCCGCGCCGATATCACCATAAAGAATGTTACCGACCGTATTACCGACAATAAGGTCATCCCCCTGTGAACCGACAATATTTTCGACCTCGCGCAGAACATCATTACCAAGACCGCCCGCGATCGTCACGGTTGTATCGCCTGCGGATTGCATCGTTACATTGATCGCATTCACTGCCGCCAACTGATTATAATCAACCGTATCGCCGATCACATCATTACCACCACCGGTAAATGTATCCGATCCGACAGCACCGCCAAAGAAGGTATCATCGCCAAGACCGCCATTATAAGTGTCCGCACCGGCACTTTGTACAAAGATATCATTATCACCCAAGCCGTAAACGATATCCGCGCCCGTCGAGCCGTTGATAACATCCGCCTGATCGGACATATAATAGACTTCGAAATTACTGAATTTATCGGTTGCACCGCCAGAAACAGCCGTGGCATTTTCAAGATCAATCGTGACGGATGTCGCCAGATCATCAAAACGCAACTGGTCTTGACCATCTTCGCCCTGACCATCCAGCGAGTCACTACCGAGACCGCCGTAAATCGTATCATCACCATCGCCACCTTCAAGCAGGTTGGCTTTGGAATCACCCTTAATCAGGTCATCTTCCTGTGTACCGCGTACATTTTCGACTTCCGTAATTGTATCCGTGTCGCCGAACGCATCAATGACAAGTTCCGCATCCAGATCGACATTCACGCCGGTGCCGTTTTCACGGAACGTCACCGTATCCGTACCAAGACCACCATAAATTGTGTCCGCACCGGCATCGCCCTGCAGCACATCATCATCATCTTCACCGTAAAGAACATCATCCCCTTCGGCACCGCGTAATGTATCGTTCCCGTCACTGCCCTTCAGGATATTGTCTGCATTATTGCCCTCAATAATATCCTGACCGTCTGTCCCCGTGACATTCTGGATATTCCGCAATGTATGTGTTTCAGTAACACCATCCAGTGTCACCGTGGTGTCACCGGCATTCTGCATTGTTACATTGATGAAATTGATATCATCCTGAAGCGACAAATATGTCACCGTGTTATTGCCGGTGCCGCCATCAAACGTATCCGCGCCCAGACTACCCTGGAATAAATCATCGTCTGCCTGCCCCAGCATATAGTCCGCACCATCACCGCCAAAGAAGGTATCATCACCATTACCGCCATAGAAGGTGTCTGCGCCGTCATCACCATTGGAGAACACATCATTGCCCCCAAGACCAAAGACTGTATCATCACCGACAGAACCGGTAATCGTATCTTCCTGTTCGGACACATAATATTTTTCAAAACCGCTGAATTTATCGGTTACACCGACAGACAACGCGACATTGCCGCCGATATTCAATACAACTTTCGTTGTCAAATCATCAAAACGCAGGACATCCGCTCCGGTTTGATCACCGCCGATCATGGTATCTGCGCCGATACCACCCCAGATCGTATCGTCACCATCATCACCGTTTAGAATATTTTCAAGATCATCGCCTTTGATGCGGTCATCACCTGTTGACCCGATGACATTTTCGATCTCCGCGATCTTTTCGTCGGTTGACCCAGTGCCAATCATTGTCACGGTCGCCAATGTATCTTCGTTTAGCTGGACCTCGATACCGCCGCTGACATTCGAATAATCAACCGTATCGTTATCATCGCCACCAAACAGCGTGTCATCGCCGACTGTGCCATCTTCGATGAAGTAATCATTCCCGATGCCACCATAAACAGTATCCGTACCGATGCCGCCACGCAGCGTATCATTCCCGTCCTCACCATGCAGCGTATCATTGCCCGACTGCCCGCGCAGCGTATCACCGCCCATACCACCAAAGACAACATCCGCAGAATCGCCGGCCGAAATCGTATCCGCACCATTCATACCGTAAATTGTATTCACGCCCGCACTGCCGACGATCACATCACCGGCATTATCGGAACCGATAACATTTTCAATACCGACCAGTTTATCGACACCGCCATCACCATCCGTCACCGTATCCGGGCTGGACAAATCAACATTTACACCACCGGCAGCCGCAGAATAATCAACCCAGTCACCGTTCGTACTATTTCCACCAATCAGCGTATCATCGCCGCCACCGCCAACGAGGGTATCGTTACCATCACCGCCATCGAGTGTATTGTCAGAGTCATTGCCGATAATCGTATCATCACCGGTACCGCCGATAATATCTTCTACGTTCAGCAGTTTGTCACCGTTAATATCAGAGCCTGTTGCCGTTCCTGTTTCCAAATTCACAACAACCGCATTTGATGCAAACGCATAATCAACAACATCCTGATCGGCACCACCATTGATGGTATCAAATCCGGCGCCGCCATAAATTGTATCATTGCCCGCGCCACCAAGAACCGTATCCGCGCCGCCAGCCGCCGTAATCGTATCCGCACCGCCCATACCGGACAGAACATTGCCGACACCGTCACCGACGAGCGTATCATTTCCGCTTGTACCGACAAGATTTTCAATGTCTTTCAGAACATCGTCATCGGCCGCACCGACCAAATCAACAACCGCGTCCAATGTGTCACGCAACGTGATATTGACTGACGTCAACCCCGCAATTTGTCCGCCGGAATAATCAGCCGTATCATTCCCGTCACCACCATCGACCGTATCCAGACCATTGCTGCCCAGGAATGTGTCTTCGCCAAGTCCGCCAACCAGCGTATCGTTATTATCACCACCATCGATCGTATCATCACCGTCCAGACCATAGATCGTATCATTCCCGGCTTCCCCCATCAGAACCTGTGATTGCTCATCACCGGTGATTGTGTCATTTACCTGCGAACCGATAACAGACAGAATACCCTTCAGATAATCGGACTCACCGCCCGTCACAAATGTCTGGATGAAGCCATCACCATTTGGCGTATCACTCAGATCCACCACAACAGAAACGGTTCTGGCAGAATAATCAACGAAATCATTCCCGCCATTACCGATCAGCGTATCATCGCCTTGAAGACCAGCAAGCGTGTCATTGCCATCACCACCAAAGAAGGTATTGTCGAGCGCGTTACCACGGATCGTATCATTAAAGCCGGACCCTTTGATAATCTCGATATCAATCAGGGTATCAATATTATCAACACCGGAATCAACTGTCAGCGCAGCAAGATCGGCCTTGATGCCTTGTGATGCACCGGAATAGTCCGCGAGGTCAATGCCCGCACCACCATCAAGCGTGTCATTTCCGCCGCCACCGAAAAGCGTATCATTCCCGGCACCGCCGCGGAACACATTGACAACATTATCCGCTTCAACACCCAGAATTGTATCATTGCCGCTACCGGTAATAATATTTTCAACACCCTTAACCAGATCCTGCTCGACTTCGCCTTGCTTGTCCAGAAATGTGATTGAGCCATATCCCGTTGCATCAACCGTCAGGTCAACAACCATATTTGTCTCAATCTCGCGGTAGAACGACAAATCATAATCAAGCGGATCAAGACCATCGACACCATAGATCAGAAGATCGACACCTTCACCACCATCAATCGTGTCATTCCCGGCACCGGCATCAATCAGGTCATCCCCTTTGCCAGCCAAGATCGTGTCATTGCCCTGCTTGGAAATAATCGTATCCGCGCCGTCAATCGTGCTAATCACATCCTCGGATTGCGCACCAAAAACCGTATTATTGCCGATCCCCGTCAGGATGCGGTTTTCGTTCACGCGGTCCGTCAAGACCCAGACCGTTTCACCATCCGCGTTTTCGTAATTCAGATCAGACGGGCTATTCACAAATTCTTTCTCACGGAAAACAACTTGTTGATCACGAGAAAACGTCAAGCTGGTTTCAGCTGGCGGCACGAGCCCACTATTCTCATCAAACTCGGCCCGCACAACCACTGTGATTGTATATTCAGAGGCCGAAACCGGGATACCGTACTGCACCGTAAAGTTGTAGTCGCCGCGCTCATTCTCGACAGGCTCGATGAAATCATATAACAGCCCGGTTTGTTGTGCGGTTTCAACAAACCCGAACCCCGGCGGCAACCCTGAAAGCTCGAAAGAAATGCCGGTAATAAAGAAGCCTTCCGGCAAATTCGGGCTAACCTCAAAGGCACGCGCTGTTACCGTATTACTGAACAGGTTAGGGTTATCCGCATAGACCACCGTATCGCTAGGGTCCGCAGATATGTCAATGACTTCCGGCGAGAACTGTACGTCATTATCAGGGTCAAAGACGGAAGCTTCAGAACCGCCGCCGCCCTGAAAAACGCGCACAGTCTCTTGACCGGATGTGTTGAATGTCTGGCTAGATTCAACTTGTAAAAGACGTAATTCAAAATCAACAGAGTTCTCGACAGGCTCAGTCACACTCGGGTTCGAGGCGGCCGGCGGCGAATCATCTGTACTATCACTTGTGGAGCTTCCCTCTTCCGGATCAATCGCAAATGGCGGGGCAGGCGGAGACTCATCAACAGCTTCACTTGTCGACGTATCTTGCGCGGCTTGCTCGGGCTGCTGCGTATCGGCCAAAACAGGAGAATCAGACGGCGTTTCCGGCGTCGCCTCATCCATCTTCTCCGCCTCATCTTGCTCTTCTGCTTTTTCCTGATCTTCTTCGTCAGAGCTTTTTTCTTTATCGTCAATGTCGCGCGGCGGCTTGATAGAGGAAATCGCGATATATTCCTCCACCGTCAAATTACCAACCGTACCAACCTTTGCAATCAACGCATCAAGCGAAAACGGCGCACCTGAAAACATCAATTGTGGCGCAGTTTCAGCATCAAAGAAGATCGGCGCAAGACCTTCCAACACAATGCGGCCGCCGGTCTCACTATCCGTTAAGACAATATCACTACCAATAATATCAACTTCAAGATCTTCTTCCTCGACGCCGACAATATCGATTTTTTCATTAGGATTAACACGGACCGTCAGCGCTTGATCTTTGCCGGGCATAGTGATCCGCTTGACACCGTTTTCAACGGTGACAGAGCCTTTCACATTATTTTCGTTGCCTTCGGCCATAAAACCTATCTGACTTTGTTAAAAAATGTAGCTGGCATGAGGAAAACCGAATGGTAGCCGCTAAATAGACATTGTTTTGCAAAGAATACACTTCAACTGTGCAATTATAAGCTTTTCGAAAACAAATTTAAAGCTCTAACCGCTGAAAACAAAACAATTTTTCAACCTTTTCCAGTGAATCAACTCATCGCCAGACATACTGATCCATCCTCTCTATTATACAGGGGAAATCTTAAAGAAAACATTAAGGAAAAATAACGCGCGAACGCGCAGAAAATAAAGGATGACGGAGACGCGAACCTATTGATCTTTAATCAAAAATTCTTTTTCCTGCGCATCAAGAGATTGACTTTGCAAACACTCAGGCGTTTCGGAAAGCATTTTCCGCAAAACCTTGTTCTCTTTTTGTAGGCTTGAAAGCAGTTTTTCGTCCGTTAAAGTGCCTTTTTCACGCAACATGGCACGCTCCATCTCTACCACGGCAAAATTCGTATCCAATACCTTCATTTTGCCGGCATATAAACTGCCCGGCTTCGCGCAAGAAGCCTGCTTGTTTTTACGGTTGATTTGCGAACGAAGCTCTTCATTTTCCTGCGACAGCAAGGATATACGCTCCCGTACATCCTCATCGACAGGCAAGACAGGTGGGACAGGCGCATCCACAGCAGTATCGCCCCCTGATATATCTTCTTTCACACTTCGGTCCACTGCGCCGCCCTTCGCACCGGAACGCATCATGACCTTATCCCCCTCTTTGAGAGGTTCCACAACCTGGTCCCGCGCATCTCCCGCACCAGAAGAGGTTTCTGTTGAAGCTCCTGTAGCCGCTTCGGCCTCTGCTTTTTCTTTGGCAAGATCAGGCGCCGTCGGGTTATCATCCACAATATCAAAGAACCCATCGCCCTGCACCTTCTGCTTCAGCGCAGCAATACGATCTGAAACAGCTGATGATTTTTTATTCAAAGCAGCCATACGACGTTGCATTGCTGCGTACTCATCACTCGTTTCGAACGTTTGAATCGCTTGTTTTTGCGCCGTCAATTTGTCATTCTGCGTTTTCAACGTCGACATATCGTTTTTCAGACGATCCACTTCCATTTTGGCACGCGCGATTTCTTCGCCGCGGATTTCTTGCGCCCCGCGATACGATGCAACAATTTCGGATAATTGCGTATTTTCGGCACGCAATCTGTCCAAGCTATTTCTCATCTTCGCATATTCGGCCTTTTCACGCGCAAGCGCTTCTTTATCCGCATTTTCCTGCAACATTTTTTCTTCAAGCACATCCTGCTTCTGTTCCAGCGATTCTTGCAACGCACCGATCGCACCTTCTTTCTGCTTCAACATCTGTTGCAATGTCACAATCTGTTGCTGCAAGGCATCTTTAGCCATTTCTGTCTGACGCACTGTCTGCTCTTTTTCGGATACCAGTTCCTCTTTTGCATTCAGCGTCTGCTCAACGCCTTCAAGCTCGTCTTTCAGCACATCATTTTCAGACACAAGCGTACTGATCTTGCCCTTCATTTCGGAAATGGCAAGCAATGTATCATGTTCACTCAAACCGAATTTGGATGCTGTTTCCTCTGTTTCGGTAACAATGCGTCCTGTCGCATCTTCAATCTGGGATTCCAGTTGATTATTCTTTTGCGACAAGTTCTGCACCTGCGCGGCAAGCTTCTCTTTTTCTTCCCGCAGCATATCCATCGCGGCACGGTATTCTTTTTCAAGCTCGGCGCGTATCTCGCCCGACTTAAGCGAACTTTCAATCCGGTCTTCCTGCATCAATTTCGAGTAATCCTGCAATAATGGCTGCTCACCGAGGTCACTATACAGGTTCATTTTCTCGTACACAGACGGCGTAATACGCGGCGCAGGAACAGACGGATCAATTTGCGCGAAATCATCTTCCATCGCCCGCACAGACTCTTCTTTTTCACGTTCCAGACGCTTGTTCTCGGTTTGCAATCTGTTGACCTGATTAAGCAACGATTCAATGGAATCGCTCATGCGGACCAACTCATTGCGCTCACTATACGCAGAATGCAATTCCTCAATATGGCTGTATAATTTGTTTTTCTCGTTCGCAAGCGCCACAATATTGCCGGACGCAACAAACGGATCTGCAATCGCATCACTTGCGATCATATCAAACACACGGCGACGCTCTTTCAGTATTTCGTTTTCTTCCTTGATCAGGTCGATTTCATCCTGCAAACGCACAATTTCACCCTGCGCATTCTGTAAATCGCTTTCATCATTCAAACGCGACTGCATATTTTCAAGCCGCTTATTCATCACGATATTTTTATGCGCAAGCGCTGTAATACGACTTGTCATGAAGCGGTAAGCACCGGGATCGGTATCCGGCAGCACAAACTCGTCCTGTTTTTCTTCAGCCGGTTTTATCGCGCCCAGCTCGCCCAATCGCTTATAAAGCTTGTCACGCTTTTCAAGCGCAGCAATTTTCTTGGTCAAATATTGTATCCGCTTTTCATACTGATATGTTTCTTTGCTTTCCTCGACAGATTTCTTGATCTTCGATAGCTGATCATTTTCAACCTTCGCAAGCTTCACGCGCAGGCTTTCTTTTTCCTTTTCCAGCAAGCTGAGCTTTTGCGTCAAACTCTGAATCAAACGATCTGTGGCAGCCACTTCTTTACCGGTTTCACCGCTAATATTCGCACTGCGCGCAATATAGGCCAGACTGCCTTCGCCGCCGCCCTGTTTAATCAGCCCTTCAAGCAAGGCCGGCTCTTCCTGATACGCGCCACGCACTTCTTCCGATAGCTGACGGCGCACCGCCGCCTGATCGCCTGTCTCAGAAATGTAACACCCTTCCAGCGTTTCCAGCGCATCACCAAGCGTTTCCAGACTCACCGTGTAAGTCACACGCTCATAGGGAAATTTCAAAAATCCACTTTCCCGGATTGCATCAAAATAACTCAGCTTGTTATCGACACTCATATACACAGCGTCTTCTTCTGCGGATACATAATCAAGATCAATCGCATAGCTATCTTGCTCGATCAGCATTGCATTCTGCAATGCGCCATACAGCTTAAAACGGCTCGGCACCCGTGTCAGGAGCTGCACTTCCTTATCTTCATTAATTGCGACATGAAGCTGAAACCCTTTAAAATAAGTTCGGGACAACGTACACAGCGCATCGTCATTCATTCCGTCCACATCAAGAGACACGCGCCACTGGTCAATCGGGTTCACAGCAACTGCATTGTCGGCAGCGCGCACAGGCAATGCCACAAAAAACAACACACACAACACGACAATATAAACAGCAAAAACCGACGGACGTTTTACGTTCCCCGGTTCAAAATTCAAACAGGCTTCCTTGCCCTTTATGATACTCGCCTTATACAACGACAAAGCGCTTTCCTTTTGTCTCATTCCTCATCATAAACTTTTTACGCCTTAACAAACAATGCCGCTAGCATGCCTCGCAAAAATTATCCCCGCTTAGTGCGCCAACCTGCTTCAACAGCTTGAACGTATTCAAATACAAGTTCGCTTCCTGCGAATTGCGTTTTTTCAACGCCGCATTCAAACGCTCTTCCCCTTCAATCAATTCGATAATATCAATCTCGCCCAACTCGAATTTCTCATAGTTTAACCGGCGGACTTCACGACTTGATTCAATTTCCTCGTCGGTCAAAATCATATTCTTCTGTATCGACAAAATCTGGTTGTAACTCAGCTTGATTTCCTTCTGCAGCTCTTTCAGCAATTTCTGCTTTTTCAGCGCCAGTTCGTTCAGCTGGATTTTCATACGTTCTTCGGCACTTTTACGTTTGCCGCCATCAAACAAATCATAGCTCAACTCGACGCCACTGGTGATATCGCGCTCCATACCGACTTCACCGCCTTCATCAACGATCTGCCGGAACCCGACATTAAAATTCACAACCGGCATATATTTCGCGCGCTGACTTTTCAGCTGATGTTCAGCTGAATCAATATTCTTATTGCTCACCATCACATCAAAATTATGCTTTGACGCCATATCGAGGTAAAAATCCATATCCAGAACAGACGGATCAAGTTCATCTGGCGATATTGCCGCGAATGTTGGCAACTTTCCTGTCAAAAACTCAAGAGAACTTAGGGAATCCTTTAACTGCGCGCGCGTATTCTGCATATCGCTCTTGGCAAACGCCAAGCGGGACTTCGCATAATTCAATTTCGCCTTACTCGTTGCACCGGCATCATAGGAAATTTCAATCTTGCTATAGATATCTTCCAGACGGCGAACAAAATCCACCATCTGTCTATAAGAACGCTGATTGCGATAAACAGCCAGATACATATCAATTGCCTGCGTCACGACTTTTTGGCGCGCCACATCAGCCTTAATCTGCTCGGCTTCATATGCTCTCTCACGCTGCTTCACAGACTCGGCGACCCGGAAACCGTCAAACAATAACTGCTTGACCGTAAAGTTATAACTTGCCGTTCCCGTCACATCGCTTTGCCCCGTTTCAATTTCATCACCGGAGGCCGGATCATTAAAATCCTGCCCCATGCCGACACTCAAAGACGCTTGCGGATAAAGGCCCGCACGCGCTTCTTCAACGGAATAGCGGAGTTGCCCGGCTTTTGCTTCGGCAATCCCGACATCGGGGTTACTATCCAGCGCAAAAAGAATGATTGTTGATAATGACAGTTCCGGCGGCTCATAGTCAGGCACGCCCTGCGCCTGCACGACAGACACAGGAATCAGCACACAAAGCATTGCTGACACACGCAATATGAATTTCATATTTTCAAACATCAGAACTGACCCTAGAAACGATAAAAAGAGAATGGCAAACAAAGAGAATCACTTGCCGTCAGTGGCTACCAGTTTAACCCAATGATACGAATCGTCAATCTTTTCCCCTGAAATAATGCTTAAAGAGATCGTTTTTGTATCAACGTCGTCTTCAATTAACACATTTCGCACGTTAAACATCCGTGATAATGCAATCGTACGGGCAATCGACTCGGTTGGCGCTTCGCGGTTTTTCACGGCCAGAACATCAAAGCTGAGATCCGGATTTTCCTTCCGGTGCCGATCAACGAATTCTTCGATTTTCCCTTTGGTTTCCGGCGTGACGGTGATTGCATCGCTCCCGAACATAATAATCAACTCCCGCCCGCCATCAGACGCAAATGTCTTCTGTTCAACAGAATCCGACATGCTGGCACCCAGCATCTTGATCCGGTCGGAAAGCATACCGACTTTTTGCTTCAAACTTGCATTTTCACGCCGCAATTCAGATACAATTTCGGCTGCTGCGGCCTGCGCGGATGCATCGGAAATCTGCTCGATAATGGCGTTCCGCACCGCTTCCCTGTCAACGGTACTGGTATATGTCAGCGTATAGAAATACAGCGCAACCGCAATGATCAACACCAGGAACACGAACATAATCAGCACGGATGACAGGATATCCACGAACCCCGGCCAAGCCAGGGCGCCCATATCTTCATCATCGCCACCACCAGCCATGCATCAAGCTCCCTAAGATTGTGTTTCGTCTGTATTGATTGACTTCAATTCTTCGATCATCGCATTAAGCTGCCACGACAAACGCGACAGATCAGCAAGCTTTTCACGTGTATCAGCACCGTCGAGCCCCTTCAGAAGCGATTTAATTTCATCCGTCAAGCGGTCTTGCGCCGTGCGCAGCGCTTTCAGGTCGCCCATCAACGCCTCCGTTGACTTTTCAAACCGGACACCGGATTCCGCGCCGGCACGAATAATCTTCTCGGCCTGCTGCATACTCGCATCAAGCTTTTGCGCCGACAGACCGATTGTCTTATCGACACGCTCCACAACAGACGCAATCGGCGCAACCGTTTTTGTCACGTCCGTTGTGTTTTTATCAAGGTTATCAATCCCCTGCCCAAGATCAGCCAGTGATTTCGACAACATTTCAAACGAAGACGCCATCTCTGTCTTAATCAAATTACCGACCTCGGCAACGCCGGACATATCATTCCGCAAACCTGTAATATACTGCCGGATATCATGCAACGCATCCACGGCATCAGACAATCTGGCAAGATGCGCTGTTTGCTGTTCCACCCGATCGGCAATCTGTGGCACAAGCGCCGCATTGCGCTCGATCATTGTCGCAACCTGCGCCGTCCGTGCATCAATCGCCTGCATCGAATTCACCACCGGATCAACAGCACGCTGTATCTGCCCTTCTATCGCGTCACTTTGCTGCGCAATTGTCGATACGGATTGAGACATATGCGACATCAAATCCTGCATTTCGGAGGAATACTGACATAACAGCGCCGTATTTTTCGCGACATCCTCTGTCTTTTCCGTTGATTGTGACAAGGTTGCCAGAAGCTGCCCCATACGCTTATGCGTCTTGGTCGCCAAATACGCAAATCCGGTCAGCCATGTTTTCAAATCATCAGATGGCGGCATATGCTTGGATTTGGATGCATTGGCAACCTTCGGATTAATTTTCGGAATACGATCATCAATCCAGCGCGACACATCCTCGACGAAGCGGTTATGCGCCCGCGCGCACACGAATGTATAAAGCCCCAAAAGTAGCGATCCACTCAACCCGAAAAGCGAGGAACTAAACGCAAGACCCATACCTTGCAGCGGCGCGGCCAATGACGTGATAAAGCCGCTCATGCCGTCATCACCGCCAATATTACCCATCTCGCCCAAGACCCGACCAACGGCGTCAATCGTGGACAGCAGACCCATAAACGTACCCAGCAGCCCGAGCATAACAAGAATACCAGCGAAATAAGACGCGCCGGCACGGGCATTACTGAGCCTGTAACCGAATTTTGATTTAATCAGCATCGCATCTTTATCCGTAAAATTCGGATGATGATACTCGTTGATATTTTCAACAGCTTTAGACATGTTCTGGATATTCAAAAGCGCGCCATCTGTCGCCAGAGAATAGCGCAGCGCTTCCATATCATCTTCTTCAACAACATCCTTGCCGCAGACATAATCGACAAACAGCAAAAAGCGTGACGTGCGGAGCAATCTGTAATTCACAAACGTCGCATATAACATCGCCCCACCCGTCACGGTCCAAATCAAACCGTTCAGCAAGACGTTCGTTGAAAAATAACGAGAAATATTACTCCACCCCAAGACCAGAACGGAGACAAGAATAATCACCAGATAAAGCATCCACGGCGTTATATAATAGAAAAACGAGCTTTTGATATTGCCCAGTTTTTCTTCGTCACGCTCTTGCGAGGGGAGAATAAATCCCATAATCGTAGCCGTGGCAGACTTGTATAGATTTGAAAAAATGTTGGTGCTCATATTTACTCGTGTTCGGACCCGGGGAACTCCCTTATGAGAGATAAGCTTGTGCTAAGAATAAAAAACAAATATACAAAGTGCAAGCCCAAGAGAGATAATTATACATGCAGAATGCACAGTTGTGAATATGGTTGTGAACATGACACAAAAACGTTGGAAAATTGTGATTGAATATAATGGCCGCCCCTATTCGGGATGGCAACGCCAAACAGACGGCATACCGTCCGTACAGGCCGCCATCGAGGATGCCATTTACAATTTCTGCCAACAAAACATCACCATCCACGCCGCAGGGCGCACCGACGCAGGCGTGCACGCATTAGGACAAGTCGCGCATTTTGATCTGGATTACGGCGACCGGCCACTTTCAGCTTTTGATTTACGCAAGGCAATCAACGCACATCTGCGCGACGAATCCATCGCCATTGTACAGGCCGAAGAAGTGCCCGCCGATTTTCAGGCCCGCTTTGATGCAAAAAACAAACTCTATATCTACAAGGTACTGAACCGTTCCGCACCGGAAGCCATCAGTCGCGGCACTGTCTGGCACGCAAAAAAACCGCTGGATGTTGCCGCGATGCAAGAGGCCGCAACGGTCCTGCTCGGCCATCATGACTTCACAACCTTCCGTGACAGCCAATGTCAGGCGAAATCACCGATGCGTACACTCGACCGTCTGGATATCATCGCCAAACCACGCGCCCATGACGGACAGGATATCGAATTTCACCTCGAAGCCCTGTCATTTCTGCACCATCAGGTTCGTAATATTGTCGGCACACTCGCATTGGTTGGAAGCGGGAAATGGACGAAAGACGATTTGAAGTCCGCCCTTGAGGCGAAAGACCGCACAAAAGGCGGCCCGACAGCACCATCCGACGGGCTGTATCTGGTCCGTATCGATTACTGATTGAGACAGAGAGGGAGAGAAGTCAACCACCGCAACAGCACACAACACGACATCGACCCCACGGATTGCGCCTAATTTTTTCCGAAATATTGCTCCAGCACACGCAAATAAATATCCGTCAACATTTCAAGATCGGCAATCGTTGCATTTTCATCCACCTGATGAATGGTTTCGTTCGTCACACCATATTCAACCACAGGACAATACCGGCTGATAAAACGCGCATCTGACGTACCGCCCTTTGTCGTCAGGGCGGGCTTCCGGCCACACACATCTTGCACCGCACCGGCCACCAGATCGGTGAACGCGCCGGGCTGCGTGATAAAACTTTCCGCGTTCGAGGCATAGGAAATATCATAATCAATACCGGTTTCATCAAGCAGTGCCGTAATTTTTTCGGCGAGCGTCTTTGCCGTCCAAAGATCATTAAAACGCACATTAAACGCCGCTTTTGCCGTCGCAGGAATTACATTTGCCGTTGGGTTTCCGACATCAAACGTGGTTACTTCCAGATTGGTCGGCAGAAAATGGTCATTGCCCTGATCGAATTCATATGACGACAACACGGAGACCAGCGCCGCCAGCTTCGGCACGGGATTGTCCGCCAGATGCTGATATGCAACATGCCCCTGCTTGCCACGCACAATGATTTCGCCATTCAACGACCCGCGCCGACCGACCTTGATTTCTTCACCATGTTGTGTGCTGTTCGAGGACTCGCCGACAAGACAATGGTCCGGAATCTGTCCCTGCGCGGCCATCCATTCCAGCACCTTGACCGTGCCGTTAACCGCCGGCCCTTCTTCATCGCCCGTAATCAGCAAGCTGATTGATCCGTCAGGCGCGCCGTGCTTTTCAAGAAAACGGGAGACCGCCGCCACAAAACAGGCATTACCGCCCTTCATATCCGATGTACCGCGCCCATACAGAATGCCATCATGGATTTCGGCCGCAAACGGCGGATGTGTCCATGCCGCCAGATCGCCCGGCGGCACAACGTCGGTATGCCCGGCATAGCAAAAATGCGGGCCATCGGTACCAAGCCGTGCAAAGACATTTTCTACCTCTGCAAACGGCAGTTTTTCAGCCGTGAACCCCATCGGCAATACGGCATCAATCAGTACCTGCTGCGCACCGTCATCCTCAGGCGTTACGCTTTCACAGCGCACCAGATCTTGTGTTAGCTGAATAGGGTCAATGCTCATCAGACGTAGCGATCCTTATTTTGCTGATATCTATCCGCCGGATCAATCCCGCAGCAAATCATTGATGGACGTTTTGCTTCGTGTTTTCTCGTCAACACGCTTTACGATAACTGCGCACGCCAGATTTGGCCCCGGCGTCCCATCCGGCAACGGTTTACCCGGCAACGTTCCCGGCACCACAACAGAATATGGCGGCACATGCCCTTGAAAAACTTCGCCGGTTGCACGGTCAATAATCTTCGTTGATGCACCGAGGAAAACACCCATCGAAATAACAGAGCCTTCACCGACGCGGAACCCTTCGGCCACTTCGCTGCGCGCGCCGATGAAACAATGATCTTCGATAATCACAGGGGCAGCCTGCAACGGTTCCAGAACACCGCCAATACCGACACCGCCGGAAATGTGACAATTTTTGCCGATTTGCGCACATGACCCGATTGTACACCATGTATCAACCATTGTGCCTTCATCAACATATGCACCGATATTCACAAAAGACGGCATCAAAACCGTATTTTTTCCGATAAATGCGGAATAACGGACAACGCAGTTCGGCACAGCGCGGAATCCAGCCGCAGAAAAATCATCAGCTTTCCAGCCCTCAAACTTGCTCGGCACTTTATCCCACCAGACACTATCACCCGGGCCGCCGGATACTTCTTCCATCGGGTGCAAACGGAAATAAAGCAAAATGGCTTTTTTCAGCCACTCGTTGATTTTCCAAGATCCATCGTCCGCTTTTTCTGCAACGCGCAAAACGCCCTGATCCATCAGTTGCGTTGCCTGCAACACGGCATCACGCACATCACCTTGTGTATCGGCATTGATCGATGAAATATCGTTCCACGCCTGTTCAATTACATCCTCAATATTCGCTGTCTGCACAGCCTCTGATACAGCCATAATTTTCTTCCATTCATAATTATTGTTGGTCGCACTCTTTTTATGCGGTAACACTAAGAAAAACAACTTTCTTTTTCATTTTCTGGACTATGAACAAACAGCGCACACAGATCAACCCCACATGCACGATATCATGGAACAGCCTGACATTGCAGGAATGGCAGCGCCGTTTCAATATGATCCGCCGCGCCCCTTTGCTGCAATCCTATGATTACGCCATTGCCGCCAGTCCTGTTTTGAACCAGAAACCGCGCTGGGGGCTTATCTTCATGGACGGTCAGGAAGCGGGCCTAGTCCAGCTTATGGAAGTTGGTATCCTGAAAAACAGCCTGCATGCCGTACAAATGGATTTCGGGCCGCTTTGGTTTTCCGGTTATGGCAGCCCCGATCACTGGCGTGCGTTTCTGGATCAGTACAATGCGCACTTCCCGCGCCGGATCGGGCGACGCAGGCGGATCTTGCCGCATCTGGACTATTCCACCGCAAATGAACAGCTTTTCCATGATGTCGGTCTGCCGCGCAAAAGCACGCCGCCATACCAGACCATTTGGCTCGACCTGGCAAAAGACGATCAAACCCTGCTATCCGATATGAAGGGCAAACGTCGCAACAATATTAGAAAAGCCGCAAAAAACGATCTGCATATCATGTGGGATACGCATGGCCGTGATTTACCGTGGCTGATGAACCATTACATCAAAGACCGGATCAGCAAACAATATATCGGCCCGTCGCCGCGTCTTATCAAATCCATGCATCACGCCTTTAAACCGCACGGCAATTTTCTGATGGCCACAGCAATCAAAAATAACGACAAGCTCGCGGCAATCCTGATATTTTTACATGGAAAATCGGCAACCTATCAGATAGGATGGTCTTCGGATGAAGGAAAGAAAATGAATGCGCATTCCTTACTTATCTGGGAAAGCTGTAAAAGGCTCCGCAAAGCAGGCATTCTTGATTATGATTTAGGTGGAATCAATGAAAAATCAGCCAAAAATGTCAAAAAATTCAAAGAAGCGTTCGGCGGCGAAACCGTTACATATCTTGGGCATTATTGCTAGCCTGACCTTTTTCTCCGCACCACAGCACAGCGCACAGGCAGACCCCGCCAACACAGATGCACTACATCAGCAGGAAATCTCTTATCAGCTCTATGCAGGCGGCATTAATGCCGTCAAGGCAAACCTTATTATTTCTTACCCTGATGAAGATCATTATTCCCTGATGCTCGAAGCCAAAACAAAAGGCTTCCTCAGCCGTCTGGTACCGTGGCACGGTTCTTTCGGTACGGAAGGCTGGCGGAACGGCGGCGCTGAAAAACCGCGCAAGCACGAATCCATTTCCGTCTGGCGCGATGAAGAAGAAATCAAAACATATCGCTATGAAAAAGACGGCTCTTTTCTGGGGTTAAAAATCACCGAAGACGGCAAAGATAAAAGCCCGAAAGATTTGCCAGATGATCTGGTCCAGCAAACAACCGATGCACTGACCGCGACCTTGCACATGATGGACAAAGTCGCCGCAGGCGAAGACTGCGAAGGAAAATCAGAAGTGTTTGACGGCAAACGGCGCTTTGTCCTGAAATTTAATCACGAAGAAGACGTCATGCTCGAAAAATCGCGCTACAACAACTATAGCGGTAAAGCAGCACGCTGCTCGGTCGAAGTCATTCCGATGACAGGGGCGTGGTATAAAAAACCGCGCGGCTGGCTATCTATTCAGGAACAGGGCCGCGAGAAAGGCACATTGCCGACCGTCTGGTTTGCCCCCATCACACAAAACGGCCCCGCCGTGCCTGTAAAAATGCGCGTCAAAACGGATTACGGCACATTATTTATGCATATGGCCGGTTATCAAACAGAGGCCGCCCTGCGCGATGATAACCTTGTCACCGCCAAAGCCGACCTGAAAGACGAATAAAAGTCCTGCCTGTAATGAATTGCAACATCATGTGAGTTGTCTTGCATAAAATGAAGACACAAAATACCGGTCATGAATAAGAAAACAAATCCCCTCGCCTGTATCATTCTGGCCGCCGGACGCGGCACAAGAATGAAATCATCAAAACCGAAAGTTCTGCATGAAATCGCAGGACGGCCTATGCTCACACATCTTCTGGAAACCGTTGAACATATCGGCGCCGACAAAATCATTATTGTCACAGCCCCCGATATGGATGATGTCCGGCACAGTGCAAACGGCCACACAATCGCCATTCAGGACAAACCGCTTGGCACGGGTGATGCCGTTGCGGCCGCATTGCCTGCATTGGACGGTTTTGACGGTGATGTTCTTGTTTTGCTGGGTGATATGCCGCTTCTTTCAGCCGAAACGCTTACGCAGCTTATCGCAACAAAACATGAAAATGCCGCAAATGACTTGTCTGTTCTGGGGGTCAATCTTTCACCGACACCGGCTTTTGGCCGTTTGATTACCGCAGAAGACGGGCATCTTGCCCATATCGTTGAAGACAAGGACTGCACCGCAGAACAGCGCGCTGTCACATTGTGCAATACCGGCGCGTTCTGCCTGTCTGCAGACGGGTTGCGGACATGGATTCCGCAAATCAAAAATGCAAATGCACAACAAGAATATTACTTTACCGATATCCCTGCGATCGCCGCAAAAGACGGCGCCAAAACACATATTCACATCACCGACAATACAACAGAGGTCAAAGGCGTAAACTCGCGGCAGGACCTTGCCGTTCTCGAAGCCGCCGTGCAAAATCAATTACGGCAAAAAGCGATGAACGCTGGCGCAACACTGATCGATCCGTCGTCGGTCACATTGTGCCATGATACGGTCATCGGCCAAGACACGATCATCGAACCAAACGTGGTTTTCGGCAAAAATGTTATTCTGGATCATGATGTTCATATCAAGGCTTTTTCCCATCTGGAAGGCGCGCACGTCAAAAGCGGCGCTGTCATCGGCCCGTTTGCACGTCTGCGCCCGGGCAGTGACATCGGCGAAAATGTCAAAATCGGTAATTTCGTCGAAGTCAAAAACGCCACCCTGCATGAAGGCGTCAAGGCAGGTCACCTTGCCTATATCGGTGATGCCGAAATCGGTGCGGGCACGAACTATTCATGCGGCGCAATTACCGCCAATTATGACGGGTTTAACAAACATAAAACGCGCATCGGTGAAAATGTGATGATCGGCAGCAACGTCAACCTGATTGCCCCCGTCACGATCGCGGACGGCGCCTATATCGCCGCAGGCAGCACCATTAGCAGCGCCGTTGAAAAAGACGCGCTTGCCATCACCCGCACAAAGCCGAAAATCATCGAAGGCTGGGCTGCGCGCAACCGCAAGAAAAACGAAAAACGCGCCAAATAAACGCAGCAATAAAAACCAAAAACAAAGATCAGTAACGGGTATAAAGGTCACATCAGGGTGTAAAGAATGGACATTTTTTCATTACTCTTCACAAATATTATCCCCCTGATTGTCTTGATCGGGATGGGATATGCGGGCGGCCGTTTTCTGGATATCCACCTGCATTCAATGGCCATGATGGTGATCTATTTCTTCGGCCCGATTGTCAATTTCGGTGCGATCGCGCGCATTGACCTGTCGCCGCAACTTTTGGGCATCCCGCTGATTATTTATGCGGTTTTGTCCTTGATTACATTATCGGCTTACGCGCTGGCAAAGTTAAAATTCGACCAAGCCCGCGCCAGCCTGATCGGCATGGGGTCAGGCATTGCCAATACCGGCTTTTTCGGTTTTCCGATTGTCATGGCCATGTTCGGACCGGATGCCGCCAGTATTTACCTGCTGTGCAATCTGGGCATTATTCTGAACGAAGTCACGACCTGTTATTATATCGGTGCGCGTGGCAAGAACTCGATCAAGAACAGTATCCAGCGCCTGTTGAAAATGCCGCTATTTCATTCCGTCTGGCTTGCCCTGTTATTGAACGTCATGCATGTCGAATTCGCACCGATTATTGATGATTACTGGCAAAAATTTGCCAGCGCATGGGTCATTGTCGGGATGTTTTTGATTGGCGTGGGCGTCTCCAAAGCGACAACATTGAAAACAAGCCCGTCTTTGTTATTATCGCTCAGCGTCGTGAAATTCATTGTATGGCCGCTTTGCATGTTCGCGCTGGTCTTACTTGATTTGCACGTCACCCATTTCTATGACGACCAGATTTACATGATGTTTATGGTCATCGGCACTGTACCGCTGGCCGGAAATCTTGTGGCCTATGCCGCACAACTTGATCTGGAGGCTTCCCGCACGGCGATGTGTGTTGTACTCTCTTCGGTATTCGCCGTCATCTATATGCCTGTCGTCTTAACATTGGTCCGGCTCTTTTTAACGCCCGGATCGTAACATAAATCACCAAACGCAAAACGATAAGATAAGGAAAGCAAAATGTGTGGAATTGTTGGAATTTTAGGAGAACGCAAAGATGTCGCTTCGCTGCTGGTCGAAGGGTTGAAACGCCTTGAATATCGCGGCTATGACAGCGCCGGAATCGCAACTCTGTCCGAAGACGGTCATATTGAACGCTGCCGCGCCGAAGGAAAGCTTGTGAACCTTGATAACAAGTTAAAAGAGACACCGCTGGCGGGGCATATCGGCATCGGACACACACGCTGGGCCACACACGGCGCCGCCACCGAAGATAACGCCCACCCGCACGCCACCGAAAAAGTGGCCGTCGTGCATAACGGCATCATTGAAAATTACGCCGCGCTAAAAAAAGAACTGGAATCACACGGCGCAACCTTCACGACACAAACCGATACAGAAGTGATTGCCCATCTGGTCACGCACTATCTGAACGAAGGACACGCCCCGCGCAAAGCTGCCCACATGACATTTGACCGTCTGACGGGCGCCTATGCCGTGGCCCTGATCTTTGCGGGCGAGGATGACCTGCTGATCGGCGCGCGGCAAGGTACACCGCTTGCAATCGGATACGGCGATGAAGAAATGTATCTGGCTTCGGATTCCTATGCCCTTGCACCGCTGACCAATAAAATCAGCTTTTTAGAAGATGGTGACCGCGTCCTGATCAAAGGGCGCGACATTGAAATTATCGACAAAGACGGCGCACATGCCGACCGCCCCATTCGCGTAACCGCACAAAGCGGCGCAACAACGGGCAAAGGCGCTTACCGTCATTTCATGTTGAAAGAAATACACGAGCAGCCGTCTGTCATTGGCGATACACTGAATAGTTTCATCAATCCGGCAACCGGAAAGATCCATATCCCCGACAATATCCTGACCGCACTGGAAAAGACCCCGCGCCTGACAATGGTGGCATGCGGCACCGCGTTTTACGCCTGTATGGTCGCAAAATACTGGTTCGAACAAATTGCCCGCGTGCCGTGCGAAATTGATATTGCATCGGAATTCCGCTATCGCGAAGCGCCGCTTCCCGAAGATGGCGTCTGCCTGTTTATCTCGCAATCCGGTGAAACACTCGACACGCTCGAAGCGCTGCGTTACAGCAAACAAAACGGTCAGACAATCCTGTCAGTCGTCAACGCCATTGAAACAACCATCGAACGTGAATCCGATCTGGTCATGCATACCCTCGCCGGACCGGAAATCGGCGTGGCCTCCACCAAAGCCTTTACCACCCAGATTACAACATTGGCCTGTATTGCGCTGGCACTTGGTGTCAAAAAAGGGCTGATTGACGAGGCACGCGAAAATCAAATGGCCGAGGCTCTGCGCCACGCACCGCAGGAAGTCGCCAATGTCTTGAAACATAACGAAGCCCATATTCAGGATATTGCCCGCGATATTTTCGAAGCCCATGACATGCTGTATATGGGGCGCGGCAATCTTTATCCGATCGCACTCGAAGGCGCATTAAAGCTGAAAGAAGTGTCCTATATTCACGCGGAAGGATACGCGGCCGGAGAATTAAAACACGGACCGATCGCACTGATTGATGATCGCGTGCCGATTGTCGTGCTGGCACCGGAAAACGACCCGTTGTTTGAAAAAACGGAATCCAACATACAGGAAACCGTCACGCGCGGCGGACAGGTTCTGTTGATTACCGACCACAAAGGTGCATCACGCTTGAAAGACCTTGTGAAATGGACCATCGTTCTCGGCGATATCGACCCGTTTGTCAGCCCGATCCTGTATTCAATCCCGATCCAGATTCTGGCTTATTACGTTGCCGTCACAAAAGGCACAGATGTCGATCAGCCGCGCAATCTGGCAAAATCCGTCACGGTGGAATAACACCTAACAAGGATCTAATTTTGGAACCATTATCCGCGACAACACTGATTGCTATTTTTCTGGTTACATTTCTGACCAAAACATACGGCGTTTTAATTGGTGGCGCGAGTTTCATTTTACAGCCCTTCCTGATTGCAATGGGGATCCCGCCACATATGGCTGTGGCCCATGATATTGCCGGCACGAACGGCGTAACCGTCACAGGCGGTTATGTCTTTTTCAAATCCGGCCATATCGATCTGCGCGTGGCACTTTACACATTGCCGGGGGTTATCATCGGCCCCGTGATCGGCGTCTATTTCCTGAACAGCACAACACCGGAAACGCTTGAAAAATTCATCGCCGTCATTTCCTTTATCGGGGCAAGCTATATGCTCCTGAAATACAATAAGGTAATTGGCAAAGTCCGCGCTGCGCCCCATCCGTTTCTGTCGCGCTACAGACCGTATCTTGGCATGCTATTCGGACTGGTGATCGGCACATATATCGGTTTTTCCGGCGCAGGCGGCGGCATTTTATCCGGCTTACTGTTGATATCTGTTATGAATCTGTCGGTCTTACAAACCATCGCAACAAAGCGCTTCATACACGCCCCTGCTTTTATCATTTCGGCCGGTGCCTATTATTATATGGGATGGCTCGACCCCATGCTGTTTTTCACGGTCTTTACGGCCTGCCTTGCGGCCGGTTTTGTCGGCAGTCACATGAGTCTGCGGATTAATGAAAAAATACTGGGTTATATTTTTATAGCGGCGGCGGCCATTATGGCGCTGCTGATCCTATTTTAAAAACGGCCTACGACATAAAAAAGCACAAGCGGCTCTGGATATTTCGCAGCGCCGACACTTTAAACGCTTGTCGCGGTCCGAACAAAATGACAATATCACCGACATGAACGATGTAAAACCACTCCATAAATTCTGGTGGCTCTGGCTACCGCTGGCGGCCTATGTCATCCAGATTATTCTGGAACTTGTTTATCCGGGCAGAACACTCGACCATTTAATGGGCGAAGACGGCCCGCACGAACTGGTCCAGTTTATCGTATTGTCATGCGCCTTTATCGTCACAACGCTCACCCTGATCGGGATGCCGCGTCATTACCTGAAATCACCCATGATTTTATGGCTTGGCACGGCATGGCTGGCAACGCTGTATGTGGCCGGTGAAGAAATCAGCTGGGCGCAACATTTTCTGGAGTGGAACACGCCTGAATATTGGTCATCGGTGAATGATCAGGGCGAAACGAACCTGCATAATACGACCTCATGGCTGGACCAAAAACCGCGCCTGTTACTTGAAATCGGTGTATTGGTCGGCGGCGTTATCATGCCGCTATTGTACAAATTCAAACCACAGGCATTGCCACAGCGCTTTGCCGTGATCTACCCGCCTGCATATCTGTCTGTCATTGCGTGGCTGGCGTTGGTTACAAAAATATCTGAAAAACTGGGCAATGCCGTTTTTGATGAACCGTTTTTCTATCGCACAAGCGAAGTCATCGAACTGCATCTTTATGCGTTCGTGCTGTTTTATCTGATACATTTGAAACGACGTTTATTTGCGCAAAAGTAGCGTTGACCATTCCCCGATATCGTACCGCTTTTCAAGGCGGGCGCCGTGCTTTGTATAGGATTCAAGCACGCTATCAGCCTGTTCAATCAACATGCCTGACAAAATAACGTGCCCGCCACTTGCCGTCTGCGAACACAGTCCCGCAGCCAGAGTCCGTAACGGTTCAGCCAGAATATTCGCAATAACCAGATCAAACGGTCCATGTTCAACAATCACAGGTGCGGACGCGTCTTCGCCAACATCGCAAATAAAATCATCTGACAGCATGTCGTTATCCGCCAAATGACGCTTCGTCACGCGGATTGCTTCGGGATCAATATCAACCGCCACAATTTTTACAGGCCATAAATGGTGGGCCGCAATTGCCAAAATGCCTGACCCCGTGCCCATATCCAGAACATTTTCCGGTGACACATCGCCGTCTTTCAAGTCGCGCAAAGCTTGCAAACATCCGGCCGTCGTACCGTGCTCACCCGATCCGAATGCCGTTGCCGCTTCGATCTGCATACAGCATTTCTGCGCAGGCAAATCACCATCAAAATGTGACCCGTAAATAAAAAATCCGGCCACATCAATCGGCGGCAAAGCGCGGTAACTTTCCTCCAGCCAGTTCACTTGCGGCAAGAGTGACGCATCAAAGCGGATGTGATCCTTATGCAACACGGCACTTTGGGACTCGTTCATATCATTACTTTTGGCCAGCACTAATAAGCGGGACAGTAATTCTTCTTCGGTCAACAGCTCCGGTGTAATCCACTGCAAAACCCATATTTTGCCATGATCGGTCTTTTGAATAAAATACGAACTGCTATAGGCGACATCTTCCAGACAGAGCGCAAAATATCCCACCTGATCCTTTGTAAAATCAGACGGGATACGAATTTCTATTTTGTAAATATCATCGGGATATGACGCTGTATCAGAAATGATGATTATCCTTTGATATCGTCTTCATCGAGCTCTTCGTCCTCGTCAACATCAGGCAACTCGCCCAATTCATCAAGGTCGATATCCTCGTCATCATCGTCGTCGTCATCATCCAGATCATCATCAATGTCCAGATCGTGACTCGTATCATCGTCGTCATCATTTGACTGCGGTTCATCAAGGTCATCCAAAGAAACGATATCTTCTTCGTCCTCTTCTTCTTCCGCGATTTCTTCCTCGCGGTCTTTCACCTTCGGCTTTGCTTTTTTCGGGGCTGCAGACGGTGTCTCCTCTTCTGCAGCGGCGCGACCTTTGCGGTTTTTGACCTTCACAACACCTAAAAATTCAGTGTTACAGGACGGGCAAATAATCGGTCTTTTATTCAAGTCATAAAAACGCGCGCCGCAATTCTCGCAAACACGCTTCAGTCCTCTTGTTTCAATGGCTTGTGACACTTTTACCTCCAAAATATCAATCAATCGAAAATGTATCTCTAAATACCGTAAAATACAATCCACTATATTTCCGGAAAGGACAAGAACTTTATCAAGAACTTTATCAATTTTTTACCATTGTAATGTCATAATATTAACAACAACAAAAGCCATAGATTTACCAACTAAATCATAGTATTATATTAAGTATTCAAACTTCTAATCTGGAGAAAATCAAATGCAACACTCTGTCGTTATCTGCGGTTATAAAAGGTCTCCGTTTCACTTTGCCAACAAAGGCGATTTAAAGCATGTACGGCCGGATGATATGGCAGCAAGCGTTGTCAATGCATTGATTGAACAAACAGGCGTCAAAACAGACGATATCGAAGATTTATTAATGGGGTGCGCATTCCCCGAAGCCGAGCAAGGGTTTAATATCGGCCGGATCGTGGTCCAGCGCGCAGGCCTGCCGAACAGCATCGCAGGCGTCACGGTAAACCGCTTTTGCGCCTCATCCATGACCACCATCCAGATGGCGGCAGGTTATATCCAGATGGGGGCTGGCGAGGTCTTTCTCTGCGGCGGCGTCGAATCCATGACACGCATTCCGATGGGCGGTTTCAATCCGATGCCGAACCCTGCATTGGCAGAAACATATCCGCAAGCCTATATCTCGATGGGTGAGACAGCAGAAAATCTGGCCAAGAAATACGAGGTCAGCCGCGACGATCAGGAAGCCTTTGCGGTCTCTTCCCATCACAAAGCTGCCAAAGCACAAAAAGACGGCTTGTTCAAAGATGAAATCGTACCCATTGGCGACGTCAACGCAGATGGCTGTATTCGCGCAGACACAAGCAAAGAGGTACTCTCCGGCCTGAACCCTGCATTCGATAAAGATGGCAGCGTCACAGCCGGTACGGCATCGCCACTGACCGATGGTGCTGTCGCCGTTCTGGTAGCCTCGGAAGATTACGCCAAAAAACATAACCTGCCGATCCTTGCACGGATCAAGGCGGTGGCCGTCGCCGGATGCGATGCCGAAATTATGGGGATCGGCCCCGTACCGTCCACGCAAAAAGCCCTGAAGCGTGCCGGTCTGTCCATTGACGATATTGATATTGTTGAACTGAACGAAGCCTTTGCCGCGCAATCACTTCCGGTCCTGCAAGACCTCGGGATTGATGCGGAGAAAGTCAATCTGGATGGCGGCGCCATTGCGCTGGGCCATCCGCTTGGCGCATCGGGCGGACGCATCACGGGTAAGCTGGCGACGCTCTTACAACGTGAAAACAAGACATATGGCCTTGCCACGATGTGTGTCGGCGGCGGACAAGGCGCAAGCATTATCTTGGAAAAAGTGTAACGCAAAAACAAACGTAAACAACGAAAGACAGGATGTCGAACCAATGTCCACAGAGGCATTTTTAGAAAAACTCGGACTCGCGCCCGGCATTGACATGAATGTCGTGGAGCGCCTGTTCACGGCACGTTTGCAGAATATCATTGCAAACGCATCGCAGTCGTATGACGATGCCGTTGTATCAGAGGCCGAAAATGAAATACGCGGCCTGTATAAAGGGCTTTTCGCCTATACGCTCGAATGGCAGAAAGACACCATAAAGGCCGAGCTTCAGCGCGATGACGTCAAAGACCATCCCGATGCTGCCGAAATCAAAAAACGGGCACGCAAAGCACAAGCAGCCCTGCAGAAATTCATGTATAACGCCGCCATAGCGCACTTGCATGTCGTCCGGCACGTTATGCTGATTTCGTCTGAAGTCGAAGCGCTGGGCAATGCGGATATCACAAAAGCAAAAGAATCAACGCGCAGCGTTGCCGATCTCGGCACGACATTTAACCGAAACCGCAAACAAAAAGAACGGTTATACGAAACACTGGAGCGCCTGAAAGATGCTTATATTATTGTTGCGCCGCTGGAAGACGAATTGCAGGAATATGAACGCAAAATCCGCGCAATCTATAAAAAGGACAAGGCTGATAAATTCGTGCGCCGCATGAAATCGACCGTCCGGACAGAGGAATTCACACGGACAAAGAAATTTATCAAAGAAGTCACCGCACCAAAAAAGCGGTTTGGCTTTGGTGACAATAAAGCAAAACTGCAAGCCAAAGAAGACTTGCTTCGCATCTGTAACGCCATTTTGGAACTGGCAGAGGCCAACGCCGACACCTTACGCAACCCGGATTACAAACTGTACCTATCCCGTCAGGAAGTTGAATCGGAATATCGCTATCTGGTAAAAAAACTCTTTTCGATCAAAGAATTCACGATGAAGAACTACGCGATCTATATGCAACACCAGCTTGAACTGCTCAAAGGGCTAAAAATGCAGCTGGATAATCTGGCAGAGCTGTCCGATATTACAAATCTGCACACACGCCTTGCCGCAGACCCGTGCTATATCATGAGTGATTTACGCACGGTGCGGAACTTCGAAAGCGGCGTGCTGGACAAGGTGGACAAGATGATCAGACTTGAATCATCAACCGCCGCCGACATTCAGGAACGAGCCGACAAAATGGTCGAAGACCTTCGCTTATATCAACGTGACTTTGTTGAAATGAGCCAACTCGATATTCCGGAAACACTTGGATAACATCCGAACACAGGAGATAATATGAGCATCAAAAAAGTAGCAGTTATCGGCGCAGGACTTATGGGATCGGGCATTGCCGCACAAATTGCCAATGCCGATATCCCCGTGCGATTGCTGGATATTGTTCCGGACGACGCAACAGACCGCAACATGCTGGCAAACGGCGCGATTGCAAAGATGTTAAAGGCAGATCCCGCGCCGTTCATGCATAAATCAAATGCCAAGCTGATCACGCCTGGCAACATCGAAGACGACATTGCCGCCATCGCGGATTGCGACTGGATTATCGAGGTCGTGCTGGAAGATATCGACGTCAAACACAAAACATATAAATTGATCGACAAGCACCGCAAAGAAGGCGCGATTGTGTCATCGAATACATCCACCATTCCGTTGGAGCAACTCAGCAAGCCGCTGGGCAAAGCCTTCGAAAAAGATTTCTTGATTACGCATTTCTTTAACCCGCCCCGTTATATGCGTCTGCTGGAACTTGTCACAGGTCCGCAAACCCGCACCGATGCCATCGAAACCATTACAACCTTCTGCGATGTTCATCTGGGCAAAGGGGTTGTGAAATGCCATGACCGCCCGGGGTTTATTGCAAACCGCCTGGGTGTATTCTGGCTGCAATGCGGCATCAACGAAGCGATCAAACACAATATCGCGATTGAAGTGGCCGATGCCGTCATGTCAAAACCTGTCGGCATCCCGAAGACAGGCATTTTCGGGCTGGTCGATCTGGTCGGCATCGACCTGATGCCGCATTTGGCAAAATCGCTGTTATCGAGTCTGCCGGAAAAAGATATGTATCGTGACATCTATCAAGATTACGGCTTTATTCACGGCATGATTGATGCGGGATACACAGGCCGCAAAGGCAAAGGCGGATTTTACCGCCTTGATCCCGAGGCAAAAAAACGCACCAAGCAAGCCTTGTCCATCGACAAAGACACATTTGATGAAAGCGCCTATGCCAAAGCGAACAAGCCGTCCCTGCCATCCATCAACGCGGGCAAAGCGGGCCTGAAAGCCGTTGTCACCAGCGACGATGAAGGCGGCCGGTATGCCTGGAAAGTCCTCTCACAAACCCTGGTGTACGCGGCATCCCTTGTGCCTGAAATCGCCGATGACATTGTGTCGGTCGATGAAGCCATGAAGCTTGGCTATAACTGGAAACAAGGCCCGTTTGAAATGATCGATGCGCTCGGCCCGCAATGGTTTGCCGCACAGCTCGAAGAAGAAGGGTTGCCGGTCCCCGCGCTGCTGGAAAAAGTCGGCGACGGCACGTTCTATAAGGTCGAAAACGGCAAAGCATACGCCTTTGGCACAGACGGAAAATATCATGAAATCAAACGCCCCGATGGCGTCTTGCTGCTGCGTGATCTGAAACTGGGCACCAAGCCTGTTTTCAAAAACGGATCGGCCTCTGTCTGGGATATCGGCGATGGCGTGCTGTGTTTTGAACATACCAGTAAAATGAACACGTTCGATGACAAGATTTTCGAAATGCTACAAACCTGCATCAAAACCATCGGTGACGGATCAGGTGATTACAAAGCGCTTGTCATTTATAACGAAGCCTCGCATTTTTCTGCCGGGGCCAATTTGGGCCTTGCGCTATTTGCGATTAACGTTGCACTCTGGTCACAAGTCGAAGAATTTGTTGCCGCAGGCCAACGCGTTTTCAAAGCACTGAAGTTCGCGCCCTTTCCTGTCATTTCCGCACCATCGGGCATGGCACTTGGCGGCGGCTGCGAAATTTTGCTGCATTCCGATCATGTACAGGCGCACGCCGAAACCTATACCGGTCTTGTCGAAGTCGGTGTCGGTCTGGTTCCCGGCTGGGGCGGATGCAAAGAAATGCTGTTACGCTTCCGCGCACAGGAAGAACAGGCCTATGACAAAGCAATGACATCGATCGGCCGCGAGGGTGAACGCTTGTGGTTCTCGCCAAAAACATCGCCAATGGCCGCTGTCAGACGCGCCTTTGAAACTATCGGCACGGCAACGGTCGCAAAATCGGCAGCCGAAGCAAAGGCCATCGGATATTTCCGCGATCATGACGGCATCACGATGAACCGCGACCGTCTGCTTTACGATGCGAAAATGAAAGCACTTGAACTGACCAAAGATTACACGCCGCCCGTTGCACGCGATGATATCCGCCTGCCCGGCGCATCAGGCAAAACGGCGCTCAATCTGGCCGTGGAAGACCTGCAAAAATCAGGCAAAGCGACGCCATATGATGTTGTCGTGTCAGACCAGCTCGCCAATGTGTTAACAGGCGGCGACAAGGCCGACATCACCGTCGAAATGAGCGAAGACGACATTTTAAAATTGGAACGTGACGAGTTTATCCGGCTGTTGCGCCAGCAAGGAACACTTGATCGTATCGAACATATGCTGGATACGGGCAAACCGCTGCGGAACTAGAGTTTCTCTTATCCGTATAGGCGATTTTTTAACCAATTTCAGCTATGCTAGACCATTATAATAATTGACGAATTCACAATAGAACGGAGCTTTCCAGATGCCGATTTTCAATGCCCCTACAGATGATATAAAATTCGTTCTGCATGAAATTTTAAAATGCGAAACATTGTCCGCATTACCGGGCTACGAAGATGCATCGGCGGATTTGATCGATCAAATTATTGATGAAGGATCGAAGCTCTGCCAAGAAGAACTGTTCCCACTAAACCAAAGCGGTGACGAAGAAGGTTGTCATTTTGACAATGGCACGGTGACAACACCAAAAGGGTTTCAGCAAGCCTATGACCTGTTCACCGAAGGCGGCTGGGTTGGTTTGTCATGCGATCCGGAATATGGCGGCATGGGGTTACCGCAACTGGTCAATTTCGTCATGCAGGAAATCATCAGTGCGGCGAATATGTCGTTCGGCATGTATCCGGGACTGTCACAAGGCGCATATGATGCGATCCATCTGCACGGATCAGACGAACAAAAAGCCCTGTATCTGCCCAAGATCATCGAAGGTAAATGGTCTGGCACGATGAATCTAACCGAACCGCATTGCGGCACCGATCTGGGACTGATCCGTACAAAGGCAGACCCCGCACCGGACGAGGATGGTGCCTATCTGATCACAGGGTCAAAAATCTACATTTCCGCAGGGGAACACGATCTGACCGAGAACATTGTGCATCTGGTTCTGGCCCGCCTGCCCGATGCGCCAGAAGGCGTCAAAGGGATTTCCCTGTTTGTTGTTCCGAAATTTTTGCCCAAAGAAGACAATGGCGATTGGACCATCGGGGAACGGAACGGGGTATCGTGCGGATCAATTGAAAAGAAAATGGGCATCAAGGCCTCTGCAACATGCGTAATGAATTACGAAAACGCAAAAGGCTGGCTTGTCGGCGCGCCGCACAAAGGCCTGCGGGCGATGTTCACCATGATGAACGCCGCGCGGCTCGGGGTCGGCATGCAGGGGCTTGGCATGGGTGAAATCGCCTATCAAAATGCCGTGGCCTTTGCCAAAGACCGCCTGCAAATGCGCGCATTGGACGGCACAAAATATCCGGACAAACCCGCCGACCCGATTATTGTGCATCCCGATGTGCGCAAAATGCTGATGACGGGCAAAGCCTTTACCGAAGGCGCGCGCGCACTGTCTTATTGGGTCGGTATGCAGCTTGATATATCCGAAAAACATCCCGATCCTGCAAAACGCGAAGAAGCCGAGGAGCTTGTCGCCCTTCTGACACCGATCATCAAAGCCTATCAGACAGATATGGGGTCGGACGTGGCCAATATGGCCGTACAGGTGCATGGCGGACATGGGTTTATCTGGGAATATGGCGTGGAACAATATGTGCGTGATGCCCGTATTGCGCAAATTTACGAAGGCACAAACGGCATTCAGGCCCTCGATCTGGTGGGCCGGAAAATGAGCAAGAAATATGGCCGTCTGCTGCGCCGCTTTTTCCATCCGCTGGCCGCCTATATCGAGAAGACACAAAGTGACGAAGCATTGCAGGAATTCGTCTTTCCGCTGGCCAAAGCCTTTGCCAAATTACAGCAAGCTACCGTCATGATTGCGACAAAAGGATTGAAAGACCCGAACGAAGCAGGCGCGGCATCGACCGATTATTTACGGATGTTTGCCCTTGTCGCGATGGGGTATATGTGGTTGCAAATGGCAGAAAAAGCACAGGAAAATCTGGCCGGTGATGCGGGCGAGAAAACAGAGTTCTATGAAACCAAGCTGCAAACGGCGCGTTTTTTCTTCCAGAAAATGCTGCCTGAAACCGATGCCCGCTTCAAAACAATTCTGGCCGGAGCGGACAGTGTCATGTCGCTGAAAGCCGAAGCATTCTAAGCGATTGAAACGAAAAAATGATGTAATTAAATTTGCTTTTCGCGGGTTTATTATTACATAATAGATGTGGCGTATATTTTATAAAGAGGGCAACAAACCGGTATGACGGACGACAAAAAAACAGATAAAGAAGACGATCAGAAGACCAAAGAAAACACGGCGCAAAGCAACGTGCCTAATTTCTCTCAGATCAAGGTCAGTCTTTTCGATCTGCGGCAAAAGATGACCAACCTCTGGGAAGAAGCCGGCAACAAGCCTTCACCGGAACATGCCGAAATTCTGAAACAAATCGAGACAATGGCGCTCGAAAAACACGACACCGAAGCCATGCATCATTATGGCTGGATTCTGGCATCGGGTGAACATGGCGTTGCAAAAGACGCCGATGAAGGCGTCGCCCTGATCCAGAAAGCGGCTGAAAACGGCTATGCGCCCTCCTATGCCTATCTGGGCGATATTTATGCGGGCCATGTCGATATTCTCGATAAAAAAGATTACCGCTTTGGCCGTGCCTATCAAATGTACCGCAAGGCCGCGGCACAGAACCATGATTACGCCTCCTTCCGTTTGGCCTTGATGTCTTATGAAGGCACCGGCGCACAAAAAGATACAGCCGTTGCCAAAGATTATGTCGATGCTGCCCTGCCATCAGGATCGGCCTATGCGCAATATCTGGCAGGCATGATGCATTATGACGGACGCGGCTATCCCGAAAATCCGCAGGAAGCCTTCAACCTGTTTACAAAGGCATCGCAGAATATGTCGATCGAAGCGCCGTTCGATGAAAAGATATATTATCAAATCATGTATTGGCGCGGCCGCTGTCTGTTCGAAGGGGCAGGCATCAAGCAAGACCGCATCGAAGGATACAACCTGATCAAAAGCGCGGCAGACAGCGACTGTCGCAAAGCACAGGACTGGATTGATATTGAAAACACCAAAAGCGGCAATGAAGAAATGCACGCTTTTCTGGAAAAAACATTATCGTCGTTTGTGGAGTTCAATCCCGGACAGAGCGGATCGGGCGAAATACGTGTCATCGGAAACCCGCGCCATCCTGACGACGGTTCTCCGTTAGCCTCTTTTTCAAAAGCGAAAAACCAGTCCAAAGAACCGCTGAGCAAAGAAGAAGTCGAAAAACTTCTGCAACCGCTTGATAATCTGATCGGCCTGAAAAACGTGAAAAACGAAATCCGCAATCTGGTCTATCTGGCCCATATGCAGTGCGTTCGTCAGGCACGCGGCCTCCCTGTTGCGCCTGTTTCATTACATGCCGTTTTCATGGGACCGCCGGGCACAGGAAAAACAACCGTTGCCAAAATGCTTGGCGAGATTCTGCACGGGCTTGGTTATCTGCAATCCGGTCATGTTGTAGAAACGGACCGAAGCGGCCTTGTCGGTGAATATATCGGTGAAACAGCACAAAAAACGCGCCGCACGGTCGATGCCGCCCGCGACGGTGTCTTGTTTATTGACGAAGCCTATGCCCTGACACAAAGCGGATCAGGCATGGATTTTGGTACCGAGGCCATTTCGACATTGGTGAAATTGATGGAAGATAACCGCGAAAGACTGGTTGTAATTGCCGCCGGATACAGTCAGGAAATGAGTGAATTTCTGGCATCCAACACAGGGTTCCGGTCACGCTTTTCAAATATGATCGAGTTTGATCCGTTCAAGGCCGACGAGCTTGTCCTCGTCTTCGAAAAGCTCTGCAAAGAAAATGCCTATGAGATGACGGATAATGCTAAAGACCTGCTGAAAAGCAGCCTGAAAAAACAGCTTTCCGGCGGACAGCTTTCCATTTCCAATGCACGCGGCGTGCGTGATTTGTTTGAAAAAACCATCCGCAAACAAGCCAAACGGATCATCACGGAAAACCTGATGGATGACAAAGACATCACATTGATCCGCTCCGAAGATATTTTCGTGTCCGGCAAAGCGTCACAAGGCAATGTCACATTTTTGGGTGATTAACTCGCGGACATCTCTTTACAGGTGCAAACCGACACTGTTTTATAAGGGAACGTAAATTCTCTTTTGACAGGATCGGTGCCATGCAAATCATCAACGATATTCCCGCTTTACGCGCCTATAGACAATCACTGACACAGGCAGGGAAAACGCTTGCGCTGATCCCGACAATGGGGGCGTTGCATGAAGGGCACTTATCTCTGGTCAAGGCAGGACTGGAAAAAGCGGATAACGCCATCGTCAGTATCTTTGTAAATCCGACACAGTTCGGTCCGAACGAAGATTTTGACGCCTATCCGCGTAATGTAGAAGCCGACTGCGAAAAACTCGCAAGTGTCGGCGCATCGGCCGTATATGTGCCTGCGGTTGATACCATGTATCCGGACCCGTTTTTTACCACCATCCATGTCGATCAAATCACCGAACCGCTGGAAGGGGCGTGCCGCCCGGGACATTTTGACGGTGTCGCCACCATTGTGGCCAAATTGCTGTTACAAACATTGCCCGATATCGCGCTATTCGGTGAAAAAGACTATCAACAACTGCAACTCATCAAGACAATGGCCCGTGATCTGGATATTCCGGTTGATATTACCGGCGTTCCGACCGTACGTGACAAAAACGGCCTCGCCCTGTCTTCGCGCAATGCCTATCTGGATGACCGCGAATATGACATCGCAACAACATTGAACAAAACACTCTTTACCCTGCGTGACCGTTTAAAGGCCGGTGAAGACATCACAACCATCAAGCAAGATGCCATTGATACGCTTACCGCCAATGGCTTCCGCAGCGTTGACTATGTCGATATTCGTCACGCCGATACACTGGCCGCAATCGATCAATTTGATCCGGCCGTTCCTATGCGTATTCTTGCCGCCGCCTATCTCGGCAAAGCCCGCCTGATTGATAACATCGCCGTTTAACGCTTTGTTCTTGATTTCAGCTTACAATAATAACAGATCAGACACACAGAAAAGGATACCGCAATGTCGCTTGAAACCGTGACCGAGAAAATCAAACAAAAGATTGATATGGCGCCGCAAATCAGCGCAAAAGTCAAATTCGACTTCAGCGATGACGGCCTGATTTTCATTGATGCATCCGACCATAGCGATATCCGCATCAGTCATGATGACGAAGATGCCGACGTGACTTTGAAATGCTCACTCGACACCTTCAAAGGATTAATGGACGGCACCAAAGACCCGAACATTTGCTTCATGATGGGCAAACTAAAAGTACAGGGCAATATGGGCCTTGCCATGAAACTGAATGCCGTACTGGAAGATTAGAATTTATAATTGATCGCGAACGATACAATACCGACATAAGCATTCTGCGCTTTCGCCTGCACGTCTGCAAGCGGCAAGACAGCGCCACCGTCACGCTGCTGTGATATTGTTTCTTCCTGAATATCGATATAAGTTGCGGCAAAATCCAGCGATATTTTTTCACTGTAATTATAAGTCGTTCCGGCCGAGAACCACTGACGATCGCCATCAGGGTTGATCGTGCTGCGATATTCATCGGTGGTCGGCGTTTCATCATATTGATACCCTGCGCGCAACGTCCATTTATCATCCAGATGATATTCGGCACCGATCGCATAGCCCCAGCAATTCTGGTAATAAAACGGTGTTGCCGATGCTGCTGTCCCGTCATCCCGCACCGGTGTCAACAGATCGAAATTCTTCCACCCATACCAGTTCACCTGCGCAAGGCCGGTCCATTTATCGTTAAATTCATGCGCAACGCCCAGTGATGCCATATCCGGCATCCCGAGATCGGCCGAGGCTTTGGAACTGCCGACCAGCGCATTATCGACTTTCACATCACCACGTAAGGTGTGATTCACTTTTGATCTGTAATTCAGCCCGATACGGGTATCTTCGGTCGGATCAAGCATCATACCGACCGTAAAACCGAGACTCCAGTCTTCCCCCGCCAACACAGCCAAATCGTTCGACGATAAAAAGCGTTTCAAATTCCCGTCAACATGCTCGATCACCGCACCAGCCCCGAACGCAAACCAGTCATTCGGTTTGTAAGCCAATGTCGGATGAAAATCGATTGTCTTCAGGTCTGTTTCTGTCGAGACATAGCGCCCGAAAAACTGGTCGTTATAGCGCGAGCCCAGACCGAACGGCGCAGACACGCCAAAGCCGCCCCACCAGTCTCCTTCATCCGTGATCGGAAATGCGACATAGCCGTTCGGCACAGGTGAAATACTGCCGGGATTGCCGCCATCCCCCGCCGTAATACCAAGTCCGGCCAGTGATGTTGGCGGTGTCGCCCCGACCGGATCAAGCGTTGTGCCTGTATCTTTTAATTTCATATGTGGCGCAATGAAATGCACACCTAAACTGGCTTGCGCCTGTTCCAGATAGGTAATACCGGCCGGATTATAAAACAGAATACTCGCATCACGCGGCATAGCCGACTGTCCTGCATAAGCAGACCCCAGTCCCGAAACCGATTGTTCCTGAATATAAAATCCGGCGGCATGGCCCTGTGTTGACAGCCCGCACACAACACCCGTCGTGAAAAAGAATGTCAGAATATTGTTTGAAAATTTGGTCGATAATTGTCGTAGCATAATGTCCTCCCCGATATATTATTTTCACCATGCTAATATATTATCCCTACAAAAATAAGAGTTTTCTGCAAAAATCATACAAAATGATGCAGGGACGCTTTTGTGAATTGCATCCATTTTCCTTCACTGATAGACTACGCGCGATCCAACACAGAAATACTGGCCAAGATAGAAATACAGGGATGATGAAGAAAAAACAGGCGGGCTATCTCAAACTCATCGGACTGATTTTCGGCGCAGCACTTTTCATTCACGTGCTGTCACAATTTGTTGATGATGCGGCTCTTGATCACCTCAAACATAACTTATCCTTATGGTCGATCATTGCACTGGTTATCATCATCAACCTTGTGTCCTTCATTTGTTTTATCGTCATGATCAATCTGTATAAATGGATCAGCCGCGAT
Organism: Alphaproteobacteria bacterium; assembly: GCA_030750865.1. Classification (GTDB taxonomy): domain Bacteria; phylum Pseudomonadota; class Alphaproteobacteria; order Micavibrionales; family Micavibrionaceae; genus JASMHE01. Next base: position 44,445 of record JASMHE010000006.1, read on the forward strand.
TTCAAATCACCCAAAGACGATATCGACCGCGACCTGTAACACGCCATAAAAAATCCGGCACGCGGCCGGATTTTTGAAACTGTTATGCTTTTATTCTGATTGCGTTACAATTTACTGCGAATTTCAACAGCAATGTCGTCTGCGCTTTTATCCGAATTAAAGATATCAACCAGTTCATTATCCGGTGACATCAGATAAATATAAGATGAATGCATCATCATATAATTATCAGGATCAGAACCTTCTTCTTTGGCGGCATACACCTTGTAATTCGATTTCATTGCATCAATCTGTGACGGCGTTCCTGTCAAACCAATCAGTTTATTGTGGAACAAGTCGGTATATTCTTTCATTACCTCCGGTGTATCCCGTTTCGGATCAACCGTGACAAAGAACATTTTTACATTTTCCTGATGCTTACCGATTTTGCCATAGGCTGCCGCCATTTTCTGCAATCCGGCAGGGCAGATATCGGGGCAATGTGAAAAACCGAAGAAAAATAACTTATAATCATCACTATATGTCGCTGCTGACACCGTGTGACCGTTTTCATCGGTCAGCGTGAAATCCCCGCCCACTTTACTGCCGGCAACGGCGCTACCGCCTGCGGCCGGTTCAATTGTTGCCAAAGATCCTGCGACAGCGACATCCGCCGTCTTGGTACCGGCTGGATCAGGAAAGCTATTCGTCCATGATGCACCGACAACGAAGCTGATCCCGACAATCACAGCCCCGTAAAAGCAAAGCGATAGAATTTGTGAGCGCATATTTTTAGACATTGATAGTCTCCTTCCCTAAACGATTCACCGTCATTATAAATTGTATGTCCTAATCTACAAGCAAAACCCGTGCCACATTATGAAAAAAGAGGGGCTTCCCCCTCTTTTACATCGTTTTTATCATGAAAACCAAAGCGTTACAGGACGCCCAGCATCTCTGAAACCAGTGGATGTCTGACAATATCATCCGCAGACAACCGGACAACTGCCACGCCGGACAACGCCCCCAGCCGGTTTGAAATATCGGCAAGACCGGATAATCCCTCCAGCAAATCGGACTGATCGGGATCGCCCGTTACCACCATTGTGGAATTCCAACCAAGACGCGACACAATCATCTTGATCTGCGCATAGGTACAATTCTGTGCCTCGTCAATCACCACAAACGCATTATTCAATGTGCGGCCGCGCATAAAACCGATTGGCGCGATTTCGATGGTTCCGTCCTCGATCAGCTGGCGCACCTTCTTACCGCCCATACGATCACCGAGCGCATCATAAAGCGGCCGCAGATACGGAGCCATTTTTTCATGCATGTCACCGGGCAGATACCCCAGTGATTCACCGGCTTCCATTGCCGGGCGGGCCAGAATAATACGGTCAACTTCACCGGCTTCCAGCGCTTCGACCGCCGATGTGATCGCCAGATATGTTTTCCCCGTACCGGCCGGACCGATCGCCATTGCCAGATTATAATTTTTAATCGCATCCATCAGCGTTTTTTGACCTTCCGAACGCGGCTTTACATTTTTCACATATTTTTTATCGCGCTGCTTGTCTATCTCATCATCCAGCGGGTGCCATTGCCTGCTTTCAAACATGCTGTGAACATTCTGTTCATTTTTATCGTAACGATTTTTGCGTGATTTTTTAGCCATAGTGGGTCGTTCCTTTCATGTTTGCAGTGAGAGAAAGAGAAGAATATTCCACAACACGCGCCGCAGGATGCGAACACGCAAAAGACGTCGGCAAAGCGTTATGCTTTAACGTTATCTTTGATGTGAAACAGGAGAGAGAGAATGGTTTTAAGTCTGGAAAAACAGAGCAAAGCGCTCCTTGAATACGTCGCAACGTATCGTTTTTAAAACCGCGTGTATATAAGTTTGATAAAATCAAAAATTATCCTAGATAAGAAATACACTCGAGAATGATTCTATCAGAAATAATGATTCGTGACTATAGGAAAGCCAAAAGTTATTTTTGACTCTCTTGCCGTTTCTCATATGATGGAATCAGTCATCCGGCGACAAAGGCATGACAGACACCACAGGGGCACAACAGAGGCACACCATAGGGATATATATGAACGACATCATCCACCGCGCAAACGACAAAGCACTTGAGGCCCTGAAACTTTGTGTCACAGACAAAGGCTTTTCAGCGTGCAGCATTGCCCATGACCGTGAAAAACATACCAATTATGCCTGTGTCTGGAGCCGCGATAGCGCCATCACAACCATTTTGACCTTGCCGCTGCATAACCCGGTGCTGATTGACGCGGCGAAAACATCGCTGGAAACCATACTGGATGCACAGGCCGATAACGGCACATTACCGAATTATATTTATATCGACCGCGATGAAATCGAATATGGCGGCGTGGCCAATATCGGCGCCATCGACGGTGCGATGTGGACCATTATCGCCGCAATGGCCTATTACGATTTCACACAGGACGATGCCTTCATCACCAAATATGCAGACCATCTGGAAAGGACATATCTCTGGATTGCCGCACACGATACAAATAACTGCGGTCTGCTGGAGATTCCGGAATCCTCGGACTGGGCCGACCTGATGTGCCGCAGCTTCAACGTTCTGCATGACGAAGTGCTGTGGTATGCCTGCACCAAAGCCTATGCGCGTTTAAAAGAAGTCATGAATGTCGAACATGACAGTTTCGTCGCCCGCGCCGATTTCATCAAAAAGAAGATTATCGAGGTGTTTCATCCGACCGAAGATGCCGTGGCAAACCACAAACCGACGCACGCCCACACACAATATAAACTGGTGAACACACCCTATCTGGTTGATCAGGTCGGGCCGCATTTCCACGGCTGGCGCTGTGATGTGCTGGCCAATATTCTGGCCGCCATGTACGATGTGACCGATCCGGCGTTACAGGAACGCACCTATCTGTACTTACGGCAGGTCGAAATCGACCGCCCCCACCCCGTACGGGTTTTATACCCAACCATCGAACCGGGTGATCCGATGTGGCGCGACTACCAGCTTGTCAAAATCCATAACGCGCCGCATCACTATCACAATGGCGGGATATGGCCTGTTGCAGGCGGCTTGTGGGTTCGCTTTTTGTTAAAACTCGGTAAAGAAAACCACGCCAAAGAAGCTTTAGAACGCCTTGCGGATTTTTGTTTCAAAGGCGTTTATGATGAATGGGAGTTCAACGAATGGGGTCACGGCCAGACCGGAAACCCGATGGGCAAATCCTATCAGGCCTGGAGCGCGGCCTCATATATTTCTGCCTATGACGAATATATGAAACACACGCAAAAATAGCTCCCGAACCTACTGAACCGATACCATCTTGTGACGTTATCCCCATCACAATGCTTTTTTCGCTTGGACGGATACAGCTTTGCAAGCGGCTTCTATATAATAGGCGAAAGAATCAGTTTTATATGGAGGAGGAAACCGAATGCAGCAATATCTGGATTTAATGCAGCGCGTGCTCGACGAAGGCACAAAAAAAGAAGATCGCACAGGCACAGGCACATACAGCGTCTTCGGCCATCAAATGCGTTTTGACCTCTCCGAAGGATTCCCGGTTGTCACAACCAAAAAGCTGCACCTGCGCTCCATCATTCATGAATTACTCTGGTTCTTGCAGGGCGATACAAATATTGCCTATCTGAAAGATAACAAAGTCCGCATCTGGGACGAATGGGCCGATGAAGACGGTGATCTCGGCCCTGTGTACGGGCATCAGTGGCGTTCATGGCCGGCAGCAGACGGCCGCCAGATCGACCAGATTGCAAATCTGGTCCACCAGATCAAAACAACACCGGATTCACGCCGCCTGATTGTGTCGGCATGGAATGTGGCCGATATCGGCAAAATGGCCCTTCCGCCATGTCACTGCCTGTTCCAGTTTTATGTCGCGGACGGTAAACTCTCTTGCCAGCTTTACCAGCGCAGCGCGGATATTTTCCTCGGCGTGCCGTTTAACATCGCATCTTATTCGTTGCTGACACTGATGATGGCACAAGTCTGCAATTTGAAACCGGGCGAATTCATTCACACATTCGGTGATGCGCACCTTTATTCGAACCATATCGAACAAGCCAAAGAACAATTAACACGCAAACCGTATGCGTTGCCGGAAATGCATCTGAACCCGCATGTCACCGATATCTTCGATTTTAAATATGAAGATTTCGAACTGATCGGCTATGAAGCACATCCGCATATCAAAGCGGCCGTTGCCGTATAACGATAAAAAGAAAACACAGGACAAACAAAAATGACCGTTACAATTTCGGCCGTTGTGGCCATGTCTGAAAATAACTGCATCGGCAAAAACAATGATTTGCCGTGGCATATTCCGGCCGATTTGAAACGGTTTAAATCGCTGACAACAGGCAAGCCGGTCATTATGGGGCGCAAAACATTTGATTCGATTTTTGAACGTCTTGGCAAACCGCTACCGAACAGAACGAATATTGTCGTCACACGCCAAAACATCCAGATTCCCGGCGTGATTGTCTGTCATGATATTGAAAGCGCCGTAGAACAGGCCTCTGCCATTGCCGCGCGCGATGAAGACAGCGGAAACGAAATTATCATCGGCGGCGGGGCCGAGATTTATAAACAGGCCCTCCCCTTCACCGATAATATTTATCTGACGCGCGTACATCAAGACGTTGATGGTGATGCATGGTTTCCGGAAATCAAAGACACTGAATGGCAAATCGCCGATACAGCCGAATTCGATGCCGCCGACGGGCAACATCCGGCCTATAGCTATTCATCCTTGTCCCGCAAATAATCAGCCACTTTCTGGGCCACAGATTTGAAAACCGCCCCCTGTGCCAGAACGGGATTTCCGGCATCTGACTGTTCGCGGATATCGAGTGTCAGCGGAATTTCACACAGAAAATCACAATGCAGGTTTGCCGCTTCTTCCTTTGCACCGCCATGCCCGAAAATATGGCTTTCGTGGTCACAATGCGGGCATTTGAATGTGCTCATATTTTCAATCATACCGATGACGGGCACATCGACTTTTTCAAACATCGCCAGTCCGCGCCGGGCATCCAGCAATGCGATATCCTGCGGGGTTGAAACAATCACAGCGCCCGACAGCGGCACTTTTTGCGCCATCGTCAACTGCGCATCCCCCGTGCCCGGCGGCATATCCACCACCAGAATATCAAGCATATCATCCTGCTTGCCCCAGACGACATCACGCAACATCTGGTAAATGGCGCTTTGCACCATCGGGCCACGCCAAATCATCGGTTTTTCTTCTTCGATCATAAAGCCGATCGACATAACTTTCAGACCGTGCGCCTCGTGCGGGATCAGTTGTTTTTGATCATTCAAATCAGGCTTTTCATTCGGCAAGCCCAACATGCGTGGCGCGGATGGTCCGTAAATATCGGCATCCAGCAAGCCTGTTTTATATCCGGCCTCGGCCAGTGCGACAGCCAGATTAACGGCAATGGTTGATTTACCGACACCGCCTTTGCCTGATGCCACGGCAATAATATGTTTGATCGGTAGGGATAAACGCGGATTTTTCTCCATCCCGTGCGGATCGGCATGCGCAGCCCCATTAGACGAAGTAACAGACGAAGCAGAAGACGGGGCGGCAGATGAAGCGGCCGCCGCCGACTGTTCGGTTCTGCGGGCCGTCAGTGCGGCTGTCACATGTTTGATACCGCGCACGGATTTCACCGCTTGTTCAGATTGCTGACGCAGCGATTCCATCTCGTTCCCGCGGGCGGGGTCAACCTCGATCGCAAACAAAGCCCGGCCGTTTGCGACTTGCAACCCGCTTACCATTCCTGCGCTGATAATATCCTGACCGCTTTCAGGGTCGTGAATTTTACGTAGCGCGTTTTCAACTTTTGTCTTAAGTGCTTTTTTCATCATAAATTACTGAATCAGTGTTGCCTTATTCGTCAAAAAATATATTGTAATTGGCATTCGAACGTAAAAAAAGCAAGGGTTTTAGTAATTATGGGCAACGATAATAATTCAGACGGAAAGAATAAAAACCCCTGGGGAAATGCCGGCGGATCAAACAACGGCGGCGGTGGTCGCGGGAATGACCCGTGGGGCAACTATCCCGGTGGCGGTGATAATCCGAATATCGACGAAATGCTCAGACGCGCACAGAAAAATTTCCGTCAAGCCATGCCCGGCGGTGATTTCCGTGGCGGCAAATTTATCGGCCTTGCGATTCTGGCCATCATTCTGTTGTGGCTGGCCAGCGGTTTTTACATTATCGAGCCCGGTTATCAAGGTGTGATCCAGCGCTTTGGCGCATGGAACCGCACACAGGTTCAGGAAGGGCTTGGTTACCACTTGCCTTATCCGGTTGAAACCATCACAAAGCTGAATGTGTCCGAAGTACGCCGCATGGAAATCGGCTTTAACGAATTCTACAGTCGCGGCAGCACACAAAAACGTGACATTCCCGAAGAAAGCCTGATGCTGACCTCCGATGCCAACATCGTTGATCTGGATCTGGTTGTGCTGTGGACGATTAAATCGGCCGAAGATTATCTGTTTAACATCCGCACACAGGAAAACACGATCAAGAAAGTCGCTGAAAGTGCGATTCGTGAAGTTGTCGGTCAGACACCGATGTTCCAGATCATCACGACAGGCCGCGCCGATGTGTCACAAGCGGCCAAAGAAATCATGATTAAAAATCTGGATGACTATCAGTCCGGCGTGGATATCGGACAGGTTCTGATCCAGAAAGCCGAAGTACATCCCGATGTCCAAAACGCATTCCAAGACGTCCAGTCCGCAAAACAGGATGCGATTGATACGCAAAACGTCGCACAGGCATACCGCGAAGAAATCATTCCGAAAGCCCGTGGTGCAGCCATCCAGATGGTACAGGAAGCCAAAGCTTATAAAGAATCCAAGATTGCACAGGCAGAAGGTGACGCAGACCGTTTTAACTCTGTTTACAAAGCGTATCTGACAGGGAAAGACGTCACCAAAACACGCATGTATCTTGAAACAATGGAATCCGTTCTGGGCAATGCAGAAAAAATCATTCTGGATAATCAGGGCGGTGCCGGCGGCGCAGGCGTTGTGCCATATCTGCCGATCGAACAAATGGGCGCAAAACAAAAACGCGCGCAATAAAAAGTCAGACAAAAGAATTTAGAAAGGTCGTTGAAAATGAAAAATCTTTACGGGATATTCCTGATTGTCCTTGCAGTTGCACTGATTGCAGGCAGCCAGTCTCTTTTCACAGTCGATCAGCGTGAACAGGCCATCGTGCTTCAACTCGGTCAACCAATCGGTGAAGTCCGTCAACCGGGACTGCACTTCAAAATTCCGTTTGTGCAAGATGTTCGCCGCTTTGATTCGCGTATTCTTTCCGTTGATCCAGAACCCGAGCAAATGGTTATTTCCAGCAGCAACGATAGCCCGCTGGTCAAAAGCGCTGACCCGAACATCATCGTACCCAAAACAGACACAAGTAACCCTGAAATCGTCAGTGGTGAACCGATTATCGTTGATGCTTTCGCACGGTACCGCATCAATGATCCGCTGATGTTCATGAAAACATTGCGCACCGTCGGCGCGGCAAATCAACGTATCGAAAACATCATGAACGAATCCACGCGATCTGTTCTGGGTCAGACTACAATGCGTGACCTACTATCGACAGAACGTTCTACGGTCATGCATGACATTCTGAATCGCGTGAACAAGAAGATTGAAACAGATCAACTGGGTGTTGATGTGATCGACGTGCGTATTGTACGGGCAGACCTGACACCGGCGCTGCGTCAATCCACGGTGCAACGTATGATTTCCGAGCTGAAAGAACGGGCGACAGAAACACGCGCCAAAGGTGAAGAACGCGCCCTTGAAATCCGCTCTACAGCAGAGAAAGAACGGACCATTCTGTTGGCTGATGCACAAAAAGAATCCCAGATCATTCGCGGTGAAGGCGACAACAACGCCATTCAGACATATACGAAAGCCTTCAATAAAGATCAGGAATTTTATGATTTCATCCGGTCATTGGAAGCTTACAGAAATACGCTGGCGAATCCGGAAACACGTTTGATCCTGTCACCGAACAGTGCCTTCTTCAAACATTTCCAATCTGCAGAATAAGCCGTCTAGACAGCCTATTCGACACCCCCTTTCGACCTATATCCGTGTTTTACGCAAACATGTGCGCAAAAGACACGGGTATAGACATAAGGCTTGCATAAAATTGCCTTAATTGACTGGTTGATTTTTGGCACATATCTTCCTAATTTAGAATCAAATCGCCATAAAACAGAGGTTTAAACGATGAGACAACCACGACAGCACTTCCACTTCCTTTTTGTTGCACTGTTCCTATGCTTTGCCTTTGTTGTCCCGCAGCCTGTGAACGCCGCGGACGCGCCTTACAGTTTTGCCGATCTTGCAGACAGACTTCTGCCGTCGGTTGTCAATATTTCATCAACACAAAAGATGCAATCCGCACCGAACACAATGCACGAAATGCCGCCGATGTTCCCGCCGGGATCACCGTTCGAGGATTTTTTCGAAGAATTTATGGACCGCCCCATGCAAGGCGCACCGGCCGTGCCGCCTGCCTCTCTTGGCTCCGGTTTCATCATTGATGCGGAAAAAGGGTACATCGTTACAAACAACCACGTTATTCGTGATGCGGAAGAAGTACGCGTGACCTTCTTCGATGACGAAACCATCGAAGCCGAGATTATCGGTCGCGACGAAAAAACCGATCTGGCCATTTTGAAGGTTGATACGGACAAAAAACTGACCGCCGTTAAATTCGGCGACAGTGACACATTGCGCGTCGGTGATTGGGCCCTTGCTATCGGCAACCCGTTCGGTCTTGGCGGAACGGTAACAGCCGGTATTGTCTCGGCCCAGCAGCGCAACATTCATGCCGGACCATATGATGATTTTATCCAAACGGATGCCTCGATCAACCGCGGAAATTCCGGCGGCCCGATGTTCAATATTGACGGCGAAGTGATCGGCATTAACACGGCTATTTTCTCACCGTCCGGCGGGTCTGTCGGGATCGGGTTTGCAATCCCTGTTAATCTGGCAAAACCGGTCATCGACCAGTTGATTGAATACGGACATACACGTCGTGGCTGGCTTGGCGTACGTATCCAGAGTGTTACACCGGAAATTGCCGAAAGTCTCGGCCTTGATAAGGATATCGGCGCACTGGTTGCCAGCGTGACATCCACAGGTCCGGCCGAAGAGGCAGGCCTGAAGACAGGCGATATCATCTTGTCGTTCGATGGCAAGGCTATTGACAAAATGCGTGACCTGCCCCGCATTGTCGCAGAAACAAAAGTCGGCAAAAGCGTCGAGATTGTCTATTGGCGCGACAGCAAAAAACACACAACAAAGGTTGAAATCGGTGAGTTGGAGAAAGCCGAAGAAACGGGTCTTCTGGCCTCAACCGGCGGACCGGACGGCACATCTGATAAACCGGCCGGAAAGATGATTGAAAAAATCGGCGCGACTATCCAGCCGATTACCGATGCGGACCGTGATATCTATGCCATTCCGGACGATGTAAACGGTGTTCTGATCACAGGGGTATCCCCCACATCCGAAGCGGCCGAAAAAGGCTTGTCACAAGGTGATGTAATTTCGGAAATCAACCAAAAGCCGGTCTCTTCTGTCGAAGATATTCTGAACAATATCAAAATGGCCGAAGACGCGGGACGCAGTTCAGTCCTGCTTCTGGTCCACCGCGAAGACGATGTGCGTTTTGTGGCGCTCCGGTTAAAATAATGCATAAGAAAAGGGGCTGAAAACAGGCCCCTTTTTCTTTACCCTCCCGTTCACATCTGTGCCCATTCATGACTCAAAACGCTTCTCATATTGATATCATTCTCGGTCCGACAGCCAGCGGTAAATCTGCCTTTGCCATCGACATGGCCCGAAAACATGCCAACGAATCCGGCCATGATGCGTTGATCATCAATGCCGATGCCATGCAATGTTATGACTGTCTGCGTGTCTTAACCGCCCAGCCCGACGCGGATGAAACAGCGCAAGTACCGCACGCCCTGTATGGATTTTTCCCGCCCGAAAACAATCTGACCGTCATTGAATGGCGCGACATGGCCACGGCCAAAATACAGGACTGTTTCAAACACAATATCAAACCGATCCTGGTCGGCGGCACAGGATTTTATATCAAAGCCCTGACCGAAGGGTTTTCTCCCCTGCCGGAGATTGACCCGTCTTTTCGTGAACAGGCATATGCCTATCTGGAACAGATCGGACCGGATGATTTCCATGCCGCCCTGACAAGACGCGATCCGGAAAGTGCCGCCCGTATTCCTGCCGGTGACACGCACCGCATGATCCGCGCGTGGGAAGTGTTCGATGCCACACAAAAGCCCCTGTCTGCATGGCAGAAAGAGCCCCTATCCGGCCCGCCCGATACGGATTGGTCATTCGGTTTTCACGCCATCCTGCCCGAAAAAGAAGCGCATCTTGAAAAAATAAACAGCCGTCTGTCTGTCATGCTGGAAGCTGGCGCGCTGAATGAGGTCGAGGATTTAGCGGACCGCATTGATGCCGGCACCGTGCCTGACGACGCACTGGTGATAAAAGCCCACGGTTTCAGACCGCTACGCGCCTACCTGAGAGAAGAAATCACACTCGAAGACGCCTTTGCACAAACCGCAATCGAAACGCGGCAATACGCCAAACGTCAGAAAACATGGATACGCACCCAAGTCCCCCCCGATAAATTGACCATACACACGCCGTAAAACGATACACCGCAAAATGTGCCGCCCGCACAATCCACAAAACATCCGTCGCGCAATATTCGGAAATAAAAAAATAATTTTATTTCGTTTATTGGAACTTTATTACACAATCATTGACACGACGCAGCATAAAATTATAGATTGCAAACAAGACCGCATTAAAGATTTAAAAAGCGGGAAAAGAGGCCTATAAAGGCATTGCGAGGAACATTTTTAACAAAATAAAACATATAAGATACGATCATGGTAAAATTAGGAACGGCGACGAAAAAAGAGGCAAAGAAAACAGAACAAGACAACGCACCCGACGTTGACGCAATGACAAAAACAGGCGCAGAAATTGTGATCCAGTCACTGATTGATCAGGGCGTTGATACGATTTTTGGCTATCCTGGCGGCGCTGTTCTGCCGATTTATGACGAACTCTTCAAACAAAATGACATCAAACATGTTCTGGTCCGCCACGAACAAGCCGCGGCCCACGCCGCAGAAGGTTATGCCCGTTCAACAGGCAAAGTCGGCTGTTTCATCGTTACATCCGGCCCCGGCGCGACAAACGCCGTGACAGGCCTGACGGATGCCATGCTGGATTCCATTCCCGTTGTCTGTATTTCAGGTCAGGTACCGACATTTCTGATCGGTAACGATGCCTTTCAGGAGGCCGACACAACAGGCATCACACGCCCATGTACAAAACATAACTATCTCGCCGATGATCCGGAAAAACTGGCCGATATTATGCACGAAGCCTTCCACGTGGCCCGCACAGGCCGCCCCGGGCCGGTCGTGATTGATATTCCGAAGGATGTCCAGTTTGCAAGCGGCACCTACAAAACACCCGAAGCCAAAAGATACCGCGTTTATCAGCCACAGGTCGATCCCGATCAAGCGGCAATCGCGCAGGCTGTCGAATTGCTGGCAACGGCGAAAAAACCTATTTTTTATGTCGGGGGCGGCGTGATTAATGCAGGCGCGGATGCGGCCGCACTACTGACGGAATTTGTCCGCATGACAGGATATCCGATTACAAATACGCTGATGGGACTTGGCGCCTATCCGGCCAGCGACAAACAATTTCTGGGTATGCTGGGCATGCACGGCACGGTCGAAGCCAACCATGCCATGCACCAATGCGATGTAATGGTTTGTATCGGCGCCCGTTTTGACGACCGCGTCACAGGCCGTGTTGATGCGTTCTCGCCCAATTCAACGAAAATTCATATTGATATCGACCCAAGCTCGATTAATAAAAATGTAAGGGTCGATCTGCCGATTGTCGCCGATGCGAAACGCGCGATCGAAGAAATGATGAAACGCTGGAAAGCCAAAAAGTGCAAGCCGGACAGCAAAGCACTGGACGCATGGTGGGCACAAATCGAAGGCTGGCGGGCGAAAAAATGCCTGTCCTACGAGAACTCTGACAGCGTCATAAAACCGCAATATGCGCTTGAACGTCTGCGTGACCTGACAAAGGATATCGACGATGTCTATATCACCACCGAAGTCGGACAGCACCAAATGTGGGCCGCGCAGTTCCTGCCGTTCGAAAAGCCGAACCGCTGGATGACAAGCGGCGGTCTGGGCACAATGGGATACGGTTTCCCTGCCGCCATCGGCGTACAGATGGCACACCCCGATGCGTTGGTCGTGGATGTGGCCGGCGAAGCCAGCATCCAGATGAATATTCAGGAACTCGCGACAGCGATTCAATATGACCTGCCTGTTAAAATCTTTATCCTGAACAACCAATGGATGGGCATGGTCCGCCAGTGGCAGGAACTGCTGCATGGTGAACGCTATTCCCACAGCTATTCCGAAGCGCTGCCGGACTTTGTGAAACTGGCGGAATCCTATGGCGGCATCGGTCTGCGCGCTACAACGCCGGCGGAGCTGGATGATGTGATCAAGAAAATGATCACGACCGATAAAGTCACCATCGTTGACGTTCTGGTTGATCCGAAAGAAAACTGTTTCCCGATGATCCCGTCAGGGGCGGCCCATAATGAGATGATCTTGTCAGCCTCTGCCGATGCGATTGACGACAAAGGCAAAAAACTGGTTTAAACAGACATCCTAGTCCGCAGATATATCCGTGGCCACAGCCGCGCAAGACGGTATGGAATACAGCATGAAGGACAGCGTGAAAAACGGCATGTTTACGCAGATCACGGCGCTTCTGCGCGCCCTTACGGTGATCCGCCACCACGTTTTTATAAAAACCCGTTCAATAACTTATGAAATAACGCTGAATCGGCTTGAAAACTGCCCTTTTTCTGTGCAATGTAGGCATCTTGTTTTTCAAAAATGAAATAAAGTGACTGGGCATAGGCATAACAGTCCGAGATGAGTTAATTCTGCATGACAGAGAACGTGACCAAAACACAGCTGACAGCCACCGCGACAACGTCAGAAAACCTTCCGGTCCGCATGGCCGATTTCGAAACATTGTCTGCGGCACTTGATTACGCCGCGCAAGGCGAATGCGGGATTAATTTTTACGGTTCGAAGGCTGAACTGGAAACCGTTTTATCCTACGCCGATCTGGCCGCCGAAGCAAAAAAACTGGCCACGCATTTCCTAAGTCATGACGATCTGGAACGCGGCGACCGCATCTGCATCATCGCCGACATGACTCCTGATTTTATCAAGCTCTTTTTCGCGTGTCAGTATGCGGGATTGATGGCCGTGCCGTTACCCGCCGTTTCCGGCCTCGGCAGTCGTGACGGCTATGAAGGCCAGCTTGAACGCATCATCCGCACATCACAGGCCAAAATGGCCATCGGCACAGAAAAATCAATGGACTCGCTGACAAAAGCGGCTGAAACAAGTGACTTGCTGCTTGTCGGCACACTGGCCGATATTGAAAATATGCCAAGCGCACCAGCCGATCTTGCACCGCTGCGCGCTGATGAAAACAGTCATATCCAGTTTTCATCCGGCAGTACACGCAAACCGCTCGGCATCATGATCTCACAAGACGCGCTGATGGCAAATGCGCGTTCTGTCGCATTGCACGGCCTGCAATTCCGCGAACATGACCGTGTTGCGTCATGGTTACCATTTTATCACGATATGGGGCTGATCGGCTTTTTGATTATCCCGCTGACCTGCCAGATGTCGATTGATTACCTGAAAACAGACGGTTTTGCCCGCCGCCCGCTCAGCTGGTTACAGATTATTTCTGACAATAAATGCACAATGGCCTATAGCCCGTCCTTCGGATACGAGCTATGCAGCAGACGCGCCAAGCGCCAACAAAATATTGACCTTGATCTGTCATCATGGCGTGTTGCAGGCATTGGCGGGGAGATGGTGCAGCCTGAGATTCTCGAAGATTTCACCGAAACATTCCGTTCATCAAACTTTTCCGAAAAAGCGTTCGTGCCCAGTTACGGCCTTGCGGAAATGACACTGGCCTTCAGCTTTGCCCCCCTTGATACCGGACTGGAAACAGACCGCATCAACAAAGAAAAACTCGTCGAAGACCATCTGGCCGAAGCAACGAAAGATGCAAAATTCAGCCGTGATTTTGCACTCTGCGGTCAAGCCTTACCCGGTTACAAAATCGAAATTCGCGACCATAACGGCACTGTATTGCCCGACCGTACAATCGGCACAATCTTTATTCACGGCCCGAGCATGATGTCCGGCTATGATCTGAATCCCGAAGAAACCGATAAAGTGATCGGCGCTGATGGCTGGCTGAACACAGGTGATATGGGATATATGAAAGATGGCGATATTGTCATCACCGGCCGTCATAAAGACCTGCTGATTATCAATGGCCGCAATATCTGGCCGCAGGATCTGGAATGGCAGGTTGAACAAGAACTCGATCTTTTAAACAGCCGCGATACGGCCGCCTTTGCCGTGACTACAGATAAAGGCAGTGACGAAGCCGTTATGCTGGCCCATTGCCGCTCACAAGACCCTGAAACACAAACCCAGCTGCGCAAAGACATTCAGGCCATCATATTCCGCACCGCCGGCATTCATTGTAAAATTATGCTGCTGCAACCCGGTACATTGCCCTATACCACATCCGGCAAACTCAGCCGCGCACTGGCCCGTAAAAATTACTGCTCCAAGCAATATACCGACGTGCAACAAGACAATACGGCCGGTGATCAGTCCGGCCGGAAGGCCGCCTCGGTATGATCATCGGTGTAACAGGCGGATCGGGCTTTGTCGGTCGCATGTTACTGGCAAAACTTGTTGAACGCGGCTATGACTGCCGCGCCCTTGAAAATAAAAGCGCCGTCCCCGCGCATCCGCACATCACACCTGTGAAAGGCAGCCTGTCAAACAAAGAAAGCCTGCGCGCATTTATAACCCCCTGTGATGTGATCATCCATTGCGGCGGTGTCGTTGCCGCCAAGTCAAAACAGACCTTCCACACCGTCAACACAGGCGGCACCGCGAACATGCTGGATGTTCTGCATGATCTGTCTGATGCCCCCGACGCAAAAGATGATACAAAAGATAGCATCAAAACTGACACAAAGAAGAACACCAAAGCGGGCGACCGCAACAAACGGGTTTTGTTTATCTCAAGCCTTGCCGCGCGGCAACCGCATCTCTCCCCTTATGCCGACAGTAAAAAACAGGCCGAAGCGCTCTTCGCCCATGATGCCCCGTACGGATGGGATATTTTACGGCCACCGGGCATTTACGGACCGACAGACGCCAATACCGAACCACTGTTTGATTTACTGGATCACGGCCTGTCGCTGAAGCTCGGCCCCAAAACGGCACGCTTTTCCATGATCTATATTGATGACCTGACAGAGGCCATGATCGCATGGATCGCCGCCGAACAAACAACGCAGGATGTCTATGAAATCAGCGACGGCACAGATAACGGGTATAGCTGGGATGAATTCAGCCGGATTTGCTGCGCCCTGCCGTCCGATCGAAAGGTACGCGAAATCCGCTTCCCAAAATGGTTTTTACGCTTTATTGCCTTAAACGCTGCTTTCTATAGCCTCTTCAGGGCTGATCCGGCCTTTTTCACACTGGATAAAATCCGCGAATTGTCACATCCCGACTGGACGGCTGATGAAACGGCCTTCGCCCGGCGCTTTGATTGGACCCCTCAAATACAGGCAGAGCAAGGCTTGCGTCTTACACAACAATGGTACACGCAGAAAAAGCACGCGCAATAAGACGAAAAACTTGTTTTTTTCATACAAAATTGCGTATAGTGGCCCGCATATTCGAAGGTACAATACATATTGGAAACACGGCCTGCCGCCATGAACAGAAACGATATTCTAAAAATCATTTATCAGGAACTTGAAAAGGTCAATGCCGATCATATTCCGCTGAAAGAACAAACGGATATGACGACGGACCTGAATGTAGATTCCGTTTCTGTGATGGATTTGATGTTTGCAATCGAAGAAGAATTTGACGTAGCCGTACCGCTGAACGATCTGGCCGATATCCGCACCATTGGCGAACTGGCTGATCTGGTCGAAAAAATCGGCGCGGCATAAGCGGCACAAAAACAATAAAAGCATAAGAAAACAAAGGGATCACATGGGCGATATCTTTCAAAAATTCGAACACATCAAAAAAGTACGCGGCCATTTTCTTGAACAAAGCGCATGTAACCCGCTCGGCATCAAAATCGATGAAATTTATTCCCCGACACAAGCCCGCATTCTAGGGCAAGACTGCATTATGCTCGGCACAAATAACTATCTTGGCCTGACCATGAATGACGAGGCCATCGCACAAAGCGTCGAGGCCACACAAACCGCCGGCACAGGCACAACAGGATCACGTGTTGCCAATGGCAGCTATCAGGGCCATCAGGCACTTGAACGCCGTATCGCCGATTATTATGACCGCAAACACTGCATTCTGTTTACGACGGGGTATCAGGCCAATGTCGGTTTCATTTCTGCCATTACAGGCAAAGATGACTATGTTCTGATTGACGCGGATTCCCACGCCAGCATTTATGACGGCTGCAAGCTGGGCGATGCCACGATTTTGCGTTTCAAACATAATGACCCTGAAAATCTTGCGAAAAAACTCGCCCGCCTGCCCGAAGACGCAAACAAACTTGTTATCATTGAAAGCGTGTATTCGATGCTGGGCGATATTGCACCGCTGAAAGAATTTGCCGCTGTGTCCAAAAAATACGGCGCGTACATTATGGTGGATGAAGCCCATTCAATGGGCATTTTCGGTGAAAACGGACGTGGCCTGTGCGAATCCGAAGGCGTTGAAGACCAGATTGATTTTATCATCGGCACATTTTCCAAAAGTGTCGGCACAATCGGCGGGTATTGCGTGTCAAACCATGACGGCCTGCAAGATTTACGGTACGCCGCGCGCGCCTATGTCTTTACGGCATCATTGCCACCGGCCATCGTTGCCGCCGCCCACGCCAATCTGGATACAATCCAGAACACGCCGTCCCTGCGGACGCAATTATGGAACAACACAGACCGCATTTATGACGGCCTGAAGGCAATGGGCTTTACAGTCGGTCCGCATAAAACGCCCGTGATCGGCATTCAAATGACCGATATCGAAAGCGGCATTCGCGCATGGCAAATTTTGTTCGAACATGGCGTGTATGTGAATATGGCGCTGCCACCGGCAACACCGGCGGGCGTATGCCTGTTGCGCTGTTCTGTGTGCGCGGCCCACACGCCGGAGCAAATCGATAAAATCATGGATGCGTTTGAAACGGTTTACCGCACATTATATGGCACGCCGAAATCCGAAGCTGCCTGACCAGCCCTTACTTGAAAGCCCCTTTGCGATATAACTTCCACAAGACAGGCCATCCCGCAATTAACGGATGACGCCGCTGGAACGCGCTCACCTCAACCTCGACACCGCTATGACGTTTGACTTTCCAGAGCGCGTAATCAACACCATTTTCAAATGTAACACTTGATTTCAGGATACGCAGCAACGCCACAAGCTTGCGCAAAGGGCGATGCGCACGCCGCCGCAATTTTCCTTCGCCGCCGCGCATCTCTTTTTCGGCGCGCCACATATCAAACCGCAATGTCGCGGCCTGTTCATGCGCCGCAAAGATTTCAGCCGCCCGCCCTTCGGATTCGCTGCGCATCTCATCAGCATAGGTTTGCTGCAACCCGTTAACCCAGAATGACCGCGCGCTTTCTTCGTCGCCGCTAAATGGTGCGGCCATTTTGAAGAAACGGTCAACGGCAGCCGTAATATTGCGTGCAATACGATCTGTCATCGCTTCGCTTTCGGCATAAACCAAACGGCAGGGCTGTGCAAAACGGGCCCAGACCTGCGGCGTAAAACTTTTGCCACGGCAGGCTTTTTCGAATTGCGATACGCGCATCACATTATATTTACAGCGCAAGATACGTCCCTGATATTCAAATTCCGTATAAAAAACATTGGGAGGCAAAAAACTGCCCATCACAGACAGAAATAAACGCTTGCGAAACCCCTTATAACGATGCACCAGAACATGCACATCCCAGATACGGTCTTCGGCATCCCCTTGCCACAGACCGGAGCCATACAGCAAAATCGCCGCAACAGAATCGCGGTTATCCGCATTATACCGAATATGCTGCGCCAGTGCGGTCACGGTCTGTGAAACCGGCACAGATAAATCATTCGCAATATGTGTTTCCAAATCAAGCATCTTTATTCAAACTCATAAACCTGTAACGGGGTTCCCTGTTCTATCTCAAGTTCGGTCTGTCCGTCAAAATCATATAATGCACCATCCAACGTCCAACTTGCGGAGAACTTTAGCGCGACTTTCTGGTCCGTTGCAAAACTAAAAAAAGCAGACGACCCGTCTTGCGGTGTTTTCCCGCGCCAAAACGGTACAAGCGAGGATAATAAACGGTAATACGGCACGCCAAGCCCGCCAATACAATATTGTTGTCTCGTCGCATGGGTTTTGATTCCAAGCAATAAACGCGGCAACGCCGTCACATAAAACAAAACGGCATCACTATCGCGCCATTTATAATCTTCAAAACCATATTGCACTTCCACAGGATGCAAAACGGGGTCTTCGTAAATATGGCCGCGCAATAATTTTATAATCATCTTCCCGATTGTCAGGACATGCCCGATCGCGCCGCGCAGCCCTTTTTCATGATAGGTGCTGCGTGAATAGGAAATCGCTTTCGGGATACCGGCCGTTCCGAAAAAGAAACCGTAAATCGGTTTATCCGTGCCTTTGACCTGCACTTTCAAAACCGGGCGCGCCTTGCAATACGGCGCGAAATCAGACCATGACGATGCCTGCGATGCCCGCTTTAAAATCTGTTTCAAGCCGCGCAGCACAGACCGGCCGCTTCCGCGCATCATATGGGTCATGTTGGTTGTGCCGCCGGGTAAAAAAGCAAAGGACGGCTCCAGCCCCGCATCAAACAAATCACCCCCGCGCAGCAATGTCAGACAATCATCAATCGTGCCGTCACCACCATTGATGACAATCATGTCCACCCGTTGTTCCCGGCATGCAGACAGCGCGTCATACAGCGCGTCGTGATCCGCCGTCACATAATGCGGCACATGCGGATAATCCTGCAAAACAGCGTCAAGCTTTTGCAAATGCGTTTTGTTCCATCCGCTATGCGGGTTCGAAATGACGGCAATGCGCGGCGCTGTCATCCGTTTTTCTCCAGCATCCACGATGTAACGGGGCGTCCACGCACACGACACCATTCCGCCTGTGCGATTTGTACCAGATGCATAACAAAGGTTGCGCCGCCCCATGCCGTAATAATCAACAAGCCGATATCCGGCACAGCCAGCACCCAACAAAATGTTAGCACAATCATATTCGGATTCCGGCGCGAACTGATCAACCGGAACACCGAGTCAAAACGGCGCCAGACATGGAGATGACAGCCATAGCGCGCAATAAAATAGCCCTCGCACAACCGGCCCAGCACATAAAAGGCAAACATCGCCCATAAAACAGGCGCAAGCCAGCCATCCGGCAACGCATGTCCGGCAACGCCCAAACCAAAGCCCCATGCGATATACCAAAATGGCGGATGTACCAGATCAATACCATGATCGAAAATATTACCGAACGGCGATGATGTCAGGGTCACGCGTGCAAGCTTGCCATCCACCGTATCCAGAAATGTCATGATCCAGCCTGCCAGCAAACCCCAGCCAAAATGTCCCTGCCAAAACAGCCACAACGCGGCAAACATCAGGATCGCGCCAACCGTTGTCACCATATTGGGCGACAAGCGCGCTGCCGCACAAAGCCGCGTGACATGAAACGCAGGCACAGGCCAGACATATTTTGTGACGATATCGGTCACCCCCTTGTAAGAGCCCTGATAAAGCCGCCACTCAACAGCGCGGATATTATCCGCCGTCACGATCAGCGCAAACGGGTCTTCTTTTTTACGGAGCTGATCACGGTACGCATCGCCGCATTCTTCGGGCCGCGCAAGCGGCACATTATGCGGCGCATCGCCCTGCCCCAACAGCCAGAACCGTGCCGCCTCGGCCATATCGGCCGGAACAGTTGCCGCAAGCGGCACGCCATGTGCATCGGCCAGCAAAATATCTTTTTGGCACAGATCACGCAAAACAGCTTCGTCATAGACCGCATCGCCGCGCAAAATAACGATATGCCCGTCACGCTGTTCATATTTTTGCAAAATTTTACGACTGCGCTGTGACGGCGACATGCCCCAAATGCGCAAATCCGTATCATGATTGATAATATCAATGGTATCGTGTGTGTCGTGGCTCACTTTAAATTTCCCTTTTGCGCCGATTTCCTCTATATATTCCGCTAGGATAAACAACCAACCAGCCTGATGCGGAGAAATGAGCAAAACACGGTTCGCACATATTTCGGATCTTCACATGGCACCGCTGCCCGCATTGCAGCTAACCGAGTGGAATATTAAGCGCATTCTAGGCTATGTCTCATGGCATAGCAAACGGAAGACCATGCACTGTGCACATGTTTTAGACGCCTTGAAACATGATCTAAAACGGCAAGCCCCCGATCATATCTGCGTGACGGGCGACCTTGTCAATCTGGGACTGGAACAGGAATATAAAAACAGCGCCTTATTGCTGCGCAGCCTCGGTCCGGCCAAGAATATCAGCATCATCCCCGGTAATCACGAAGCGTATGGCCGTCATTATAACGATTATATCAAACGCTATTGGTCCTCGTGGTTAAAAGACGATATGAATATCGCGGCCGATACGTTTCCTTATGTCCATATACGCGGCGACCATGCCTTTATCGGCATTTCCAGCGCCATCCCGACATGGCCGTTCATGGCAAACGGATATGTCAGCGAAGAACAGTGCAACGCACTGGGCGAAATACTGGTGGAACTGGAAGCGCAAAATAAAACCCGCGTGATCATGATCCATCATCCGCCGATCAGCGGACTGATACAGCCGCGCAAATCCCTGTCAAAACCCTATGCCTTTTTGGATATGGTGCGGGAATTCGGCGCAGAGCTGATTTTGCACGGCCACGCCCACAAAGACTTTGATTACACAATCGAGGGCATGGATAAACCGATCCGTGTTTTGGGGGTCGGCAGTGCGTCTTACGATAATGAAGACATGCAGAAAAAAGGCCATTACCACATGATTACACTTGATGGACACGGCACAAATGTGCAACTTTCCATAGAGCATCGCCATTACAACATCGCAAAAGATATGTTCGAAGAAGGGAAACAGGCGTGAAGACGATTATTCTCAGTGCCGGTCAGGGAAAAAGATTATCGCCGCTAACCGATAATCTGCCCAAATGCCTGCTGGAAGTGCAACCATCTGTAACAATTCTGGAATGGCAAATGATGCAGTTGGACGCCGCCGGCGTCAGCGAAATTGTTATCGTCACAGGGTTTGAAGCCCAGCGCGTCGAAGACGCCATCGCAAATTTCCGCAAGACATACGCGCCCAAATGCACAATCCGCACCCTGTATAATCCGTTTTACAAAGTGGCCGATAATATCGGTAGTGTCTGGCTGGCCAAAGAAGAAATGGATGGCCCGTTCATGATTTTGAACGGTGACACATTGTTGACGACACAAACAGTCACGCGCTTATTAAATCAGGGCGATATGCCGATTACACTGACCATCGCACAAAAAGACCAGTATGATTCCGATGATATGAAGGTCAGTCTGGACGGCGCGCAATTACGCCGCGTCGGGAAAACACTGGCCGCTGATATCGTGCATGGCGAGTCGATCGGCTTTATGAAATTCAGCGGCAACGGATCGGCCCTGTTCCGCGAGACTGTTGAAAAAGCCCTGCATTCACAAGAAAACCTCAAACGCTGGTATTTGTCGATTATCGACGACATCGCGCAAAGCGGCGATCATGTCGGCACCGTCATTGCACCGCAATCAGAATGGTGCGAGGTTGATTTCCCCGTTGATCATAAAAAGGCCTGCGAAAAAGTGCAGGAATGGACAGAGTCACCGGTTGAAGCGATAGTCTGAGTGCCGCGCACTTTCCGGTTTCTTCTGCACATGTTCTGTTTCTATCCGCGGCGGCGGAGATGGTTTGCTGTCATCCGCAGTTTTCAGGCCTTTCTCGAACGTACGTTCCAGCGCACGCTGCGCAGCAATCACCCGTTCATCGCACCCCGTATAACCGTCTTTTGAAACACGGGTCAGATATGTTGTCTTGCCCAGTGCCGGAAATCCCAGATAACCGCGCAGATCAATTCGCTCCGCATCGACCTTTTCCAGCTTGGCCCGAAAGACCTTGCCGTCATCTGCCTTATAAATAAGCCCGTCACGCCACACATTGTCTTGATCCGGTTTTAAATCATATAAAACGCGCACGCCGCATAATGGCTGCCCCCGCAACGCCGGATCGGGGTTTTTACTATCAATTTGTTCAACCTGCGGATCAAGCCAATAAATCCAGCCACAGCGCTGTGTACGATCCCGTCCGCAAGCATCAATACGCACCACAACATCTTTTTTCTTTGTCAGCCAGTATCCGACAATATCACTATCATCCGCACGGGCTGTCTTGGCAAACGCCGTGTTGCCTGCCGATACGGCCACCATCATCAGCATCAGCATCAGCACAAACAAATAAACAGAACGCATCATGACATGGCCTCTTGCAGTAAAATTGTTTTCACCAAATCATAATCCTCCTGTTTATCGACATCAATCGCGGCGCGCGGATTTGCAACGCGTACAGCACCGACATTCACACCGGTCAGTGTTGCTATCTTGCGGCACAGCACATCCAGCGTCAGGCGCTTTGTCATATATTTTACAAGGATCACAGGCCCCAGCATTTTCGCCATGCGAAGCGGCGATTTCCGCATATGCTGAATCTCTTGCCAGAAAGCCGGTAACGATAACGCATTTTTCGTGCCGAAGAAGAACAGATTGCAACCGCTGATCATCCCGTCCTTGAACGCCAGCTTTGTGCGCATGGTTTTCGGATATGAACGCAGCACATCATGCAAAAACGTAAAACCGAACGTCGCCTCGGCCTGACTTTGTACGGATTGTGTATAAAAATCGGTCAGGATACTCGCATTAAGCAGCGGATGGTCCGCCGTTGTCACAAGCACGGGCTTGAAATCATCCTTATAATGCTTGGCCAGAAATGCAAACGCCTTTTCCAGACTGTCAACAATCGTGTCTTCGGGTTCGACCAGATGGATATTTTCCCGTCCTTCCGTCAACATGAAATCGATAAACAAATCTGTTTCACCGATAATCACAATGCTGCGGCATATATCGGCATTCTGTGCCGCATCCATGACATAGGATATTAACGGCTGGCCGTTCATCGGGATCAACCCTTTTGAATCAACATTATGCATATGCAAAAACGCATCACGCCGATCGCGGCGTCCGGCCAATATAATCAGGTCACTCTGCGGGTACTGTTGTGTATCGTCTTTTGTGTCCATATGGTTACTGTACACCGATCTGTTTTTCATACAAGCGGTAACGCCGTGATATCCGTCCGCCGAACATTTCAATCATACGGCACATGGCTGTATTGTCTTCCAGAATCCATGACATTTCCAATGTTGTATAGCCGCGCTTGATCACTTCGTCCTGCACACGCTGCACCAGATACGCCGATAACGCGGCCGATAACGCCGTTCCCTTATATTTTTTGGCCGTCCCCATTAATAAAACACGGGCGGTGTTGATATGCCCGCCCTTCAGCCGCATCAGTAACTTCAGAAATCCGAAAGGAAACAGCTTTCCGTCCAGACCGTGTAGCGCCTGATTCACATCCGGCAAGGCAACGATCATCGCCGCAGGTTCTCCGTCAACAAATGCAATACGGGCCATATCCGGCACAATAATGGGGCGGAGTGATGCCCCCATATGCCCGATTTCCTCATCATCCATCGGCACAAAACCCCAATTGTCCGACCAGGCATCATTGAACAAGGTCATAATAATATCCAGATCATCACGGAAATGCGTCATACGGACCGGACGTTCGCTCAAGCCATCCATAGCGGCGGCCTGTTTAACCATATAAGATGCCGCACGCGGGAAATCACGGGTTGCATCCACATCATAGGCCAGCAAATCTTTAGCCTTTTCGAACCCGTCATCGACCAGAACATCTTTGTAAAACGGCTTGGCATAGTTCATCATCAGGCGCGGGGGATGTTCAAACCCGTCAACCAACAAACCGGATTCATCGTTCGTGGAAAAACTATACGGTCCGGCAATACGGCGCATGCCTTTTTCGGTCAAGTGCGTTTCCGCCCGTTTCATCAGTGCCTGTATTGTTTGTGAATCCTGACCTTCTAGAAAGCCAAAATGACCCGTTTTTGTTGCAATGGCCTGTTTATTATGATGATCAATATGCACAGCAATGCGCCCGGATGGCCGGTCATGGAAATCATACGCCACAAACAAGCGCACATCGGCATGGTTGAAAAACGGATTTTTCGGCC
Source organism: Alphaproteobacteria bacterium (assembly GCA_030750865.1). GTDB lineage: Bacteria > Pseudomonadota > Alphaproteobacteria > Micavibrionales > Micavibrionaceae > JASMHE01. The sequence goes on from JASMHE010000006.1 coordinate 69,146, forward strand.
CAAAATGCGCCTTCATTTCTATGTCCGGCCGGAACACATAATGATCAATATTGTCATACAGCACATGCGGCACGCGCACAAAATCGGCCAGATCCTTTTTGGTTTCAACCGCCTTAATCCGCATCTTTTTTCCAATATTGTCGTTGTCCGATGCCTTTTTCAATTGCGTCTTCTTCGGAAATATCTTTGGTATGCCGCGCCACCCACGGGAATAATTTTACAATCTTTCCGGTATAGCCCAGATTAAAAACAGTCGGGCTCTTTTTCACCGCGCGCGGATCGTGGTTAAATGTGCCCAATAATTTATCGGGCACAAAATTGGTAATACCGTAATTATGATTTTCATCATGAAAGTGATGTTGCAAGTGCAGCTTTTTCATCTTTTTCAGGAAGTTGCTTTTCGGTGTGTATTTCAAATGCTGGATACAATGACAAAATTCATAAAAACACGTCACGAACAAACCTGTCGAAAGGGCCGCAAACGCGCACGGCAACCCGCCAATCAGATAGCCGATCGGCGAGATCAAAAACAAGATCGTCGGCAATGTTGTATAAAGCGCGCCAAACAGAACCTTCAAATCATGCGGATCGCGATGATGATCGAAATGAATGCGCTTCCATATTCTGGCCGTCAATGGTGATTTATACAAGTAAGACCCATGCAGAACAAAACGGTGCAACAGATACCAGATCAGCGGGTAAAGCATAATCACCACCACCACAGACAAGGCCACCTGCCACCATGATGTTTCACCTTCATACACGGCCTTTCCGGCCAGAAACCCGAAACACAGCCCCAGCACGATATAAACCTGAATCGCAAGATACATGAAATAGGCGATCCATAATTCGCCCAGTGTCATTTTATCCAGCCGGTAATCTTTTTTCCAAAAATTCAGATCCATCATTTTATCCTTCGGCAATGCGGCATCTTTACAACCCTTTGTCGTTTTTATGACCGTTCCTGCATTAACGCAAGCCATGCCATGATAATCACGGCCGTAAGCGGCGCAGCGAAACTTGCGACAAAAACCGGAAGCTGCGCACTTTCCGCCAACGCGAATAAGATACGCTCTGCTATAAAATAGAAAAACCCGCATAACGTCAAAAGAAATCCGAATGACAATAGCGACCCGCGCCGTGATATGCGAAGTGCAATCGGCAGGGCAATCAACACCATAATCAGACAGGCCAGCGGCTGTGATATTTTTTGCAAGACCCATAACTTGTAAATATAGGCAGGCTTGCCCTGCGCGGCGATATAATCACGCTGCGATAACAGATCGAATATTCCGAATTCTTCGGCCTTATGCTTTTGCGTTTCGGCCCCGTAAGAAAACACAGATGGCTGCAACGGCAACGGAATAGTCAGCTCTTCGCCGTCACCGATGTCAATCTCGGCGACCTGCGGAACATCTTCGTTATTGCTGATATGCGCCCGCCCGAAATCCGGCTCGCGCACTTGCGACAATTTCCAGTCATCCCCCATATAAAGCGCCTGTTCGGCCAGAATATAGCGCACCAACATGCCATTTTCATCGCGTTCCAGATATCGCAGACCTTCCAGATATTTGCCGTCCGCGCTTGCGCTTTCAACATAGAAAAGGTGATTGCCTTTTTTAAACCAGATCGCTTTCATCGGCGCAGCATTCTTGCCGATTTGCGGCGTGCCCTGATAATCCAACGATTTCCACTGGTTCAGTAAAACAGCGCTTTGCGGCGCAACCATATTGGCCAGCGAGAATTGCAAGACGGCAAACAGCCCGCCTGCAATCAACAAAAAGCCCGCAATACGGTACAGCGGAAACCCCGCTGCGCGCAGTGCAATAATTTCCTGTGTGTTGACACGTTTTGACAACACCATCAGGCAAGACAGCAATACCGCAATCGGAATGGCCGTCACCGCGATCAACGGCAAACGCAGTCCGGCATAGATCAACAAGGCCGACAAGATATGATCCTGAAACGCCAACACATCTTCGGCATTGGCCATCACATCAAATAACAAAAGCAGCATCGTCATGGCAAAGACGATGAACAGCCCGCGTGATAAAACAGGCACAAAGAAATAACGCGCCATAATCTTATTCATCATGGGGCACCTCTCACGGTGCGTGATATCAGATAAAGCGCATCAGACAGCGCTTCTTTCACCGTCACCCCCGCAAGTCGCAGGAACAAAATCACAGATACAGACGCAATAACGGTAAATGGAAACCATACGGCCAGCGCAGGTGAAACAACGTCATTGCGCACCATCGTTTCGCCGATACCCAGAATTTTTTCATACAGAATTAAAATCAGAACACCCAGCACAATACCGGTCGCCTTGCCAGACCGCCCCGATCCGATCAAAGAAAGCGGCAAAGCCAGAAAAGCCAGCACAGGCAAAGATAACACACTGACAAGGCGGGCATGCAGTTCGGCCTGCATCTTACCGCGTTCAATATCGTGGTTTACATTATCCGGTCCGCCGGAAAACAGCTCCGGCAATGTCATTTCCCGTTCATCCTGCCCGCGCACACCATAGGGTTCATGCGGCGGCACAGGTAAACGCCACGGATAGGCATTCACCGATAAAAGCGAGGGATCTTCACCGGGTTTTTCCTGAATAATCTGACCATCCTGTAACAAAATCGTCAGCCGCTTATCCGCGCCTTTGATGTCTTTCAACTCTTTGGGCGATACAACAATCGCCTGCGAGGCCAAAATGAACGTACGGCGTTTGCCATCTGCCGCATAATCACCGTCATTGAGCGTATTATCGTCCTTTTGCACATCAGCAAAAAAGCCGAACAAGACACTGCCATCGCGGCTGACACGATCGGCCCGCAAGGTAATATCATCGCCGATTTTCTGGAACACGCCCGGCTTGACGCGCAATGTCTGATAGCCCGCCGACACATTCTGTAATTCCGCTCTGTAGGAATAACGACCGATCGGTTGACCGAACGCCACAATTAAAAACATGACAATCATCATCACCAACGAAAATAAAAGCGCCGGACGAATAAGTAATCCATAAGGCATGCCCGCAGATTGCATCACAACCAGTTCGGATTGTTCGTGCATCTTACGAAAGGCAAGCATCACCGATAAAAACAAGGCCGCCGGAATTGCAAGCCCCAGATAATGCGGCTGTAAATATGCCAACAGCGATATGGCCGCGCCGAACGACGCGCCTTCACCGACAACGACATCAATAATGCGTAAAAACCGCTCCAGCGATAAAGCCAGCAGAATGACGATCACCGTCAGGGCAAAAGGCACCGTCAGGTTGCGCAACAAATATCGGGATAATGTATGCATCGCCATATCCTAAAAAAGGGTTCAATCACGGCCCACCGGCCACGCATCCGAAATCGTTTTCAGCAAATCCGTCATCACAGCATCCGAAAAACCGATATCATCACCCAATTGCGGCAATGCAGGCCATCCGGCATCAACACTTTCGATCCCGGCAAATTCTTTGGTCTGTTCGTAACGCGGGATCACATGATAATGGACATGCGGATCAACCATCATCAGCATCATGTAATTGATTTTGTTAAACGCAAAAAGATTGCCGAGCGTTTTTTCAATATGATCCGTTACAATTTTCAATTCAGCGAAGCTTTGTTCATCAATATCCGACAACGCCGTCGCACCGGACTTATGAACAACAACCAGCGCCCCTAATGTCGGCTGTTTCGGGCGCAGCAAGACAACCCAGTTTCTGTATTCCCGTATCAAACTTGCCGGAAAGCCGAATGTTTTCATTGTCTGATTCATATAAATTCCTTTATTGTGAACATGTTATTTATATAGAAGGTTCAGTATAAAAGAAATGGCGAAAGCGCAAAACACACAGTCCAAAATGTGGAAACGTCCGTTCAAAAATGCAGGTATCTTGCTGTTGGGGCGGGGAACGCAGGGGATATTGTCTCTGGTCTATCTGGCGCTTGCCGCGCGCACACTCGGCGCAGCCGGTTTCGGGAACCTTGTTATCATTCACAGTCTGGTTCTGACCGCAGCGCAGCTCATCCGGTTCCAGACATGGCAAGCCGTGATGCGTTATGGTGATGACGCACTCAAGCAAAACGACATCAAAACATTTCAGGACATCAACCTGTTCGCCGTCTTTCTGGATTTCATCAGTGCCGTGATTTGTGCAGGCGGCCTGATTTTATTTCTGAATTATTGTTACGGCATCACGGGCCTGCAAGCCGAAATCGAACCGCTGGCCAAACTGTATGCCCTCGGCAGTATCTTTGTCATGCTCGGCTCTGCGCCACTTGGATATCTGCGTCTTGCCGACCGTCACGACCTTATCGCGATCCAGACAACCGTTGAGCCCGCCATCCGTTTTATCGGGGCGATCATTCTGTTCTTTATCAACGGCCCGCTGGAAGCATTTTTGATTTTATGGTTTGCCGCGATGACTGCAAGCCGTATCACATTAATGGTCATCGCCGTGCGGACGATGCGGAAAGAAAATCTCTGGTCCGACTTCACGGTGCGCCCTGCAAAAATTCTGCATCCTGTTTCCGGAATCTGGCGCTATGTCTGCGGCACGCAACTGACATCAACATTAAATATCACAAACGGTCCGATCGGCACGATTCTCGCCGGTGCGTTGCTGGGCGCACCCGCCGCCGGTATCTTCCGGGTGGCACAGCAATTTGCCGATATTCTGATTAAACCCGTCAATAAATTACTTGTTCCCGCGATCTATACCGACATGACACAATCCGCAGGAAACAGAACAATTTTGAAAGATTTGTCTGTCAAAACAGCCTTATTTGCCGGCGCGCCGTCACTGGGTATCTTTATCATTCTGGTTGCCGCCGGCAAAGTCCTGATTACAGCCACGGTCGGCACGGAATATCTGGGCGCTTACACCCCGATGATTATTCTGGCACTGTCCGGCATTGCGATGGTGGCCACATTTCCGCTGGAACCATTATTAATCACCGCCGGAAAAGTCCGCGAAACGGCGCTAATCCGTTTTCTGACCGTACTGATTTATTTTCTCGGTTTCCTTGCACTCGCCCCGCTTTTCGGGATCACAGGCGCGGCGACGGCCACAGCCATTTCAACCGTCTGCACGGCACTGCTGTTCTGGCTGTCGGGTGCACTCTATCTGAAAGAAAAATAATCCGTCATGATGCATATCGGTTTTCTTCTCAACCATTATACAGGGCATCAGGCCTATCACGTCTTGCCGATTGCCTATGCCTTATCGGGCAACAAAGACGTCAAGGTCAGCATCATCGTGTCCAGCACTGCGCTGCATAAAATGGCACGTGACCTCGGCGATGTCTGGGGCGCGCATCGTTGCCACATTATCAAAGCCCGCGTACCGTTTTGGGTTGATTTGATTGATCCGCTCACGCGGCAGTTTATCTTCCTGAAAAAGAAAGCGGTCCTTGACCACAATACGGCGCTTTTCAAAACGCTCGACGCACTTGTCGTACCGGAGAAAACCTCACTATCCCTGAAGAAGAATAAAGCGCTAGCACATCTGAAAATGGTCCGCATTCGTCATGGCGCGGGTGATCGCACCACAGGATTGGATGACAGCAACAAAGCGTTCGACCTTATTCTGACATCGGGACACAAAATGCAAGAACGCCTGATGAGCGATCAGAACATCGCCAAAGAAAAACTTCCAATCATCGGTTATCCGAAATTTGATATGATTGATAAACTGCCGCCGCCGCGCCCTTTGTTCAATAATAACAAAAAAACCGTGCTGTATAATCCGCATTTCCGGCGCGATGAGTCATCCTGGGTCAAAATGGGCATGGATGTGCTGCACTTTTTCAAAGACAGTAATGATTACAATCTCATTTTCGCGCCGCATATCCTGCTATATCAACGGGCTCTGCGGCACGGGGCAAAAAACCTCCATGCCTTTAAGAATTGCCCGAACATCCATATTGACACCGGCAGCGATGCGTTGATCGACATGACCTACACACGGCAAACCGACATCTATCTTGGCGATGTCAGCAGTCAAATTTACGAATTTCTACGCCAGCCCCGCCCCTGTCTGTTTTTAAACGCGCACCACATCCATGACTGGCAGAACAAACAGACATTCAAACATTGGCAGTGCGGTGATGTCTGCGAGTCGATAGACGATCTGGAACACGCACTGACACAGATAGACACATGGAAAAATCGCTATTTACACACTCAAAAACAGCTGCTTGACGACACATTCAGCCAGAAAGGCACTGCAAGCCGTAACGCGGCGCGGGCAATCGTGAATTATTTAGAAATCACACAAGGTTAGACTGGACAGAAGGGCTTTTTTTGTGGATTATAACAGCTATGATTAATCTTTAATAAGCTCCATATAGGGTGTTTCATGCGCAATCTTCTCAAGCCTTTTTTCTATGCCACAGTGGTTACGTTACTCTTTCTCGTTCCCTCCCTTGCGGCTGCAGCCGAACAAGGTAGCTTACATGCGGTTAAACACCCGTCTGCAATTTTCTGCCTGATTATCTTCATCATTTCTTATATTTTTGTTTTGTTTGAAGAGAAAATTCACCTCAGTAAATCAAAACCGGTCCTGCTCGGCGCCGGACTGATCTGGGTCATCATCGCAATGATTGCGCCGTCTTATGGCGTTGATCACCATGAACTGCGTTATGCTGTCTTTCATGGTTTGGAGGAATATGGCAGTTTAATGCTCTTCTTGCTCTCGGCCATGACCTATATTGCAACCTTGCAAAACCGGAATGTTTTCGCCGTGATGCGTGCAAAACTGGTGAATGCCGGCCTGAACCTGAAACAGCTGTTCTGGGCGACCGGCATTCTCGCATTCTTCCTGTCTCCTATTGCAGATAACCTTACTACAGCATTGGTTCTGGGCGCTGTTGTCATGGCTGTCGGACGCGGGAATGCAAAATTCATTTCCATCAGCTGCGTGAATATCGTCAGCGCGGCAAATGCGGGCGGCGCGTTCAGCCCGTTTGGTGACATCACAACATTGATGGTCTGGCAAGCTGGAAAAGCTGACTTTTTCGAGTTCTTCGACCTGTTCCTGCCATCTCTGGTCTGTTTCCTGATCCCTGCGATCGTGATGACATTCTTCATTGATAATGATAAGCCGGAGCCGGTGAAAGAAGACATTCACATTCTGCGCGGCGGTAAACTCATTATCGGTCTTGGCATTCTAACCATTGCAATGGCTGTCAGCTTCGAACAGGTTCTCGGCTTGCCGCCATTTCTCGGCATGATGACAGGCCTGTCATTCCTGATGTTTGCCGCATACTGGATCGGCCATTTTGGCCCGCGTCCTGAGAAGGATTTCGACATTTTCAACAAAATTGCCGAAGCCGAGTGGGACACACTCCTGTTCTTCTTTGGCGTTATTTTCAGTGTCGGTGGTCTTGGTTATATCGGCTATCTCGAGATGGTATCAAACTACATGTATGACGGCTGGGGTCACAGCGCGACAAACATCTTCCTCGGTTTTGCCTCTGCAATCATCGACAACATCCCTGTTATGTTTGCGGTACTGAGCATGAACCCAGAAATGGATCACTTCCAGTGGCTCTTGATTACATTGACAGCCGGTGTCGGCGGCACGATGCTATCCATCGGGTCTGCCGCAGGTGTTGCCCTGATGGGAACGGCGAAAGGACATTACACATTCATGTCTCACCTGAAATGGACACCTATTCTGTTCCTCGGATATGCCGCTGCCGTTGCCGTACACTTTTTAGTGAACTGGCACCATATGCATGGCTAAAAAACGCCACAACAGGACAGACGGCACAACAGAAGACACCAGAGACGACACCGAAAAACGCGCGATGATACAAGCCATCGTGATTGCGATCCTCGGGTGGACCGGCTTTTCTATTTCTGATACCAGCATCAAACTTCTCTCCGATGATTATGCGCTGTCATGGATATTAACCATTAATGGCGCGCTCGGTTTTCTGATCGCACTAATCTGGCTGCTTACCGTCTATGGCACACGCGGATTTCATTCAACAAAATGGAAATTGCATATCTTGCGCGGCATCATGGTGACAGGCGTTTCTTTTTTCGTTGTTCACTCCGTCTCACGCTTACCGCTGGCCGATTTTTATTGCTTCATTTTCACAACACCGATTTTAACGGCTTTTTTCTCGATTATTTTTCTAAAAGAAGAACTCTATTTCCACCGCATCCTTGCCGTTCTCGCCGGCTTTGTCGGCGTCATTATTCTGGCCGGACCGCAAATGTCCACGTTCAATATCGGCGTCTTAGCCGCCGTTGCAGGCGCGATATGCTTGTCACTCAGCGCACTGGTCGCCCGTAAAATCGGACATCAGGACCCATTGCCGCTTTATACGCTGTTACCCTCTTTATTTATATTCCTGTTCAATGCGCCGTCAGCCTTGGCAACAGGCATGCCCACACCGGACATGAACGCGCTTTTGTTCTTGCTGGCCGCGCCCATGATTCTACTGGGGCAAATCGCCTTCTGTCAGGCATTTGCCAGAGCGCCGCGCGCTTCTGTGCTTGCCCCATTCCACTACATACAGCTTATTTGGGGTATTCTTATCGGATATTTCCTGTTCCACGAAGTTCCGACTGTCGCCACATGGACAGGTACGATCATCATCGTGACGGCCGGATTCTTCTTGCTCTACAAGGAAAGACGCACAGAACGCCTGACGCGCACAGAGCGCTAACCCGTTAATTATTAAACTGCGCCTGATCCGCCCGTTGCCTCCGTTTATCTTCCGGCACTTTTTCATGCGCATCGTTACGATCATTCCGATCGAACGCCTCCCCCAGCAATGTTTTATAAAACGGCGCAGCCACTGACTTCTTTTCTTCGCTGCGTTTATAAACATAGATGCCCAGCACTGACAGTCCCACGGTCCAAATCATGCTGAGCGATTCAACTGCCCGCAAAACCAAATGAGCCTCGGCCGTTCTAAAAATAATGACATAGGCCACCCCCATCATTTGTGCCGCCCATGTTACGGCCATCAGATAGCCGAAAGTCGGCCGCATCCGCCGCACATATTTATCGTCTGATACAATTTCCGTTTGCAGTGTTTCGTGTATATTGCCGATATGTGCTGCATATTCCTGCGATTTGATGCGCGCCATTGTCTCTGTGTGGCGGTTTGCTTCTTCAATCTCTGCCGCAGATATCTGCCCTTGTGCCAGTACAGCATCCAGTTCCTGTAAAATATTTGCGGCGTTCTTCGCGGCAGGATGATTCAGTTTTCCTATCGCATCGGACAAGATTGACGCCAACACAGGCACGCCGATTTTACTCAGTAATACAGGAAACATAACGGACTCCTTTTCTTTGTTTTAACCGACCGGAACAAGTGCATAAAAAATATGTCGTCCGATCACCGCAACAGGACGTTCGCCTTGCGTCCAATAGGGATAGGTTCCCGCCGCATGATAATGCGTTGCCGATGCGGTGATATCAGGGATATCGGTATAAATCGCGCGGCGCGCGATGCGCACGGCTGTTGCAAAATGAATATCTGCGTCATCGACCGTCTTCATCTTGTTGAAATTCGGATCGTCTGTATTCCACGCGCTGAACTGATAGGGTTTACGGCAAATGTCTTCAATCGTATTCCCCCACCAAAATCCGCCATCATGAGATTCGGATACCCGTAAACGATTCACGATAACATTGGCCACCGCCGTCATGCCTGCGCTGCCTTCACCACGGGCTTCGCCCCATATGGTGCGTGCCAACACATCAACCTCTTTTTCTTTTTGTGCAGCAATACGCTGCGCAAGGCGTTGCTCTGTTTCTGCTACATGCACCACATTCTCGTCATGCGGGATTAACTGTTTCATTTGTAATTCTCCCTTCATTGTCTGTTTCGATCATTGTGTATTTCGCGTGATTATTGCGTATTGTTCTTTGCCCGCAGGGCTTCTGTTTTCATTGCCGTTTTATCGAGCTTGCTTTCAATCCGCAGCAAATGGTTAATCAGCCGTATTTCAAGCTCTTTCATATCACTGATGGACGCATAGCTTTTGGCCGCTTCCAGTTTGAAAGAAAACTGCGCCTCCCGCATTTGTGTATTGCGCGTATCAAGCAATTCACGCAAGCGTGTCATCGCCGTTTCGTGATCACGGCGCGTACGCCATATCAGAAAAAACAAACTGCTCAGCGCCGGCAAATCGACAATTGTGATCCACCAGATTAAATCTTCAGAAAATCCGAACATAAGAACCTCTCTCAAACATCAAAATCGCTATTGGCTTCGTGCATATCACGCCCCTTGCGCCAAACCTGTTGTCCTGTTGTGTAATAACGCTTTAAACGGATCGGTTCTGCCGCCAATGCGCCCGCAACCGCGTCCAGACCATCATCGTGACCGCCCTTTTGCCCCGGTGACCACTCCTGCATTTCTGTCAAAAACGGCGTTGATCGCACCTGCGCATTCACATGCAAAGCCCGCGCAGCCATCACCGCATCAAAGGCTTCCATAATGCGTAAATCTTTGGCTTGGGAGCTGACTTTCTCGACCACCGCACACGGTATATTTTGCTGCGCCATTTCCCGCCGCAAAATATTTGGCAAAAAACGACCGATCCCGTTAATTTCAATACAAACTGACGGCAAATAAAACCGCTTTGCCAGCGCCGCAACAATACGGCATTGCTGTGTTGCTTCATCATCGCTGTGGCATATGTCCGCCTCTTCTGTAATGCGGATATATTCCACATGCTGCAGCCAGTAATCTCCGTCTTCATCCGTATATAAAATGGCCAGCACGCTGGCATCTCCGTCACGTTTACCAAACGCAGGGTCCCACCACGCACTTGCAGACACCAGTCTTTTGTCCTCGATATATAACGCGCGCAAGGCATCATCTTTGATGATGGGCGCATCATAAAAACGCAGATTTTCGGCATCCAGATAACCGTCTGCAATATTGACGGGCACCAGCATCATCTGGCTGGTAAACTTATTCGGCCCGCTCGTCCGGCGCATCATTGCAATATCGTCTTCGCTGAAGCGCTCCGGCCATGCGCTGTTGCCGTGCCGGTCCAAAATCGGCAACGTAAACCGTGAAAATCCGTCTAAAAACGGCGTTTCTTCACCAATTTCATGACGCGGCACATCAGCATACAGCGTAAACCAGCTATGGGGCGTGCCGACGTAAAGCTGCGTTCCACCAGGCACAAGCACATAGGCTGTTTCCCCCAAGCGATCCCGCAAGTCCTGACGCTTTTGCGCCGTATCGCATGTTTTCGGCACCTCGACATCATCACAAATGATGATATCCGCGCGACTGCCGGTAATATTCGACGATATGCCCTTTGCCAACATGGACGGATCGCGCAATTCTTTATCGCGCTTGATGGTAAAACGGTCGGCACCCCACTGGTCTGCGCGTTCCGGCTTTAAATGCGCCGTGAAAGGATGACGTTCGATAATCCGCTTTACATTGCGCACCATTTTGCGGGCCAGCATCGCATCAGCCGCAAGCACCAGAATACGGCACGCAGGGCGCTGATACAGAATCCACGCCGCATATAGCCCCACAATCGTCGATTTTCCGCAGGACCGGAATGCCTGTAACAACAGCCGCGTTTCTTCTTCCGCCCGCCATGCTTCTTCCAGCCAGTCCGCAATATCGAAATGCACATCAGGCGTTTTTTGTCGCTGCATTTGATTCCACAATGAAATAAAAAGCTTCAGATCAATTTTATCCGTCATCATCATCTACTGTATTTGCGTTACCTCGGCCTGCCTGCTGTTTAGAATATTGATCGGATTTGCTTCGGTATGTTTTCAATTCTTGCTGCGCTTCGCGCATCATCGCGGCCAAAACCACCTGATGATTGGCATCCCCTGATTCTGCATCCGGCAGCTCAGCCCAGCGGGCCAGTTTAATTAAAAGTTCGATATGGGCGATGGCCACTTTGCATGCACTGTGATGGGCTGAAAATTCTTTGGCTTCGGCGGGTGCATCCTGCCGCGAAAAACGGTAATAGGATGTCAAGGCACGCGAAATCGCATCCGGCAGGAAATCGGAAATTTGCTGCCGCGTTTGTTGTTCGATGTGTTTCTGGGACATGGATATCCTTTTCAAAATAGATGTACGCGTAAACAAGAAAGAGGGATACACGACACGTACACCCCTCTTTTTTTTAATATTTGGATACGATGTACCACTGCCCGCCGTCAGAGACGACGGTGATGGCATCATATTGTGATGATAGGGTCTGGTTCGATTGATCCGGGCCGTTTCCACCTTGTTCTGTCACGGTTACCGCATTGGCTGACACGTCGGTTTTCTTTAAGGTCACAGTCCGGCCGACGGCCTCGTCCGCATCAGCCGGCGGTAGGCGCGCCGTCATCGCCCCATTGAAACTTGATAATATATATGTATTGACTGACATATCTATATCTATTATTCCAGTTCCATCGATATATTTTGTATTCGACTTGATACGATTGGACGACGTCACAAACCATGCCGCCCCATTGGACAGCATCGTCGCATAATCCCCTTCGCCGCCAAGCTGAAACGGCGCACCATCAGGGCCATCTCCGCCACCCGCTTCATCAATGGTCACAAGATGATCGGTACTGTCTTTTCGTTTGACCAACATCTCGACACCGGCAGCCGCAGAAGCCAATGGCAATTCAATGGTAATTGAACCATTTGTCGCATCCACAATATGCACAGAATGCGATAAATCCAGGCTGGTTGTTCCGGCTGTGTCGATATATTCGGTGTCATAGCGATTCAGCGTTACTTTCAAATCTGTAATGGTCGTTTTCCGGAGCGTATTTTTATCAGGTGACCCCGCATTATAGGCATCATAATTCCCGCCGGATTGATCCAGAATGGCCGCGCCATCACTCATGGAGGTCAGGTTAAAAATCGATGTCTCAACCGACCTGCTATCCAGCAACACATTCGGCACAAGGCTGCCTGCGGGGGCTTCGGTGTACAAATTCACCAGCAATGTCTTGTCACTATTACCGCCGATCCGGAAACAACTGTCTGCGGTCGCAGCAACATTCGCTTCACAATCCATAAAGCTGTTATTCAATTTGCCATCTTCGATATAAAAACCGCTTCCGCTTGTCGAGACACCTTTCGAGAAGACACGTACAGCATAAAAACGGTTGGCATTGGGTGTGTCGCCCGCACCGCTTTTCAACATATGGACACCATGTTGTGATGGTCCTTCAATCAACACACGTACAATATTGTTCCAATAACATGGGTAGTCGGTATCATTATATCCATCCAGTACAATACCGCTGACAGGGGTCACAATATGCAGATCGGATAACACATTCTGTACGCAGGCCGCATCACGGCCATAAAGTTTGACCGCAACATTGCCGCCCGTAATTTTAAAGCCGGAAAGACTTGCATACCCCGCAGGGACTTCAATGACATTAAAGCCATTCGACGATGCGGCAATAACGGCACTATGTCCGCATCCATACAAGGATTGTGATGCACCGACCGTTAACGTCGATGTCACTTTGTACGTGCCTTCGGGTAAAAAGACATGCTGGCGTGCCGTCAACGCCTGCTGTATCGCAAGTGTATCATCGGCAATGCCATCACCAACTGCACCAAAATCCTTGACCGACACAACATCCGACATTTTATCATTTGTTGTGCGGATTATTGCGCCCGTTCCCGTGGCGGTAAAATTCGGCTGGGCCATCGTTCCTTCGGTTGTAACCGCAATCGGGTCACCATTCCCGTCAAAACCGAGCACTTTGTTCGCGCGCAGCATTTTCGGCGGCAATGCAGCCGCGGCGGCCGCTTCATCTTCGGCATATTTCAAGGCCGATATTTGATCACGGTCAACTTGCTGAATGGCTGCAACCAGAAAATCCAGTTCATTATTCAGTGCCTGTGCCGAAAAATCGCCGCCTTCCAGAAAGTCCGTCAGACGCTCCAGCTTCATACGGCGCTCAAGCAAGATGACCGTTCCATCGACCGGCGCATTTTCAAACGTGACCGTGCCACCACTTGTGTCACCGGCTCCGCTCACGGTAAAGCCTGAAAATTGCTGCGCGCCGTCAAAATAAACACACAAATCTTCACTGGCGAAAACCGGAAACGGATAGGGAAAAACAGACGTCGTACCATCTGCGGAATATCGCACCATCGGTACAATATCGGGCACTTTGATATGCGCACTACTCATGGATATCTCCTTTATAATAGAATGGGTTAGATTTTTATCTTGTGATCCGAACACGGTTTTTGGTAAAATTTCCCATAAATAAATACAGCATAAATAAATACAGGGAGTTAAATCTATGGAAGGTCGCGCCGCACAAGACGCAAACCGTGCATTCAGTCATTTCAATATAGCGCCGAACACATGCGATCCACACACGTGCGATCCGCATATGGCCTTTATTGCCGGCATCCGCTATGCCGCGCAGGAAGATCTTCCGGAACATGATCTCGTCAAAGCACTCAACAGTGCCGTCAATGACACAATCCATGTCTTTTACCAAGACCCATACAAACGCAGCATGCTCGACCATGCCCTGAAACATGATTTCGAGATTTTGGCCCTTCAGGTCGCACAACATATCGCAGACGATCCTTACGCCCGCGCCGTCGAAAAACAAAAACTGTTATCAAGCAGCTTGCAGCACACAAAGAATGATGATGTAAAACGCAGCATTCGTGCACTTGCGGATGCCGCCACAGACTTCGCTCCGGTCTCGACGCCTCTTGCAACCACAGCACCTGCGCCGCACCATCACTAAGAACCTCTGCACGCGCGCAACCTGCGACAGAACGTTCTCCCAACACCGTACAAAAGAAACCCGCCATGAAAGGCGGGTTTTAAGTTACGGCCAGCAAGAAAAAGCATTTTGCACAAGGAGCGTGCGAGGTAAGAATTTCTGGTAGGTCTGCAAAGGCAGGAGCCGTTTTATATAATCTGTCTAATCTGTCTGTTTCGCTATCATCTGTTACAAGCGATAAACTCTCTTTCAATTCTGTTTTTATTCAACTTACGCCATTGCGTTAAATGGCATGATCTTGGCAAAAGCATTGATCTTCACGAGTATTTTCCCCGGATCGATTACCTGCGGTGCGATTGATGATTTCATCGAATATGTCGCCATCACTATATTAAAGATCCAAACCGTTATTTGCCGTCTTATCATGTTTCTCCATCTAATTAACGTTTAAAGCACATCTTATATGTGCAAAGTACACAATAAATAAATGGGTGTCAATAAAAAATGTATAGAAAGTACATTTTTTTAATGTTTTTTACACATATTAAAAAATACCATTAAAAATCAATGCGTTAATAATCAGACAAAGCACGCTGCAAACGCTGCCGCTCTTTCAACTGGCTTCTTTGCAGAACATTCAAGCTTTTTTGCGCGGAAAATTCGTGATCCAGCGCACGATTACGAATCTCGTCAAGACGGGCACGTTCCTGCCGTTCATCTTCAGATTCTTCAAACAAGCCCAATAAAACGGCCTCGCTTGAACCGCTCCCGCCGGATGATAATCCTTGCGAGGCAAATTGCGTTTTTTGTCTGGCCATCGCACGGCGTAATGCCGAAAGCCTTTGCTCTTCGGCGGCTTGACTATCCGCTTCCAGTTTCTGCCGATCCAGTCCGATCTGCGTTTCAAGGTTACTCAGCTGCGCGGCCTGATTTTGTTGCAACTGTGCCAGTGCCAGTTTTTGCTGTGCAATTTGTTCCTCGCGGCGACGCTTTGCATCACTTTGATCAAACGCACCGACAGCACTTGCAAGCTGCGTCACAGTTCCCAGCGCCGGTGATCCGATCGACGACACAACAGGTACAATTGAAGATAACGATCCCATAAATTTTATCCTTTCCTTCTTATTACTAGTCATTCACCTTAAGTTCTGTCGTCACAGACAGCAGTGTAAAAGGCAGCGGTACATTTTGTTCAATCCGCCAAAGCGGTTCTGTCCCGTCCGCCTGCCACCCAAGCGCCCGCACACGTACATCCTTACTAATCAAAGCCGGCGGTGCATCCAGCGCCAGTTCACCATCAAATGCCCGCAGTGAAATATCTTTCAGGCCACGCCCGACATCAAGACGCAGGGCGGCTGTATCTTCGATGCGAAATATTCCTTCGACAAGACGTACCGCCCGTCCGGCGCCACCGCCTTCAATCACACTCGGCGGTAATGGCTCGATAATATGCGTAAACGGTAACCCGACCTGAACCGCGTTTGCGGCTTCACTCAGGGTCACTGAACCGCTCTGCACCTGTTGGTCATCTAGCACAATGCCATCTGCGATGATGGATACCGTCTTTCCATCCAGATGCTCCAGCCCAGACCAAACGGTTGTGGCCGTTTCGGCTTCGCCATGTAATGCGGCATCAAGCTGGAATGTTTTATCAAATTGCTCGATTGAATATGCCGATCCGCGCTTAACCAACAAATACACATCATCACCGACAACTGTGACAGATTCGAACACGCCGTCGGTTTCCTGTAACGTCCACGCCGTCACCTGTTCGGCACGGTAACTTGTCAGCGTGGCCAGTTTTCCGTCATGACGCACCACAAACAGTAACCGTTCTTTTTGATCGTAATCCTGATCGACGGGTTCACTGACGATATGCCGCGACAATACAGACAATTCGCTTGCGCTATAAGCTTGCTCGAGATCGGTAAAGATGAACTCCCGCAATTCACGCTTGTTGCGTGCCACAAATATTGTTGCACCATCAACATTCACGGGCGGGATATAGCGATCCACCACAGACCCGACACGTGTTTGGCGTTTAATCTGTACACTGGTCGGCGTCAACGGATCCCCCGTCAAAATCCATTCCGCACCTGATGTAAAAACCTGTAAATCCCGGCCAGAGAAAATGCCGCGAATAGCATTCACCTGATCGGACAAAATTGCAAATTCAATGGCTTCGTCATCAAGCCCTTCGCCCAAATCAAAATTGAACAGATCACCCGATTTGGAAAACCACAGCCTGTTCGGCAAATCGCGACTGCCGCCAATCACCAACCTGTCCTGATGGAATGCCACAGAAACCGGATATCCACGCACCGCGCTAAAGGCCTGTTCCTGCCAATCAATGGTCGGGTCCGTGTCCGGCAAGTCATCAATAACATTCACCGTCACAACTGTGGCCGAATTAAAGTCGGTAATCTCGACTTCCTTGCCATTAATCCGCAAGCGTGTGCCTTCATGCTCTTCGGTAAAGACAGCTTCCGAACTGGTCAACGTCACCGTTCCCGTTGTGCCGTCCGGCGTAATCGTGGCTTCACTCGATGAAAATTTGTAATAAGGCTGATGCACAACATCTGCATCGGTAAAAAACGACCATTCCTGCAACGCCCAGACACCACCGGCCGACCGTGTCAATTTTTGCGGCGGATGATCGGGGTGCACCATCAATAATGTGTCTGCACTCTGCGTGGATGCGACATGCGGAATATCAGTTTCCATCCACGGCGACGATAATGTTTCCACCTTGATACCATCGGCAAAAACATCAATCTGTTCGTCTGTTAAGGCCAGCAAAAATGTCTGTTCGGTATTAAACTCGAACGATAATAAACGTCCCGTACTCGGCAAACTGTCAACATAGCGCAATCCCGCGCGGCGCGTTACACCGCCCGTAGGCTGTATAAATACATTACGCAAAGCAAGCGCGCCATTTTCATAGGCACGCAAATCACCGCGCCCCAATAAACGGCGCGATACCTCGCCTGAGGTAAATGTCGATTTAACCTGTCTTACTCTCATATTATCAGCTCCATATCCGCATCATTGCTGTGTTATTTTTTATTCTGTCCGCGCCTGTATTAATGAAAAATCATCAATGCGGTTCGGTGTATCTTGCTGCGCATCAATCTGCCGCGCCTGCTGGAATTCACGCTCTGCCATCTGGAACATCGCTTCAGCGCGTGATGTGTTTTCCGTGATCGGAATTGTAAATTCGGCCGCAAGGCGTGTGATCAGCGCCTGATCGAAATAAGGCGGGAACGTTTCTTCATCGGGACGATAGATATAAGTCAGCAGTACCGCTTGCGCATCTGTGTGTAAACAGTTCCCGGCAATGCGGAACCGTAACCCCCGTCCCTTGCCGGATGTACCGGCCGAGATGGCGCGAAGAAAATCAACCGGCAACTGAAATGCTTTACTAAAATCGGCAACAGGCGTTGTTTCGAGCGCTGACAGCGCGACCTGCCCCGTTGCAAAACTCCAGCTATAGGAAGACAGCAACGCATCACGAATAGGCCCAAAAAGCGCCCCTGCAATTTCGGATTCGGCCGTACCGTCGCTAAAAGATGATATCGGCGCAGCGCCAATACGAATAAGCGCCCTGCTGGCCAGCGCAATATCTGATAAAGCCATTTTTGTTACCTCTCACTCTCTCTGATGTCTTTGAAATGTGTCTTTGAAATGTGTTTTGAAAAAAGTAACGGCTTGCCGGGAACAAAGCTCTGTAACCGGCAAGCCGCCTTTGATAGGACTTCCGCCACATGACAGCACCCTTAGGAAAGGTGATTTTGCGTCAACGTTGGGGAAGGAATGAAAACATTACGCAGTTGTAAATGCGGTAATGCCGACGCTGCTGCCGTCATTCGAGGTCACAATATAAAAATTTGTGCCCGGCGTGCCGTCCGTATCAAAATTGGTAATAATCAGGTCATTCACCCGCAGCATATCAACGGCATTGTTGAAATATCCCGCGCCTTCAATAACCGTATCCGTGTCGACAGATGTGTAATGCCACAATGTGAAGTTATTGGCATAGGCCAGTACACTGAGGTCCGATGATTTAAAAGTCATAATGGTCTCCTTAGAAAATAATAAAATCAAAAAGCATGCTTTGCTGCACCAGACAGCAATGTCCGGTGCAACAAAAGCACAAAGTTAAAAGCATGAAACCGTGGATTAGTCCGGTGTTTCGTCACACTTGATTTCGACGATGCCCGTCTGGTCAATCAATGCTGACCCCTGACTCATCATGTTATTGACAAAGTGCGCCGCACGATCGCCATGCCATGAAATATCGGTCTGGACATCTGCACCGGATGCATGCCCGATGGCTGATTTGTGATACCAGAAGCATGAACGGATATCGCTGCCATTCACAGGCAGGCCGGAATGCGGAATCCACAATGTGCCAAGCCAGCGTTTGGCCTGGAATGTTGCGTTGAACGGTAATTCATTCGCGCCGACAAAATCCGCGCTCGAGAATTCTTCAAGCTTCAGCAATTCCGTCCACTGTTTCCAGCCAACAATCGCATAGCGTTCACCGTCATCCGGCACTTCAGCATCACCCAGTGTGGCAAGCGCATTCATCACCTTATCAAGGGTCATACCGACATTATCATCGGCAATTTCCTGTGCGGACGGCACACTTGCCAACTCAGAGATAATCAATTCGTCTGTCTTGCGGCCGAGGGCATACGCACCCGCATTCGCAATAACCTGACGTTCGTCGATATTCACCTTCAATTCATCCAGCTTATCGACCCAGTCACCGGCATAATAATCCTGCAGCGTTGCTTCGACGGCGCTGTGGTCCAAATTCATGACCGGCACGATCCCGTGCGTGGATTTTGTTGACGCCGTTCCTTTGCCAACCTTCTGGAAAACCGCACTGGACCCATTTACATCGTTCAGTGTTCTAACTGTGTTACGCAGTTTCGAACCCTGTCGCTGAAAAGCCTCATGCACCTCGCGTTCAAATTGTTTGATAAAAGCCTGATCTATAGTCGTGGCCATAATATACCTCACTTAAAAATAAAATTTCAGGAAAGAAAAATACGTCGATGAAGGTTATCGGTATCGGCTTTTATTGACGCAAATATTGACGTAAGCGCGCAGCAAAAAAGCCGGACAATGCGGCCATTCCAATCGAACAAATGTTATGAAGAAAAAAGAAGGGGCGGAATCGTTATCCCTTCGATCGCAACGCCTACCATCAAAATAACAGCCTTCCCGATGCAAAAATCGCAATGAAAGACGCAACTGTGGCGTTGATATGTCCTTTTTAGGCTTTTATTCCTATTCTGTCAAGGCTAAATTTGATTTTTCTTAAAAAAGATATAATATGACTTGTTGACAGGGACTCACCCTTCACC
The DNA here is from genome assembly GCA_030750865.1 of Alphaproteobacteria bacterium. Classification (GTDB taxonomy): domain Bacteria; phylum Pseudomonadota; class Alphaproteobacteria; order Micavibrionales; family Micavibrionaceae; genus JASMHE01. Next base: position 89,243 of record JASMHE010000006.1, read on the forward strand.
AACAAAAGTTCTATCAATAAACTTCTATAATAAAGAATAATTCGGGGAAGACTATAGAGATGTTTGATAAAGTTTTCAAAAAACTGCATGCGGAAGCGAGCAATGATGTCGTCGAGAATCATCGCAAGCACCCGCGTCGCGAAAATGACCGCTGCGCAATGCTGTTCGGCGATACGCTGATTCCTGTTCGTGACTGGAGCATGGGCGGCGCTTTACTTGATACGGATGAGCGTCTGTTCAGCGAAGGCCAGAACATGGATTTTACGTTGAAGTTCCAGACAGGCAATGCCTTGCGTGATCTACATCATCAGGGACAAGTTGTTCGCCGCGCGAACGGCCGGATTGCGTTGCAATTCTCGCCGCTTTCGACGGACAAAGAACGCGAGTTCATGAATGTTATGGAACACTGCATTGCGGACGAATTCGCGCGCTCACAAGCAACAGCTTAAAGCCAGGAAAATCCGCTTCAATAAAGTCAGCGCTTATACCGAGCGCCCTTTATTACCAATGCGCCGTCATTGACGCAATGGGATGGGACGCGATGGCCTGTGCCCTGCATGCCTGATACCTGCATTTGACAATGCCTGCTTTTGCTGCGCGGTGATTTACTCCTGATTTTGGGCAGCATGCACAAAAATCGCATCACGTGTTTGCTGTCCGAAAATCGTGTCCGACCAATTTTCCAGCGCAATTTCATTGGCAATGCTATGCAACCTACCGTGATCCGTCACGATTTCCCAACACGGCTTATTATCCTGCATCATATGGTCAAGCACCGTTTTGATGTTAAAGACAACGGCCTGCATGCCGGCATAATGTGACAGACGCGGGCCAAGTACTTTGTAAACAATACCCAAATCACGCAATGTGTGAAAATCGCTCGGGTCCATTGCGACAACGCAATCCATACTTTTATTGGCCAACGCCGATTCAAACGCCGCATGTAACAAGCCGAGCGGCGCAAACGGAATACGCCGTCTGATATAAGACACGCCGACATCTTCATTGTGATAATGCTGCATGATATTCGTATAGGCCGGCAGCGCCCGTCCGTCACCTGGCCTTTGCCTAAAGGTCTTTGCCATGCACAGCCTTGATATCTCTGTGATTTTCTTCTCTGTATTCTGATCATGAATGAACGGATGATCACACACTTCCTGCAACGGGAACGAGAAAATATCGCTATCCATATCAGCGTGAATTGTGCGCACAACACCCGCAATATCACCGGTGTCATTGTGCCTTAACAAATAATGCGCGGCCCGATCATCATAGGCATCTTTTTCCAGATCATCGGCCATGCCACAATGCAGCCCCTGAAATTCATCGCTGCAAAATACTTCGTGCCGTAAACGGAATGCTTGCTCGCGCAGTTCATCCGTGTCGGCTTTCACCAGTGAAAACGTCTTCCAATATGTGTGATAGAATGTCTTTTGCGAGATTGTTTCAAGACACGCACCAAAAAGCGGCGGTACTCTCATAACAGTCCTCCTTCCCCAAAACCAAAATATGCGAACCTATCTTAAGTATAGGAGGAAAGCCTTAATATCCCTTAAAAAATAGATGGTATTTTATTGAAAATTGAAGAACCATTTTAAAAGATACTGCTGTGATAACCTATGTGCCTGATTCACCATATATCGCTTTAAAGGAACTGTATTATCAACCCCTCGATTTGCATGAGGAACAGGAGTATCAGGAATGTCACAGCCTAAGAAATGACATATTTTTTCAAAACCGTCTCCATTTTCCCAACATATTTCTAAGAAATCATTCTCGCGGCCCTTAAAATAATCCCGAACACTTTTGTTATGCTGTCTATAAAACTCAACATGTTGCCGTTCATATCCATGTGGATAATCGAAACCATAAGCAAGCTTTCGACAATGATTGACCGGATGCGTTCTCATCGAATGTCTTTTAAGACTATCAAGCCACACATCCTCTGATTGACGTACCGTCAAAATAAATTTGCTCTCAGGGAACAGATGATCAAGCTCTTTGTATACTAAAGGCCACGGCCAATCCTCGAACCAGCCAAACTGTCTCACTCTATCCTGCAATTGAACGAGATCACGATCCCGCACAACTTGCTTCAAAAGTTCTTTATCACATCCTAGACAGCGAAATCCTAAAATCCTTCCACATTGCCCCAGAGTTGTCGTTCCAGTCTTATTTAGACCGATTCCAAATACTTTTAATTCACTCGACATCTCATCACTTCCCATTTTTCAATAGCGATCATTCAATTTTCCGTACTTATACAACTATTTTATGAGAAAAAACAATGTTTTTCCGTATTTTAAATTAGTGTTTATACCTGTAATTACGGGTCAATATGCGAATTATGAAAGAAAATGAGTTCAATAAACTTTTGGGACAGCGCATAAAAAAATTGAGAAAAGCCAAAGGCTTCTCTCAAGAATTACTCGCTGAAAAAATTGATAAAAGTGTTGACGCTGTCTCTAATATAGAAAGAGGTATATTCGCACCACGTATTGATACCGCCTTAGATATCGCTCGGGCGCTAGACGTACAACTATTTGAACTATTCAAGATAGAAGAGATCGCAACAGAAGACGCTCAGAAGACAGCTTTACTAGAGGAAATTGTCGATCTTCTTAAAGAACAGCCAAATGAAATTTTGCAATTCACACTGACTCAAACCAAAACGCTTACCTCACTGACAGAGAAGTTCATTGATAAGCTAAGAAAGTAAAAAAGTAGCTTCCCTATTCCCACTCAATCGTACCGGGGGGTTTGGATGTGATGTCATAGACAACGCGGTTGATGCCGCGCACTTCGTTAATCATGCGCGTGGACACGCGGCCCAGAAATTCATGACTGAAGGGGTAATAATCGGCTGTCATACCGTCGGTTGATGTCACCGCGCGGATGGCGCAGACATAATCATATGAGCGCGCATCGCCCATCACGCCAACTGTGCGGACAGGCAGCAACACGGCAAAAGCCTGCCAGATATCATCATACAGACCCGCTTTGCGGATTTCATCCAGATAGACAAGATCGGCTTTGCGCAGAATATCGAGTTTTTCTTTGGTAATTTCACCCGGCACGCGAATGGCCAGCCCCGGTCCGGGGAACGGGTGACGCTTGACGAAATCTTCGTGCATGCCAAGCTCTACGCCCAGCGCGCGCACTTCGTCCTTGAACAGTTCACGCAGCGGTTCGACCAGATCCATATTCATACGTTCAGGCAATCCGCCGACATTATGGTGACTTTTGATCGTCACGCTCGGCCCGCCTGTGAACGATACAGATTCGATCACATCCGGATATAATGTGCCTTGCGCCAGAAACTGCGCATTGCCGACTTCTTTTTCCGCGCACTCTTCGAACACTTCGATAAAGGTGTTCCCGATAATCTTGCGTTTTTTCTCGGGGTCGGACACGCCCGCAAGCTTGCCGAGGAACAGATCAGACGCATCTTTGTGAATCAGTGGAATGCTGTAATGATTACGGAACAGATCGACCACCTGATCGCTTTCACCGGCGCGCATCAGGCCCGTATCAACATAGATACATGTCAGTTGATCGCCGATTGCCTCATGCAACAGCACCGCCGTCACCGACGAATCAACACCGCCGGACAGACCGCAAATCACTTTTCCGTCACCGACCTGCGCACGGATTTTCGAAATGGCTTCTTCGCGGAAAGCCGCCATGCTCCAATCACCAGCACAACCACAAACGCCATGCGTAAAATTCTTCAGAAGCTGCCCGCCATGTGGCGTATGCACAACTTCGGGATGGAACTGCACAGCGTAAAAATGACGCGACTCGTCTGCAATAAACGCAAACGGCGCACCTTCGGATTTCCCGATAATCGTAAATCCATCCGGCAAGCTGACAACACGGTCGCCGTGGCTCATCCAGACTTGTTCTTCCGCGCCTTTATCCCACAACCCTTCGGTAATTTCTGTTGATTCGACAACATCAACCATCGCGCGGCCAAATTCACTATGGTGGCCGCTTTCGACCTTGCCGCCAAGCTGGGTGACCATTGTTTGCTGACCGTAACAAATACCGAACACAGGCACGCCCATTTCAAACACACTCTGCGGTGCGCGGGGGCTGTCTTCTTCCGTGACGCTGGCCGGACCGCCGGACAAGATAATGCCCTTTGGCGCGAAAGCGGCAATTTTGTCATCTGTGGCCTGATTAAACGGCCATATCTCGCAATAGACGCCATTTTCACGAACACGGCGCGCAATCAGCTGCGTCACCTGTGATCCGAAATCAAGAATGAGGATGCGTTCATGATGCTGAACAATTTTTTCGTGTAACTGTGCTTCTGTAACCATAGCACTTTTTTACGGTCTTCATGCGCAAAAGACAAGCGATAAAGCACCTTCTTTACACGGAATTCTTTCCATGAAATGTGATTAAATATGATATTCAGGCCCGTTCAATAAAACCGCGCGGGTAGATTTGAAATCATCACCGTCTTCACCGCGCGGACACGCCGCATCGACTGATAACGGATGTTTCGGGCGTTTGGCAATATAATGCACATGCTTGCCGACCGTCCGCAGACAGTTCGTAAAAATGTAATGCCCTTGCCCGTCGGCGGCTTTTTCATCAAACATCATATTCAAACGGGTGCGGTCATAAATCACGCTGTTGGCACCGTCATCGCTATGTGCGGCCAATGTTTGTGACAGCGTTTTACCGATTTCCTGTAACTCGGGATATGATTTTAAGACAATATCGAAAAATCCCGCATGCGAATGATCTTCCACATCGCGCGCCGGATCATGCCCGGCAATCAGGTTGGTAAAATTACGGGCAAGGAAGCTAAGATTGCCGTGAATCCCTTCGTTCAATTCATTTAACGGCTGATACCGCGCAATTTCGGTAATGTGTAACAATCCGTCTTCATCGTGATAATGATCATACACGGTCGGCAACCACGTATTTTCGTGATGATCCTGACAATACGCGGCAAACACTTCGGATGCGACCGGATCGGATGACACACAAATCATGCGGTCATCATCATCGGGCTTTGTCAGATAATAAAACGCGGCATCTTCACTGATATAACGGATTTTCGCCCCATCCGAGACCATTTTCTGCACCGTCAGATGCAAACGGATGTTGCTTTCATGCATATCAATGGCGTTATCTGCATCTGGTGCGGGCTGCGCGGAATGTTCAGCGTGTGACGGCGCGGCCGCGCTATCATTAAACAAACGGTGAATATATCCGTTATAAGCGACCGGCGACCGGAAACAATTCATAAAAACAGCATCATAAGAGCCGTCCGCTCCTTTGCGGAACATCATGTTCTGGCGGCGGCGGTCATAGACAAGCGGTGCATCCGAATCAAGCCCGTCTTCCAGCACGGCGACCATCTGCTTGACCACATCCATCAAGTGCGGCGGCGGCGTATCCAGCAACGCCGAGGCATGCGCAAAGTCTTCTTCATCGCGGTTCGCATGCAAATGGGCCGCGATATTATTGGTGAAATTGCGGGCTTCGTGGCCGATCGCCCCGCCCGGTCCGTCCGGCACATCATTAATCTGGATCAGGCGCTCCATCCGCGCAACATAAAGACGACCATCTTCTTCAAGGTGGTCGTCATAAATACGCGGTAAAAAAGCGTTGTTTTGGTTTTCGGTGCAGATTTTTGCATGTTGCTCGCAGGCCTTGACATCTTCTGACAAGGCCAACATATCGTCTGGTTCGTCCGGCTGCGCCCAATATTCGATAACGCCGTCTTCGCTGGCATATATCTTTTCGTAGCCCTGTTCCTGCAGCGTGGCTGCTTTTTTGTTCAACAGATCGTTAAAGGCCATTTCAAGCGATCCACTTCTTTTACGTTTATTGTAATTATTGTTCGTTAATGTTTCTCATTCTGTAAAATAGTAACCTATCACCCTTTTATTTCTTTTGCAAAATTGCGGCAAAGAAACCGTCCGTTTTATGTTTATAAGGCGAAAGACGCATGTAAGGTTCGCCGTGATCCGGCACATCACCATAGGTCCACGCCGCAGAAAACGGCACCAGTTCAAATGAATCATGCCGTTCCAAAAACGCTTCGACCTGCGCTTCGTTTTCTTCGCGGAATAACGAACATGTCGCATAAATCAAACGCCCGCCGGGTTTTACCGTTTTGGCCACCTTGTCCAGAATTTCGCCCTGCACCTGCACCAATGTGTCCAGTTCAGGACCAAAATTCATCCATTTTGTATCCGGATTCCGGCGCCATGTGCCCGACCCCGAACACGGCACATCCGTTAGAACGATATCAAACGTGCCTTTCTGACGGCGCAGCCATTTACGGTGGCGTTCTTCGCTCAGCGGTCTGACTTCGACAATATCCAGAATATGTGCCTTTTTGAAACGCGGCTTCGCGCGATCAAGACGGCGCTCATCAACATCCATTGCCACAAGACGACCTTTATTCTTCATACACGCCGCCAGCGCCAGTGTTTTACCGCCGCCGCCCGCGCAATAATCAAGCACCTGCATGCCCGGCTGCACGCCGCATGCTGCGGAAATCATCTGCGATCCTTCATCCTGAATCGCCACATGGCCTTTGTTAAATGCCTTTGTTTTGGACAGATATGCTTTGTCCAGCGCCCGCAATCCCCACGGCGAATACGGTGTCTGTTCAACCTGTACACCGTCTTTTTCAAGCGACGCGATGACCTGCGCTTTATCCGCACCATTCAGATTCACACGCATATCCAGCGTCGCTCCGTCGATCATAGCGCCAAGCTCATGTTCAAAATCATCGCCATACACCGCTTTCAGACGGTCTTCATATTCCGCAGGACACTCAACACGCGCGGCCAGCGGCATTTCGTCATGCATCAGCCCGTCTTTGGCTTCGGCCTGTAACTGTTCCAGCAGCTGCCCTTCATTGCCTGACAAGGCCGACGCGCCGTAACGGCTGTCATCAAATAATGATGAAATATACGGCAAATCATGCCCGCGCCCCAAAAACAACCAGGTCAGCAAGCGATGTCTGTGATTATCCGGATCACCGAACGAAACACGTTGCAACCACCAGTCAAGACGCGCCTTTGCCCGCACAATCCCGTACACATGTTCAACAATAAAACGGCGGTCCTTTGATCCGATATAACGGCGGCCGCGCATATAATCGCCGATGGTCACATCCATCGGAACGGGGCTTTTTTCAAAGATCGCAAAAAGGTCTAGAATAGCTTTGATACGCGCGGAAGGGGTCATGATGATATGCTTCTTTCATTGATGTTTGCGCGACATTATAGATATTGCCCTGCTTTGTCAGCATAAAAACAACATATCAGGACACGGCACAAAAACAGATATGCTGGAACTGGGATTTTTTAAAGCTGCAGCTTTTTCAGCCAGCCCCAGCCATATTGCACAAGACAGACGCCCACATCACGCTGCGTTTCAATATCTTCCATTTCCTGCGCATAGGGTGATTTTTCAGACAGCGGCACTCTTTCCTCTTCGGGAATACGCCAATCTCTGGATGTGCCTTCATCAGGATGCGTGCTGACCATCACGGCGACTTTCCTGAAATCCGCCGCTAAAATATGACCACAGCCACGAAGAATTTTACCGATATTGCTCATGCTTTCTCTCCCTGTCCTACGTTCCTGTGTCCTGCGTTCTCTTGTCTTGCGCACCTACCCGCGCGAAACTCATCGCGGACCCCATGACGTATGATGATGCGCAATACTCTAACCGATTTGACCGGATTGTTCCAATTTTCCTGAAAAATCATTCAAAAACAGAGATATCACGCCAACCGTAACACACATCTTTGACTTTCGACGGGCCGATTTCGACAAATTGCTTGCCGCACCGCTCACCGCCCAGTGCCTTGTAAAAACGGTTTGCCCGTTCATTTTTATCCATCACCCACAGACAGGTCGATTTTTGTTTCATATCACGAATGCGCGCCGCCGCCTGCGCAAACAAACCGCGCCCAATGCCCCGCCGGTAATAATCGGACAAGATATAAACGGCGTAAATTTCTGTGGCATATAACGGACGAATGGGCGACATACCGGGTGGCGGCGTCCGCAACGGCCCGACACTGATAAAACCGATAATGCGTCCGTCTTCTTCGGCAACAATATGATGGGTATTCTCGCTGTCGATCCATGCCGCCCAGCTTTTTTCTTTTTCCGCAACGGACAAAGCGGCCAGATAATCGGCATCGACCATACCGCGATAGGCTTCTTGCCAGCCCTCGACATGTACCGCAGCGACCTGCGGCACATCATCTTTGTTCATATCACGGTATAAAATCGCCATATCGGAAATGTGCACGACTTATTTATCGATCCGGTAATTCGGCGCTTCCTGCGTGACCGTCACATCATGCACGTGACTTTCGCGGAAACCCGCACCGGACATTTTCATGAATTCGGCTTTTGCCTTCATATCTTCAATGGTTTTAGAGCCGGTATAGCCCATTGATGCACGCAAACCGCCGACCATCTGGTGAATAACCGTGCCAACCGGCCCTTTATAGGGCACGCGGCCCTCGATCCCTTCGGGGACCAGCTTCTGGCTTTCTGTGACGCCGCCTTGAAAATAACGATCGGCAGAGCCGCGCATCATCGCACCGACAGACCCCATGCCGCGATATGTCTTATACGAACGGCCCTGATACAAAATAACTTCGCCCGGCGCTTCATCCGTACCGGCGAACATACTGCCAAGCATCACACAATCCGCACCGGCGGCAACGGCTTTGGCCATATCACCGGAAAATTTAATGCCGCCATCGGCAATCACCGGAATACCTTTGCGGGCACAGGCCGATGCAACATCCATAATTGCCGTTAATTGCGGCACGCCGATACCGGCGACAACACGTGTCGTACAAATAGACCCCGGACCGATCCCGACTTTTACCGCATCAACACCGGCGTCAATCAAGGCTTTGGCCGCATCGGCCGTTGCGATATTTCCGGCAATAATCTGTAATTTTCCCGATGATCCAACGGACTTCCGAATGGCTTTGACGGTTTCCAGCACATTTTTAGAATGGCCGTGCGCCGTATCAACAACAACAACGTCCAGTCCGGCTTCTGCCATCAATTCGGCCCGTTCCATGCCCGTACGGCCGGTTCCGACCGCCGCACCGACCAGCAGGCGGCCCTTCTCGTCTTTACTTGCATGCGGGTAAAGCGCTGATTTTTCGATATCCTTCACCGTGATCAATCCGGTGCAACGGTAATCCTCATCCACCACGATCAATTTTTCGATACGGTTTTTATGCAACAAGCGTCGCGCTTCTTCCTTATCAACATCGTTCACAGCCGTGATCAGGTTTTTCGATGTCATCAACTCGCGCACAGGCTGTGTCTGATCATCGGCAAAACGGACATCGCGGTTTGTCAAAATCCCGACCAGTTTGCCGCTTGTTTCCGTCACAGGAATACCGGAGATATGATATTGCTTCATCAATCCCAGCGCATCTTCCAGCGTCGCGTCTGGCTGAATGGTGATCGGATTGACAACCATACCGGATTCAAACCGTTTAACCTTGCGGACTTCTTCAGCCTGTTCTTCGGGTGTCATATTCCGGTGCAAAATGCCCATACCGCCGGATTGCGCCAATGCGATCGCCATTTCCGCCGCCGTCACCGTATCCATCGCGGCCGATAAAACAGGAATATTCAACGCAATATCTTTGGTCAGGCGGGTCCGCGTATCTGCGTCATTCGGGTGTATCTCCGATGCCGCTGGTAACAACAGCACATCATCGAAGGTCAAACCTTCGCGTATATTATCCAGTTTTTTGGTGATTTTCTTTGCGGGGGGCATGCGTCAAACTCCTTATCTAAGGCCTTATTCGTTTGACGCTTACTGATACATGAATTCAAATCATAAATCCAGTAGATAATCATCTATTCCGGTGATAATTCCAGTCACAAAAACAGATTTAGTCCTGATGACCGCGAAATCCCATCGCCAGAATATATTCTTCGGCTGATTCTTTGCGGCTTGCTTTGGGTTTCACAGGTTTGACTTTCGCAAAGTCACGCTTGATCATACTCATCAAATCACTGCTTGTACCGCCCTGAAAGACTTTGGCGATAAACACGCCGTCTTTTGCCAGCACATCCGTCGCAAAATCATAGGCCATTTCCACCAGCGCCATAATGCGTAAATGGTCTGTTTTCTTGTGCCCGATCGTGTTTGGCGCAATATCCGACATAACCAGATCGACTTTACCGCCCGCCGCTTCCATCAGCACACGCGGCGCGTCATTATCGGAAAAATCCATCTGGATGCATTCCACATCTTCGAGTTGGTCCATTTCCAGCAAATCCATCGCGATGACTTTGCGTGCGCCTTCCTGCACAGCGACCTGCGACCAGCCACCCGGCGCAGCCCCCAGATCAATCACAGACATGCCTTTGCGCAGAAAGTCATGCTTTTCATTCATTTCAATCAACTTGAACGCCGCCCGTGACCGATAACCAAGACGTTCTGCTTCCGAAACATAAGGATCATTTAATTGCCGCTGCAGCCAGCGCGTGGACGAATTTTTACGACCGCGTGCCGTTTTTACACGCACCGTGCCTTCTCGTCTGGTTGGCTTCCGTCTGGACATTTTCAAATTCCCTTTTTCAATCGTTTTCGATCACAATCATAAAACTGCGTGTTTTATAAAGGAAAAGCGGCGAAAATAAAAGAAATAATAGCATTTCCGGCGTTCTGCCGCCCATCGGACGACTATGTTCGCGGCATTATCGTGAAACAATCATCAAAGCGCCATCAGCAATGAACTGATACAAAACGCCATAATCAGCAAACTGATCGACGCGGCAAAGAACACAACCTTACGGGTTTTGGGCGAGAAATAGGCCATAATCAGGAAGAGCGCAATAAATATACTATAGACAATCAAGCCCCGATTATAAATGTCGGACTGCATCAGATTAATCAGCCCCGTATCCGATCCGATCATTTCCATCAATTCAATCTGTGTGCGCATTGTCAGCGCACAGGCAAGAATAAGCACCACGGAAATAAGACGTTGCCCCTTATGCGTCGCAATCAAGGCAATCGGTATCCAGAACAAATCAATCCATTGATAAATCAAATCAGACATATCATATTAATAGCACATAAAAAGGAAATCGCATCACGTGAAACATTTTATCCTGCACATATTTCTGGGGCTTTGTCTGCTCACCCTCCTGATTGCGCCACTGACAGCCCATGCCGGACCGACCGTCATTCGGGATGTTGAAATCGAGAATTACATCGAAAAATGGACACATGACGTTGTGGAAGCCGCCGGCCTTCAAACGGAACAGATCAATTTCGTCCTGATACAAGACCCGCACATTAATGCCTTTGTCGCGGGCGGCCCGAATATTTTCATTTATACAGGCTTGCTGGAAAAATCCGACAATCCCGATGAAATTATCGGCGTTGTGGCACACGAACTTGGCCATATTCGCGGCGGCCATCTGGTCCGCCTGCGTGACAGCATCGAAAATGCCGCCTATCAAAGTCTGTTCGGTACATTACTGGGCGCGGGCGCGGCTATCCTGACAGGTGAAGGGCAATTAGGCACAGCCATCGCGCTCGGCTCACAAGCCACCGCGCAAAACAATTTTTTATCGTTCAGCCGCACACAGGAAGCCAGCGCCGATCAAGCCGCGCTGAGCTATCTGCAAGGCGCAGAGATCAACCCGCACGGTCTTGTGACCTTTATGGAGAAACTCGAAGATCAGGAATTACTGCCCGCCTCCCAGCAAAGCGAATATATCCGCACCCACCCATTAACGCGTGATAGGATCTCCGCACTGGAACAGGGCTATAAACAATCGGCATACAAGCAAAATGCCCTGCCTGCGCAATGGAACGAAGACCATCGCCGCATGATTGCAAAAATACGCGGCTTCATTACGCCCGAACAAGTGTCCTGGCAATATCCCGACAAGACCGCCGATATTGCATCGCTGTACGCGCATGCCATTGCCGCATACCGCCTGAACAACGTACCGCAGGCCATCAAAGATATCGATGTACTGATCGGCAAAGAACCGGACAATCCCTATTTCCATGAACTCAAAGGACAAGTCGAATTCGAGTCCGGTGATATTGACGCCTCCGTATCCAGCTATGAAAAAGCCGTGACTTTATTGCCATCCGCGTCCATGTTCCGCGTGGCCTATGCGCATGCCTTGATTGAATCCGCCCGTAACGACCAGACAGACATGCTGGAAAAAGCATTGGTGGAATTAAAACGGGCCGAAACAGACACCAAAAACAAATCAACCAGATTGCATCGCCTGTTCGCCACGGCCTATGGTCGTCTTGGTGACACGGCACGGGCTTCATTGCATCTGGCCGAAGAATCCATGCTGAAAGGTAATCATGACCTCGCCAGAAAAAATGCGCAGCGCGCACTGGAAGAATTCCCGTCCGGCTCTGCCGAACATTTACGGGCGGCCGATCTGATTGCCTATATCGATTACAAACAGGCGCGGGCAAAAGAAAGAGAACAAAATCGTAAAAGGCCGTGAAAAACATCACAAATGTAACGAAAATTAAACCAATCACGAATAAACTTCTATAAATGATCTTCACGTCACTGCTTTAACATGGCATAACAGGATGATCTATTTGTAAAAATCAAGGGGACAAGATAGTGAAAAATACAGTAAAAACATTCTTTTCAGCATGCGCGATGTCAGCCATGCTTATGTCAGGTGCCGCACTGATCGCACCACAGACGGCACAGGCCGAAGACGTGACCATTACCATGTCCGAAGACGCACTTGGTGATTTTATCCAGTCTTACCTTTTCGAAAATCCAGAGGCCGTCGTCAAAGCTTTGCAAGAATATGACCGCCAGCAAAAAGAACAAGAGCAAGAAGCCTTTCAGGATAAGCTGAGCGATTATAAAGACGATCTCACAAATTCGGATTTCCCGACCGTTGCAGGCAACGCGAACGGCGATGTCACCGTGATTGAATTTTTTGATTATAACTGCGGCTACTGTAAGCGCGGTTACAATGAATTACAGACCCTTCTTGATCAGGACAAAAATGTCCGCGTCATCTTGCAGGAATATCCGATCCTGAGCGAAAGTTCCGTATTGGCATCTAAATATGCATTGGCGGCGTCAAAACAGGATAAATATTTCGAGTTTCACGTTGCTCTGATGGAATATAGCGGCGCAAAAACCGAAGAAATCCTGATTGAAAAAGCAAAAGATATCGGTCTGGATATCGACCAACTGAAAAAAGATGCGCACAGCGAAGCCGTGAAAGCGGAAATCAACCGCGTATCATCTATCGCACGTGATCTTGGCATCCGCGGCACACCAGCCTTTATCATCGGTGACTATATGGCGCCGGGTTACATGACCGTCGATCAAATGAAACAAGTCATTGCCGATCATCGTGAAAACCAAGACTAAAAAATTCAGGTTTTATCACCTCTTCTATATTCTTCTTGTGATCGGCATCTTATATGCCGGTCATAAGTTATGGGTACAGCACCGCCTGATCAGCACCATCGAAACACCTGAATTCGGACAATATCTGGGCAATCCCGATGGCGAAAAAGTGATCGTCGAGTTCGTTGATTACCGGTGCAGCTATTGCCGCCAGCTTCACGGCTCGCTCACAACCCTGCTGGAACAACGGGATGACGTGAAGATTGTCGTACGGCACTATCCTATTTTTGGCCTAAAATCCGTGACAGAAGCAAAATTCGCACTGGCCGCCAGCATACAAGGCCATTTCGAACCTGTTCACACCGCATTGATGAGCCGCAATACCCCGATTACACTGCCTGAAATCGAAAGGATGGCTCTCAATATGGGGCTTGACGTCGATCAACTGAAAAACGACATGGTCAGCAAAACCACCACCGATGTCATCCTGAAAAATTTTGATACGTGGAAAATATTAGGGCTGGAAGCAACGCCAAGCCTTTATATTAACGGCACCGTTTATGCCGGCACACCCGATATCAATAAACTGAACGAACTGCTCGCCCGCGCCTATGGCGAAGACGAGCCGGACGATACGAATACGGATACGGACACACAAGCACAACCAGACATAGCCGACTAACCGGCGAAGAGAGCAACGCCATGCACAACAGAATTCTGATCCTGAACGGTCCTAACCTGAACATGCTCGGCAAGCGCGAGCCGGAAATTTATGGCGATCAAACGCTGGATGATATCCGTCACGCTTGCGGCGTCGCCGCCGACACGCACGGCTTTATGCTTGATTTCAAACAATCCAATTATGAAGGCGAGCTTGTCACCTGGATACAGGAAGCCCTCGGGCAGGTGCGCGCCATCATCATCAATGCCGCCGCTTATACTCATACATCGGTGGCCATCCACGACGCGCTGAAACTTCACAGCGTTCCGATTATCGAAGTTCATCTTTCAAATCCACAGGATAGAGAAGATTTTCGTCATTTTTCCTACATAGAGCCAATCGCTGAAAAAGCCTTTGTAGGACAGGGTTTGCAGGGTTATGTCAGCGCCATTGATTACTTGTCCACAGTCCTTCAATAAGACAAAATGACAGTTCACTTTGACTTTTGAGAAAACTTTCTTTATCAAGAGAGCTTCGCATTAATTTAAAAGAGTATAGTCTGATGAAAATAGATGAAAAAGCTATTCGTAAGCTCGCAGAATTGCTGGACGAAACAGAGTTAACAGAAATTGAAGTGGCTGAAGGTGAACAGTCCATCCGCGTCAGCCGCGGATCGGCCACCGTTCTTGGCGCAGGCGTTGCACCGTCTTCTGTCGCAGCACCGCAAAGTGTTGATTCAGACCCGACCGTGCCGCACCCTGCTAATCTGGACGCACCATCTGCCGTGACACAAGATCACCCCGGTGCTGTTACATCACCAATGGTCGGCACAGCCTATATGCAGCCTGAACCAGACGCACCATCCTTTATCCGCAAAGGTGACAGCGTTTCCGAAGGTGATACGCTTGTGATCATCGAAGCCATGAAGGTGATGAACCCAATCAAAGCACACCGTTCCGGCACTGTGACACAAATTCTCGTCGAGAATGCACAGCCAGTGGAATTCGGTGATGTCCTGATGGTGATCGAGTAATATCGGCTCTGCATCATCTTTCTAAATAACGATTTTGTGATCGGATTGAATCATGTTCAAAAAAGTTCTTATTGCCAATCGCGGTGAAATTGCCCTTCGCATCATTCGCGCCTGTCGTGAAATGGGGATCGAATCGGTCGCTGTCCATTCAACGGCAGATGCCAGCTCTATGGCTGTGCGCCTTGCTGATGAAAGTGTCTGTATCGGCCCGGCCTCTTCAAAAGACAGCTATTTGAACATTCACTCTATTCTCAGCGCAGCGACCCTGACAGGGGCTGATGCCATCCACCCCGGTTACGGATTCTTGTCGGAAAATGCCCAGTTCGCCACAATGGTCGAAGAACACGGCTTTACGTTTATCGGGCCAAAGCCTGAGCACATCACAACAATGGGCGACAAAGTGACGGCCAAGAAAACCGTCAAAGAACTCGGCCTGCCGGTTGTTCCCGGCTCAGACGGCGCGATTGAATCCGTCGAAGAAGGTCAAAAATTTGCTGATGAAGTCGGATATCCCGTCCTGATCAAAGCCGCATCAGGCGGCGGCGGTAAGGGCATGAAAGTCGTGCACAAAGCCGAAGAATTCTCCGAAGCGTTTTCGACCGCCCGCAGCGAAGCCAAAGCGAACTTCGGTGATGATACGGTTTATATGGAAAAATTCCTGTTAAAACCGCGCCACATAGAAATCCAGATCTTCGGTGACGAACACGGAAACGCTATCCATCTGGGTGAACGGGACTGCTCGATCCAGCGCCGCCACCAGAAACTTGTCGAAGAAGCGCCATCTCCGGTGCTGACCGAAAAAGAACGGGATCAAATCGGTACACTGGCCGCTGATGTTGTCAAGAAAATGGGCTATCGCGGTGCCGGTACAATCGAATTCCTGTACGAAGACGGCAATTTCTATTTCATGGAAATGAACACACGGATTCAGGTTGAACACCCTGTGACAGAAATGATCACAGGCATCGACCTGATCGCGGAACAAATCCGCGTGGCTTCCGGTGAACCATTGACCGTCAATAAAGACAAAATCCGTCTGCGCGGCCATGCAATTGAAGTGCGCATCAATGCCGAAGATCCGGATACATTCATGCCATCCCCCGGTAAGATCACACAATTCCATACACCGGGCGGTCTTGGCGTTCGCTTTGACAGTGCGGTTTACGGTGGTTACACCATTCCGCCATATTACGATTCCATGATCGGCAAGCTGATCGTACACGGCCGCAACCGCGAAGAAGCGATTCGCCGCCTGCGCCGCGCCATTACAGAAACCGTGATTGAGGGCATCAAAACAACATTGCCGCTTCATTACTGGATTCTGGAACAAGACGACTTCCTGACAGGGAATTACAATATTCACTGGATGGAACGTAAGCTTGAAGAACGTAACAAAGAAAATAACGCTTAACCTTCGGCTGCGAAACACATAAGCTTTGCGTATGATGGATAATGACGCACAGCCCCTGCAACTCATTGATATTATGAACGCCTATGCGATGGGATGCTTTCCTATGGCACAGAGCGCCGATGATGATGCATTTCACTGGTATCAACCACATATGCGCGGCCAGCTTTCAATAGGCGCCCTTCATATTCCCAAACGGCTCATCAGCACCGTAAAGCAATTTCCGTTTGACGTGCGCGTCAATACAGACTTTGCCGCCGTCATTGATAAATGTGCCGCACCGGCGCCGGGTCGCACGGAAACATGGATTAACACCCCCATCAAAGACATGTTTATTGCCCTGCATCACGCAGGCCATGCCCATAGTGTTGAATGTTATGATCACGACAATCAACTGGTCGGTGGCGTGTACGGATTGGCGCTCGGCGGCGCATTCTGTGCCGAAAGCAAATTTTCACGCGCGACAAACGCCAGTAAAATTGCGCTGATCCATCTGTGCGCCCGCCTGTTTCACACAGGATTTACCATTCTGGATACCCAATTCACCAACCCTCATCTGGAACAATTCGGCATCTATGAAATTCCACATGACACCTACATCGCGCATTTACATGCTGTTTTGCATGAAAAATGCAATTTCACACCCCCGCATTATGATGAAAAAGAAGGGGTTACAGCCTATCTCAATCACTTAAAAACGCAAAAGAACCAATAATTTTGCTGTTTTAGGTAAAAAACATACAAAAACAGTATTTTTTACTTGATCTTAAGAAATGACTTTGTTAATATAAAATTAATCCCGAATAGCCAGCAAGCAACAAAGAGAAAAAAGGGGTAGGTAGATATGATTTTAGGACGCAACCATTTAGATGATTTCTTGAACGCACCCGCCGTTGGCGAGGGCCAGACATCGGCACTTGCATTTACAAACGCAGCGGAAGGCACAAGTCGAGATACAGCAAGTGCACAGCACGCCGCAACGCACCAGACAGAAGCGACAGTGCAATATACTGGCGGTATGCAAATCTAAGCCTACGCAATTTAAGAAAAGCGCACAAATCATGTGCGATGTATGAAATGCCTCGGATCAGTCCGGGGCTTTTTCGTTTTCAGCAGATGGTATCTCCGGTTTTTCGGCCGGCACAACATCGCCGCCTGCTGCGGCCGCATCATCCGCAGAATCTCCGGTTTTATCAGCATCATGCGTGCGCACACCGTCAGGGTCCGCCGCATCATCATCCGCAATACCGTCATCTTTTTCCGTGTCTTCCAGACAATCCAGCACCCAGACATCATAAATCGGGTGATCCATTGACGATACAGCAGGTGAAGAAGCAAACATCCAGCCACTAAAAACCCATTTGGCTTTATCTTTCGGCGTAACTTCCCAGATTTGCAGAAAAGCGGCCGATTCGGGCTGCTCGATTGGCGGTGCCTTGCGGCAGGCCTGCGTACGGATGTAAAGCGGCCCGTATTTGATGGTCGTACCGACACGGGCTTCGAATGTTTGTGTGTTGGCGGTTGCTTTATCCAGTGACTGCAATTTCACGACAGGATAATCAATCATTTCCCGCGCATGCAGTGTGCCGCCCATTGCCACACACAGTGTCAACAGGACAACCAGACCCAAAAGCGTTTTTATTTTTTGATTATTCTGCACTGCTTTCATCTTTTTGCATGCTGAAGATAAATTTACCCAGAAGCTGTTCCAGATTCTGCGGCGCCTGCGTATATTGAATGACACCACCCTCCGGCAAGTAATCTTCGTCCGCGCCCGGCTCCAAAGACATATAACGTCCGCCCAGTAGGCTTGTGCTGCTAATCACAGCGGCTGTGTCTTTCGGCAGTTTTACATCCGGATCAATGCTCATCTTCACAACGGCAAGATATGTCTGCTGATCCAGCGTAACGCCCGTAACCGTGCCGACCTTCACACCGCTTAACTGCACTTCGTCGCCGACAGACAATCCGCCGATACCCGGAAAGTTGGCAGAGATATGATAGCCGTCAACCGTTCTGACATTCGCGGTGTTATAGCTGAACACCAGAAAAAATCCTGCAATAAATAAAACGATCGCCCCTAATACAGTTTCAATTACGCTTCTATTCATGTGATCCTTACCCGTTTTGATTCCTTTTCGTCATAACATTTTTTACGGCGCACCGCTTTCGATGCCGTTACACGCACGCACCATTATTCCGGTGTCCATGCCTCATAATCTCCGGTTGCTTTATCGCGCTTGCCACCGGACAAAACATGCCCCGGCGGTTTATAGGCCGCATCCGATCCGGTCGGATTGGGGTGGTGCGGTTTTTGCCACGGCTTACGAAAGGCTGTCGCCTCGTCCGTATTCGGAACAACATCTGTTTGATGATGCAGCCAGCCATGCCATTCCGGCGGCACTTTGGACGCATCCGGCGTGCCTTTATAAATCACCCAGCGGCGTGTGTGTTTATATTCTTTGCGCTTCTTTGCTTCGAAATATTTATTACCAGACTGATCCACACCAATCTTCTTCGCACCGGTCAACACCGTGACCAGAGAAATGTGAATCGGTGAAATAACACCTAAAATGCTGAAAAAAGACATGTTTCTACTCCGTTACATAGAAACACCATCATAAACGATTTGAACCTATCGTCTATCAAAAATTTCAGGAAATACGGCTTATCCGCTTCGCACGGAAAGACGCGCCTTTTTACGGCGCTTCCGGTCCTTCCAGCAGGTACACAGGCTCTTGCGCCCGCGCCTTTTCTGCCTTTGGCTTCTCGGCACTGACCGCGACATCCAGCTTACCTGCCTCTTCGTTAAATGTGACAGAGACGAAGCCGCCGGTTGTAATTCCACGATCCAGCACCTCGTACGCAATCTCGGAGGCAATTTCGTCATTCACCAGACGTTTCAACGGACGCGCGCCCATTTCCGGATCGTACGCCGCATCAGCCAGATAGCCTTTGGCCGCCGCGTCAAATTCAACGCTCAGGCCTTTTTTCTCGCTCAGACGGTCCTGCAGATTGCCCAATACTTTATCGACAATCTTCGGCATCGTGTCTTTTTGAATACGATTGAACGGAATAATCGCGCCAATACGGTTCAGAACTTCCGGCAAGAAGTGCTTTTTCACCTCGTTCATATCAACCGTTTTCTCTTCGGCCGCGTTGTCCTCTTCATGCGCCATAAAACCGATAGACCGTTTGCGTTCAAGCGGCACTGTTCCCAGATTGCCTGTCAGAACGATGGTCGCGTTCCGCATATCATGCGTCCGGCCCTTTGCATCGGTAAATTCGCCATATTCCAGCACCTGAAGCAAAATATTCATCACATCCGGATGGGCTTTTTCCACCTCATCAAAGATGAACAATCCGTTCGGTGCTGTCCGTAAATCTTCGGCCAGCTTCGCCCCTTCATCAAAGCCCGTATATCCGGGCGGGGCACCGATCAAGCGTGAGATCGCATGTTTTTCCATGTAATCGGCCATATCATAACGCACAGCATCCACGCCCAGAATCTTGGCTGTCTGCACGGCCATATCGGTCTTCCCTGATCCTGTCGGACCGAGGAACAGGAAACTGCCTGCGACTTTATTATCTTCGTTCAAACCGGCCTGTGAAATCAGCAACGCCTTTTTCATCGCATGAATGGCATCATCCTGATCAAAAAACTGGCTTTTCATTTTTGACTCATAGCCGCGTAAATGATCGCTCATGCCGCCGGCAACAAACTCCAGCGGGAATCCCTTGCGGTTGGCCACAATCGTTTGTACGTCCTTCACCGTCACACGCTTGCGCCCTTCGGATGCGACTTCAACACCGGCATCATCAAGCAAATCAAAACATGTGTCCGGCATTTTCTTATCCGTGATAAAACGCTGACACAAATCAGGAATCGCGCGAATTGCGTCTTCCTCGTAATAAACATCATGATGCGCTTCGTAAGATTGTTTCTTGCCAAGCAGAATATCCTGCGCTTGTTCAATGGTGGGTTCCTTAACAACAACCGCCTGAAAACGACGGTCCAGCGCCGCATCTGTTTCGATATATTTTTTATATTCATCGATTGTGGTCGCACCGATGACACTAATGCCGCTTGCGGCCAGTTCGGGCTTCAGAATATTGGACGCATCCATTGCGCCGCCCGCCTTGCCTGCGCCGACAATATTGTGCAATTCGTCAATGAACAAAGTCACATCAACGCCTTTGGCCTTCAAGGCCTTCACATCATCAATCACACCTTTCAGGCGTTTTTCAAAATCACCGCGATATTTTGTGCCGGCAACCATTGCACCAACATCCAGTTCAACAATATGGCGATACCGCATCGATTTCGGCACACCACCGTCAACAATACGCTGTGCGATGCCTTGCACAACCGCCGTTTTCCCGACACCGGCTTCACCGATCAAAACAGGATTGGCTTTATTCTTGCGGGAAACAACCTTGATGGAACGATCTACCTCGCTATCACGGCCTGTAATTGGGTCCAGCTTGCCCGAAAACGCAAGCTCGGTCAGGTCTGTTCCGTATTTACTGAGCGTTTCGGCCTTTGTCGTGCCGGCCAGACGGAACGGATATGCATTGCCCGACCGCACAAGTTCACGGCTTTCTGAAATTGTATTTTCATCGTCAGTATCCTGATCCGTATCCAAATCCTCATCAGGCGTTTCATGTTTCTCGCCTGCCTGCGCCCGCATTTCATTGTGGAAATCGACGGCATGCTTGACCCGGATAACATCCTGCAAATGCAGCAAATTAATCTGTGCCTCGTCCATAAACCGCATCGGCGTTGTTTGTCTTTCCATGCCATAGAAGGCCAATAAGACATCAACAGGCTCTACATATGGCGCGACACCGTGATCGGCATTGAAATGATTCTTTTCAAGCGTTTCCATCAATTCAATCACATCACGTCCATAGGACATTTCATCAAAGTGCAGATGCGCATAATCCTGCGACGCGCCCTCATAAGTCCGCGCCGTTCTGCGGAATTGTTCATCATAAGATTTGATGGCCAATTCAAGCGAAAAAGAATCACGGTCAACGCCGGTATCGGCAATCAGCTCTGTCAGGATGGAATTCACATCAGGCTCGGTCAAAAGGAACATAAAGAGATGATCGACACTTAACGACTCATGACCATATTGCTCCTGCGCCGCTTCAAAGGCACAGCGAAATACATCTTTAAGGTCTTCAGAAAAATTTTCTTCTGCGAATGCAATGACGCGTTCTAAGCGATCGTCTCTTTTCTCCATGATATGCCCACCTGTTCTTAACTCTTTATTTATATATAGGAGTTATAGGAAAGCAAATTTTGACGATTTTTGCAATTTATTTTTTTCGTAAAATAAATTTATTCATCATTTTCAGAACGTTATCAAAAAATAGGCTTTATTGGTCTATTTTCTCATCTTCTGCCGCAGACGTTCTTGGCGGGTCTGTTCGCTCTTCAAAATCAAACACCAGTTCATCATCGATATAACCGATATGAACCGTTCCGCCATCGACGAGTTTGCCGAACAACAATTCCTGCGCCAGCTCTTTTTTGATCTTGTTCTGGATAATACGGCCCAGCGGACGCGCACCCATCGCAGGATCATACCCTTCTTTGGCCAGATAAGCGCGGGCCTCGTCAGACAAAATAATCGTGACATGTTTTTCCGCAAGCTGGGCTTCAAGCTGGATAATGAATTTTTCGACAACGCGTTCGATTGTTTCGGTACTCAGCGCCGCAAACGGGATAATCGCATCCAGACGGTTACGGAATTCCGGCGTGAACACACGCTTGATTTCTTCCTGATCGTCTTCCATGCGCATCTCGCGGCCAAAGCCCATCGGCGCCTTTGAAAGCTGCGCTGCGCCCGCATTGGTCGTCATGATCAAAATTACATTGCGGAAATCAACCACCTTGCCGTTATTATCGGTCAGCTTGCCGTAATCCATGACCTGTAGCAACAGATTGAAAATATCGGGATGCGCTTTTTCAATTTCATCAAGCAGCAACACACAGTGCGGATGCTGGTCCACAGCGTCGGTCAAAAGACCGCCCTGTTCGAACCCGACATAGCCGGGCGGCGTGCCGATCAAGCGTGATACGGCGTGGCGTTCCATATATTCGGACATATCAAACCGCTTCAAATCGATACCCAGCGTTTTTGATAATTGTTTTGCGACCTCGGTTTTACCGACACCGGTCGGCCCGCTGAACAAATAGCAGCCAATCGGCTTTTCAGGATCGCGCAGTCCCGCGCGCGATAATTTGATCGCATCGGACAGGGTTTCAATTGCCTCATCCTGATCAAACACCATTGTTTTCAGATCACGTTCCAGATTCTGTAATGTTTCCTTGTCATCTTGGCTCACCGTCTTGGCGGGGATGCGCGCAATGGCAGAAATGACGGATTCGATATCGGCCACGTCAATCACCTTTTTGCGCTTATCTTCCGGCACAAGCATCTGGGCCGCGCCAACCTCATCAACAATATCAATCGCCTTATCCGGCAATTTGCGGTCACCGATATAACGGTCCGACAGCTCGACAGCGGCGCGTAACGCATCAATCGTATATTCGACTTTATGATGCTCTTCATAATATGGCTTCAAGCCGACCAAAATCTTATGGGCATCATCCACACTTGGTTCAGGCACATCAATTTTCTGAAAACGCCGCACAAGCGCACGGTCTTTTTCGAAATGATTGCGGTACTCTTTATATGTTGTGGACCCGATACACCGGATCGTGCCGCGCGACAAAGCCGGCTTCAACAGGTTTGATGCGTCCATTGCCCCGCCCGAGGTCGCCCCCGCACCGATAATGGTATGGATCTCGTCAATAAATAAAACAGCATGATCCGTTTTCTCGATTTCCTTGATCACGGCCTTCATGCGCTCTTCAAAATCACCGCGATAACGTGTTCCCGCCAATAAAGCGCCCATATCAAGCGAATAGATCACCGCATCATGCAAGATATCCGGCACATCCTTTTCGACGATCCGCTTGGCCAGCCCTTCGGCAATGGCTGTCTTCCCGACACCCGGATCACCCACATACAGCGGATTATTCTTGGAGCGGCGGCATAAAATTTGAATCGTGCGCTCGACCTCGTGGTCCCGCCCGATCAACGGATCGATACTCCCCTTTGTCGCTTTCTGGTTCAGATTAATACAATATGTATCCAGCGCTTCTTTGCCGGATTTACTGCCACCATCGTCTTCCTCGTCAATGCCGGGGGCGGCAACTTTTCCATCACCCTGACCGGCCACTTTCGCAATGCCGTGAGAGATATAATTCACCGCATCAAACCGCGTCATTTCCTGTTCCTGCAAGAAGAACACAGCATGACTTTCCCGTTCGGAAAACAGCGCGACCAGCACATTTGCACCGGTCACTTCTTCGCGTCCGGCTGATTGCACGTGAATGGCCGCCCGCTGTAAAACACGCTGAAAAGCGGTCGTCGGCTTGGCTTCTTCGATATTTTTATCAATCAGATAGGCCAGTTCATTATCCAGATATTCCCCCAGCTGTTCACGCAAGTCCGGCAAAGATACACCACAAGACCGCAACACGGCCATTGCGTCCTGATCTTCGGTCAAGGACAACAATAAATGTTCCAGCGTTGCATATTCATGATGCCGTTCACTGGCAACCATCAAAGCGCGGTGTAAAGTCTGTTCCAAATTACGTGATAGCATGCGTAAATCCTTTTCATATATGGTCTGCCTGCCAGCGTCGAAAACCGTTCAAACAGAGAGAATTACTCTTTTTCCATCGTGCACTGAAGCGGCTGTTCATTCGCCCGCGCGAAATCCATAACCTGTTGCACTTTACTTTCGGCGATTTCATAGGTGAAAACGCCACACAAACCGACACCGCGACGATGCACATGCATCATGATATCTGTCGCCTCTTGTTTATTCTTGTTGAAAAATTTCTCCAGAATATGAACAACAAACTCCATCGGCGTATAATCATCGTTCAACAAAAGGACCTTATACATTGACGGTTTTTTCGTCTTCGGGCGTGGCTTCAACAATACGCCTGTCTGCGCATCATGGTCTTCACTGCCCTGATGCCCCTTATCCGGATGGTCATCATCACTCATCAGAATAATACGTTCGGGTATCTCAAATGCGTTTTTTGTCATGCGTCTTCTAAAGGTTTCGGCGTTTGCATTTTATCTCAAGATTTCTATTGATATAGGTCTGCATCATCAGAACAACAATCCATACCTTCTATAATTTTTACATTGAAATCCTTAAAAACCAAAGAATATTCTCATTTTTTTATGTATTTCCAAAAGAAAAACCCCGATTCCACTGCACTGGAATCGGGGTTCGGTTGTCATGTTGGAATAATCCAACAAACTTATTATGTCTTAATGATGTCTTAGGCTGCGATCGTCTCAGTCACTTTTTTGATCGATTTTGACACCTGATCATTGATTGGCTCGAACGCATCCGTTGCAACTTTCACAGAAAGTTCAGACAGTTTTGTCGCACTTGAAACAAACTCGTCAAAGCTGGTCTGCGCAAGTTTCTGCTGTGTTTCTGTGAATTCGTTCAATGATTTGCATCCCAGAAGAGTCTTCAGCGCTTCTGAATTCTTTTCAGCGGATTCTTGTGCGATCGAAACATATGTCTTCACGAAATCTTCGCATCCTTTTGCAAAAATCGTGCTTGATTTCACCAGAACGTCAACTTGCTCCTGGCCTGCAGACGCTGCTTCTTTTGCGATTTTATCAAACTGAACCTTATTTTGTGCTTGTGTCATTTTCTTTTCCACCTTTCTGGCTGTTGTCGGTTTCTTTGCTGTGGTATTGGTACGCTTTGCTTTTGAAACATTCGCCTTTGCTGTCGCTTTTCTTGCTTTCGACTGCCCCGTCTTTTTCGCCGGAGTGGCCTTCGCTGTCTGCTTGCGCTTTGCGTTTGTTTCCTTACTCATAATCATTCACCCTCTATTACTGCACTGCAATATATTCTTATTTTCTCATGGCAGAACACGGATTGCAAGTATTTTTTTTGCATCGCACAAAAAGCTTTTTTATTTTTTCAAGTGATTTTTGATAAAATAAATACGCAATATTGGACATTTTGGCTAATCGCACCTAAAATAACTCCAGTTATTGTCACTTCTATAATATTGCACACAAGGCACAGAGATACGTTGGATATGGGGATCCGCTACAAACAACACATCACACAGCTTTTCTTTATCGTCACCCTTGTGTGTGCAACGGTGGTAATGACCGCAACACAGGCGCAGGCTAGACCAAACCCGAAATATGCAGCCCTTGTGATGGATGCGGATACAGGTCTTATTCTGTACTCACGCTACGCTGATAAAAAACTGCACCCGGCGTCTTTGGCCAAGATGATGACCCTTCTTTTAACATTTGATGCATTGGACAACGGCACACTGCGGCGCCGCGACCGCGTTTTTATGTCCCGCAACGCCGCCAGCGCTGTGCCAAGCAAGCTCGATTTACCGCCTGGATCAAGCATTCAGGTTGAAGAAGCGATTTATGCCCTTGTGACAAAATCAGCCAATGATGTTGCCATCGCCCTTGCAGAACGTATCGGCGGCACGGAAGAGAATTTTGCGCGCATGATGACACGCCGCGCCCAGGAACTTGGCATGTCCCGTACACGCTTTAAAAACGCATCAGGCCTGCATCATCCACATCAGGTCACCACAGCGCGCGATATTGCCAAGCTGGCGCAATATCTCATTCATGACAAAAGCAAGTATTACCACTACTTTTCGACAAAATCTTTCAGCTTCCGCGGCCACAATTACCACAACCATAACAGACTCATGAGCTATTATGACGGCATGGACGGCCTGAAAACCGGCTATATCCGTGCATCAGGGTTTAATCTGGTCGCCTCGGCCAAGCGCGGGAATCGCCGCCTGATCGGTGTTGTTTTTGGCGGACGCTCTTCCAAAACGCGCAACAGCCATATGCAGCTCATCCTAAATCGCGGCTTCCAGAAAATTGACCGCATCATGATCGCCCAAGCGAAAACGCCGCCAATGCCCGCGCAAAAGCCACAGGTACAAACGGCCCGCGCCGGTATCAAACTGGCCTCGATTGCCCCGGCAAGCGGCGTCATGACAAAACCTGTCCTGACCGCACCACCTGCACAAAACACATTCAAGAATGCGGGTATCGCACCACATCACAGTACGCAATTTGAAAAAGAGATCGGCGAAGGTGATTTCGACTCAGAAGAAATTGACCGCTTCCGCACGGGCTTACTGGCCATTTCTGCAATGAAATCACTCAAAGACATGTCTTTTGATGAACATAGCGCTTACGCAGACAACAAAATTTTTGGTCGGGATTGGTCTATTCAAATCGGAGCATTCCGCAATAAAAACAAAATTGAACAAATCACAGACGATGTCATCAACAAACTGCCTTACCTGTTGTCACAAAGCACGCCACATGTTGCCCCGCTCCGCACAGCGCACGGCACAATCTATCGCGGCCGCATTACAGGGCTCAGCAAAGATGAAGCCAGCACAGCCTGCAAAGCCCTGAAAGAGTGCATCATGATCGCCCCGCGTTAATGCCTCCGATCACACTCCGCACAGCCCTGCGACCATACGCTCGCCCTCTAGAAATTGATACCCCCTTCATGTCAGACACATCGCCGCACGTAGAGATGCTGTAAAGCTGTGATGGACGCCCGCATTTGAAACAATGCCACCCCGACGATACTGCTGACGATACTTCCTGACATTGCCCTTTCAAGAACAAGCCAGCGCCCCGCATTCATTATCAAAGCACATCTCAAGGAGTGAGGAGCAAAAGCCGCCAAGCCAAGCGGCGCACCCAAAGCCCTGAACCACGCCGCGAAAACCTCAACGACACGCACAAAAAGTCGCACCCGCTCATCACAGGCAACAAGCGACGTCAAATTGTTTTCAATATTATGATTTTATCTCAGCAGACTGATCGGCTCGGCACTTGCAGACGCAGGGGCTCTTTGCTCACGGATCGCACCATCATCACCATCATGAATCTGGTACACGCCATTATATTCCAGCTTCGGCGTTGCTTCCGGTACTTCCAGTGTAATAATACTCTGGCGGTCTTTGCCGATCATCATCGCATCATATTTGAAGACAATCGGATTATCGGACATATCGGATGTCACAACCCAGCGGTTACGCATCATCGCCGCAGCCAGCGCCTGATCGACACCCGGATAACGGACCAATACATCACCGACAGGTTTGATGTAAACCGGTCTGGACGGATAGCCATATTCATTGGTGAAACGGGCAACAATATCATCCAGCGACGCTTTCAGGCGTTGCTGGTCAACAAGTCTATGCTCTGTTTCGATTTCCTTCAGAACCGAAGTATCACGCTTCTGACGCGATTTATTTGCGGCATAGGCCGCGTTCATTTCCGCATCATCAGGCACGGCAAATTCCTCAGGCATATCATCATACGAAGACGCGCCATCATAGCCGCGCCCATCATGTGATGCACCGGCAGATCGTGCGGCAAGCTCATCAAAGGTCGGTTGATTGCTGTACCAAACACTTTCCGTTCCCGGCGTTCTGTAATCCGCGCGGCCGATATTTTCATATCCGAACAAATAGCCACCGATAATTTCCGGTCCGGTCTGGGAACGCAATGAATGAATATCAGCTTTCCCCTTATGATATTTGTACCCTGTCGGCGCTGATCCTGTGCAGGCACCCAGTAAAAAAGGCGCTGTCATCATCGCGAAAGTAAACAATTGAACTGGTTTCATTTTGGCACATTTCATAGTCGGCAAGCCCCGCGCTTATTGTCTGATGATATTGCAACGGCGTAACCGTTACAGATTCGTTTTGCAGAACATGCTATCAAGTCTTTTACGCAAGGTACAGTCCGAAATGCCTGTAACCACAACTTAGCCAGAGATGTTTATGCAAACAGTCCTGATTTATCAGTGAAATGTTGTCTGCGCCGAACCATGCGCGGCAATTCTCTGCAACGCCTGATCGGACAACCAGCAAACACAGCGATTTTTATTGCGCTTACACGGCAAACGGCGATGCTCTAGATCGCCGCGCGCAATGGCTTCGTCCACGCAGGCATCCCCATATTGTGCGCGCAAATCATCTTCATACACCGCCGAAGACGATTCCTCGTAATAAGATCGTAAAATATAAAGCTCTTGTAGCATGATGATGCAATCCCCTCATTTGCGTCTTGTCACATTATCAATGCCGAACAACCGACTACACTACAACTGACCGCACTGATAATGAAAATCATTCTCAACTAGAATGCAAAAAAAAGCAATCCCCCGGCGGAAAATTAATCACAGTCCAGACAATGCTACTCAGATCACAGGTAGGGAACATAGGTAACTGCACGCAATGTACAAAGGCAACACACAGCCCAACAGAAGCCACGTGCGACATCAGCAGATCATGTGTCATGCGCGGGCGCAGACCATCGCCCGTCTTGCGTACAGCAAGAACAGGACACGGCAAAGACAGAACATTGGCATCGCGCGGGCATAAACCACCCCGATCAACCGTCCTATGCGTGCCTTACGCTTTCATTTTTTGAATGATATTTGTCGTGCTGCGCCCTTCGACCAGCGACATGATAACCACATCACCGCCATAGGCTCTTGCAATCTTGGCTTCGGGCAACTGGTCTTCCGTATAATCGCCCCCCTTGAAAATTACATCGGGGCGCAATGTATCGATAATCTGACACGGCATATCATTATCGCCATCATCATCACCAAACAACACAACCAGATCAACCGACCGCAAGGCGGCCAAGACAGCGGCGCGGTCCCCTTCACTGTTAACCGGACGCGTTTCCCCCTTCAGGCGCTTTACGCTTTTATCTGTGTTCAGCGCCAATATTAAACGGTCACAATGGGTCTTTGTTTCATCAATATATGTTGTATGCCCCTGATGAATGATATCAAAACAGCCATTGGTAAATCCGACACGCAAACCGTCTCTTTGCCAGCCCGCGACAATATCTTTGGCCGCGGCACGAGATACCACGCGCTCTGCCTGTTCGGCCGTATCCACATTTTCACTGCTCTGTCTGCCTTCCAGAAAACGCGGCAGTAATTCCGATGCCAGAATCGGCGCTGTGCCAATTTTCGCAACAACGACCGCGCCGGCTTCATTGGCCAATGTCGCGGCATCATCCAAAGACGCGCCTGTCGCCAGCGCCGCGCCAATGGTCGCAATAACCGTATCACCGGCACCGGACACATCAAACACCTCACGCGCTGTTGTTCCCAAATGTGTCGCTTTGTCGGCCTTCTTCTGGATGACACTCATACCGGCTTCGGATCGTGTTGCCACAACGGCCGAAATACCGGCCTTTTTCATCAAGGTGCGCGCGGCCTCTTCAACCGCGGCATCATCTTGTGGCACAGTATAACCGACAGCCTCGCCCAATTCTTTTCTGTTTGGCGTCACCAAAAACGCGCCTTTATATATTTTGTAATCATTGCCTTTCGGATCGACCAGAACAGGCACGCCCGCCTTTTTCGCAAGCTTCATAAGGTCATTTAACAATTTCAGTCCCAGCACGCCTTTGCCGTAATCGGATACGATCACAACATCATGATCTTCCACACGGGATTTCAGCGCCGCCCAAATCTGTTTTTCCGCATCATCCGTCAAGGCCGCCGGATTTTCATGATCGACACGCAATAATTGCTGGTTTGACGCCAAATAACGCGTTTTCAGCGTTGTCGGCTTATCCTTCAAGGCGACCAATCCGTCAACACCGACGCCTTTGGCGCGCAGGATTTCACGCAGTTGATCACCGATATCATCCTGACCGATTGCAGACACCAACGAAACCTGTACCTCCAAACCGCATAAATTCGATACAACGTTCCCCGCACCGCCAAGCATGTATGATTCGTTTTTCTGAAATAAAACCGGAACCGGTCCCTCAGGAGAAATTCTTTGCACTTCACCATAAACAAAACGGTCTAACATAATGTCCCCGACCACCAGAATCTTGGCATTTTTCATGCGCTTTATGATATCTATCGCATTGTTTTTCTTCATATTTCAGTCCATTTTCTGAGAAAAGTTAATCTATTACTTCAATTTTGATCTTTTGTTAGGAATTCCTAAATCTTTATACGGTTTAATAGAGATATCACGGAAGAACGTGTGTAAACAGTAAATTCATTGGGGGATTATATTTTCGGGATCAAATATTGCAAGTCACGTCTTTAGGGGAAACTGGACAGAATTGCAATTTCATCCGATATCGGGAATGGGATCTAATAAAGAGAACATGGGTGTATTGACAACGCTGAAAAAATTACAGGAACGCAACCGCCTCGGCGAATTGATGGTTATAAAAGGTGCCCTCAGCACGAAAGACCTGAAAAAAGCGCTCCGCTTACAAAAATCAGATAACAAAAATCTGGGCCGCATTCTGGTGGACCACGATTTTGTAACAAAACGTACATTATATAGTGTGCTGTGGCAGCAATGGAGCTTCCGCGCCTTAACGGCAGCCGTCACGTTGCTTTTATCGCTTTCACTACTCGGAACAAAAACAGCACGCGCCGGAAGCATCAAGGATGTTTCAGCCAAGCTGAGCCTGACATCTGCTGCGAATAACGCTTTTGGTGATTTAAACGCCTATCCGGCCCTTTACGGTATGGATGAAAAGAAATCGGGTGACATCTCGCCATTCACAAAATGGAGCAGCATGTTCGAACGGTTCGAGAACGACATTGAAAAGCGTGGCAACCGCAGCGTTATCCGTGGCTGGCAGGCATCACTGAAGTCTTATCAAGGCCTGCCGATGACCGATATGATTGATCAGGTCAACCGCTTTGTAAATGCACAGCCTTACATCACAGATGAAGAAAAATGGGGCAAAAGCGATTACTGGGCAACACCTGTCGAATTTTTCAATAATGGCGGCGACTGCGAAGATTATGCCATTGCGAAATACGCATCCCTGCGCGCCCTCGGTGTACCGGAAAACCGGATGAGAGTGGCCATTGTACAGGATTTGAAAAAGAATATTCCGCACGCCCTGTTGATCGTTTATACGAATAACGGACCGGTTGCACTCGACAACCAAAGCCAGAAAGTCCTTCAGATCGGCAATATCATAAACCGCTATAAACCGATCTTTTCGATCAACCGGACAGCATGGTGGTTGCACGTCGAATCCAGCAACACAGTGGTTGCATCGGCAAACTAAGTTTCAGTCTTCATTTTCGTTGAACAATTCAAACCCTCTGTTGCAGCAGAGGGTTTGGGGTTTTGATCGCCTTGATAGATCAGGCCGCTTTCGTTAATTCACCCACGCCACGCGCAACAGGTTCGTAGAGCCCGGTGTACCGAACGGCACGCCGGCCGTTAACACAAGGCGCTGCCCTTTTTCCGCAATACCGTGCTGCAAGACGATTTCTTTCGCGCGCTCCAGCGCACCATCTGTGTTATGCACATCTTCGACCAACAGAGAGTACACACCATATGACAATGACATGCGGCGCGCCGTCGCCAGATTATGCGACAAACTCAGGATCGGTACAGATGGCCGCAAACGTGCCGACCGCAATGTGGTCGAACCGGATGATGTGTAGTTGATAATACAGGCCGCCCCGATATTTTTGGCCACCTCATGCGCCGCAGCGGAAATCGCATCCGATGCATCTTCTTTAATGCGCAATTCTTCGGCTTCCATTTTTTCAAGATAATGGTCATCTGCTTCCGTGCGATGACAAATCCGGTCCATAATCGCAACAGCTTCCAGCGGATACGCCCCCGCCGCCGTTTCTGCAGACAACATCACAGAATCTGTGCCGTCATACACAGCTGTCGCAACGTCGGATGCCTCGGCCCGTGTCGGTGCAGGGCTTTCAATCATGGATTCCAGCATCTGCGTGGCGATGATAATCGGCTTACCGGCCTGACGCACACGCCGGACAATTTGTTTTTGCACCGCAGGCACATCTTCGGGCGGAATTTCAACACCCAAATCACCACGTGCCAGCATGATCGCATCCACGTGATCCAGAATTTCGTCAAATGTTTCCAGCGCCGCAGGTTTTTCAATCTTGGCAATCAAACCGGCACGGCCAGCAATCAATTTCCGCGCTTCGGCCACATCTTCAGGCCGCTGTACAAAGCTTTGCGCAATCCAGTCCACACCCATATCAAGCGCGGCGCTCAGATCCTTGCGGTCTTTGTCCGTCAACGCGGCAATCGGCAAGATCACACCGGGCACATTCACGCCCTTATTGTTCGATAATTTCTGCCCCGCAACGACCTTTACATCCAGATAATCCGTACCTTTTTCGATGATTTCAACGCGGACCTTCCCATCATCAATCAACAGCATATCGCCAACATTCACAGCACCGATAATTTCAGGGTGCGGCAAATTCACACGGGTTTCGTCACCCGGCGTTTCATCCAGATCAAAACGGATAACCATCCCTTCTTTCAGCGCAATCTTGCCGTCTTTGAAACGGCCGACACGCAACTTCGGTCCCTGCATGTCGGCGACAACACCGATAGAGGCGGAAAACTCTTTTTCAACCGCTCTGATCATCTCAAGCCGTTTGCGGTGATCGTCATGTGCCCCGTGGCTGAAATTCAAACGGAAATTATCAACACCGGCGACAAACAGATCGCGGATCATATCCTTTGTGTCCGACGCAGGACCAAGCGTTGCCAGAATCTTTGTCTGACGCCCGCGTGTAATTGTTTTTGCCTTATCGATAACCATAACGAAGTTTCCCCTTATTACCGTTTTCTATTATGTCTTTTATTTTATCATCTTACCGTATCATTGATACAGCGCATATTGCACTGCATAAAAATAATATGTGCTTATTTATTCAGCATCCGGCGTTTAAAATCAAGCGCCGACAACAGAATTCACGCGATTAATCGATGTTTTTCCATCATCCGCGCCCCCACACCGTATCCAATCCCCGTCCATTGCACGGAACAAAATCACAGGACACGATGAAAAAGCGTGTCCGTGACGGACTGCCTGCCACCATACCGTCTTCAGATAACGACTTTTTCACACGTGGATAAATTTTTTAAAAGTTTGCATCAACGCGCCGTTGTTCAGTACCTTTAACATGTTTCCGTGATGACATTGTGGCGCGCAAGATAACAGCCTGACCGATAACAGCCGCCACAGAAAAAGTGACCGTAAAATCACTGCGGGTTGTGTGTGTACACCCTTTCCACGGCCAACAATAACCAAATATCGTACGTCATATGCGGCGCCTTTTGCTCGCCTGACATTTGAAGGAGTTCGGACATGTTTGATATCGCACAAATGGAACAGGGGAACCGCGTACAGATTGACAGATCACAAGACGCCAACCTGACGGAATTCGGCAAGGCGACATTAACAGACCGATATTTACTGCCGGATGAAGATTTTCAGGACTTGTTCGCCCGTGTTGCGATGTATTACGGCGATGACAGCGGCCATGCCCAGCGCATGTATGACTATATCTCTAAACTCTGGGTAATGCCGTCAACACCCATCCTGTCAAATGGCGGCACAAACCGCGGTCTGCCGATTTCATGTTTCCTGAACGAAACAAATGACTCGCTCGACGACATCGTCAGTCTTTGGAACGAAAATGTCTGGCTTGCGTCACAGGGCGGCGGCATCGGGTCCTATTGGGGCAATGTCCGCTCGATCGGCGAACATGTCGGTCAAAACGGCAAAACATCGGGTGTTATACCGTTTATCCGCGTGATGGACTCACTGACACTGGCCATTTCACAAGGTTCTCTGCGACGCGGTTCCGCGGCAATTTATCTGCCGATCTGGCATCCAGAAATCGAAGAATTCATCGAAATCCGCCGCCCGACAGGCGGTGATCCGAACCGCAAAGCGCTGAACCTGCATCACGGTGTTCTCGTCACCAACCGCTTTATGGAAGCCGTCGAGCATGACGAAGAGTGGGCGCTCCGCTCACCGAAAGACAACCAGATCATTGACCGTGTCAGCGCCCGCGACCTCTGGATTCGCCTGTTAACGGCACGCATCGAACAAGGCGAGCCGTACATCATCAATATCGACCATGTAAATGATGCCATTCCCGATCATCACAGAATGGCCGGCCTGAACGTGAAAATGTCAAACCTGTGTTCCGAAATTACATTGCCGACAGGCCGCGATCATCTGGGCAATGACCGCACAGCGGTCTGCTGTCTTGCCTCTTTGAATCTGGAAAAATTCGAACAGTGGCAAAACCACCCGACCTTTATCGAAGATGTCATGCGCTTTCTGGATAATGTTCTGACGGATTTCATCGAAAAAGCCCCCGATTCAATGGCCCGCGCGAAATATTCCGCCATGCGCGAACGGTCCGTTGGTCTGGGTGTAATGGGCTTCCACAGCTTCCTGCAATCAAAAATGATCCCGCTGGAAGGCGTCATGGCCAAAGTCTGGAACCGCCGCATGTTCGAACATATTAAACGCGGCGCTGATGATGCCTCAATCACACTGGCCGCAGAACGTGGCGCATGTCCTGATGCGGCCGATTACGGCATCAACGAACGTTTTTCAAACAAAATGGCCATCGCACCGACCGCCTCTATCTCGATCATCTGTGGCGGCGCAAGTCCGGGGATCGAACCGATTGCGGCCAATGCCTATACCCATAAAACATTGTCCGGATCATTCCCCGTCAAGAACCGTTATCTGGCCGCCTTGCTGGAAGATAAAGGGCAGAATACCGAAGATGTCTGGAGTTCGATTTTCACAAATGAAGGCTCCGTCCAGCATCTTGATTTCCTGAACGACGAAGAAAAAGACGTCTTCAAGACCGCGTTCGAAATTGATCAACGCTGGCTGGTCGAACATGCCGCCGACCGGACACCTTTTGTCTGTCAGGCGCAATCCTTAAACCTTTTCCTGCCTGCCAATATTCACAAGCGTGATCTGCACCGCATTCACTGGGAAGCATGGGAAAAAGGCGTGAAATCACTCTATTACTGCCGTTCGAAATCCATTCAACGGGCCGAAAGTGATGCAAGCTGGAAACGCACCGACATGTCCGCGCCACAACAAGAACAACAGGCAGAAGATGGCACGTCAGGAGATAATAATTACGAAGAATGTCTGGCGTGTCAGTAAAACAGCCCTTATCATTCTTTCAACACAACCGGTATCACAATCATGTCTGCATTCCTTTCTATCATCACCGTCACCCGCAACAACAAACAGGGTTTGGCCGAAACCGCAGAATCAATCGCGGTGCAAGACAACCAAAGCTATGAATGGATCATTGTTGACGGCAACAGCACCGACGGCAGTATCGCTTATATACAGGATATTCGCGGACAATATCCGCGTGTCCATATCATCAGCGAAGACGATAAAGGCATCTATGATGCAATGAACAAAGGCCTGAACAAAGCCAGCGGCGAATATGTGATTTTCATGAATGCCGGTGACCAATTCGCATCACATGATGTTATTGCACGCATGGCCGATTGCACCAAAACGCTCGACGGTGTACCCGATCTGATTTACGGCGACTCGCTCGAACAAATATCACAGGCAAACCGCCGCTGTTTTTATAAAAAAGCCCGCCACCACCGTACCATTCCCTTTGGCATGTTCACCCATCATCAAGCGATGGCCTATAAACGTATTTTATGTTCGTCCATGCGGTACGATCAAAATTATGCCATTGCGGCCGATTATAAATTCACACTCTTATTTTGTGAAAATGTCCGCAATATTCAATATCTCAAACACCCGATTTGTATTTTCGAAGCGGGCGGCATATCACAGCGCCGCACAAAACAGGGCCGCCGCGAACAATTTCTGATTCGCAAAGAAACGCAGCGTGTTAATCCGGTGACAAATCTGTTCATTTACACAGGCCAAAGCATCATGATGTTTTTCCGCAAAACAATGCCGTG
Source organism: Alphaproteobacteria bacterium (assembly GCA_030750865.1). Classification (GTDB taxonomy): domain Bacteria; phylum Pseudomonadota; class Alphaproteobacteria; order Micavibrionales; family Micavibrionaceae; genus JASMHE01. The sequence goes on from JASMHE010000006.1 coordinate 125,683, forward strand.
GCTTTACCATTTGCTGAAAAAGCGCCGCTAAAATCACTGTCGAAATCAATAATGCGCGTAATAATCAAACCGTGATTTCGCCAGCCTGTATCCATCTTTCCCATCCAGAAAGCCACCTTTCACGATGAAGCTGTGCGCAAACATCACGACACCACGGTAAAATGGCGGCAAGCTACGAAAAACCTCTTTGGCGATTTGCCGTGATGATACCAGATCACGCGGCCATGCCTTTTTACGGTCCATACAGCGTTCCCACGCGGCATAGCGCCTGTGCCGCCGTTCCCAGCGTTGCGGATCGGCAAAGGCATGATGATCTATCGGCGCTTTGATTTGTCCGATACCGAAAATATAACAGCCGCTTTTCCGCACAGGCTGGTAATGCCCTTCGATATCACCGATTTGCGGGCAATCCAGATCATCAATCACGGGATATTCCATTTTTGTCCGGTCAAGCAAGCATAGCTTGTTATTCTTCAGCCCGAATTGTAACGGATGGCCATCCAGCACATACCGTCCTTTTACAAAGAAACCGGCTGTCTTTTCCGGTGCGCCATGCTGCCAAAGGGCGCGCAGTTCCGCAACACATGCGGGCGTTACAATTTCATCCGCATCCACAAAGAAAATCCAGTCATGACGGGACGGAATTTGATCCAGACACCAGCCGCGTTTTTTCGGATACTGGCCGTTCCAGTCAAACTGATACGCCGTGGCACCGCAATTCATAGCGCGCTGTAGCGTGGTATCGGTACTGTGCGAATCGATCACAATGATTTCATCGAAATCCTGTAACGCGCCAATCGTTTTTTCGATCATGGCCTCTTCATTGCGCGTCACAATCATGACGGTGATCGGCAACTTTCTTGTATCAGCATCCGAAGACATTACAAACATACACCTCTTTGTTATTTTGATGTCCGTCCACGATACAGCAGCGCCCCGAAGAACGCACCAACCAGAAGAAAAATCGTATAAACGAGCGCCTTGCGCGGACGGTCCGGTTCAGCCCCGGCCATTGGCGGCTCGGCAATGGTTGCGGCAAACGGTTCATCCATATTCAAAATCATCAGAATATGTTCTTGTTCCATCAATAACGATGTCAACGCCCGTCTGTGATCGGGATGCTCTGCCGTACGCGAGGCTTGCCGCAGATAAGCAAGCCGTTTTTCCGTCATGCGCATAATGTCACTGCGGATCAGATTATCGGCAATGAAATGTGCGCGCGCCAGCATATATGCGGCAAATGTTCTGTCCGGATGGAAATAGGTAATCTTTCGCAAGGCCGAATTGCCGATAGGCTGGATATCAATCATCTTGTCCAGATAGGCCGAAAGCGCCGCCGCCGTATCAGGCGCATCCCCAGTCAGGAACGGCAGGCCGCCGCGCTGTTTTAACCCCGCTTGTATTTTCGGGTCTTCCAGTAAAATTTTTGCCACTGACGGCGCTGTCATAATATTCAGCAACCGGACAAAATCATTCGAATCCTGCGGCCCGATTGAATTGACCAGATATTGAATGGCAAAGCTGCTATTATCCGGTAACAACGCTTTGACATCCGGCCCGCCTTTGCGGTCTGCGGGGGCGATCAGCATCGTTGCCTTATATTGCGGCACCGTCACACCAATATACAAAACGGCCAGCACCAGACCGACCATCGCCCCGAAAAATACATAATATTTCGCCCGCCACACAAAAAGCAGTAAATCAGCGAGAGTCATCTCATCTGCCGTTTGTTGTGCCGCAGACTGGACTGCTGTTTTACGATCCGTCATGATGCCGCCCTCGCCTTTGCATCGCTGTCTGTCTTGGTCTGATCTGCGTCTTGCGATGCGGCGGTCTTGCGCGGCGCTTTCTTCGTTTTCTCATCATCAAACGGTAAGCCCAGAATATCATAGATACGTTTTTTAAACGCCCTGATCGCTTCGTCCGGTACAAATACCTTTCCGGCTTCATCAGCGCCATTATGCGCGGCATGCCATGCTTTGCCGTCTTTTCTGAATTTTCGCACCGACGCGACCAGCGCTTTGGCATCTTTTTTACGGATCACATCGCCCGCGCCAAAATCCTTAATCACGCGTGCGGCCTCGCATGTTTTCGGCCCCATGAAAATACAAGGCCGCGCCACCGCCAGCGCAGAATAAATCTTGCTTGGGACGATCATGCCGTCGGCACCATCTTCCATTGTCACCAGATGGATATCTCCGCTTTCCATCAAATCGCGTAAACGGCTGGCCGGCTGATGCGGCAAAAAACGGACGTTCGATAATTGCCGTCTGTTGCGTTCTGCGACCATATTGTCAAAACGTGACCCGTCACCGACAAACAGAAATTCAACATCATCATATTCATCCTGCAACATCGCGGCCGCATCCAATACGGTTTTAAACGGATGGGCCCGCCCCAGATTACCGGAATACAGGACACGGAATTTCGGGTTTTCATCCTTGATCAAATCATCAAAATCGCGCGCAATTTTCTTTTTCTCGCGCTTTTTCTTGTTTCGGTAATCGGTCTTCGGCCGATCAGAAGCCAGCAGTTCCATATCCGGCCAATTCGGAATCACCGTAATCGATCCGGCTTTGATACCCGATTGTACCAACCGTGCCGCCATACAGCGGCCAATCACAACAATCTTGTCACAACGACGCAGCGCGCGGCGCGACCATTTGCGCATTAATTTCATAAACGGCGCGGGAATTTTATACCCAAGAACAGGGAACAAATCGGGATACATGTCCTGAAGCCAATGGACATGTGCGGATTTTTTCCATTTTGCAATCAGCCCGCCCATCACGACAGTCATTGGCGGGTCAGTCAGGCTGACAACAATATCGTGCTTGTCCTGTTTAGCCGCACAGCGCAACAAACGCCCCCAGACCTTGATGTACCCCCATGCCGATTTATGCGGGTTATAGCCGGGCACGCGCTTGACTATAATCGGGCCATCCTGTGCATCAACGATGCCGCCGCGCCTTGCTTGCGGATCGGATGTCACAATGGTCACTTTCCAGCCATCTTTGGAAAACGACCGCGCCATATCGCGCAGAATACGGCCTGTTGCGCCACGTGCGGGCGGATAAACGCGGTTGATAAATAAAATGGACGGCTGATAGCTCATGTCGTGATTATACGGCGGTGTCGCGCGATACCTCAAGGTCTTCTATTCTGATATTCCGTGTTCCCCACAAGGCAATCATGAACAAGATCAATCCGAAATCAAGCGACTTATAGCTGGCATAGAGAAACACATCAATCAGGAACGGTCCGGCCAGCGCACAGGCCATCACGGGATTACGCTGCACGATGCGCAACAGCATCAAGGCATATGGCACCAGATAACAGCACACAAGCGCCGCGCCGATTAATCCCGTTTTCAATATCATCGCAGTCAGTAAATTATGCGTGAAATTCACAGTGACACCACCAACCGCCGGTGAGGCAACCGTCGCGCCCCAACCACCACCGAACGCAGCATGTAAGATGCCGCCTAGCCCCGCCTGACCGGACACTTTTTCCAGAACGGCGCTTGCTTCCTGTAAACGCATATTCAAACCGACCAGCTCTGTTTTATAGATAAGCTGTTCGATAAGCGCCATGAACGGACCGCCAAATAAAATCAGTACAATCATCACGGCCAAGATCGGCGGCAACGCCCGCACGGGCTTTTTCACCAATGCAATCAGCAATAAAAACAACACGGCAACCACAATGTAACCAATGCTGGCACGCTGCATAATGGCCGACATGCCGACCAGCGGCACCACCGCGGCACAAAACAAACACAGGCTGACACACAAAGCGCGTACACTGACATGCTTATATAACCCGTACCCGCCAACACCGATCAAAAATAATGCCGAAAACAGCACGGTCGGCGCATTCACCAGATAAAACGGGTCGGCGGGCTGCGCCCTGTCAAAAATATTTGCATCCAGCCCCGATATACCGGGCAGAATAACGCGCAGTGAAAAAGCCAGCCCGATGACAAGTGTTACCCAGGGTAATAAATATTGCCCGCTTTTATTCCCCATGAACAAAGGCGCGGCGAGCAACGGGATAAATAAATACAGCCACGCAACCATATCACGTAAAATCGTGTACAGCGCATTGCCGCCTGCAATACCGATCACAAGCGGCACCGTCATACCGAACACAAATACAATCACGGAAACGCGGCGCCATTTTAAATATAACGAATCGGACACAGCGATCGATTTATTCGTTTCGCGCGGCAGATTCATCAAAACCATCTGCAACGGATAACGCCATCCCACCGCAATAATCAGCAAGACGGCAATGGTCGCTTCGATTAATCCGGGGTGATCCGGTGTCGGGGAACTGAAACAGCCATACAGAATCAAGGCTGCGAAAAAACAGAACACACGCAGATTCAACTGCCAGAATCCGTGGCGAACAGATAACGCCTTCCATGTTGCATAAATCATTTCATAGCCTTTTTATCATAAATAATGCGGCTATATAATGCGAAGGATAGGTGCGTCCTGTCAATCCGAAGCCCTTGAAACACACAGTAAAAAAGCCGTTATGATCACATAACGGCTTTATTGCATAATGAAAGTGTCGTGTTTATCACATACCGCTGCTGGCCATATAATTCTGCATATGCGGATTCACTGTACTGGAATTATAGCTTGATTTCTTGCTATTCCCTTTACCCGTCAGAATATTCAGCACGCGCGTGCTACCCAGCATTGTTGCCTGTTTTGAATACATCAATGAATGTGCAAATTTACTATTACCGGAAGACCCGCGCGACATCACAGATGTATCAGTTCTGGAATTACCGCCAACAGGATCCATCTGCTGTACGCTATGGTCAGACATCAGCGGCTTACCGCCACCAATCCCGTAGCCTTGTCCTTGACTCTTACCCAGTCCATAAGCATAGCCATTCCCGTTGCCGTTGCTCTTTTTACCACTACTGACAAACGGTAGGTTCAGACCAGAAGAATTCCCATTTCCACCTGCCCACGCATCGGACGGTGTAAAAAAGGCCGCCGACATACAAAATGCCGCGCCTAAAATCAAATACTTACCCATTTTCATTCTCATATCTCTCCCGTCACTTAAAACGAACTTGTTGCACTTCTATATGTATATTATCACGAATATCATTAATTTTTTGATAAGAAAAAGACACCCTGCATAAGCACAAAATAATATCTACACTAACATACTGATATTAAAAGATAAATATAATAAATGCCGTATATTTTCCAAATAAATATGAAAAAGATATTCTATTAATCCATTTTTAATTTTTTCAGGGCACTATGAAATCACTTTTAAACAAAATAATGGTTCACGTGATACGGATTTAAATCACCTTATTATATGAAACAAAGAACCGAAAACGGAGTGGCAAATATGCAGATTAATATTCAGGAATTTTTGGAAGAAGCAGGGCTCGACGAACAGCTCTATCCCGGAAAGCGCGTTATCAAAAAACTGCCGCAAACGGGCGAATATAAAAGCCACTGTGTCGTGTATGATTGGCGCGACCCGTCGAAAATCTGCATCGAAGTGAAAGCAGGCCTGAAAGGCAAAGATTTGCCGCCGGAAACATTGCAGAAATATCCGCCAAGCCTGCAAGCACCGACATATATCGAAATTGCAGTACAACAATAATTTTAGACATCAGGACGTAAGGAGCAAGACTAATGGTTAATTTGAAACATGGATTTGGTAGAGCCGGTGATGGCGTCAGTTCGATACCAACCAGCGCCGAAATTTCGGAAGTTCGCGTCTTGGGCAACGAGGTCGAACACGGCCACGCCAGCACCGTTGCCAGCGGTATCGGCAGAGGCGTATCAGCCGGACAGATCAACGCGGTCGGCATCTTTGCAGACACAAAACAGGAAATCACGAAGATCGCACCGGGCGGACGGTCACCCGACGAGGTCGATCCATCGCTTCTGGAAGGACGTCAGCAATACGCACCGAAGCCGCTCTTTGAATAAAACGATCTTCAACCGTTTAAAACGAAATACTGAAAAGCCGCAATACTCGAATGCGGCTTTTCTTTTTGGCTGGTCATGCTAAAGTCCTGTGCATGACAAATGATACGAATGATAAAAAGCCGGATAACGAAGAGGGAAAAATCATTGATTTTTCTCAGGCTGCCAAAGCGCGCCGTCTGAAAGACGCGCAGGAAAAACTCTGGCAAAAAGAGTATCAGCACAAAAAAACGTCATCGCAACATGACGACACAACATTCACGTCGAAAATCAAAACGTTACTCCCCGGCAATGATGGCGGCACGCCGCACCGTCCATCCGGCACAAGCACCGACACAGACAACGAACCCATGATCAATCTGCCACTATCCATACAAATCATGCTGGCCTTGATGATCGGTATCCATCTGCTGCTGAATTACGGCCTGCCGCCGGTCACACAGAACTGGGTGCTTGTACATTTTTCATTCATACCGGCCGCATGGACAGGCCACCTCGCCGCGCCGCTATGGACCTATCCGGTGTCACTGTTCAGCTTTAACTTCCTGCACGGCAGCTGGCTGCACCTTATTATGAACAGTGTCATGTTTTTAGCTTTCGGTGCCGGTGTTGACCGCATGATTGGCGCAAAACGCATGCTTATTCTGTTTTTCAGCGCCTCTATCGTCGCCGCGCTGGCACATCTGTGCGTCCATCCAGACATGCCCTATCCGTTGATCGGCGCGTCAGGCGGGCTGAGCGGTTTATTCGGTGCTATTTTATACATCTATCACAAACGCGGCCTGATGGGACATGGCCGCTATGGCATCTGGCCTATTGTCGCGTTCTGGGTGCTCATCTCTGTCCTGTTCGGCTTTATGGGATCACCGGATGGCGAAGGCACAGTGGCATGGGTTGCGCATATTGGCGGCTTTATCGCCGGTATGCTGCTGGTGAAGCCGGTCGTACGGCTTAAAATATAACGCCCCCCCCATCACGCCGACATCACCTACGCTATCCCTTTGTTCACACAGATCATGCGCGCGTCTCTTCTCTTAATTATGCGCATGGCTTGCAAATCATCAGCGGGCTGCAATTTGCGTCACAGCGTGTTGTGATGTTTGCGGCTCTGCGTGTGTATCCTGCATATTCCCCAAACGGCCCAGCAAATCACCGAACAAATCATAGCCCGTTCCGTCAATCTGAAAACGCGATCCTGCATTATTGCGCTGTGGCGCATTGGGATAATCCCAGACAATCGTATTGAAACTGCCGTGCGGATAGGCCACAGGCATCCAACGGTCGTAAAAACGTCCTGTCTCCGCACAGATCCATGTTTTATCGGCATCAGCCTGTGATGCCTGCTCCAGATATTTGCTGACCTCTTTGAAATGGCCGGCCTCTTCGGCGCGGCGCGCTTTTAATCGGTACACACGTGCCGATTGACGCAAGGCTTCGGCCTTGTCGATATATTTATCCGCCTCGCCCCAGAGCCTGTCTTCAATCGCGGCTTCGGCAGCGGCCAGATACGCATCTTCGGCATCCGGCTGCAAGGTAATCAACGTTTCAAACCACCGCAAACGTTTTGATGTATCGGTCGGTTTCATTGGCGGTGCCAATCTGTGCCAAAGGGCCGCCAAAGACACATGCGGCTGTTTTTTCCAGGCTTTCTTGACCATCCGTACGGCCGCTTTACGCTGCCCGCGCTCGATCAAGATCGGCACAAGACGCATCACCGCAGGCACAAAATGGTCATTAATCTTCAACGCTTTGCGCAGTGATTTCACGGCCGCATCGGTGTTATCATGCACCAAATCCTGATCGGCTTGCGCCACCAGCAAGGCTACTTCTTCGCCCTCTTTTTGCGCCGTTGTCATCAAATCATTTTTGGATCGCGCCAGATATAACAGGGTCTTACGCGCACCGCTCCAGTTCTGCTGGCGGATTTGCAGACGATACATCACGATACGCAGCCAGATTTCACGCGGATATTTCTTTTGCGCCTGTGATAAATATGTTTCCGCCAGCGCATAATCCTGCCGCGCAACAGCTTGCATCAACAAGCCGCGCACACCGAGAATCGCCGTCTTCTTATCGGCCATCAACGCACGGAAACCATCCTCGGCAGCAAAATAATGACCGTTCATCAAGGCCGCATGTGACCGCAAAATCAGCGGCAAAGTTTGATATTCCTTCCCCATCAAAACGGATGCGCGGTGTGCCTGATATGTCAGGTTCCGCGCATCGCCCGTTGCCAGCGCCGTTAAGCCGTGCGTGACCGCAACCAGCCCTTTGGATAAACGTTTTTTCTCGCGGCGGCGGCGCTGATAGGCCGGAATACGCAAAAGGAACAGGTAAAAACGGTGTAATGTCAGCCCGCACACCGCGGTAATCAACAAGACCAGCGCAGCAAAGCCCGTATCAATCTGGATGTTATAATCAGCCCAATGCACAAGCACCACGCCTTCCCGCGCGGAAACCCAGATCGCGGCAGCGACCAGTAATCCTAATTTCAATGCAAACCAAAAGGCTTTTAGCATGGAGTAAATCCTGTTTTAAATCCTGTTCTAACTTACCTTGTTCCCCTATGCAGGTAAAGCCGTGAAAGGCGCGATTCGATAAAACAAAGCCCCGCAAGATATCGCAGGGCTTTTGGCTTCAGCGCGCATACGTACCCAATACCAACGCCCTGCCTTCGCTTATTCTGTCATGTCATCATCACCGTCGGTCAAATCCATCGCTCCGATTTTCTTGCCGTAATTTCCGGCAAAAATATCGTCGGAAAAGACTTCTTCCCACGTGCCCTGCGTTGATGCCTTTGAATATTCGGTCGCGCGATTTTCAAAGAAATTCGTATGCTCGGCGCCGTTCAGCATTTCGTCCATCCACGGCAGCGGATTTTTCCCGATACCGTAAACAGGCGCAAGGCTAAGCTGCTGCAAGCGGCGGTCGCCGATAAAGCGGATATATTGTTTCACCTCTTCGGCCTTCAGCCCCTCGATATCACCCATTTCAAAGGCCAGATCGATAAAGGCATCTTCGAACTCGATAATCGTTTTGCAACACGCCGTAATTTCGGCTTTCAATTCATCATCCCAGATATCCTGATTTTCCTGTACAAAGGCATTGAACAATCTGATCATGGACAGACAGTGCAATGTTTCATCACGCACAGACCATGTCACAATCTGCCCCATCCCCTTCATTTTGTTAAAGCGCGGAAAGTTCATCAAAATCGCGAACGATGCAAATAACTGCAGCCCTTCGGTGAACGCCCCGAACATCGCCATTGTCTTGGCAATATCACGGCGCGATTTCATCGACACATTCTGCATATAATCAAACTTGTCTTTCATTTCCTGATATTTCAGGAAGGCTTCATATTCAACCTCCGGCATACCGATTGTATCCAGCAAATGTGCATAGGCCGCAATATGAACGGTTTCAATATTCGAAAAGGCAGATAACATCATCTGCACTTCGACTGGTCCGAAGACCTGCGAATAATGCTTCATGTAACAATTATTCACTTCCACATCAGATTGCGTAAAAAAGCGGAAAATCTGTGTCACAAGGTTCTTTTCCGACGGCGTCAGATTCTTTTTCCAGTCCCGTACATCTTCGGCCAGCGGCACTTCTTCTGGCAGCCAATGAATACGTTGCTGCGTCAACCATGCTTCATAACACCACGGATACAGAAACGGCTTGTAAACATGGCGTTCTTTCAACAGCGGTGATTTGCTCGCCGCAATATCATTGGTTTCTGTCTGGTTCACAGCAGCATCACTCATCGGATATTCCTTCACGGTTTCAGTTGTTACGTATGGACGCACACCATCACGTCCTGTATGCCCCGACGTCGGGATTTATCTTAAGTCAAACCGCATTCACGGCCGGAGTCTTTTCTGGCGATTCATCCACAATCGTCTGATACCATCCCGTACCACATAAAAATCACCCAGCAGCAGACATTATCAGCAATCATCACCCCGAAAAGACGCATATTATTTCCGTTTTTTGTTGCACAAACGCGTAGAAAAGCCCATAACACAGGCATGTGACAGCGAAGATATGTAGGTCCATGAAGTTTTATTATTTCAAGACAGAGAATTACGCACCAATTGATGTGGTCAGCGCTTTCCATGACGACCCGTACTGTCTTTTCTTCGACAGTGCCGCGCCGTCACATCCTGATAACCGTTACAGCTATGTCCTGTTCCAGCCACGGGAAACCATCGAATATAAAAACGGCACATGCAGCATCACAACAACAGAAACAGCCACCCAGAGCAAAGGGGTGTGCCCCTTTGCAAAGCTGCGCGAACGCCTGCATGTCAATCACCATGACTATTACGCTCCGAAATCCCTCCCGCCTTTTCATGGCGGCGCGGCGGGGTTTTTCGGCTATGATCTCGGCTGGACGATCGAGGATATCGGCGCGCATAGGCCGCATAAAAACAACACAGACACAAACGACGATAACGCCATTCCTGATATGGCTGTTGGTATCTATCATCAGCTCTATGCTTATGATCATCACAAACAGCAGGGCTGGTTCTTTATTCACGCACTGAACAGCAGTATCGCCAACACCAGAATGCGCTTTTTCGAAAACGCCGTCGCCCATAGTGATAACCAGCAATCGCACAAAACAAACTGCACGCCGGTCGAACAATGGACCTCTTCCCACACAAAAGAATCCTATATGCGGGACACACGCAGGGTCATTGATTATATTTATGCAGGCGATATCTTTCAGGCCAATTTGTCCCAGCGGTTTGAAACACGCCTGCCGGACAGCTTCCATCCCTTTGACCATTATAAAATTCTGCGGGACATTAACGCCGCGCCATTTGCGGCCTATATGAATTTCGGCAATCTGAAAATTGCATCCAGCTCGCCGGAACGCTTTTTGTCTGTCGCGCCCGACAACAAGGTCGAGACAAAACCGATCAAGGGCACAATGAAACGCAGTCATGATCCCGCACAAGATGCTGCGATCGCCGATAAATTGCGTGAAAGCGCCAAAGACAATGCCGAAAACGCCATGATCGTCGATCTGATGCGTAATGATTTATCCAGAACATGCATCGATTCATCCATTGACGTGCCGAAGCTTTGCGCACTGGAAAGCTTTGCAAAAGTCCATCATCTGGTATCCACCGTGACAGGGCAATTACGCCCCGACCAACACCCTGTTTACTTGCTGAAATCCTGCTTCCCCGGCGGTTCGATTACCGGCGCGCCCAAAATCCGCGCAATGGAAATTATCGATGAACTGGAAGGCACGCCGCGCGGTCCTTATTGCGGATCAATGGGCTATATCGGCTTTAACGGTACAATGGATACGAACATCGCGATCCGCACGCTGGTCTATCATGACGACAAAGCCCGCTTTAACGTTGGTGGCGGCGTTGTGGCCGATTCCGATCCGATGACCGAATATCAGGAAACGCTCGACAAAGCCAACGCGATCTTCAAAAGCTTTGAAAAATATAACCAGTCCGTCGCACACAGAAAAAAGGCAGCATAAAACCATATGATTTTATTGATCGATAATTATGATTCCTTTGTGCATAATCTGGCCCGCTATGTCGGTCTCGTCGGGCGGGAACGAACGGTTGTGCGCAATGATGCCATCACGCTCGACGATATTGCAGCCGATCCGCCGGATGCTATCATCCTGTCGCCCGGCCCGTGTACACCGGCCGAGGCAGGCATTTGCAATGATGTCATCCGGCATTTCCACGCCCGCATCCCGATTTTGGGCGTGTGTCTGGGGCACCAATGTATCGGCGAGGTCTTCGGCGGTAAAACCGTACGCGCCCCCTATCCGTATCATGGAAAAACCAGCCTGATCGAACATAATGCCGACGGCTTGTTTATGGGACTGCCCAACCCGTTGACAGGGGCGCGGTATCATTCCCTTGTCACGCACATCGCGGCCGACACACCACTGGATATTATCGCGCGGACAGAAGACGAAGATGATGTTATCATGGCCATGAAACATAAAACATCGCCGACATACGGGCTTCAATTCCATCCTGAATCAATTCTAACCGATTACGGCATGGACCTGATCAGAAACTTCATGATGATCGCCGATGAATGGCAACTGAACACAAAACCAAAAGCGGCATAACCGGCATGTCATCTTCTCCCATTTTCTGGATCAACGGCTCTTTTCAAAACGCGGACGCGGTACATATTCCGGTCAGTGATCGCGGCTTTTTACTCGGCGATGGTATCTTTGATACAATGGCCGTTGAAAACGGCACGCCGCAATCTCTCGACATTCATCTGGAACGCCTGCGCCAGAATGCCGATGTGATGGGAATTACTCTGCCTTATACGGCCCATGAATTGTCCTATGTCTATATGGACCTGATCAGCAAAAATCAGGGGATCGGCACACATGCTGCAATCCGCACCACCGTTACGCGCGGCAGCGGTGCACGCGGACTTGCCATTCCTGACCCGCAACACCCAGTCTGTCTGATCACCATTGCCTCTTACAATCCCGATGCCATCGCCACGCCCGCGCATCTGGTCATCGCAAAGACCGTACGCCGGAACGATCAATCGCCCCTTTCACGGATCAAATCACTCAATTACGGCGATCACATTCTGGCAAAAAAAGAAGCCACAGAACGCGGCGCGGATGATGCGATCTTCCTGAATACAAAAGACCGCGTGTGCTGTACAACCAACGCCAACATCTTTGTGGAAACACATACAGGGGATATTCTGACCCCGCCCCTTACAGACGGTGTTCTGGCGGGCACGGTACGCCGCAAGTTACTGGATGCAGGCCATGTCAAAGAACAAAGCCTGTCCGCCAATGATCTCTATACGGCCAAAGCCGTCTTCCTGACCAACAGCCTGATGCAACGCCGTACCGTTCAGCGTATCGACGATACAACATTCGAAACAGCATAAATTATTTATATATGATGGAGTTATGATCGTAACGTATGCGACACGTGCCGTGCGCCTTACGATTGATTTAGCCGCCGCTGATTAAGCCGCTGCTTTATACGCACGCAGAGCATCAAGCTTCATATTCTCGACCGCGATACGTTTTGTCAGACGCTCGGCTTCGATCTCGTTCTTCGCTTTTTCGATCCGGTCTTCGAGCGCGCCAATTTCTTTCAGTACGTCTGCTTCTTCCAGATCTTCCAGATCAAATGCCTCTTCGGCCAGAACACTGCATGACACAGGTGTCACATCCGCAAATCCACCGGCAACGAAAACATGTTTCGGCGGTGTGACGTCATCACGCTTTGTGTAAACCTTGATCACACCGGGGCGGATTGTTGACAGGATCGCGGCGTGGTTCGGTAAAACACCGAAATCACCTTCGCCCCCCGGAATGGAAACCATTTCTGCCTCTTGAGACATCAAACGTTCTTCCGGAGAAACCAATTCAAAACTAAATGTTTTCATATCTGTAATCATCTAATTCAATCCTGTCATGATACGTGTGATGCCCCTTTTATAACGGTTTGGCGCACGAAATGAAAGCCTTATTTTCAGTTTTAAAGCAGGGAATATCACCGCAGGACATTCACAGGACAAACGGCCACATACACATCACATGCACGCCGCAAACATCCCGATATCACCCCATTTGCGGACCGGCAAAATCCTTGTGCTGCGCGATAAAATCGCCGACCTCAACAGACTGGACCGGTTCTGCATCACCATCGCGGCACACATCAACCCACATGGCCCAATATAACGATAATTTCATCTTGGCACCGTCATCCGTGATTTTTTCGTAATGCGTCACATTCGAACGGACATCAGCATCTGTTCGCGCCGCACATTCGGTATAGCCCAGATTAAAAATAATGCTCAGTGCCTGTTCTTGCAACGCATGGCATTTTTCCATTTCCTGCTCTTCAGCTGCCTGTTTTTCAGCCTGCTGTACCAGATAATCTTCATATTCCTGTTCGGTCAGAATCTCGAGAACCTGCACCGCATCAGGGGTCATTTCTGCCGCCGTTGCCAGTTTTCCGGCAATTTTTTCAACATCTTGCACAGATAGCGCGTCTTTTTCTCTTTCATCGCGCAACGCCATCACCTGCATCTCTGACGCCCCGACATCAATCCCGATTAAAACAATACTGCTCATATTTCCACTCCCGTTTTCCCTTCTGATGATTTGACATGTATCACATCCATGCAATTATCATGCCGTATTATGTCTTATTGCAAACTCGAGCATCACGACCAACAACCATTCATCATAATTCCCTGACCGCACACACAACGCCACAAGACAAAACCGAAATACCTAGCAACACGCGTGCACTCCTCGCAGGTAAGCACGTTCCACGAAAATATGTCAATAAAAAAGCGGCCCGTCAGGCCGCTTCTTCGAAACATTATGCAAGAACCGCTTAGGCGGCTTCTGCTGCCATTTTCTTGGCTTTTTCTTCGGCTTCTTCGATGCTGCCGACCATGTAGAAAGCCGCTTCCGGCAGGTGATCGTACTTGCCGTCGACAATACCACGGAAGCCTTTGATTGTGTCTTCCAGAGAAACAAATTTGCCCGGGAAGCCTGTGAAAATCTCGGCCACGTGGAACGGCTGTGACAAGAAACGCTGGATCTTACGGGCACGGGCCACGACCAGCTTGTCTTCTTCGGACAGTTCGTCCATACCAAGAATCGCGATAATGTCCTGCAAGGCTTTGTAGGCTTGCAATGTTTTCTGAACATCAGCGGCACAGTTGTAATGCTCGTCACCGACAACACGCGGGTCAAGAATACGTGATGTTGAGTCAAGCGGGTCAACCGCAGGATAAATACCAAGCTCGGCAATCTGACGTGACAGAACCGTTGTCGCATCCAAGTGCGAGAATGTTGTCGCTGGCGCAGGGTCAGTCAAGTCATCCGCAGGAACATAAACGGCCTGCACAGATGTAATCGAGCCTTTATTTGTTGATGTAATACGCTCTTGCAGCGCACCCATGTCTGTTGACAATGTCGGCTGATAACCAACCGCAGACGGGATACGACCCAGCAGCGCTGATACTTCGGCACCGGCCTGTGTGAAACGGAACACGTTATCCATAAAGAACAGGACGTCCTGGTTTTCTTCATCACGGAAATATTCAGCCATAGACAGACCGGACAACGCAACACGCGCACGCGCGCCTGGCGGTTCATTCATCTGACCGTAAACAAGCGCCGCTTTTGAATTATCGCTGTCGCCCGGTTTTACAACGCCGGATTCAATCATTTCGTGGTAAAGGTCGTTCCCTTCACGTGTACGCTCACCAACACCGGCAAACACAGACACACCACCGTGGCCTTTTGCGATGTTGTTGATCAGTTCCATAATTGTAACGGTCTTACCAACACCGGCACCACCGAACAGACCAATTTTACCACCCTTTGCGTATGGGCAAAGCAAGTCAACAACCTTAATCCCCGTCACAAGCTGCTCTGTTTCTGTGGCTTGTTCCACAAATTCAGGTGCCGAACGGTGGATCGGGTAACGTTTTTTCGTTTTTACTTTTTTACCTTCGTCGATCGGCTCACCGATCACGTCGAAAATACGGCCAAGTGTTTCAGGTCCGACAGGCACTGTAATCGCTTCGCCTGTTGCCGTCACTTCTGCGCCACGCACCAGACCGTCTGTTGTGTCCATCGCGATACAACGCACTGTGTTCTCACCCAAGTGCTGCGCTGTTTCAAGCACAAGTGTCTTGCCTTCATTGTCTGTGTGAAGCGCATCCAGAATTGCCGGCAGATCGCCATTCGGGAATTTTACGTCAACAACAGCACCAAGAACCTGTGTGATGATACCTTTTGATTTCGCCATTTTCTCTTTTCCTTTTTGGGTTTCTTACTTTTTAACTTTTCTTTTCACTCAAATGCCAAAGACTAAACCGCTTCCGCACCACTGATAATTTCAATCAATTCTTTCGTAATATAAGCCTGACGCGCACGATTATATCTCAGCGTCAGATCCTTGATCAGATCGCCTGCGTTACGCGTTGCATTATCCATTGCCGTCATACGGGCTGCTTGTTCACCGGCCGCATTATCAAGCAGCGCGCGGAAGACCTGTACACCCAGATTTTTCGGCAAAAGCTGTTCGAAAATTGCATCTTGCGACGGCTCGAACTCATACGGCATAGACATCAGATCAGCATCCAGTCCGTCATTATCATTCACGGCATCATCGCCATCGAATGTCATGCTGAACGGGATAAGCTGCTGTGCCATCGGACGCTGTGTCAGAACAGATTGGAATTCATTGTACAGCACCGTGCACACATCAAATTCACCGCCCTTGAAATAATCCAGAATCGTCTGGGTCACTTCATTGGCTTCACTGAAAGAGACAGCCTGTTTGCCGCCCAATCCTGTGAAGTAATCAAGAATTTTATCTTTATGTGTCCGGCGGAATGCATCATACGCTTTCCGGCCGACGCAAAGCAGTTTGACTTCTTTGCCTTCGTCAACAAGCTCTTTGATCTGGGCATTCGCACGGCGGATAATATTGGCATTAAAGCCGCCACACAGACCGCGGTCCGCTGATACGACAACGAGCAGATGCACATCTTGCTTGCCTGTACCGACCAGCAATGCCGGACCATCAGAGCCAATAACAAGTTCTTTGGCAATGCGGACCATCATATCGCTCATGGCTTTTGCGTAAGGCTGACTTGTTTCCGCCTTATCCTGTGCTTTTTTCAGCTTGCTGGCCGCAACCATTTTCATCGCCGACGTAATCTTACGTGTCGATTTCACCGAAGCAATTCTGTCTCTGTAGTCTCTTAAACTGGGCATATCTTAACAACCGATCTGCGTTGAACTCCTGATTAAATTCCCTTACGCCGCATCTTTGTATGCAGAGTAACCCTTCGTGAATGTATCGAGATATTTCGAGATTTTCTCTTCAAGATCACTATCAAGGGCCAATTTCGTACGGACTTCTTTCAGGATATCTTTGCCGTTTGCGCGGATATCAACCAGCAAACGCTGTTCATAATCAGACACCTCGTTCACAGGCACTTCATCAAGGAAACCACGTGTACCGGCAAAGATCACAATGACCTGCTCTTCAACCGGAAGCGGCTTATATTGCGGCTGTTTCAAAACCTGTGTCAGACGTGCACCGCGCGCCAGAAGCTTCTGTGTCGAAACATCAAGGTCGGACGCAAATTGCGCAAACGCTTCCATTTCACGATATTGCGCCAGTTCCAGTTTAATCTTACCGGCAACCTGCTTCATCGCTTTTGTCTGCGCCGCAGACCCGACACGGGAAACGGACAGACCAACGTGAATCGCCGGACGGATACCTTTGAAGAACATATCTGTTTCAAGGAAAATCTGACCGTCTGTAATCGAGATCACGTTTGTCGGAATGTACGCAGACACGTCACCGGCCTGTGTTTCAATGATCGGCAACGCTGTCAGGGAACCTGCACCGTGCTCATCACTCATTTTCGCCGCACGTTCCAGCAGGCGTGAGTGGATGTAGAAAACATCACCCGGATACGCTTCGCGGCCCGGTGGACGACGCAGCAGAAGTGACATCTGGCGATACGCCACAGCTTGCTTGGACAAATCATCATAAACAAGCAGGGAATGCATGCCGTTATCACGGAAATATTCACCCATCGCACACCCTGTGTACGGGGCAAGGAACTGCATTGGTGCCGGATCGGATGCTGTCGCAGCAACAACGATCGAATATTCCATCGCGCCCTGATCTTCCAGTTCTTTCACCAGCTGTGCCACTGTTGAACGCTTCTGGCCCACAGCAACATAAATGCAGTAAAGATGTTCTTTTTCATCTTTTGATCCGTTGAAGTTTTTCTGATTGATAATTGTATCAACCGCAACAGCTGTCTTCCCTGTCTGACGGTCACCAATGATCAATTCACGCTGGCCGCGGCCAACAGGGACAAGCGCGTCAATCGCTTTAATACCGGACTGCATCGGCTCGTGAACGGATTTACGCGGAATAATGCCCGGCGCTTTCACTTCTACAAGGCGAGATTCTTTCGTCTTCAGCGGACCTTTGCCGTCGATCGGATTACCAAGCGCGTCAACAACGCGGCCCAGAAGTTCTTTCCCGACAGGAACCTGAACGATTTCGCCCGTACGACGGACAATATCACCTTCACCAATCGATTTATCTTCACCCAGAATAACAACACCGACATTGTCTGTTTCAAGGTTCAACGCCATCCCTTTGATGCCACCAGGAAATTCAACCATCTCACCGGCACGGACATTATCAAGCCCGTAAACACGTGCAACACCGTCACCAACGGACAAAACCTGCCCGATCTCTGCGACATCGGCTTGCGCACCGAATTCGGCAATCTGCTTTTTAAGAACCTCTGAAATTTCAGCTGCTTTAATTTCCATCTTCGCTTTTCCTTTTTCGCTTTCTAGGTAAATTAATTATTTTGTTCCTGTGCTCATTGTCAGTTGCAAGCGTTCCAGCTTACGACGGACAGAGTCATCAATCATCTTCGAACCGACTGTCACAACCATGCCGCCAAGCAGGTCTTCATTGACAGAAACGTTCAATGCAACAGAAGAGCCCATCGCTTTCGAGAGCTCTTCCTGTAATTTCTTTGTTTGCGCGGGTGTCAGCGCCACCGCAGATTCAACATTCGCATCGACCTGTCCGCGCCGCTCGCGAAGCATTTGTTCGAACCCGCGAATAATTTCACGGATCATGAACACGCGGCCATTATCGGCCAGCACGCCGAGGAAATTCGATGTCAAACCCTGCATTTTGGCTTTCTTGGCAAGCGCCAGCAGAACGTCCTGTTTTTCTTTTTGGGAAACAAGTGGTGTGACCAATGCATCAACAAGGTCCTGTGATTCGAGCATCATGGCTTTCAAAGTTTCGATATCGGATTCGACCTTGTCGACAATTTTCTTGTCTTCAGCCATATCCAGAAGTGATCCCGCATAGCGTTTTGCAACACTACTCACTGGTGAAAATGTTGATGCCACGGTTTTACAAAGCCTCTTTACTCAAATTACATTAACTGGCGCTTGTTTAGCATATGGATTACCCCCGCGCAAGACCTTTAGAACCGTTTTTTTTAGACTTTTTTCACATGGCGTGTGCGGTGATTTATTACCGCGCTGATTCTCCTGCAAAAAACAACTTTTCCGTCACTCTGCCCCTTCGAATTGCCCTAATCAATCCATTGCAGATCGAACAAGCCATATCCGTCCAATCCCAGATAAAGGCACAGCCCCTTAAACAGCAACAAATGAACAACATAAATTTCAAGCGTACGCCGCCCGAGGAATTGCACCCCCCACACTCCGATTTTCGGACAAATCGACGTCAGACGCGGATATGTCGCCGCTTTGAACTGGGACAAAATCAGGCACACCAGCGCCGTACCGGCGGCCATCACAATAAATTCGATCTGGGAAAAGCTGTACGACACGCCCTGCACCACAATAAACAACACCAACGCAAACGCCATATAGCGTGTAATGAACTTGCCGTTATCCCGCTCCCGCAGGTGCCGGACCGCATAGCCGAACAGCGCAAATATAAACGCCAGCGTGCCATATTCAAACGCAATATATGTCGGCACAATCGCAAAGGCCAGCAGGCTGGATAGCTTCCAGATATTCTGGCCTTGATCTTGCGGCCGATCCGCACCCTGCGCCTGACCGGTGGCAAATGCCATCGCCGTCATTTTATCAAGTGCAAGCCGTATAAAGATAATTGTCACCAGTGCATTCAACGGAAAAAGCGGCATGCCGGTCACAAAATTCGCCGCAACCAACACAAGCGCGCCCCCTGCCAGTTTCAACGGAATATTCCGTCCCGAGGCATGCCCGACCAAAAAGAACCAGACAGGAAACCCGATCCGCCCGACCGCGCGCAACATCAAATCATCCGGAAAGAAATACGACCCCAGATGATCAATCACCATAATGACTACAGCTGCGGCCTTTAACAGGTCATAGCTTGTAATATCGGCCGGCAATGTTTTGACACGTTCATTCATCACGGGAAAGCTTAGCAGACTTTCAAAAATCGGCCACTCTCTTTTTAAGCCTCTTTTTCAGTGCTTTTTCACACCTCTTTTGAAGTCTCTGTTACCCGCTCCGCTTTCAAACCGCGCTTTCCACCCAGGCACCATCACAGCACGGCCCCCACAGTGCCACGCGCCCACAGCACCCCTCACACCCCTCACACCCCTATGACAGCGACAAATATATGCGCCGCAACATGCGTCTTCCTTTTTTTCCGACACGCCTCAACTGATTTTCATGTATTTTCAGCATTTTATGGGCCTCATCCGCTATTTTCGGCAGAAATAGCGGTTTTTCCGCCCTTTTATCGCGATTCTCATTGAAAACACGCCGCAAAACCCTATATAATGTAAGTGTCAGCTTAGCTGACTATGATACTAAACTGTACGCGGAATAGGCGTTTAGGACCCGGGGGCAGTACCCGGCGGCTCCACCATTTAAGACTTCCCGCATAACCGTTTTCGCGCGGGGCGTCTTAGAACATGGGGCCGAAACAGGATCGACTTGCGTAATAAAGGCGCTACTTGTATCCGGCATTGTACCGCCGTTATCGGGCTATTGTTATAAATGCAAATGATAATTTCGCATTTGGTGTAGCAGCTAACGACAATGGCGCAATCGCTATTGCCGCTTAAGCGTACACAACGTAATCCCTAGCATCTAATGCTTGCTAGGTGGGGCGTGGGCCGGCCTCGCAACAGAACTGGCCCATTTTCTTTTATCCCGATACTTTTCCACAGTATTATCATCGATAAAAATGAGTCTGCTCTGGATTTTTAACAAGGGAATATGCGAATCATAGAGCGTAAAGTCCTGAACATACATTATATACCGAAATATTATTCCGGTTGACCAACCCACCCTATCCGTACAGAATGACAGACATGACAGACGAACAAGATATTCTAAGATACGACAAACTGGTTGAAAATGCCCTGCGCGGCGTCGTCAAGAAATCAATTGAAGAAGTGATTGACGAAGGCTTGCCGGGAGATCACCATTTTTACATCACGTTTTTGACAGATTTTCCGGGCGTAAAAATACCGGACTATCTAAAAGAACGCTATCCCGGTGAAATGACCATTGTCTTGCAATATCAGTTCAACGATCTGTTTGTTGATACAGAAAAGATGGGCGTCACATTATCCTTTAACAATGTCCCCGAAGCACTGGTCGTGCCATTGAACGCGATCACGATTTTCGCAGACCCGTCCGTCAATTTCGCCTTGCAATTCCAGCCGCTTGCCGATGAAACACCGGACGAACTCGATGGCATCTCGCTCGAAGACCTCGATCTGGATGACGTCGATGAGACATCCTCCGGCAGCGACGCCGAAAAGGAAGAGAAAAAAGGTGAAGTCGTATCACTGGACCAGTTCCGCAAAAAAGACGACGATTAATTAACACCGCACATCACCCCCCGCAATAAGGCCCGCACAATAGAGCGACAGGCACGAGGATGCGCGCGCCAATGCGCCTACCCCTGCGCGCGGCATGAAAAGATTATATGCTGCCACGCCATGCCATGCTATCGCATCGCACCGTATCACGCGACAACAACAGCTCTTTATAGCCAGTCCTTACGCTTGAAATATAATAGAAAGCCGACAAAACACGCGACCATCAATCCGATAGCAAACGGATACCCGTACATCCACTGTGTTTCCGGCATATTCCACCGCGATATTTCGGGGTTAAAGTTCATCCCGTACAGCCCTGCGATAAACCCGAGCGGGATAAAGATGGTGGCGATGATCGTCAGCACCTTCATCACCTCGTTCATACGGTGGCTTAGGCTCGAAAGATACATATCGATCAAACTGGCGCTACGCTCGCGGTGACTTTCCAGCAAATCGATGATCTGAACGATATGATCGTAACAATCCCGTATGAACGGCGCCATATCATCAGACACCAAATCAACCTCGTCCGCATAGCCGTTCACAACTTCCCGCAGCGGCCACGCGGCCTGCCGGATCAAACGGATCTCTTTTTTCAGATCATGGGCGTGCGATAACATATCTTCGCTGGGGGAACTAAAAATCACCTCTTCCATCTCATCCAGCGCTTGATCATATTGTTCCAGCAGCGGGAAAAACCCGTCAATCACCGCATCCATCAAGGCATAACCCAGATAATCGGGCTTTGCCTCCCGAATGCGGCGCCCCGCACCCTTGCGAATACGATCCCGCACAGGATCAAAACAATCGCCCGCGCGCTCTTGGATCGTCAGCACAAAATTCTTGCCGACAAACAAGCTGACCTGTTCGACATCAAGCTCTCTTCCATCCATGCGCGCCATCCGCATAATCAGAAACGCCGTATCTTTAAAGGATTCAATCTTCGGACGGTGACGCACATTCAACACATCTTCCAGCGCCAGACGGTGAATATCAAAATGCGCGCCGATTTCTTCCAGAATATCAAGCGACCCGAGGCCATTGATATTCACCCAGACAAGCGGCCACTTCTTTTGATAGACCGCAATATCCGACACGCTGATATCATCGACCTCTTCAACATCATCTGGCCCGTACCCCATGATTGATATCGTTGACGGCTTGGCATCCTTTGACACACTCAGCGTCCCCGGTGCCGTGCCCGGTGCATGGCGTGAACGGTAGGCCATCTTTCTTTTGAATTTAAACTTCACAATCCGTTACCCTTATGTTGATATCTTGATGTATATTAAACATGCATTTTAACAGACTTCTTTTTATCCGCAGAACAGAAAAACAAAAGATTTTCACATGACCATCCCTCCACGCTTAAGCGCGCCGATCGAAGACTACACTTCCTACTGGCAGAAACTCAGTCCCCGTTCGATACGATTGATCGAGAAAATAGCCGATCCGTCTCTGCGCTATACCGGCCCGTTCTTTGATACGCACGGTACGGACGCATTCGAACAAATGGCCACGCAGCTTTTTTCAAAAATCGAGAAAACAAAAATAAACATCACCGACACCGCCGTCGGCCAAGACGAACAAACCGTTTACATGCGGTGGATCGCAACCGTCATCCCCAAAGGCAAAAAACGCCAATGGACGTTTCAGGGCATCAGCGAAGTCGCCTTTTCACCCACAGGCAAAGTGATGAGTCATATCGACCACTGGGATTCAGGCCTGCAATTTTACCTGCGCTTGCCCGTGGCCGGATGGATCATCCGAAAAATACTCGGCCGCATGTTCAAAGGCTAAACCGCCTCGCCCCGCGACACAGACAGAACGCAACCGCCCCCACCTTTACTTTACGCGCATTCATTCTACATCCATAAATAGTGATAACGACACGAAAGCAGGATAAAAAATGCGCACCATCCGCAAAGCCGAAGACAGAGGAACCGCTGATCTGGGCTGGCTACAAAGCCGCCACAGCTTTTCTTTTGGTGATTATCATGACCCCGACCATATGGGGTTTGAAACATTACGCGTCATTAATGACGATGATATCGCACCGACCAAAGGGTTCGGCATGCACCCCCACCGCAATATGGAGATTGTCTCATACATCCTAGAGGGCGCACTGGAGCATCGCGATTCACTCGGCAACGGCTCCGTCATCAAAGCCGGTGAATTCCAGCGCATGAGCGCCGGATCAGGCATAAAGCACAGCGAATTTAATCCGCTGGACGATCAAACAACGCGCCTTCTGCAAATCTGGTTCTTGCCGGAAAAACAGCATATCAAGCCAAGCTATGAACAAAAAGCCTTCGCGCCGGACGAAAAGACAGACACCCTGAAGCTGGCTGTCTCACCGGATGGCACGAACGGATCACTCCGCATTCATCAGGATATCAACATTTATGTGTCCGTCCTGACAGGTGAAAAAGATTTAACCCACACACTTCAAAACGGCCGCAGCGCATGGATTCAGGTCGCACGCGGCACGTTAACCGTCAATGGCGACCCTCTCAAAGAAGGTGACGGCATTGCCATTTGTGACGAGAACATCATATTATCAAACGCAGATCATGCAGAAATTCTGCTTTTCGATATGAAACAAAAAGACAAAGCAGCATAATCAAAAACCAAAACCGAAAACCCTAAAACACGCAACAACAGATAAAGGATATGATTTCGATGAGTGCCAAGATTTTATTTTTTGCAGGCAGCGCCCGTGACGATTCCGTTAATAAAAAGCTGGCAAAACAAGCCTATGACATCGCCAAAGAAAAAGGGGCCGATGCGACCTTTGTTGATTTACGCGATTACCCGATGCCCATCTATGACGGCGACGAAGAAGATGCGCACGGCTTGCCGGAAAACGCCAAGACATTCAAAAAATTGTTTGCCGATCACGATGCGGTCTTCATCGCCTCGCCGGAATATAACAGCTCATTCTCGCCGCTATTGAAAAATACGATCGACTGGATTTCCCGCAAAGAAAGCGATGACGAACAGCCACTTCTGGCCTTTAACGGCAAAGTTGCGGCCATCGCAGGCGCATCACCGGGCGGTTTTGGCGGCCTGCGCGGTCTTGTTCCGCTGCGGATGCTGCTGGAAAACATCAATGTCATGGTCTTGCCCCAGCAACTGAGCATCCCCTCAGCCTACGGCAAGTTCGATGATGACGGCCAGCTCACCGATGACGCGGCGAAAGACATGCTCTCATCGATTATTGACCGCCTGATTGCCGTATCCGGCGCTTTAAAATAAGCGCCTCCCCTTAACCCCTTAAGGGAAGAACAATGAAAACAGTAGGCATTCTTGGCGGATTATCGCCTGAATCGACAATCAAGTACTATCAATGGCTAAACGATGGTGTCCGGCAACATTTAGGCGGACACCACAGCGCCAAAATCCTGTTATCGTCCGTCGATTTCGGGCAATTCGTCGCACTGAAAGAAAAAGGTGACTGGGAAACGCAAGGCCGGCTCTTAGCCGCAGAAGCCGCCGCGCTGGAAAAAGCGGGCGCGGATTTTATTATTCTCGCCACCAACACCATGCACAAAATGGCCGATCAAATCGAATCCGCCATCTCTATTCCTTTTCTTCATCTGGCCGATGCAACGGCGCATAAGATTATCGAACAGGGAATCAAAAAAATCGGTTTACTCGGCACACGCTACACAATGGAGCTTGATTTTTACAAAGGACGACTGGAACGCAAAGGACTGGACGTTATTGTTCCCGATGATAACGGCAGAAACAGTGTGAACAACATCATTTATGATGAACTGTGCCACGGCAAAGTCACAGACACCTCAAGACAGGCCTATCGCGAGATCATCGCACAACTGATAGATCAAGGCGCGGAAGGTGTGATTATGGGCTGTACGGAAATTACAATGTTGATTGACCAGAGCGACTCTGCCGCTCCCTTATTCGACACAACAAAAATCCATGTTGAAAAAGCATTAGAAGAAATTTTCTCGGCCCCTGATACGCACAATTAGACACACAATCAGACAGATAATCAGAAACACGCGCGGAAACAAAAGAAAATGGTGCCGTTGAGAGGATTTGAACCTCCGACCCACGCATTACGAATGAAATAACATTTGTATCTTATATCTAAATTTACCAACGAGATACTATACTATACAACATATTTCTAAACATATTTCTAAACATATTATTGTTGTTTAGTAATGAAAATGTTGTGTAAATTCTAATGTTGAAATCCGTGGTCATATTTGATTTAGGTTGTGGCTATAATGTTGTTTATGTGTTTAATTTAATTCTAATGAAATTTACAAAGATACATCAAAAGAAATGGGATACTTTTAAAAAGGAATATCCCAAAAAGAAGAAGAAATTTAGGTTGGTAGAACCTAAATGGACTTATGCTTTGGATAGAAATACTATTTCGGGAACAATCAAATTGTGTTATACAATTCCACATCAAAATGTTGATGGGAAATTAAGATATAAACACAAACAGGAATATCTTAAAACTAGAACATTTAAAGATTTGGATTTACTCCTTCAACAGGGTGAATTAGAACGCTACCATTCCCATATAATTAAAGAAAATGAAACTATTGTTAGA
>JASMHE010000007.1 GCA_030750865.1 Alphaproteobacteria bacterium
TTATCAATCATCGCGTAGTCCTGGAAATCACCAAAATATTTCGTGATCGCCGCTGTCAACGTCGTCTTACCGTGGTCAACGTGACCAACTGTTCCGATATTCGCGTGCGGCTTGTTCCGCTCAAACTTTTCCTTACTCATTATCAAAGTCCTCTTAAAGTTGAATAGTTCATTTTCAATGTTATGCCAGCCCATTTCAATGGAAGCTTCTGGCCAAAGCTTTCGTTTCCACGGCATAACACCGCAAAACCTTTGCACTGTGATTTAGGAAAAATAACGCGCTCTGTCAATGGCTTTTTTGTTTTACAGCCCTTTTATATCAACGAAAATGTTGTATTTTTCCGCCCTTCGGACCCGCAAACAGGACTATGCTCTGACGAAAAGACGGTTTCTGGCTTTTGGCCCCTGATTGTCGGTCTGCTTTTCAACAAGACCCGCTTGCCGGATAAGCTCCAGAATTTCATCTTGCCGCGCGCGGTCACCTTCGACTTCAATCATCAAAGACCGGATGCGGGACAATGTCTTTACCCCGCCGCGCAGAATGTCGGCTTCCAGACCGTCAACATCCAGTTTGACATGATCTGGCACATCAACATTGAACGCCGCGCAGAAATCATCAACGGTATAGACAGGTACCATTTGTTCATATTGGGCATCAAACGTGCCGAACTGGTTTTCGGCTGACCCGACCGTATTACTGGCATGACCGACATCCGCAGACGCGCCGTATAATTTCAACAAGCCCGTTTCCGCACCGAACGCCACACATAACGCACTGACATTCTTATCCAGCTTGTTTTGTACGATATGTTCGGCCATCAGGCCGTAATTCAGCGCGCTTGGCTCAAACCCGTACACGGTCAAATCACCGCGCAATCCGGCATAAAGACTGTACAGACCGATATTTGCGCCAATATCCCAGAATGTCTCGCCAGCCTGCATAGAATCAATCCACGCCAGTGTTTCCGGTTCATCCGTCAGAAAGCCGGAAACGGCGGCGGCAATGTTACTGCTGCGTGAGGTAAAAAGGGAAAGCGTGCCTTGCGGCGTTTCAACACGATCGGTTAAATCGCGTTGCATTTTGGCAACCAGACCCGCTTTTGTTTTCAAGCGCAAGCGCGGCGTCATCGGCGCCGTTGCAAGGGAGGATAAACCATAGAGAATATTTGCGACTTTCCTGCTCATGGCCAATCCCTGTCTTTATTCTTGTTTTTTGATTGCCGATAAAATGGAGCGGGTGAAGGGAATCGAACCCTCATAACTAGCTTGGAAGGCTAGGGCTTTACCATTAAGCTACACCCGCGATTTTCAAAATCTGCCTACATCTTGTAATGGCTTCGGCATATAAAATCAAGCACGAAAACGAAATTACAATGATGTCATTTTGATCTGTGTGCCGCCACGCGGTTTTCCAAAATCTTCAAAGGCACTGCCACTACGGCGGACAATTTCCACAAAGCCGCGGCGGCCACCGCCCGGTAACGGCCAGCCGGAACTGCCGCACGCCATACAGAGATACCCGTCAGGCACATCAAAAATCGATTGTCCGACCTTCACAAAATGCTTACAGCCATTCATTTCGATACCGACAAACTGCCCCATATATTGATCGATCCGCGCGGGATCAATCGTGCATTTCAAATTCCCGTACCCATCGACAAAACCGACAACATCTTCGGGCATATCGGCAATCACGGGCTCTTTATCCAGCAAGATTGACTCATCCCCCCGCACCACGGCGCCCAGCGCTTTGGGATAAAAATCGCGCGAGCGGAATTGCGATCCTTCGTTCGAAATTTCAACAACCTGTGTCCGTTTTGCCGCTTCCTTGACAAAAGACAGTGAATATCCGCTATTCACGGCGATGATGCGCACGCCGTTATGCAGTTCCATGAATACCAGCTTTTCCCCTGCCGAGTTCGCACGCGGCGCGGCATCGTCATGGCGCGGCGCTGTATTCACAAAGAAAAAATGTTTATCGCCAAGCTCACTATTGATCGCCGTCTGCGCCAGCATAAATCCCGTCTGCACCGTATCAAACGGCGGCACGGAATATTCGTTTTCACGCAGGGGCAACCCCTCAAGCTGTTTGTAAATATTCTGCGTTACTTCCGCAAACGCCATATCGGACAGCGGACCATAATCAGCAATAATAGAAACGGTATAAGGCGTGTCTTGTGTCATTGATACTCTTTCACTTTACTTACGTTTATTGCGTGACGCGTGTGCGTCAAACGGATAAAAATGTGAATCCTTTATGCGTCATATGACGCACGGTTGCAAGCGTAACATCCTGTATTTCCGGCTGATCGTGAGCCAAAATAATATGCGTGCTGTTTTCATCATGCAGCCACGGATCATCGTCAATCTTGCGCTTCAGATCATCGATTGTTTTATACGGCCAGTCACGCGCCAGATGACGCTGCGTTAACATCCAATCACTATTGGAAAATGTGTAAAGACAATCATAGGCCTCGGCCATTTCGGTCTGGGCGTACCACGGCAAGGTAACGCCGCGAAACGGCACGGTAAACCCTTCGGTCTTCAGGAAATGCTGCAAAGCCTGTTTCTTGGCAATATCCGCTTCCGACGGCGGCGAGAGCGTAATATTCAAACCATCTGTAAACAGGGATTTCAACACATCGCCATGTGTGCCTGCCGCATCATAATCAACAATCCAGCCCCCTGCCCCGCGATCAACATGCGGGAACCTGAAATATTTCCCGGTCCGCTGCGTGTTCGCTCGCCGATACGCTTCATCAATCAATTTCTCTGTCTTGATGATTTCTGCGATGCATTCTTCGTAAGATAAATCAGAGGCCCGTCTGTGCGAATAATTATGGTTGGCCACAGCAAATCCCCGTTCAATCGCATGGATAATCGCATCCATATCATTTGCGAGATGATCGCCCCGCACATATAACAGCGCAGGCACATCCATTGCCGTCAATGCAGACAGCAGGGCTTTGGTATGCGGTGACGGCGAGTCATCAATCGTCAGATATGCGTTTTTAGTCATAACGTTTTTCTTACTGTGCGTTTTTCTTACGGGGCGGTTTTCTGATAAGCGCTTCATTACAATGTCTGCGCACAGTATAAAACAAAACCGCCCGCAATCATCAAATAAATTTCGGAAAAACCGCCGAACAAAGAATATGATCCGGCAGTCCTATGAATAACCCTATGCCCCGAAAAACAATTACCCCGGACTAGGCGCTGCGTATGCGGCCGCGCCGGAGGTGGCCTGCGTATGATCTGCCGCAGGTTTACAGTGCCGGTCAAGATAATCGCGCAGAGTATGCGCCTGTTCCAGATCAATAGATTGTCCTGGCTCAAACCCGAGCGCGGCCTGTGCCGTTTGAAGGTGATATGCCAGTTTCGGTTCAAGACCATAGAGCATCGCTTCTTTCGCGTCTTCTGCCGACATTTGCGCCACAAAGCGGTTATCGGTCAGACGTTGCAGAAATTCAAGCCGTACATCATGCGGCACATGACCACCTTCCAGACTGTCAGGCAAATCCATTTCAAGAATAACCCCCGGAATAAAAGCCATAAAGCTCATATCCAGTGTATCGCCCGATATCGCATTGATCACCGCATCCTGATCCCCACCGGATAGAATGACTGCGTCTAATGCTTTTATGTTGTGAATATCTGTCAGTGTTGCCATGTGTTTGTACGGCCCTCCTATATTTGTATTTTTACTCTTCGTTACGCGCCGCACTTTTCATCAAGCACGCACCAAAAACAATAAATTGTGTTTTATGTCTATTTTTATGACATATTTTACACACAAAATCAAGTCTTTTCACATAATTACAGCAATATTTTTTCGCTTGGCAAATACCTGCACGGCTTGTAATTTAAAAAGAACATACTCTCCAGCCAAGAAAGACAGCGCCCATGAGCGATACACCCCCATGCATCCAATGCGGATCGGAATATACATACGAAGTACAAGACATGATCACATGCCCCGTTTGCGGGTATGAATGGCATAAATATGCAGGGCCGCTGGACGACAACAATGACGGCGATAATAACGTCATTACAGATGCAAACGGACAGATTTTACAAGACGGCGACACGGTCACAGTGATCAAAGATTTGAAAGTCCGCGGTTCGTCTTCCGTGGTTAAAGTCGGCACAAAGGTCAAAAATATACGTCTTGTCGATGGCGATCATGACATTGATTGCAAAATCCCGGGCATCGGCGCGATGCAGTTAAAATCAGAATTCGTTAAAAAAGTCTAGGAGGACACACTCATGACAGAACAATATAAAGATTACAAAAACATCACCGAAAATATCTCTGATTATATGGCGCAATTGCGTGAACATGCCCCCGATGCGATGGGCGGCTTTTCAACGCTTGCGAAATCCGCACTCAAGGACGGCGCGCTGGATGAAAAAACCAAAGAACTGATCGCCCTTGCCATCGGTGTGACACAACATTGTGACGGCTGTATCGGTTTTCATGCAAAAGCCCTGCACAGATTAGGCGCGACCAAAGAAGAAATCGCCGAAGTGATGGCCATGTGCGTTTATATGGGCGGCGGTCCGGCCCTGATGTATGCGGCTGATGCCTTGCGCGCTTTTGATCAATTCCAGAAATAATCGCGCCAGAAACGGCACAAAAAACAATCAGAAAACGAAAAATCGTATCCGGTTATCACTTAATTCATGACTCGTATCATTACTTGAACAGGGCGATTTTTTCGCCTTCGATCACATTCAGAATATCATCTTCGTTGAAGTGATTATCTTCAAGGATGTCATGCTCGGTTTCCTCGTCAAGCAACCCGTTTTCACGCAGATATTCCAGCGCCCGGCTCCCTGATACCGACAAAGAACGCAGCGCCATACGGTGAATATGCGGTGTCAGCTCTTCGCGGTGTTCCTTGATCAGATTATTGGCCTTCGCCGCAGACCCTTTCTTGTAACGTTTATAAAGCGCACCGACTTCCTTATATGTTTCCGGCAGGAACACAGGATGTTTGTGTTCTGTCTGCATATGCTCAACCGTGCGCACCGCCTTGCGGGCCATAATCATCTGCGCGCGGTAATATTCCAGCAATGTCACAGGTGATGTCCGGCCGCGATTTTTATGAAATGGTGTCAGAATCAGTTGCACCATACGGTCAAAGATGTCTTTGCGGTCTGTATATTGTTTCGGGTCAATCGCATCATGCTGGGCTTTTTCGATTTTTTCCTGTTGCAGGTTCAACTTGCTGGTGATGATACGGTATGTCCCCTCGCTCAGCTCTTCATTGATGAACAAACGTTTCACTGCCGCCAGTTCGGCATGTACCATCGTCAAATGCAGCGATTGGTCGAACACTTTACGGCCGTATTTTTCGACAAGCGCCAGACGGTTTTCTTCGGCCTGCTGCAATCTTTGATTCAACTGATCTGCCAGAATTTGGTACTGGTCGGGACTCAGGAACCCTTTGCTTGTATAGGTACGCAGCCGTGTTTGCGCCGCCAGCAGATAATAAATTCCCAAATCCGCTTCATGCGCCATTTTCAGCGGCGTATTATTGTTAATCTTGCTCCATTGCATCAACGGCTTGATCAGCGGCGCTTTGACAAACAATGTTGCCAGAATACAGCCAATGGTCATCGCCAGCAGGAAGTCATGCGGCGCATGGATATAATCCCATCCCGGCACTGTGAAATCTTCGGGAATCAGCAAGACGATAATAATGGATAGCGCGCCACGCAAGCTGGCCCATGCCAACAGATTTTTCCACGCCGGCGGAATGGGCGCTTCCAGTTTCATCCAGCCAAGCGGTGTCAAAATCGCATAGACCGCAAACATACGCGCCAGCGCCACAATGCCGATGGTCACAAGCACAGGCAGCCATAATTCACCGAAATCAATGCCGGAACTTGCGAATAAAAGCCCTGCCATCAGGAAGACGAGCGAGTTCGCCACAAACGCCACATGTTCAATCACCTTATCGATATAATCATCCATTTTCGGTGATAAGGCATGGCGGGCATAATTGCCGAGAAACAGCGAGGAAATCGTCGCCGCAATAATGGACGATACATGCACCACGCCGGATTCATTGATTAACTCAGCCGACACAAAGACCAGATGCGCCGACACCAGCAAGAGCGTCACCGTCACGAATTCATTGCTTTTGGCAAAGCGCACAATACGCGAAAAGATCGCCGCCATCACAAGGCCAAGCACGACCCCCAGCACAATCATAACAAAGAAGTCCAGCACGCCGTGTACAACCGTTTCCGTGCCGTGGAACCCTTCCATCGCAATCGACAAAATCACCAAAAACAGGGCCATTGCCGTCCCGTCATTGAACAGACTCTCGCCCTCGAAAATCAGCGCCAGTTTACGCGGCACGCCCAGTTCTTTGAACATGGACAACGCGGCGACCGGATCGGTCGGCGAAATAATCGCCCCGAACAACAGCGCCACAATAAACGGAATCTGAATACCGATCAGCGGCAAAATAAAATAGACCAGCGTCGCAACCGTCAGCACAGACAGCGACATCACACCAATCGCCATAAAAGAAATGGTCCACGCGCTATCGAGCATTTTGCGCAAACTCATATTAAAACCGGATTCAAAAATCAAAATCGGCAGGAAGATAAAGAACAGAAGCTCGGGCGTGAGCACCATATCATCGATAAAACCGAGCACCGACCCGACATACGGGGCATTTGCCACAGGCACCAGCAAAAGACCGACCAGAACCAATAAAACCGTGTAGGGCGCTTTCAAACGACGGGCGATGAAATAAACGAACGTCGATAGGATAATCAATGTAAACAGCGCCAGAGCCGATGTGATCGTAAGCTCCATGATATTCTCTTTTCTGTATGATTATTTTGTCGGAGGTCTTTTAACGCCGTTCACAAACAAACTGCAAGCTATTTTTGTTTTTTATTTCACAATCCTAATATAACGCCCGATATAACGTCTGGCATGATGGCCTTGATATAACGGCACGTCACTTGGTTATTTGCCTACATGGCGGCAATATCGCGCCCTCAATACTGACTGTCGCTTTGTTGCCTTTATTCCATAGATATGTCGTCGCATTGTCCGGATTTCTGTATTTCGCGCCGGAGGCTGTGACAGTGCGCTCGACCGCATAAGACATATCAAACCCCGTCTCCTTGTTAAAGACACGCATATAACCGCGCTCATCAGCGTCATCAATCGAAAAAACGATCCGCACCTGATCACAATGAAAATAGAAAACAGACATATCCGGCGTTTTGCCAAACGTACCAGCACGCGATGTGCCGATCTTACGCTCCTGCGGCACACACGCCGCCACCACGCACAGCACGCATATCATCACGCCTAAAACAATCCCGCGCCGCATCTTCACTCTTCTTTCTGAAAATATTCTGAACACCATAAAATAGATGCCCCATCATAACACTTACGGATAAAAAGGGAACATCTATTCGCGTAAGACATCAAACCGTCAACGCATGCTAGGGGAGAAGTGGAGAGAACATGCGTGGACACAGAAGGACGTTGATATTCAAGGATTGATATTAAACAGCACTTTCCACCACGGACGCGCAGACATCGCACTTTCATGCTTGAGTGCTGCCATCTCTTTCGCAATGATATCAGGCTGTTGTGCCATCACAGCATTGTCAAAATCTTTACTTGTGTCATACACATTAATGACACGCAGATTTTCATAATCGGAATACTTCTGTCTGATAACGCCTTTTAGATTATCATCATTCGCTTCGGCTATATGTTCGTCGCATACACTGGCAAAATCATTCGAACTCGTCCCGAAATGAATAAGATATTGCCGATCATTAGCCGCAGCTTTTTCAAAAGCCCGTTTGAGCTCATCCCGATCCAAAAACAAATCCATAAAGATATAACTCATCAAACTGCCTCCCTCGTCATGCAATTCACCTGTATTAACATAACACCAAAAACATAACAAGATTTCTTTCAGACCGTCAGCGTAACGACGAACAAATATCCAAAGCACAATGTCGGGAAAAGTAAAATGGTGGAGGAGGCTGGATTTGAACCAACGTAACCCGAAGGTGCCTGATTTACAGTCAGGTGCATTTGACCGCTCTGCCACTCCTCCACATCAGAAGCGCCCCTGAAAAAAAAGCATTTTGACCCGCTTGTCAAGATAAAGATGTGTTCAAGTTCAGAAAATTGTGGCATATGATGGTCACAGGATAAATGACATGACAAAGAACCCGACACATAAAAGGCCCCATCAGGGCAAAAAGCCGAACCATGCCAGGCAGCAGGACGGCAAGCCGCGCGGCAGAAAACAGCGCGCAATTCAAAAGCCGGACACCAGCAGTAATGCGGTTTTATTCGGTCTGCATGCCGTGCGCGAAGCCTGGCTTAATCCGGACCGCGATATTAAAAATCTTTATATCACGGAAAATGCGCTCGACGGATTCAAAGACATTCTTGCGCAAGCCGAAGCCCAAAACATCAAGCGCCCCGGTCCTGAAATCTATGAGAAAGGCGCCATTGATAAAATCACGGGCGGCGGCGTGCATCAGGGAATCGCGATTAACGCCGAACATTTACCGGAAATTTCCGTGCAAGAGCTTGTCTCCCGCACACACACGAAACAAAGCGCGACCATCATTGTATTGGATCAGGTCACAGACCCGCATAATGTCGGCGCAATTTTACGGTCGGCCGCCGCATTCGGTGCAGACGGCATCGTCATGCAGCGTAAACACGCCCCGCAATTAACCGGTGTTCTGGCCAAGACCGCCTGCGGCGCGGCAGATCATATTCCCGTGGCCTATGAAATTAATCTCAGCCGTGCCATCAACACATTGCAGGATGCCGGTTATTTCGGTCTGGCAATGGATGAACATGCCGAAAATTCTTTTGCCGATGCCGATATCCCGATGAAAGTGGTCCTCTGCCTCGGTGCCGAAGGCAAAGGTTTGCGTCCGAAAATCAAAGACCAGTGCGAAATCCGCCTGCGCCTGCCAACACAAGGCGCGATCCAGAGCCTGAACGTTTCAAATGCGGCTGCCATTGCCCTGTTTGCCATTAACGGGATGAGCCAGATCACATCGTGACCTCTGCCCATTCTTCCGCATAAGATTTTCTACGCTGCGCCGCGTCTGCCCACTCTTCCCTCTGCCACGTGACAGCACCGGCAAACATCCTATGCGCGGCTAAATCTGGAAATCATTATCGCCAAAATGTAATTTACACTCTGTTTTTCCCGCGCCATCCTGTGCCCAGCGGCCTTCGCGCCCCTTGCCACGTGTTGTGCATTGTTCAGGACGGCAACCGATTGACAGATATCCTTCGGCAACCAGCGGATGTTTTGGCAGGCCACGCGCCTTGAATTCCGCATCAATGCGGTCTTCATCCCAATGGATCAGCGGCTGTATTTTTATTTTACCGCCTTCCAGACTGAACAAATCCAGTGTCTGCCGTTTGCCGCCATGTGCTTTTTTCCGTCCGTTGATCAACGCATCATACCCTGCGGTGGCTCGCGCCATCGGCGCTACTTTGCGGAAATGACAGCACAAATCGCGCTTTTCTTTGGATTCTGTGTGAATATCATTATGCGGATCAAGACCGGCAAGGTCATATGAGGCGGGCTTCAGCGATATGACATTCGTCAGGCCCAACTGTTCAATCAACGTATCGCGATAATGAATGGTTTCATCAAAATGCAACAACGTATCATTGAACAATACAGGCAGATCGGGCTTTACATTCGCCACAATATCCAAAAGCAGCGCCGCTTCCGCCCCGAACGATGATTGCAGCGCAATGCGATCACCGAAGATACCGTCACGCACAAACGCACGGACCAGATCTTCGCCTTCAAGATGTTTATATTTATCGTTCAACTGATCCACCAGCGCGTGCAAATCACGGTCCGGTGTCTCATGTTTTTTATGCGTTTTCTGCGGCCCTTTTTCATGGGCCGTTCCATTGAATCCCTGTTTCAACTCGCTTGTTTTCTGGTCATCTTTTAAATCACTCATACGCTTTTAAGCTCCCGCCTATATGGTTCGGTCCGCAAAGACATGTCCGCTTTAAACAGCTTTGTTTCGAACGACATGCCGTTGCGGTTTTTAAACCGCAATAAATTATCATATATAAGAAAAAATTCTGCGCTTATGTGGCTGCGCAGCCGCCGAAAATCATCTGTCCCCGTCAGGGACAACGCACACAGCACATGCGGCACATCATCATGGATGCGCTGGCGAAAGCTGTTGTCTGATTTTCAAACGTCATTGTCATAGGGTTTATACTGCATAGCAACATGTGTGATTGCAAGCTTTTATTTTCCCGATCTTATGTGCACGGCATCTGACACGCACGCGCCGTTTAGACGTGGACAGCGCGCCCACAGTTCTGGACTTTGCCCGTGCAATGTTTCATCATCATTGCATTCTGACAAAAGAACACAGGCCCGACGATGACCAAGAACGCCACGGACACTTCCGCGAACACCGACAAGACCCAAGACACCCGCAACGATGTTGCCGAGGACGAGCTGTTTCTGGTGGACGGATCGGGCTATATCTTTCGCGCATATTATGCCGTGCCGCAAACACTGACCAATCCGAAAGGCGTGCCCGTCGGCGCGGTGATGGGTTTCACCAATATGCTGATGAAGCTGCTGAACGATTTGCACGCGCCGTATATTGCCGTCATTTTCGATGCTGCGCGCAAGAATTTCCGCAATGATATTTACGAAGAATACAAAGCCAACCGCGACGATACGCCCGAAGATTTGAAACCGCAATTCGGCCTGATCCGCGAAGCGACCAAAGCCTTTGACATTCCCGCCATTGAAATGGACGGGTACGAAGCAGACGACCTGATTGCAACTTATGCACGGATTGCCGTCGAACAGGGGAAGAAAGTCACCATTGTCGGCACAGACAAAGATTTGATGCAGCTGGTTACCGACGATATCCGTCTGTACGATCCGATCAAAGGGCAATATATCGGCCGCGACGGCGTGGTTGAAAAATTCGGCGCGCCGCCGGAAAAGGTCATTGATATTCAGGCACTGGCGGGTGACTCGGTCGATAATGTACCGGGCGTGCCCGGTATCGGCATCAAGACCGCCGTCCAGCTCTTGGAAGAATTCGGCACGCTCGAAGAACTGCTGGACCGCGCCGACGAAATTCCGCAACCCAAACGCCGCGAAAAGCTCATCGACCATGCTGACGATGCGCGTATTTCAAAACAGCTTGTGACGCTGGATAAACATGTTGATGTCAATGTCCCGCTCGAAAAATTCAAGGCCCGCGATATGGGGTCCCCCAAGCTGGCGCAATTCTTGAAAGATCAGGGATTCAACTCCATTCTCGCCCGCGTCAAAGCCTCACCGGATATCGAAACCGGCGATATCACGGATGATGACACAACGGCGACGGATGCAGATGCACAAACACTGCAACCCATCAGCAAAAATGAATACACACTCATTCAGGATGAAGCCACGTTACAGCAATGGATTGATGCTTGCTTTCAATCCGGTACGGCTTGTATCGATACAGAAACAACAAACCTGACACCGCGCAAAGCAACACTGGTCGGTATTTCACTGAGTTACGAAATCGGTAAAGCGGCCTATATTCCGCTGGCGCATAACATGCCGAAAAAAGACCTGTTCGATATGGATGACGGCGCAGACGAGATCAAACAAATCGACAAAGACAAAGCACTGGCACTGTTAAAACCTTTGCTCGAAGACAAAGCCGTAATCAAGATTGCGCATAATGCCAAATATGACTGGCAGATGTTTTACAAGCACGGGGTTGAAGTCTTCCCGATTGATGACACGCTTTTAATCTCTTACGTGCTGGACGGATCATCCCGCAGCCACAGCATGGACAATCTGTCGGCACAATATTTCGGCCACGCCCCGATTAAATATGAAGAGGTCGCAGGCAAGGGAAAAAACCAGATTACCTTTGATCTGGTCCCGCTGGACAAAGCCTGTGATTACGCCGCCGAAGATGCGGACATTACCCTGCGTCTTTATCACACATTGAAACCGCGCCTTGCCGCCGAGAAAATGACCGGCGTTTACGAAGATATCGAGCGGCCGATTATTCCGGTGATTGCCAAAATGGAATATGAAGGCATTAAAGTCGATCCGCTAATCCTGAAAAATATGAGCAGTGATTTTGAAAAGCAACTCATTGAACTGGAAAAAGAAATCCACGCCGATGCGGACACAACATTCAACATCGCATCCCCCAAACAGGTCGGACAGATTTTATTCGACCAGATGGGCATTGAAGGCGGCAAGAAAACAAAGAACGGAGACTGGTCAACCTCGGCCGATATTCTCGAAAAGCTGGCCGCACAAGGGTATAAGATCGTTGACAAGATTTTACACTGGCGGCAATTATCCAAGCTGAAATCAACATATACAGATGCCCTGCAAACCGATATCGTGCCCGAAACAGGCCGCGTGCATACCTCGTTCCATATGTCAGGGACAAGCACAGGGCGTTTATCATCAAGTGATCCGAACCTGCAGAATATCCCGATCCGCACCGACGAAGGACGCAAAATCCGCACCGCATTTGTCGCCGAAGACGGCTGCACCCTTCTGGCTGTCGATTACAGTCAGGTGGAACTCCGTCTTGCCGCCGAGATTGCCAATGTCGCGGCCCTGAAGCAAGCATTCAAAGACAAAGTCGATATTCACACCCTGACGGCTTCGCAGGTATTCGGCGTGCCACTGGATGATGTCTCGCCGGAACTGCGCCGCCAAGCCAAAGCCGTGAATTTCGGTATCATCTATGGCATCAGCGGCTGGGGGCTTGCCAAACAGCTGGGCTGTGAACCGGGTGATGCGAACGAATTCATTCGCAAATATCTGGCCAAGTTCAACGAAATACAGGACTATATGGAACGTGCCAAAGACGAAGCCCGTCAATATGGGTTTGTACGGACGCTTTACGGCCGCAAATGCATGATCCCGTATATCAAGGATAAAATCCATGCCCGCAAACAAGGTGCGGAACGGCAAGCCATCAACGCCCCCTTACAAGGCACGGCCGCCGATATCATGAAAATCGCAATGGCCGATATTCCGCCCGCCCTTGTCAAAGAAGGTCTGTCCGCGAAAATGCTGCTGCAAGTGCATGATGAATTGATTTTCGAAGTGCCGGATGACGAGCTTGAGAAAACAAAGGCGCTTGTGATTAAGCTGATGGAGAATATCGCAAAACTCGACGTGCCGCTGGTGGCCGAGGCCGGCACGGGGCACAGCTGGGCCGAGGCGCATTAATGCGGTTTTGGCTACCCCAGCTTAGGACGCGGAAGTTCAGACGCGACCGTTTCCAATGACTCCGGTTCTAATTGCCCTGCTTCCGGTAACGGCGAAGCCGCATCATCCGCGTGCGTATCAATGCGCTTTGTGCTATTGGCCAAAAACGCGTTGGACACCATAAACAAACACGCCGCGCCAAACATATTCCAGTCGTCCAGCAGCACAGCTTCATACGCCATATAAGGCAAAGCTACCTGAAACCAGCGCGCAGCAACCGCATTGGGGCCCGCATAGGATATATCCTTGATGGTGCCGTCCCACATCGCCTTTAACGTGCCGGGTCGCCAGCCATGTTCTTTGATGTCCTGATAACGGTTTTTAAAATAGCCCGCACAGGCTTTGAATTCTTTGGTCACACCGAAAGCGCCAAGATGCTTGCGTCCGGCGGCTTCGACAACCTTATGCGATTCTTCACGCACATACATGATGGCACATCCCACCAGCAATGTGGCGCCACTAAAGACTTCGCTCAGCCGCATGCCTTGTTCCTGAGACACCATTTTTTCGACATTGACCGCATCACCAACCAGTGACGCCGTATCGGGCCCAGCAAGCAACATCGCGCTTAGCCCCTGCACAATGGCCACCGTGCCTGAAAATTCCCACGGATATTTCCAAAACTGCCAATAGCGGATCGAACGGCGGAACCAGCTTAAATCCTGAGGCTCTTCTTTATGCCCGTCTTCGTCTTTGACCGCGCGCGGCTTATCGCCCCAGATGATCTGACCGACATTATCCAGCAAACCGACCACAGAGCCGAAGATGCGTCCCCAATTGTTGAAATCCAGACCGGATAACACATTCAACACATCACCGGGAAACACAAGCAAACCGGAAATACGGCCCGAATGCCGGTCCAGCATTGCCGTAAAACGTTTCCACCATGCGCCGGAAACGCGCCGTATTGTTCTTTTGTCTTTGATTGCACCGTCCGTCATGCGCGCGTTTATAAGCGCAATCACTGTATGATGACAAGCTTTAATTCACGGGCGCGGCAGCAACGTGCCGCAAGCACACTGATTATTGCTGGTTCTTCATGGAGGTTTTTAAATCCTTGATCTCTTTGCGCAGCGTTTTGATCTCGGCCATCAGTTTTTTATTATCTTTCAGCACGACATCACGGATTTCATCACTTTCGCCTTCAAGGTCTTCGTTTTGCACGATATGCATAGCATCCACGATAATACCGATAAACAGGTTCAATACAGCAAAGCTTGTCACAACAATGAACGGAATGAAATACGCCCCCGCCCACGGAAAATACTCCATTGTCGGCTGCGCGATCTGATCCGCCCACCCTTCGAGGGTCATCAGCTGGAACAAGGTAAACATAGACGCGCCCACCGTACCGAACAGCGCATCCAGTTCGGGAATATCATGCATGCCGAACAGCTTCGTCGCCAAAACCGCACCGACATAAAACACGATCATCAGCACCGCAATAATCGATGTCATCCCCGGAATGGCATGAAGCAGCGCATCAATCACACGGCGCATTTGCGGCACGATCGACATCAGGCGCAGCACACGGAAAATCCGCAAGGCACGCACGATCGACCAGCCGGAATTTGCCGGCAAGAGTGACACGGCCACAATGACAAAGTCGAACACATTCCAGCCTGCCCGGAAAAACGATAAACGATAAGCCAGAATCTTGACCAGCATCTCGACCACGAAAATACCGATGAAAATCTGGTCCGTCAGATGCAGAAATGCGCCATAAGATGCCATCACCTGATCTGATGTTTCCAGCCCCAGCGTAATCGCATTCAATATGATGATTGCCGCAATAAAGTTTGTTGTCTTTTGCGATTCCGCAAAAGCCGCAAGCTTTCCACGCCATCCCGGCAACACTTTATTTTCAAGACAAACTGGACGAACCATTGGCAATCCCCTCTTGCTTTTTAGAATAATTATGTGGTTTATATCCTGTATGCGGAAGCATGACAACTATTGATAGGCATGTTGCCCGCAACGATGCAAACAAAATATGGAATACAAAATGAGCAATCTGGATACTGCCCCGAAAAACTTTCTGGTGTCATGGGAAGAAATTCACCGTAACAGCAAGGCGCTTGCCTGGCGCTTGCACGGCCAAGCGGACTGGAAAGGCATTATTGCGATCACACGCGGCGGCATGGTTCCGGCCTGTATCGTCGCCCGCGAACTGGACATCAAACTGATCGAAACATTATGCATCAGCAGTTACGATCACAAAAACCAGCGCAGCGCCAAAACCCTGAAAGAAGCCGATCTGGCCAATGACGGCGAAGGCTGGCTGGTCATTGACGATCTGGTCGATAGCGGCAACACATTTGTCATCGCCCGCGACATGCTGCCCAAAGCGCATTACGCCTGCATCTATGCAAAACCCAAAGGGGCGGAAACCACAGACACTTATATTACGGAAGTCAGTCAGGATACATGGATTCACTTCCCGTGGGATCTGGAAGCACAATATAGTGCACCGATTGCGGACAGCCAGAAAAAGGCTTAACGCGAAAAATTCGCGTTCCATCGTGTAAAAAGGCTTGCATTATGCCGCATGGCTTGTGTATAAAGCTGATCTCACACGATATTGTGATGACGCAATCTGGCGATATGTTTCTCGGCATGCCTCGATTGCGGAAAATGTTAAAACTCTAACCACAGGAGATCAAAATGCCGAAGATGAAAACCAAAAGTGGTGCCAAGAAGCGATTCAAGGTTACTGCGAGTGGTAAGGTCCGTGCAAAACAGGCCTATACAAGCCACATGATGATGAACAAACCAAAATCAATGAAGCGTAACGCAAGAGGAACAACTGAACTGGCGGAAGCCGATCAGAAAACTGTGCTGCGTAACTGGCTTCCGTACAATCGTAAAAAGAAAAAGACCGGCGCACCAAAAAGCGCTGAAGGAGGCAAATAATGGCACGCACTAAAGGGGGTCCACGCGCCCATAAGCGTCACCGTAAGGTTATTAAAGCGGCAAAAGGCTATTACGGCCGCCGTAAGAGTACATTCCGCACAGCTGTTCAAGCGGTTGAAAAAGCAGGTCAGTACGCCTACAGAGACCGCCGCGCGAAGAAACGTAACTTCCGCCGTCTGTGGATTACACGTATCAACGCAGCAGCCCGTCTGCACGACCTGCGTTATTCCGAGTTCATGCACGGCCTGACACTGGCTGGCGTTGAATTGGACCGCAAGGTACTGGCTGACATGGCTGTGACAGCACCGAAAGATTTCGAAGCTCTTGCCAAACAGGCAAAAGACGCGCTGAAAAAAGCCGCCTAAGAAATTCGATAAGAAATCTGATAAGAGATCCAAACGGATCATACGAATAAATGCTTCAAAACCCCTGTCTATGGCAGGGGTTTTATTGCGATTTAGGGTTGGTATTTCCGGTCAAAATGTCCTATTTTGGAAAATCAATATGAAACGGAATCTGGAATGAAACTGGCAGCGCAGGATTTTTTAACACAGCAGAATAAATCCATTACCTTGATGGGCATGTCCGGTCTTGGGAAAACA
Source organism: Alphaproteobacteria bacterium (assembly GCA_030750865.1). Taxonomy (GTDB): domain Bacteria; phylum Pseudomonadota; class Alphaproteobacteria; order Micavibrionales; family Micavibrionaceae; genus JASMHE01. The sequence continues at coordinate 16,840 of JASMHE010000007.1, forward strand.
ACGCTGTCCGAAATTCTGGCACACGCAGGCTGGTATCATTATTCCGCCGATTACCGTATCGGCACAGCCTATCTGAACGACCCGATTATCGCGCAGCTCCGCGAAGAAGTTGAAAATATTCCGGCCGTATCCGATTTGCTGGATTCCGGTACAATCAAGTTCCAGAATAATATCAGCATTGATAATTTAAAGCCTCTGTCGACGTTCATCGGCAAGATCGGCAACCCCGAACAAGGCGGCCTGTCTCTGGAAGAATTCAAAAAACGCCAAGCGCTTTATCTGCAGGGCGAGATCGCGGCCATGCATGATGTGCCGTCTTTTATCCTGAAAGCCAAATCACAAGGACACGCCCATTTCGTCAATGACTCGACGGGCAGCTTGTGTGAACTCGGCAATGAAAGCGCCTACAAAACAATCGCCGAACATTCTGTTCTGATTTATATCAAAGCCACACGCGCCGATGAAGAAGAGCTGATCGCCCGCGCACAAGCCTATCCGAAACCGCTTTATTTCGGTGCTGCTTTTCTGGAGGAAAAACTGGCTGAATATATGCGGGCAAACGGACTGGACTATGTTGCACTGGTTGATCCAGATGATTTCGCAAGCTGGGTCTTCCCCGAACTGTTCCGGTCGCGCCTGCCGAAATATGATTATCTGGCCAAGACATATGGCTATACAATATCGGCCGATGATGCACGCCAGGTCAAAACCGCCGACGACCTGAATAACCTGATTGCCTCGGCCATGAAATTGCAGGAGGCCGCCTAATGCCTCTCGTCGCCAGATCGGGCTTACCCGCTTATGACCGTTTACTGCATGAAGGCCAGCCCGTCCTTGATAAAGACCGCGCCGATAATCAGGATATCCGCGCCATGCATATCGGGCTTATCAACATGATGCCCGATGGCGCATTCGAAGCGACTGAACGTCAATTCCTGCGCCTGATCGGAAACAGCTCGCAAATCGTACAAATTCACGCCCATCTGATTACACTGCCCAGTGAAAACAGAAGCGACAAAATCCGCGATCATATCGGCCGCTATTATGAAGATTTCGATCAAGTCGCGGCAGATGGTCTGGACGCGATGATTATCTCGGGGGCCAATGTGATCGGATCGGACCTCACCAAACAGGAATTCTGGCCGCACCTGACAAAGGTACTGGACTGGTCTTATCAGAATGTCGCCTCGACCATTTGTTCCTGTCTTGCGACCCACGCCGCTATGAAACATCTGTATAATATCGACCGCGTGCCGGTTGATGAAACAGCGCGCGCAAAACTGACGGGCTTGTATCACCATTACAAAGCCGACCGCGCCCATCCGTTGATGCAATCAGTCAACACAACCTTTATGGTGCCGCATTCCCGCCATAACCAGATTACAAAACAGCAATTCGAACAAACGGGCTGTGATGTCATTGTCGAAAGCGAACAGGCCGGTGTCCATATGGCATCCAGCGCAGATTTATTCCGTTTTATCTTCTTTCAGGGACACCCTGAATATGACACGCACAGCTTGCTGAAAGAATATAAGCGCGATGTTATGCAGGCCATTGAATCCGGTGATCCCGACGGGAACTGGCCCGACATGATTGCCAATTATTTCGGGCCGCAATCGCTGGCCATTCTGGAAGAATACAAGAGCAGAACATGCACTGCCCTGAAGAACGGGACAACGCCACCGGATTTCCCCGAACAACTTCTGATGGACCGCCTGTTCAACACATGGCGTGATACATGCAAGTCCATGATGAATAACTGGATCGGTTCTGTGTACCAGTTCACCAATGTTGACCGCCGTAAACAATTTATGGACGGCATTGACCCTGACGACCCATTCGGTATAAAGAAAGCAGACACATAAGTTACGAAAATGAATGATATGATTGCAGAACTCAAAAAAGAACTCACAAGCCTGATCGAAGCCGCAAACGATCTGGAAAGCCTTGAAAATGCCCGCGTGAATGCGCTCGGCAAAAAAGGCAAGATCACCGCACAGATGAAAACGCTGGGCAGCCTTGATCCCGAAGCCCGCAAAGAAACGGGGCAGGCCTTAAACGCCTTAAAAGACGAAATCGCAGAATTGATCGCGCGTCAGGAAAAAGACCTCAAGAAACAAGCCCTTGATGAACAGCTTGCGACTGAAACACTGGATATCAGCCTGTCCGCACGCCCCGAAAGCAAAGGCAAAATCCACCCGATCAGCCAGACAATGGAAGAGCTTGTCACGATCTTTGCCGATATGGGTTTCGCAGTAGCCGAAGGACCGGACATCGAAGATGACTGGCACAACTTTACTGCCCTGAATTTCCCGCCCGGTCACCCGGCCCGTGAAATGCAGGATACATTTTTCTTGCCCGATGATCCGGATGAAGACGGTGAAATGGCGCATAAATTATTGCGCACACATACATCGGCCGTTCAAATCCGTCATATGCTGAACAATAAACCGCCACACCGCATTATCGTGATGGGGCGCACATACCGTTCGGATTATGACATGACACACACACCGATGTTCCACCAGATCGAAGGACTTGTGATTGATAAAAATATTCATATGGGCCACCTGAAAGGATGCTTGCTTGATTTTGCCAAAGCGTTTTTCGAGGTTGACGATTTACCAATGCGTCTACGACCCAGCTTCTTCCCGTTCACAGAACCAAGCGCGGAAGTCGATATCGGATGTTCACGCAAAGATGGCGGTCTGAAAATCGGTGCCGGTGACGACTGGATGGAAATTCTGGGTTGCGGCATGGTCCACCCGAACGTGCTGAAAAATTGCGGTCTTGATCCTGATGAATATCAGGGCTTTGCCTTTGGTATGGGGATCGAACGTCTTGCAATGTTGAAATACGGCGTGCCGGATTTGCGGACATTTTTCGAATCCGATACACGCTGGCTCGACCATTACGGTTTTGATGCGGCCGATAGACCGAACCGCGCGTTTAAATAAAAAGATCAGGCATTTTCATGGCACACAAACCTGTCATATCGGCGCTTAGCCTTGATGATTTCGGCCAGTGGTTTCCCCTCTGGCATGACACCAATCTCGGCCAGGCCAAAGAAGATGTCACAACAGAAACATGGATGCGCCTCAATGATCCGCAAACACCTGTTCACGGCATGAAAGCCGAAATTAACGGCGAGATCATCGGGATCATGCATTATATTTTGCATCCGACGACAGGGCAGATTGAACCCGTCTGTTATATGCAGGATTTATATATCGCCGAACCGCACCGTCGCAACGGTTACGCACGGCAACTGGTCGAAGCACTCGTCAAAAAAGGCCGCGAAGAAAAATGGGCGCGGATCTACTGGACGGCCGACCGCAGAAACGAAGGGGCGCAAGCTCTGTACCAAAATCTTGGAGTCGAGATTGATTTCTCATTCCATGTTTACCCGTTAAATTAGGGACATGTAAGGCAAAGGAACGAAGACAATGAAATTTACGCTAAGCTGGTTAAAAGAACATCTGGACACACAGGCAAGCCTGACCGAGATCACCGATGTCCTGACATCTCTCGGCCTTGAGGTCGAAGGCGTGGAAGACCCGTCCGAATCTTTTAAACCGTTTAAAGTGGCCTATGTCGAAAAAGCCGAAAAGCACCCCAACGCCGATAAGCTGAAAGTCTGTATTGTCGATACAGGCAAAGACAAAGTGCAGGTTGTCTGCGGCGCGCCGAATGCCCGCACAGGTATGAAAGGTATCTTCGCACCGGAAGGCAGCTATATCCCCGGCACAGGCATCACCCTGAAAAAAGGGAATATTCGCGGCGAAGAGTCGTGCGGCATGCTTGTCTCCGAACGTGAAATGGGCTTATCCGACGATCATGACGGCATTATCGAATTGGCAGACGATGCCGAAATCGGCACACCATTTGCCACACTCTATAATCTGGACGATCCGGTTATCGAGATCGGCCTGACACCAAACCGCGCCGACTGCGCGGGCGTGCGCGGCATTGCGCGTGATCTGGCTGCGGCCGGTCTTGGCACATTAAAACCGCTTGATGACAGCGCAGTCGCTGGCAGTTTCGCATCACCGCTTTCCGTGTCAATTGACAACGGCGCAACCGATGCCTGTCCGCTTTTCATTGGCCGTTACATCAAGAATGTCAAAAACGGCCCATCGCCAGACTGGCTACAAGCGCGCCTGAAGGCCATCGGCCTGCGTCCGATTTCCGCACTGGTCGATGTAACAAACTATCTGTCTTATGCCCTGTGCCGTCCGCTACACGTTTTTGATGCGGACAAGATCAGTGGTGATTTGAACGTGCGCTTATCCAAAGAAGGCGAAAAATTCAAAGCCCTTGATGAAGAAGAATATACGCTACAAGACGGCATGACCATCATCGAAGATGATAACCATATCGCGGGTCTTGCCGGTGTTATGGGCGGTCTTGAAAGCGGCTGCAGCGAAGATACACACAATGTCTTTCTTGAAGTGGCCTATTTTGATCCGGCCCGCACGGCAAAAACGGGCCGCGCCCTGCAAATCGACAGTGATGCGCGTTACCGTTTCGAACGCGGCATTGATCCGGCCTTTACCGTGCCTGCCACTGAAATCGCAACACGCCTGATTCTGGAACTATGCGGCGGCGAGGTCAGCGAAAATGTTGTCGCAGGCGCTGTGCCGGATACACAAATCACCATTGAATTTGATCCCGCCTATACCGCCAAACTAACGGGCGTTGATATTGATGCGTCCACGCAAAAAGATATTCTGGAAACGCTCGGCTTTGATGTGGCAGGCAATGGCCCGTTCAAAGTCACACGCCCGACATGGCGCGGCGATGTTGAAGGCAAGGCCGACCTTGTCGAAGAAATTATCCGTGTGCACGGGCTTGATAATGTCGAAGCGGTTTCGCTTGAAAAACCATCTGCGCTCACGCAGCCTGCGGAAACGGATCGCTCAGCCAATGTACGGAAAGGCCGTTCGGCCCTTGCCCAACGCGGCATGCAGGAAAGCGTGACATATTCCTTCCTGTCATCCGGTCATGCCGATCTGTTTGCGGCCAATGATTATAACGGTCCGGCCCTACGTCTTTTAAACCCGATCAGCTCGGAAATGAACCAGATGCGGCCATCCCTTCTGCCGAACCTGATTATAGCTGCCGGACAGAACAAGGATAAAGGCATGCCGAATGTCGCCCTGTTCGAAGTCGGCCCCGCGTTCCGCAATACCAAAGTGGACGGGCAGGATATCGTCGCCGCTGGTATTCGTTACGGCGCGAAAGGCACCAAACACTGGTCCGGTACGGATGCCAGCCGCGATGTGGACCTGTATGATGTCAAAGCCGACGCGCTTGCCGTTCTCGAGGCAATCGGCGCACCGGCCGCAAACGCACAAGTCTCTGCCGACGCACCGGATTATTACCACCCCGGCCGTAGCGGCGCATTACGTCTTGGCAAAAATGTGCTGGCCTATTTCGGGGAAATTCACCCGCAAATCATGCAAGAACTCGGTGTGAAAGGCCGCATACAAGCATTCGAGGTTTTCATCGAGAATGCCCCGCAGGGCCGCAAGAAAGGCGCGGCGAAAAAACTGCTGGAGATTTCACCGCTGCAACCACTTTACCGTGATTTTGCCTTCATCGTTGATGAAAGCACCAAAGCAGACGATATCGCCCGCGCGGCCATCGGCACAGATAAGAAGCTGATTACAAATGTCGATATCTTTGATGTATATCAGGGCAAAGGCGTTGATGACGGCAAAAAATCAATCGCGATTAACGTGACGCTACAGCCAACGGAAAAGACTCTGACAGACAAAGAAATCGAAGATCTGTCTGCTAAAATTATTGATAATGTAAATCATAAGACCGGCGGCGTGCTGCGTTAAAGCGCGCAGATCAGTCGCCCGACTTTTTGCCAAGCTCTTCTTCCACGATGTCTTTGCGTGACAGCTTGCCGATCATGGTTTTCGGCAGCGGCTCCGTACGGAATTCAATTTGTCTTGGGATTTCAATCTTGGACAGATGATCTGCCAAAAAGGCCTTCATGTCGCTGGCCGTCATGCTCTTGCCGTCTTTGAGCTTGATCCAGGCCTTTACAATCTCGCCGCGTGCTTTGTCGGGCAATCCGGCCACAATACATTCTTCGACCTCCGTATGCAGATAAATGGCATCTTCGACCTGACGCGGATACACATTATAGCCGTTTGTAATAATCAAATCCTTGATCCGGTCCACGATAAAAACATAGCCGTCTTCGTCAATATAGGCGACATCACCCGTATGCAACCATCCGCCATCACGCAATGTTTCTTCGGTTTCTTTGGGGCGGTTTTTATAGGCCAGCATAACCTGCGGCCCGCGCACGCACAGCTCGCCACGTTCGCCGCGTGGCTTTGGCGTTTCATGATCTTCGCGGTCCACAATTTCAACCATCGTACCCGGCAGCGGCATACCAATCGACCCTGCCTTATTTTCCCCCTCGATCGGGTTGGCGCAAACAACAGGTGACGATTCGGACAGGCCGTACCCTTCGACCACCGTACATCCCGTCGTGTCCTCAAACTCTTTTTTAACCTCAACAGGCAACGGCGCGCCTCCCGAAATACAATAACGCAATGATGTCAGATCATAATTTGACAGTTTCGGATGGTTATTGATCGCACTGTAAATCACAGGCACAGCCGGAAAATAATGCGGTTTTTTCTTATCAATCAATTTGAGTGTCTGATCCAGATCAAAACGCGGCAACGCAATAATTTCAAGCCCCGAGCGCACCGATTTATTCATCACGGTCGTCATGGCAAAAACATGGAAGAACGGCAACACGCCCAGCATTCTTTCCTGTCCGCGCTCTGTCTTGTAAAACCACATGGATGATTGTTCGACATTGGCTGTCACGTTTGCATGGCTCAACATCGCGCCTTTGGGCGTGCCGGTTGTACCGCCCGTATATTGTATCACAGCAACATCCGTCAGCGGGGCAATCTCAACGGCTTTCGGCTGGCCCTTATTTTTCAGTAGATCACGGAACGGCATATATTCTTTGCGAACCAGTCCTTTTTGCAGTTCACCACCACGGAATAACCGGAACAAAATATTTTTCGGGAACGGCAGAATATCGGTAAACGAACATAAAATCACTTTGCGCAAGCGCGTTTTATCAAGCATGGCATCCATCTTGTCTGTCATCAGACACAGATCGGCCGTCACCATAAAATCAGTTTCACTATCCTCGATCTGGTGTTCCAGTTCCCGGCGGGCATAAAGCGGGTTGTAATTCACCACGGTGCCGCCTGCTTTCAAAATGCCGTAATAGGCAATCAGGAAATACGGACAGTTCGGCAAAAACAAACCGACCTTTTGCCCTTTTTTCAGGCCCATCGTTTGCAGCCCTTCCGCGAACCGCTGTACAAGATCGCCGATCTCCGCCCATTTCCATTTCTTCCCGAGGAAATCAAACGCCGGACGATGGCCGTAATCACGCACCGTTTGTTCCAGCATGTCATGCACAGGATAAACAGGAATATCGGCATCCCATTTGATGGCGTCCGGATAATGTGCGACCCATATCGGGGAAGAAGATGTTGTCTGTTCGGTCATGCGATCACCTTTCCTGTTCTCTGGTCAGAGATTTTGCCCATACCCGTTCAGGATAACACAGAATCTTTATAATTTTATGTACATTTCATAGGGTTAAATGATTTGTTTTCGAAATATTTTTCATATCACGGGGAATAAAATTACGATAAACCCTATTTTTTTTGTGAAAACTCTGGATTTTCCTTTATGAGTTATGCTATACAGCGGTATTCATGAAATAAAGAGGAATGCAGCATCTGGAAAAGCGCATTATAGATAGAAGCAGACACACAGCATGCGGAGACGATAACGAAGACGCCATGATGGAACAGAGCGAGACGAAGGAAATAAACGGGTTTGCGCACGACAACGCACAAACAATGCAGCCCTTCACGGCGTGTGATGACGACTGCCGCACGGTCGAAGCCAAACTGAAATGGTTCAATCAACCTAAAGGGTTTGGCTTTGTTGTTCCCGTAGATGAAGAAACAGACGCTTTTCTGCATATCACAACATTGCAAAAGGCCGGATTAAATCTGGTGGGCGATGGCGCCCGCCTCGTCTGCGCGATTGAGCGCCGCGAAAAAGGATCGCAAGTCCGCGCCATTGAATCCGTGATCGATATCGGTCAAATTCCCGCAGATGTTGATCCCGATCTCATTACAGATAATAGCACGATCGGCGAGACCTATACGCTGCGTGGCGCTGTGAAATGGTATAAAGAAGAGCGCGGCTTTGGCTTTATTTCGCCGGATGACGGTCTGAAAGATGTTTTCATTCACCAAAGCTGTCTTGATAAAATCGGTCTGGATAGCCTGCGGCAAAACCAGCGCGTTGAAATGACCGTGCGTAACGTCATCAAAGGCCGCGAAGTTGTCAGCTTCAAAATCATTGATGAAGATCATGAGACAAGCGATGGTCCAGATAACGGCCAAAGCGACAAAAGAGGCGATCAACAGGGCAACACCCCGCTATCATAGCCTGCTACATCTACTCTGCTAAATGACATCCCGCATGGCGCAACCTGTATAGCGCGAACCTTGATGGTTACGTTTTTCACGTCACGCCACCTGCCCCCATACACACCTGTATCAATCGCGCTGTTTAGCGGAATGATTCCAGAAAACGGCGCTGCAGGTCTTTGTCTTCTTTGAATGTGCCTGTAAAGCTCGACGTCACCGTTGAACTACCGGGCTTGGCCACACCGCGGTGGCTCATGCAATGGTGAACCGCATCAATATAAACAGCCACACCGCGCGGTTCGAGCACATCATCAATCACACCGGCAATCTGGCGAGTCATATTCTCCTGCGACACCATACGCTTTGCAAAAATATCAACGATACGGGCCAGCTTGCTGATACCGACGACCTTTTTTCCAGGCCAGTACGCGACATGCGCCTGTCCGACAATCGGCACGATGTGGTGTTCGCAATGTGATGTGAAGTCAATATTCTTCACCAGCACAAAATCATCATAGCCGACAATATCTTCGAATGTTTTCGCCAGAATAGCCGCCGGATCTTCGCGATATCCCGCAAAGAATTCTTCATAGGCTTTGACAACGCGTTTTGGTGTTTCGATCATACCGGCACGCTCGGGATTATCGCCCGCCCAGCGGATCAATGTCCGCACGGCATCCTCGGCCTGTGCGCGGCTGGGGCGCTCCATTTCATTCAGTTGAATAACATCAGAAGATGTCTTTTGCATAGCGTCGGATTTTACGTTTTCGGAGCCCATAAGATGACCTACCTTTTGCTGTCAGTTTGCGTTCACACCATAGATATGCTGTTTTTTACCGAAGGAGTCTAGTTTTTTTCCCAGAAATTCGTTATGTGTCTTATATAAAACAAGGTACGGGACATCATGGATATACAACTCAGTAATACACTGACAGGACAAAAAGAAACCTTTACGCCGATTGATCCGGCACATGTACGGGTTTATGCCTGCGGTCCGACTGTTTATAATTATGCCCATATCGGCAATGCGCGCATGGCCGTTGTTTTTGATCTACTAAGCCGTGTTCTGCGCACACGTTATCCGCACGTCACATATGTATCCAATATCACCGATGTGGATGACAAAATTATCACCGCGTCCAAACAAACGGGCGAACCGATTGACGCCATCACGAAAAAATATGCCGACATCTATAATGACGATATGGCATCGCTTGGCGTGAAACGTCCGGATATACAGCCGCGCGCGACAGCCCATATCGGCGACATGATCCGCCTGATCGAAACACTGGTCGAAAAAGACCATGCCTATGTCACAGAACAGGGCGAAGTCCTGTTCCACGTGCCGTCCTTTCCTGCCTATGGCGGCCTGTCACACCGCAGCCGCGATGAGCAAATTGCAGGCGCGCGCGTTGAGATCAGCAGTCATAAAAAAGACCCTGCGGACTTTGTGCTCTGGAAACCGAGCAAAGACGACGAACCGGGATGGGAAAGCCCCTTCGGTCCGAATAACGGACGCGGCCGCCCCGGCTGGCATATTGAATGTTCTGCAATGGCTGAAGAACATCTTGGCCTGCCCTTTGACATTCACGGCGGCGGCGCGGATTTGAAATTCCCGCACCATGAAAATGAAATTGCGCAAAGTTGCTGTGCACACGGACACACGCATGACCTGTCGGCCTTTGCCAAATACTGGGTGCATAACGGTTTTGTGACCGTCAATGGCGAGAAAATGTCAAAATCCATCGGTAATATTACGCTGGTGCATGATTTGTTGAACACCTACAAGGGCGAAGTTCTGCGCCTTACACTCCTGTCAGGGCATTACAAACAGCCGCTTGATTGGTCGGAAGAAAAGCTGAACCAGAACAAAAACATGCTTGATGGCCTGTATCAGAAATTGAAAGACCTTGACGATGTGCCTGATTATGACGGCACGGTTGAAAATACGGAATTTTTGGCCCCGCTTTATGATGATCTGAACACGCCGAAAGCGCTTTCGATCCTGAACGCGATGGCCCGCAGCGCCGCAAAGTCAAAAGACCCCGCCATGAAAGCCGGATTACTGCAAGCCGGTAAGATCTTCGGTATTTTACAACAAGATCCGGATGAATGGCTTGGCTATCACCACGGCGCAGAAAGCGATATCGACACCCAAAAGATTGAATCGCTGCTACAGGAACGGCAAGAAGCCCGCGCCGCAAAGAATTATGCCCGCGCCGATGAAATCCGCGATATATTTACCGATATGGGAATTGTCATCGAAGACACGGCCAATGGCCCGAAATGGAAAAAAGCCTGAATATACAATTCAGCGTGCAACAATATACGCTTTGAAATCATCCAGATGCACAGACGCAACATGAACAGGCATTGTTTTTGTGCCCATTGCCGCCGCCGTTAACAAAACCGCTTTCCCGACGCCGATTTCAACATTGTCCAGCATCCCGATGCCCAAAATCGGCATTTCGAGCGGCATGCCTTTTTCAATCCGTGCCTCAATCTGACGACGACGCTCCTGATCGGCCTCTTTCAACGCTGCCACCGGTTTGATCTTGCCATCCTGATCCAGCCACTCGAATGAATAGAGCGAGGCTTTCCAGCTTTTCAGCACCTTTTCAAGGTCAACCTTGATCGTTTCATAGGGCTGATTTCTGAGCTTCACAGACGGGTTTTCTTCAAATGTGATTGTCACAGACATGGCCTTTCCGTCGCAATTTATAATCGGTTATACGTCCAAAATATCGTGCGCAGCTTCGCGCCAATCGCATACAAAGCATTGACCTAGATATAGAAGATACTCTATTAAAAAGGAAGGTACTTTTTTCAAAATATTGAAGGAAATCAAGTCATGACAGTGAAGCCACCGGAAGTTATAAAGATCAGCGCCGATTGCGACGGCGTCTCGTGCGACGGCGGCGGCGGTTCTCTCGGACATCCTGTTGTCTGGTACAGCTTTGCCAAATCCGATGTGGTCGAATGCAAATATTGCGACCGCCAGTTCGTCAGACAAAAACGCAAACGCTGATCTGCGATAATAGACTTTGTCCTTGATAGGGCCGCCCCATATAATCATCCCGCCATCTCCTTCATGAACCGCCACACGCACAGCGTAGGCGCCGCGACGTGAAAGCAAGCCAATCCGGTTGATTTCTGCCCTCGACATCCTATATAATATAAGAGTAGCGCCGCATGAGGCGGGCTATGATTTTTCAAGGCTGATACAGCTTGAATTATAGGTAGAAAATAACTTGCTCAGATTAAGAGGAGTTTTGACATGGCAACACGATTGTCTCTTTTTGATCACCCTTTCTTTTTGGGATTCGATCATATCGAACGCGAACTGGATCGCGTCAAAAAAACATCAGATGGATATCCCCCCTATAACGTTGAACAAACAGGCGATAACACCCTGCGTATCTCACTGGCCGTGGCCGGGTTTACAATGGATGACCTTGATGTCGAGATCGAGCATAACCAGCTTGTAATTCGCGGCAAACAAACCGATGACGAAGACCGCATTTTCCTGCATCGCGGGATTGCTGCCCGTCAGTTCCAGAAGACATTTGTTCTGGCAGACGGTATTGAGGTCGCCGATGCGCATCTTGATAACGGGCTCTTGCACATTGATATGGAACGGATCATTCCGGAATCATCGGCCCGCAAAATCGAGATCAAAAGCAAAAACGCGCCCGCGCAAAGACAGCTGACCGGGAAAACCGTGGATGCCATTGATATCGAAGATGGTGATGATGACACCCCGTCATCGGGCAAATCAGGAAAATCCACAAAAAACCGTTCATAACTCTATATGAGCGGCAAAAATCAACCTTTTCTTAAGGACTCGATGCCATCCTGAGAATAATAGTGAGGGACAGCCATGCAACAGACATTAATTTCCGACAAAAAACCAAGCCACCTGACCGCGCAAGACTTTCTGGCGTTCGGTGTCAACCAAATCGCCTATATCAAACCGGTACAGGATGATAACGGCACGGCATATTCACTGTATGCCGCTGACGGAACGTTGATTTCAACATTCGACAGTGAAGAACGCGCCGCAACAGGCGCGCTCCATAATTCGCTGGCACCTGTTATCGTGCATTAACGCACATATATCATGTAAAAATTATACCGGCCGGCAAAGGCCGCACGCGAAGGCTTGATCTGAACAAAAAAGATCAGGCCGCTTTGCGCTCTTCGTTCGCCATATCGATCTCATAAAGCAAAATCGCCCGCAGCGCATCTTCTGATTCGGCGCCTTGCAATTTCTGGCAAATCGTTTCATCACGGAAAAAACGTGACAAACGCGACAGGCGACGCAAATGATACGGCCCGTCATTTTCAGGCGACAACAAGACCACCATCATATCAACTGCATCATGATCCACCGTTTCCATGTCAATCGGCTGCGCCAGCTTGGCAAACAGCACAAACGGTTTCGACAATCCCGCAATCTGTAAATGCGGCAAGGCAAAGCCACGTCCGATCCCGGACGGTGATGTTTGTTCATTAGCGATAAGCTGGTCTGCAACATCCATCATCGACAGACCGGTTGCATCTGACACTGATTCAGCAAGACTGTGATAAGCTTGCTTCCAGTTCGCCCCCTTTAATCCATAAAGTACGGCATCTATTTTGATCATCGGTTACCCCACTTCTGATCTTTTTACAAAACTTGGCCAAAACATAAGAAAGCCAAATTCCTTAAACACGCGGTTTTAGTACCCTCTATTCGAACAAAAGAAAAGAGAAAAATAAAATTTTCTTCCCCCTATAATACGAAAAACAGAGATTCAGGATTTATATCAATGACATAGGAAGAACCCTCCCACAAAAAATCTGTGGAAGGTTTCTTGGCAAAATATCAAGTTTGTTGACTTTTAGGCTGTCGCCGTTTTTTTACGCTCGACAATATTGGCTTCCGGGTCAATCCAGCCGATATTTCCGTCCGGACGGCGATAGACCATGTTCAGCTCGTTATTCTTGACGTTACGGAACATCAAAGCATTCAATCCGCCCAAATCCATGCGCATCACAGCTTCACTGACCGTCAGTGTTTCAATCACCGTGGTCATTTCTGCGATCACGGCCGGATCATCAGCCTGACTAGCCGCCTCTTTTTCCTCTTCTTCGGTCAGCTCCGGCTCCGTTGCCAGCACGTAGTCACGGGCTTTTTGCAATTCTTCTTCCGGCGTATTCTGAGACCGGTCATGATGATCGCGCAAGCGGCGCTTATAACGGCGCAACTGCTTTGCAACCTTCTCGGCCGCTGTATCAAATGATCCATACGCATCGGCAGACACATCATCTGATGTCACCATAATATTCTTGCCGACCTGAATCAGGATATGGGCTTTGATTTGATTACGCCCGTCCTTTGAAATCGTTACTGTTGCAAAGGCCGCGTGATTAAAATACTTACTGCTCAGCTGTTCGATTTTATCCTGGATATGCTCGCGCAACGCATCGCCGATATCAATCTGTTTACCTTGTATCGTTAGTTCCATTTTACGACCTCTTTCGTGATTTTATCGTTCATTCTATATGACGTTACATATGAATTATATATGTGTGAAAATGCCTTACGGCAAGGGCTTTTTCCTATAAAAGCCCACCTTTTATAATATTCATGAATTCGTTAATAAACCCTTACAAAAAAGGCCTGAAACCCGCAGAAAACAAAAGATTCCGGTAAAATCCGCTTGAATGGCGCACAGGCGCTATCGGGGCGCCATCGGGGGCATCATCAGGAGCATTGTCAGGGACGCTGTCGACACCGTCCGACATCGCGCGAAAACAATATTTGACAGAATATTGAAACGTTGCTATATTCCGGCACCCTAAATATTATGGAAAAGGAATAAGGCATGTCAAAATCACAGGAAACACGCGGTTTTAAACTGTCAAAATACTTCGGCACACAGGCAAGAAAACTATTCTCCGGATCTGCCAAACGATTTGATCCTGTGACAGACTATACATACCTGCAATCCGGCAATGCCGAAGTGATCGCCGCGCACGGTCTGTCCCTGCAATGGCGCCCTTATCTTGACGACCCTAAATTTGACACGGAAGCCAGCAGAAAAACGGCCGAAATTCTGCACGAAGCCCACGGTGACGAACGCCTTGTGGCCGCTATGCTATTACAGGAAATTGCCACCTCTGAACCTGCCGAGGCCGATTTTGACGAGACAACGCCATATAATGCGCTTGATAAACTGTTTAGCGGCAATGTCATGGCCTGGGTCAGCGGTTATCGTGACGTCATGCAGAATTACCACGACACAGATGTACTGGATCGCAGCCTGCCCGGTGTCAAACGTATGAAGCTGGCGCACATGATCGAACGTCTCGACCACACACGCGACCAATTGCAAAATAGCTGGGCTTATAACATCAACCATCAGCCACAACCAACGGCCGCATATAGCTGGGCGTATCTTCACAACAACGCGAGCAAAGATCACCTATCCCCAAAAGAACAACATGACGCCTTGCAATATATCAACAACGTTGAAGCGCGCCTTGACAAAGATCAGGAAAGATTTAGAGCTGTCAGAGGTATCGATCGCACTCTCGACGGCATGTTTGTCGATAAAATGTGCGCGTTCAGAGACGAAATAGAGAGTTGGAAAATCGATAACGGTTTCGATGCGGATGCGCAGGCAAAACAACAACCGCACCCACCGAAGCTTACAATATCCTGATCCATGCCGTGTCATACGCCTCACTAAGGCAAAGAACGACGGACAAGACATAATCAGGGCACGCACGCGCGGCACTGAAACCGATAAAAACAGGCGGCACGCACAACACGCGGCCGCCTTTTTCATGCCTGTGTGATAACTGGCTGATGATCAACTGATGACCGGCGGATAACCGCCAGCCGCCATCAGCTTATGATTGCTGATTTTTCTTGATCCGCCGCCGCTGTACAGAAGACGGAATATTCATCGCCTCGCGATATTTCGCAACCGTACGGCGGGCAATATCAATGCCCTCATCCGTCAGTGCCTCTGCAATTTTATCATCCGATAATGTCTTTTTCGGGTCTTCCGCATCAACCAGCGCCTTGATCCGCGCCTTGACTGATTCAGATGAATGCGTGTTATCACCATCCCCCAGCGCACTTGAAAAGAAATATTTCAATTCAAACAGACCACGCGGCGTTTCAATAAATTTGCCCGTTGTGACACGGCTGACCGTGCTTTCATGCATATCAATTTCATCGGCAATATCTTTCAATGTCAGCGGCCGTAAAAATTCGATCCCGAACAGGAAAAACGCATCCTGCTGCTCAATGATCTCTCCGGCTACTTTCAAAATGGTTTTTGCCCGTTGATCCAACATCTTGACCAACCAGTTTGCCGATTGTAATTGCTGGTTCAGATAGTCTTTGTCTTTTTTGTCTTTGGCATGCGTGGAGATTTGCGTCACATAATCCTGATTGACCAAAACCTTCGGCAGGGTTTCGTGATTTAATTCCACCCGCCAGCCGCCGCCCAGGTTTTTCGGCAGGCGTTTCATCAACACATCCGGAATCGCCGTTTGCATCACAAAATGATCGAACTCCGCCGCAGGTTTCGGATTTAACCGGCGGATTTCTTCGATCATATCTTGCAGATATGTCATATTAACGTCGCAAATCTTGGCCAGCTTGTCATGATCATGGGCCGCCAGCAATTCAATATTATCCAGCAATGCCTGCATCGGCGCATCAAGATTGCCGTTTTCCTCAAGCTGTAATGCCAGCGATTCCGACAGGCCGCTTGCAAAAATCCCCGTCGGATCAAACCGTTTCATTTCATCCAGCAGCTTATGAATACGGTCCACATCACAACTTAACTTTTCGGCAAGTTCATTCGCGTCCTCGCGCAGATAACCGCTTTCATCCAAACGGTCAATCAACAGCGTACCGATCATATGATCGCGCGGGTCCGAAAACGCCAAATGCAGTTGATCGATTAAATGATCACGCAGCGTTTCTTCTTTGCTCATCGTATTTTCGAAACTATAGTCACCATCGGCAAATGATGTACTGCCGCCCGCCCCGACATTGGCGCCAATCGTCAAACTTTCATCATCGGATGTGTCATAGGGCTCGGCATCCCCGCCAGCGTCGCTATCATCCCAATTACCGTCCATATCACCTTGCGTATTGTCCGGCGCATCACTGTCTTTGCCGCTATCATGGTCCCCGCCAATATCAACCGCATCCTGTTCGGCAGATTGACGGCCATCATCTTTTTCCAGTAACGGATTTTTCTCCAGCTCTTCCTCGATATACTCGGTCAGTTCCACATTATTCAACTGCAACAGCTTGACCGCCTGCTGCATTTGCGGGGTCATGACAAGATTCTGGGACTGTTTGAGGTTTAGATTCTGGGAAATATCGTTCATGCCGCTATTTTACCATGAATGCATAAAGATAAAAGCGTGAATATGCATCCAGCGCATATTTACAGCGATCAATCGCGCCATCCATCATCAACGGACCGCATACGAAACAAAAATAATCGTAAAAAGAGGAGAGTCTTAGAGCGAGAATCCTTCACCAAGATAAACACGGCGCACATCTTCGTGACCGACAATCTCGTCCGGTGTCCCCTGATGTAGAACAACGCCATCATGCAGAATATACGCACGGTCAACGATGTCGAGCGTGTCACGCACATTATGGTCTGTAATCAGCACGCCGATACCCTTTGTTTTCAAATAGGCAATCAGTTCACGGATTTCACCGACGGCAATCGGGTCGATCCCCGCAAGCGGCTCATCCAGCAGCATAAATTCAGGACGACTTGCAAGCGCACGCGCAATTTCAACGCGGCGGCGTTCACCACCGGACAGCGCAATCGCAGGCGTCCGGCGCAAATGGCCGATCGCAAATTCGGATAAAAGTTCTTCCAGATAATGCGCTTGTTCATCACGGCTGAATTTCTGAGCCTGCAACACCGCCTTGATGTTATCTTCCACGGTCAGACCACGGAAAATGGACGCTTCCTGCGGCAAATAGCCGATCCCCAAACGGGCGCGGCGATACATCGGCAATGATGTAATATCCTGCCCATCGAGCGTGATATGGCCGGAATCCGCACTGACCAGACCTGTAATAATGTAGAAAGATGTTGTTTTACCCGCACCGTTCGGGCCAAGCAAAGCGACCGCTTCACCGCGCTGAATAGACACACTGACATCCCGCAAAACAGGACGTTTTTTGTAGTTTTTTGATAAATGTGTTGCCTGAAGCCCTTTCGGAACTTCGCGCAAATGCGATACTTTTTTAAACATGGATACCCAGCAACTTCACTTGGTTTTTACTTAACTTCCCTATCATGCCTGTTTTTATGCCAAAAAGCAAAAAAATATTCGCATGCGCAGCAAGATATATCGCCTGCGCAGTCACGCGGCCAGCGTATCGCCTGCATGTATCACACTGCCTCAAGGGGTTTTTAGCGCATCGGCCGTATCGCTACCCGGATAAAAGACACCGCGTACACGGCCGCCCGTTCCGGACGCACCATGCATTTTGCTGACACTGGTGGTCAGATTGATTTCTGCGCGCTCGCCCTCCAGAATATTCTGGCCGCGCTCAATTTTCACATTCCCGATCACTTCCGCCACATTTGTATCGGCAACATACACGGCTTTATCGCCTGTCAGCACCTCTGTCGGGGTTGTGATGATGACATTGCCGTTTGCTTCGAAACGGTCTAGCTCGCGTTGCCCTTCGGCATTATCACTGAACCAGGACACCATTTTATCTGCTTCCAGTTCATCTTTCTCGCGCAGCACCTTCGGGCGGCCAACGGCGACCATCTTGCCTTGCTCGACCCAATATTCGAAACGGTCTTGTGCCGTCAAGGTCTGGTCGGGCGACACAAGGCGCAGATCACTGCCCGTCATCGTCGCAAGTCCCGTCTCGACATCATAAACGGCACGGTCGGCATAGCCCTGACTATCCTTGCTGTGGATCACGACATCCCGCTCTGCGGTCAGCTGGTAAATATCAGCCGAGCTTTGCTGCGTTTCACGGTAATCCGCTGTCAGGACGGCAGCGGTAATCGATACATCACCCTGCGCCGCTTTGGCATTGCCGCGCGCAATATATTTCTGATCATTACGATGCCATTCCAGCGTTTTATCCGCCGTAATTTCAAGCGGCTCGTCCTGCGCTGCATTGACAGGATTGCTCTCTGCCGCCACGACCGGACGACATGGTGATAAGACCACCACCATCATCAATACCGCATAAAATGATACAAGAAAACGCCGTGTATAACGCCATGTATTACGCATCATCATCCCCTTAAAATCCTTTTATATTTCTGTTCAAAACAAGCCGTGCCGGCCCTGTGAAAGTAAGCACCCCTGTGGCCGATGACATCATCATCCCTTCGGCACGAATAGTGCCCTGCGGCCCGTGCCCATTGACGGGCTTCTCGGTTGCGACAGTTTCACCTTCAATATCAACATACAGTTCGGCCATCTTCATTTCATAGCCTTTATCATGAAAAATACGCACACCGCCCTGCAACATCAATTGCTGTTCTTCCTGCATATACATGCCCGTTGCGGCCTCGATCGCAAGCCAGTCACCATTTTCCAGCGCAATATCGGCCATTGGCTGTTCCAGCAGGATTACATCCTTATCGGATACATTCTGTATGGCGCGTTCTGCGGTGATGGTATAAGGCTGATTTTTCTTGTCGCGGCTTTCAAAGCGCGGCTTTAACAATTCGTTCTGCACAATAGACTGGCCCGAGACATCTTTGGCCGACATCGGCGCATCAGGCGCCTGGAAATACGGCCATGAAAATAACAGCGCCACAATGGCAAGCGCAATCAGCGGCAAGGCAAAGCGCAACAACCGCACCAATGACGTATAGCGCGCATCGGATAAAAAGCGCCCTTGATCCTGCCGCGATCCTTTCGCACGCAGGAATTCAAGCGTACCGTCACGCTTGTCTTCATTGTCATGCTGGTTTTGATCTCCGCCCCGCTGGTCTGTCATATATGAATCCTGCTTCTGTCCTCAGGCAACACCGGCCTGCAAACAATCCTGCAAACGGATCATACCGCAGAATGCCCCCTGATCATCAACGACAATCAGGCTCGTCAGGTAACGGCCAGGCGTTTTCGTCATGATGTTCATCGCTTCCACTGCCAGCGCAGACCGCGCAACAGTCATCGGTGATGTGCTCATGATATCCGTGACAGATTTCTGCAATAAATCGGCAGACATATGACGTTTCAAATCGCCATCCGTGATAATGCCCTTTAACGCTTTGTTGTCATCGACAATAATCACGGCGCCCATATTTTTCTCGGTCATCTCGAGAATGGCTTTATCCATTGTGGTATCAAGACCCACAAGCGGCAACGCATCAACACCGTGCATCAAATCCGTCACGGTCAACAGCTGTTGCCCCAATTTGCCGCCGGGATGAAATTTGCGGAATTGATCGGCCGTCAGCCCCATTTGTTTCAGCAATGTGACAGCCAGCGCATCACCCAGCGCAATCATCATAGTCGTCGATGTTGTCGGAGCCAGATTATTCGGGCACGCTTCTTCTAATTTCGGCAGCAACAAAACAATATCGGAATGTGTTGCCAAAAAGCTCTCCGGATTGCTTGTCATGGCAATCAACGGAATATCGTAACGGCGTGTATAATGGATCAGATCGGATAATTCGGCATTTTCGCCCGAATTGGACAACATCAGCACAATATCATCTTCGGCAATCATACCCATATCGCCGTGGCTGGCCTCGCCCGGATGCACGAAATAAGCAGGCGTCCATGTCGATGCCATTGTCGCGGCAATCTTGCGGGCGACATGACCGCTTTTCCCGATACCGGCAATAATCAGGCGACCACGGTTTCCCGCTTTGCTTTTCATCTTGGAAATAATATCGACCGCGTCCACGAAATTCTGGTCAAGGCTTCCGGATAATGTCCCCAGCGCCTGTGCCTCTATCGCCAATACCTCACGCGCCTGATCCAGTAATGTCTCTGCCATAGCGAGTTCCTTGTTTCCCTAACCTATATATAAATATTTCAAACCGTTGAAGTGCGCCGCATCATGCGATTAGTGTGAAAAAATGTCAAGATCGCCCCAGCCTTCCAGATCAAGGATCGCGCGCGGCATCAGAAAATCAAAACAGGACTGCGCCAGATCCTGACGTCCTTCCCGTACAAGCATCTGGTCCAGACGTTCTTTGATTGTGTGCAGATACAGCACGTCGCTGGCCGCATATTCAAGCTGTTCTTCGCTCAACTCTTCTTGCCCCCAATCTGACGATTGCTGCTGTTTGCTAATATCAACACCCGCCAATTCACGGCATAAATCGCGCAAACCATGTCTATCGGTATAGGTGCGGGCCAGTTTTGACGCAATTTTCGTACAATAAACCGGCGTGCAGTCCACCCCCAGATATTTGCGGATAATAGCCACATCAAAACGGGCAAACTGGAAAATTTTTGTAACACTCTGATCGGCCAGTAACGCCTTTAAGTTGGGCGCGGCATCATAATCATCGGGCGATAATTGTACCAAATGGGCATTGCCGTCACCCGACGACATTTGCACCAGACACAAACGGTCACGGTGATTATTCAGTCCCATTGCTTCGGTATCGACCGCGATCATTGTACCCAGATCAAGATCGGCGGGGATGTCGCCTTTATAAAGAGTGATGCTCATACTGTCCTTTGCCTTTGTGCATTAAAGTAATCGTTTCTTTTACGCCCTTATCTTTAGCACAAAGGGTCAAGATTCGCCACCCCTCTAAACGCACAGTACGATCGGACACGGGCGGGACCACGACCGGATCACGGCCAAGATCACAACCAGACCACAGCGGGATCGTAAAACGCCTTCCCGCGCGCTCTTAGCTATTCGTCAAACAGCGATAAATATTCACCATAGCCTTCTTTTTCAAGGTCGGCTTTCGGGATAAAGCGTAATGATGCCGAATTAATGCAATATCGCTGGCCACCGGCTTCGGGCGGGCCGTCATTAAAAACATGCCCCAAGTGGGAATCACCGTGCGCCGAGCGCACTTCGGTGCGCTCTACCCCCAACTTATGATCGGCATGTTCTTCGACGTGGCTTTCATTGATCGGTTTTGTAAAACTCGGCCAGCCCGAGCCGCTGTCATATTTATCCGTCGATGAGAAAAGCGGCTCGCCGGATACGATATCAACATAAATGCCTTCTTCCTTATTGTCCCAATATTCATTCCGGAAGGCCGGTTCTGTCCCGTCATGCTGGGTGACATATTTCTGATAGTCCGTCAGCTCTTTCATACGATTGGGGTCTTTTGTATATTTCGGTTTATCCGACATGTGCTGTTCTCCCTTTACAGTCTGCTGTACATCCTGACCGGCAACGCCTGCTTGCGGCGCGATCATGACAGATGAAATGCCCATCAGCCCTGCCAAAATAAATTGTTTTACAGATACGTTTTTCAAGTCCGTCATGTATTGTCCTTTCTGTCGTCCTGCACACTTATTCGTACAAAACCCGCAAAAAGTTTCATGGTATGTCCGGTATACCATAGACAATATACGAAATACATACGCAATACGGGGGCGCCAGCGCGCACCGATTCATTATAAACACAAAAACGAATGAAAAATAAAAATGGTGCCCAGGAAAGGACTTGAACCTTCACTCCCCGAAGAGAACTAGCACCTGAAGCTAGCGCGTCTACCAATTCCGCCACCTGGGCACTTTATCAAGAATGATAAGAGACTTAGGGTTTTAAAGCAGCATTTCGATAAAGTCAAACCAGATTCTGCACTCTTTTCCATGAAAAATACATTTGTTCGCTTTTTTTTAACCCGTCTCTGCGATAGTATAGTGAGGATTGGTGTAAAAAATCAGTCTTTTCAAAGTCTTTGCTTTCGCATACAACTATATCGGTATGATGCCATACACGATGTTACTGAAGGTTTAATATGAAAGTTCTTGTCGTTGATCGTGACGAAGTCACTACACAGATGCTAAAATCCAAACTGGAAGCGTTGGGTCACAACGTCATTGTTGAACCATCAAAGAACGATGCCGTCGTGCGACTGAAACAAGACCCGATTTCGGTCATTTTCATTGACCCCGCGCCGGTCAGCAATACAAAGCTGGTTGTATCAACGATCCGCCGTTCAACACCGAAATATTCCTATGTTGTTCTGATGTCCAAAGATATTGACAGTGAAACATCGGTCAATGCGGGCGCGAATGATCTCCTATCAAAACCGGTCGACTCAACCATTTTGCAAGATTATCTGGACAATGCCGAACGCCTGATGAACCTGACCGAACATCTTGGCGATGAGAGCGAAGATTTCCCCAGCGCGGGCGGCGTCATTGCAAAATCCGCATTCAACCAGCTTTACCTATCCGCGTTGGAACGGGCCGACCGTTATGCAGAAAAAACATCTTTGCTGTTCATCCGCATTGATAACTATGACGATCTGGTCAATATGGACGGACGGCAGGCTGCTGCCTATTCATCGGCCAAATTGTCGCAATATCTGGTCCGTATCCGCCGCCAAAGTGATATTATCGCGCAGACCGGAAAAAATGAATATTGCCTGATGTTACAACGACCACGCTATGACAGCGAACCGCTGGAAGCGGCCAAACGGTTTGGCGAATTTCTGGGCAAGCTTGAAGGAATCACAGAAAGCGATCTGAGCGAAGTTGACCTGTCAGTCAGGCTGGTCGATATTGCCACCGGTCGCCGCCGCGCCCATTATGAACTGACCCTGACAAAAGACGGGCCAAAACAAACGGCGCAAAATCTGGTGGAAGATAGCGGCGACACGAGCGCAGATGAGTCCGAGGACAATAATGACGATATGAGCGGCGCAGATATCTTCTAACGCCCGCTCCTGCGATAAAATCCCGCGATAGCGCGATATAGCCCCTTGCCTTAAAACAACGCATTGCGGCGCACCCCCATACAATCTCACCGGCCGCAATATCACGTTCATCACACAGCCGGCAAAGCGCCACAACAACACAAGCCGTGTTCCCTCTGGCCATTCCGTTGAAATCACGTTATAATCACCCATCATTCTTTCCTGCCATGTCAAAAAACCATGTTAGGAAATCTTCCGCGTTTTACTGATAATCCACCCTAATCATTTTGATCATTACCAGAGAATTTGTCATGACACAGTCCCTTTTGCCCTTTCACGCTTCACGTCTTTTACTTGCAGGTTTCCTGACCGGAAGCGCCTGCCTGTGCCTATCGGTTCCGGCGGCAATGGCCGCATCACCGGCGAAGACAGATCCGATGATCAAAGCCGCCATTGAGGAAACGGCAGAAACACCGGCCCCCATGCCGGCTGCAGAACCGGAAACAGTCGATGTGCAGCAATTATTGCAAAGCGATGAACAACAACCCGACATGACGCAAAGCGCCGCGGTTGAAACAAAATCCGCCTTCCGCGTCACGCCATCGCTGACCTTGCAAGAACGTTATGATGACAACATCTTCGCGGAAAACACGAACACAAATGATGACTATGTCACAACCATCACCCCCGCTGTCGAAATCGGCTGGGAGGGTGACCAAAGTCACGCTGTTTTAAACGCCGAATATAGGTATAACCACTATGCGGATCATGACGATCTGGAACATCATGACTTTATGATCGGCACAAAAGGTGCCATCGGAATCAATAGCGCGCTATCCATTCCGTTTGCCGCCAGCATCGCGCAAACGCACGAGGATTACGCCGATGATCTGACACGGCAAATTGCGAAAACGCCGATCAAGCAGCAAACCATTGATACAAAGGCAGGCCTTAAATTCAAACCGGGTCGTTTCGGATTGGAATTAGGCGGGCAATACATACAAGATGAGTTCGATGATGAAACCGATCTGGCGGGAACAACACAAATCATCCGCAGCGATGCGGACAGAGAGACAACGCTCGGATTCCTCGGACTGGATTTTGATGTTTCGGAATCCGTGACACTGATCGCAAAAGGGGAATACGGTACACGCGACTATGACAGCAACAATTATCAGAGCGGCTCTTATTCCGGTCCGCAGCGCGACAGTGATATCTGGAATGCACTTGCCGGTTTCCGCTTCGCACCAAGCAAACAGCTCTCCGGTGAGTTTCTGGTCGGGTATCAAAGCTATGATTATGATGATGTCACCCTGTCTGATGCAGACGATATGATCGGCACGTTACGCATTACGTGGAATGCCACCCAAGACACCACGATCGGTTTCCTCGCCGCGCGCAAAATGTTCGAAGATGACGAACTGGTCAACGCCATTACACAAGACAGCGCAGGACTATCCCTGTCCCACGCGCTCGGCGATCACTGGGTGGTCGGTGCAGACGGACAATATGCCTTGTTGGAATTTGAAGGTCTGAGCCGTGAAGACACGATCTACAGCGGCGGCCTGTCACTGGATTATCAGATTAATGATAACTTCACCCTCGGCGCGGCTTATGAATACAGCACACGCGACAGTGATACAAATACACTGGAATATGACCGCAATCAGGTGATGTTACGCGCAAAAGGGCAGCTTTAATCAAGAGCACACCGCCCGCCTTTAACCATCAGATCAAAGGACAAAAAGGCAAGGCCATAGGAGGCCCCGCCTTCTTCGTGCGAACGCTTCATTGCAGGGCCGTCATACCGCCTTCTGACCTCGGGCACTTACCCCAGATTCAACGTGCCGGGTTTCTTCCGCGGCGTAGATGGCCTGTTGTCTTGTGCCGCCGCCTGTTCACGCGGTTCCGGATCGCGCAGTTGCGGTCCGTCAAATGCACCGGACAAGGATTTCTTGCGATTCTTATCATTTTTCAAACGCGCTTCTTTAGCCATCATTGACTGAATTTCAACCGATGTGGCTTCGCTGCGTCTGAATTTCAACTGGCGGCGCACATTGGCAAAATCGCCTGTCGTCAGGTTTTTGATGCCCGCAAGACCTTCGGGGAATTCACGGTCTTCACCAAAGAATAACGGCCATGCTTTCTTGATTTGATCCGGACGCAAATAATCACATTTCATTTTATGTGAGAAACGGCGCATGGATGCCTGATCCAGATCGTTGATCAGATTGGTAGAAAACGCACATGGCAATGGGTGTTTTTCCAGACATGTCAGCATCTGATTCACAGCACTGACTTCCCAGCTTTTCGTCGCACCACGGCGGTCGCGCAAGAAGCCATCCGCTTCGTTAATCACAAGGAATTTGTTCTGCGCTTTTGCTTCGTCAAATGCGGCACGGATTTTGGCTTCCGTTTCACCGACATACGGGCCGCTCAGCTCACTGGCATCAAGTTCCATGACTTCCATGTTCAACCGTCCGGCGATATAGTGCGCATATTCGGTTTTACCTGTGCCCGGCGGGCCATAGAACAGCAATGAGAAGTCTTTGTAATCAGAATCGACCAGATCGTCCGTCAAATCCTCGATACTATAACCGCTATCGTCGCCGCCCATACCAATATCGGCATTCAGCAACCCGAGATCATATTCCGTATCACGCAATGTGGATTTCGTGCTCAGGGCAGAGCGCGCACCGTAAACGGCTTCCGCGTAACGCTCCATCAGCACTTCCACATCCTTCACATCACCACCGGTGCGGCGGATATTGCGCAATGTCGTGACAATCGCACCGACAGGGGCGGCATATTTGCGACCCATCTTATCAAGATCAATGCCTTTTTTCTCCATAAAGTCATCAATATTCTTGATGTCTTTGGATGCCATATCAAATTTGAAGACGCGCTCGGCGACCGTGCGCCAGATATTGGACCGCACATGAGCAGGCGGAATGCCGAATTTCATGGACGTTGTCATACGGCGTGTTACCGAACTGTGGAACGCTTCGGCGTTATTTTCCGTCCAGAACGTAACGGTCTTGTTCTTTTCAAACAAACGGTTTACAAAAATTTTGCTGGCTCCGTCATTATCCTGCGCGCCGCCACCAAACAGGGCCGCAAGGCCACCTTGTTCGGACGCACCCGGAATGGCATCAATCGCTTCATCAAACAAGCATGCCGCATCCTTACGTCTGGCAAGAATACCCTGCGCCAACAAAAGTTGCGTCAAACGGAAATCACGGTCAGGCTCTTCGCCCATATCGTCTTTTTCACCAATTGAATACAGCGTCAATCCGGCCTTTGCCGCCAGCACCTTACAATATTCTGTCTTACCCGTATCCGGCAGACCGTGGAACAACAGGTTCATACCGATACGGTCTTCTTCCTGATCTGATTCCATCGCGCCTTTCAACAGACGCAAATGCAAATCACGCTCTTCGGCCATATAATCGAAATCTTCCCATGTGCAGGACGGCTTGGTCGGCTCACCGATCAGGCTTTCGATCAGTGAATCCAGATCACCATACGGCTTATCCAGTTGACGGGTGATATATTCATCAATCGTCGGATAATATATCATGTCAAAATCACCGTCGAACTCCGGCTCATTTTCCGGATTAAAGACGATTCCGCTGGTCACAAGCGGCGCATCATGGGCAATCATTTTTTCGATATCTTTGGCCTCGACATCCTTACCCAGCATTTTCGCCAGCACAAAACTTGCCAGTTTTTTATTTTCGGACGTAATCTGATCCACGAAGTTTCTCAGCATATAGCTTTCATCGAGGATGTGGATCAACTTGACAAATCGTGTTTCAAGATCACTAAACCCGAAATGCTCGCACAGCTTCATCAAATTGATGTACACATCGGTCTGTTCATAGGCTTCCGCGTTCTCAATTTCTTCTTTCAGCCAGTCCTTCAACTGCTTCCAGTCGCGTGTGCTCACAGCATGGTCTTTCGTACCGCTGATCTTTTCCCACTTTTTATCCTCGGTGTATTTTGGCTTGTATTTCGGCTTTTTCACCATACGGATTTTCGTGTTGATCGCTTTGCGCTTTTTCTGCAACGCGTCTCTGGCCGCAATATATTCTTCGGGCAGTTCATCTTCCAGATCACCATCGACATCATCGTCAACATCATCAAGATCCGCATCATCGTCATCTGTTTTATCATCATCGGAAGATGCACTTTCAACGCCATATTCTTCATTCAGCTCTTCAAGTTCTCTGCGCAAATCGGCACGCTTTTCTTTCAGCGGCTCGATCTTTTTCTCATATTCCTGAAGTGTCTCGTTATACGCACCTCTTTCAGCCGGGAATCGTTTGGCCAGCGTATATTGGAAAACATCGTCATTTTCAATAAGCTGGGCAAGGTGATAAGCAAGCGGTGTCTTGCGGTCCATACCATTGATAAATGTCTGCAGGAATTTATAGGCTTCGGCCTCGTCCTGCTTGAATTCCTGCATCAGGAAATTTGCAGCACTGACTGATCTTGCATCCTGTTTTTCTTTATTTTTATTATCAGACGCAGCTTTCTTGCCGGAACGAGCCATCCGTCACCTCCCATGATGTACGCTTTAATGACATAATTGTTATTATTTTAGAATTAATAAGACATAATATGACAAAATGCAAATATTTCTCGCAAAAAAAGCCATTGACAAAAGAACAAAAATAGAACATAAAGAAAGAGCAAAGAGAAGAAGTGTATCCAAAACCCGCTTGGGAGTTCTGTTTTCCAGAATTTTCACAGCGGGTTTTGTTGTACCAGCCCCCTTATTCCCGAAAGCGCCGCACGCGGCGTTTTTTTATGTGCAAAATTCAAGAAGGAGAATCACATGACAACCATCATGCCGCAAGATATTGACGGACACCCCATCCCCGCTGTACGCCTGAAAGAGGGCGGCGCACACACAATCAGCACCGGCGCATCCAGCGCGCGCAACATAACAGCATTTGATCCGGAAACACGCATCGTCAGTCTGTATGCCACAGAACCTGTTTATATCCGCTTTGGCGCAAGCGGGGTCGATGCCACATCATCCGACCACTATTTCCCCGCCGGAACATATTATGATGTTTCAATCGGCGGTGATAAAGCCACGCATTACACCCATATTGCGGCATTGGCCGTGAACACAGCCGGAACATTATATATTTCCGAAAAAGAGTAAGTGTAACAAAGCCGCGCCATCCGGTGACCTGTGACCGTCAGACGGCCATCGACCATCATGACACAATCACGACACGCTCGACCGTGACTTCAAAGCCGTGGTAATGGTGCTGTCATCCAGATAATCAAGTTCACCGCCAACAGGCACGCCATGCGCAAGCCGCGTGATATTGGCCGTTATACCCAGATCGCGGATTTTATCGGTGAGGTAATGCGCGGTTGTTTGCCCGTCAACCGTGGCGCTCAGCGCCAGAATAATTTCCGACGGATTATACTTTTGCAGCCGTTCCAACAGCGGGCCGATCGCCAGATCATCCGGACCGATCCCGTCCAGCGCGGACAAAACACCGCCCAGCACGTGATATTGCCCCTTGAACGCCGATGTGCGTTCAATCGCCCATAAATCGGCCACATCTTCAATCACACAAAATACTGTTCCCGTGCGCTCGGGATTTTGGCAAATACGGCACGGGTTGGCCGCATCCAGATTGCCGCATTCATCACACATCACGATTTCATCCCGCGCCTTCGCCAGCGAATCCACCAGCGGCGCCAGCATCTTGTCCTTATTGGTCAAAAGTTGCAGCGCAATACGCCGCGCCGAACGCGGCCCCAGACCGGGCAAGGAGGCCAGCGACTTGATCAGCTGATCCATCGGATTGGCCGGACCTGATTTTTTTGTCTGATAATCGAACATAGGGTCAGTATAAGACGTGACAGGCCGTGTTGGAAGATCACGCGCCCCGTTTCATCACAGCTTTATCATAAAAAATGCACGACGGATCGGCGCCGTTTTTCTCCAGTTGGGAAATGGAGACATCCAGCATTTCTTTACGACCCGCCAGATAGATATCACAGGCCGCCAAATCATGTTCAGCCTCCAGCACCTGATCAATAATATTCCCGCCCGCATGGCAATGCACGTGCAAACGCCGGTAAATCATTGAAAGCTGTTCAAACTGCATACGCAAATAAAGCTCTTCGGGAACAGCCGCCCCCCAATAGAGGTGAATATCCGTTTCATGCCGTTTTTCATGCACGATCTGCTCGACCATTGCCTTCATCGGTGCAATGCCAAGACCGCCTGCAATCATGACCACCGGCTTTGCGGCATCACTGCCAAAGGTCATGTCTCCGGACACACCTTCAATCGTGACCGTATCCCCTGCCTTTAACTGTTCTGCAATATACTGGCTACTCTGTCCTGCACCTTTTTTAATATGCAGTTCAACCACATTACGATGCGGCGCACTTGCAATCGAATAAAACTGCCCGTCCATATCACCGACGGCCATGCGTAAATATTGCCCTGCCTTATAGTCCAGTTTTTGTGCGCAATTCAGATTGATAACGCGGATATTTTCAGCTGGGGCAATAATATTTTCGACAGTTGCTTTCATAATGTACACTTAAAAATTAGAACAATATTCGGGCTTAGCGGTTCATTTTAAAATCTTCGAAACGGCGCGGGTTTTGGTAAATGAACAACGAATCGTCCAGTTCAACACCAGTCCGCAGCGCCATCAACTCGGTTTCCGTGACATAGCCCATCGAATCAATCACGCGCCATTTACGCAACTGGAACGGCGCTTCGGAAAAGCACAAAACCAATGATCCGGCTTCGGGGTCGCCACGCTGCACCAGCGCAATTTCAATCATGTCGCCTTCGCGGCGAACGCCGGTTACCTGAATTTCGCCTGAAAAACGCAAGTCTTTGCGCAACAGAAAATCTGCCATTGTCTGACCGATCGGCGCATTGCTTTGTTCGCCGAGTTCCGCATCATAAAAATAAATAAAATAACCGTCCGCAACGATGAAATCCTTGATCGGTTCATCATATTCAAACCGTAACCGCCCCGGTCTACTCAGGTAAAATGTGCCGTACAGTTCATTGCCGTTATGCGCCCGCTGGACAAAGCGCGCTTCGGCGGTTTTCAAGTTATTCAAATACGCCTCGGCCTTGCGTGCAATCGGCGGGATCGCCTTCTCATCTGCGGCATGCGCCGCAATCGGCGCGACAAACATGCACAACACAGCCAGACATATAATAGCGGCCAGTATTCTGCTACGGCATGCAGCATCATTTTGCGTGATATATGTCGTGGTTTTCATCATGGGCCTATACATATCTGATGCGGGGCGGAAAAGAAAGTATGAAATATAATGCGGCACAGACGGACGGCAAGGCACATAACGCAAAGATTTAAGCCTCGCTGAAATCACTGACCAGCACTTCGCGTTTACCGACATGATTGGCCGGACCAATCACGCCCTGTTTTTCCATTTCTTCGATAATGCGCGCCGCGCGGTTATACCCGATCTGCATATGCCGCTGCACGAAGCTTGTCGAGGCCTTACGTTCACGCGCCACCAGCGCCACAGCTTTATCATACAGTTCATCAACCTGATCACCGCCATCGTCGCCATCGCCGAACAAGGCATTCATCACATCACTGCCGCCATCCGCACCACCACCGTCGGTGACTTCGTCAATATAAGACGGCGCGGCCTGTGATTTCAGGAAATTCACGACATCTTCGACCTCACCATCGGACACAAACGGACCGTGCACACGGTTCAGACGTCCACCGGATGACATATAAAGCATATCACCCATGCCCAATAATTGTTCTGCGCCGCCCTCGCCCAGAATGGTCCGGCTATCGACTTTGGACGTCACGGAAAACGAAATACGCGTCGGGAAGTTGGCCTTGATCACACCTGTGATCACGTCAACAGACGGACGCTGTGTCGCCATAATCATATGGATCCCTGCCGCACGTGCCATTTGCGCAAGACGCTGGATCGCACTTTCGACATCCTTACCCGCCACCAACATCAAATCGGCAAATTCATCGACAATAATGACGATATAGGGCAGCTCCGTCATATCCATCGGCTGGTCTTCGAACACGGGCTTGCCTGTATCGGCATCATAGCCCGTCTGGACCTTCCGCATCATTGTTTCACCTTTTTTGCGGGCCTCGGCAAGGCGCGCATTATAGCCTTCGATGTTCCGCACACCCAGTTTCGACATGGCCCGATACCGGTTTTCCATCTCTTGCACCGCCCATTTCAGCGCAACAATCGCTTTGCCCGGTTCGGTCACGACAGGCGATAACAGATGCGGAATATCATCATAAACAGAGAGTTCCAGCATTTTCGGGTCAATCATAATGAAACGGCATTTTTCAGGCGGCAAGCGGTATAAAATCGACAGGATCATCGTATTGATCCCGACGGATTTACCCGACCCCGTTGTACCGGCAATCAACAAATGTGGCATTTTCGCCAGATCGGCTGTAATCGGTTTACCGCCGATATCCTTACCGAGGAATAACGGCAAAGACGCTTTGCTCTTTTGCACTTCGCGGGACACCAGCATCTCGCGCATATAAACAGTCTGACGATTGGCGTTGGGCAATTCGATCCCGATCACACTGCGACCCGGTACAACCGAACAACGCACGGACACCGCCGACATCGACCGTGCAATATCATCAGACAGCCCGATCACGCGCGATGTTTTCGTCCCCGGTGCGGGCTCCAGTTCATACAGGGTAACCACAGGGCCGGGATGGATACTGACAATCTCGCCATCAATATTAAAATCTGCCAGCACGCCTTGCAGCATTTCGGCATTTTTACGCAGCGCTTCTTCGTCGAGCTGTTCATCAGCCACTTCGGGCGGCACATCCTGTAACAATTCCACAGGCGGGAATTCCCATTCCGTGCCATCGCCAAAGCTCATCTTCACCTGACTGACGGAACTTGTTTTCATTTTCTCCGGACTGACAACGCGAATATCACGTTCAGGCTTGCTGGCAGATGATGCCTTTCCATTATCGACAGCCTCCACAGGCGCCGCAGCAGCAGAGGACACGGCTTTTTCTTTGACCGGTTTCGCTTTGACTTGTTTTGGTTTTTGCACCTTCGGTGTGGCCCGTGCGGGCGGCTCGTAAGACGGATCACCGTAATGACGCAGCCAGTCATAAAAACGTAGCCACGTTGTTGTCACTTGCTGGGCGACAAAGAATGTCCAGGCCCAGACGGTCTTGCAGAACCAGATCACATCATCACGGCTGACCGCGCATGCATATAAAAGCGAGGCAAATGCGATAACGCCCGCAAGCCCCGCGACCGCCATATGGGATGATTGTCCGACAAACGGATGTATAACACCGGCCACACGATCCAAAAGCATCGTGCCCGCCGCACTGCCCAGATAGGGATGCGCCAGATAATCACCGGACGGCATCACGGAAAATGCAATCGACGCACCGAGCGCCGCCACAATCAGCGCCGCACAGCGACGGCCGAACGGCTGCAAAGACTGGCGCCGGAAAATACGGTAACTCCACGCCGCGAAACACACAACAAAACACAGACAGCCAAGACCGACCGTTTGTAAAAACAGATCGGACAAATACGCCCCCGGCACGCCGAGCCAGTTATGAATCGCATCGTTACCCGCCGAGGCTGCCGTATTCAGCGACGGATCAGCAGAGCTGTAGCTGATAACGGATAATAACAGAGCCAGCGCCAACAAACCGTAGAACCCCGACAAGCTATCCAGAATACGCCGCGCAACAAAGGCTTTCACATGTTCTGGAATACGCCCTTTATTTTTCTTGGCCTTCACAATTTTTGAATAGCTACCCATGAGATAAATCCGTTAAGAAAGATGATCGAAATGCCGGAAATGGCGAGATATATTATGAATATACAGTGTATCCCCCTTTCCATAGCAACGCAAGCCTATTCCTTTACCTGCGCCATTTATGGAGGATTCTCTCTACTTTTATCCACCGCCCCATGTGGATATTAATCTTTTGTTAATCTTTGTCCTGTTAAATGTATCACATAAGCCGCTGGATGTCCTTCCGGCGGTCCTCAGAAAGAAGAACAATACAAAGAAATCCGTCATAAATATTGCAGGGCGGTGGAAGGGAAACGTTTGATGCAACAACAGTCCCAGTCGGTTATCACATCATCAGGTAACGCAAAGCACGTCAGGCATGCCGGCCAACAATCAAACTGGAACGACAATAACATCAACACCCCGCCCGAAACACTTTACGCCGTCTATACGTTTTCAGATGACCTGCAAGACGGCCAGATTAAAACCAAATGGTATCTGGAAGCCGTGCTCGAAAATAAAGGCGAAGCCATGCGTACCGCCCGGAATTTCTTCGAGAGCAATCAATATAAACGTGTTGAAGTGAAAAAGACCTATTACAATCACAGCACGGAAAGCTGTGATTACACCGTCATAAAATCTTATAAAGCAAGCTTGTCACGGATCATTCCCGTCTTACGGAAACATCTTACACACCACAGCATCCTCACAGCAACAACGCTGATCGGATTTACCGCAATCGCAGCCTATATTCTTTTATTCTGATGGAGCCTGATCTTCAGGAACGCTGCCTGTCGGATCAGTTTCGACCAATGTCGCAACCTGATCAAACACTTTCGCGTTTTCAGTCATTTGCTCTTTGAGCGGTTCATTTTGTTCCCCGACGGAGCGGAAGAAATGTGCGGCGTCACGCAGAAGACGCGCGGCAAGTTCAGAATGAGTAGGCATTAAGAATATCCTTATCTGTTAAATCTTGTGTAGAACCTTCACGCACAGCGTAGGAAAAACATTTTCAAATAGCAAGGGTTGATTTAAAAGCCCGCTTTTCATCTGTTGATCGCCTATCAAGGCGAAGATGGAAACTGTTATTTTTTCTGCCGGAAAGGATGGGCTTTATATGTGCCGAGAACACGCAGTTCCTGCGCGTAAAACTGCAAATCTTCCATCGCATGCTTGAAACTGTCCTGTGCGGGATGCGCTTCCACATCACAATAAAACTGCGCGGCCTGGAAATGTTCATCCACATAGGATTCCAGCTTGGCCATATTAATACCGTTGGTCGCAAAGCCGCCAAGCGACTTATAAAGGGCCGCCGGAATATGGCGTACATGGAAAAACAGCGTTGTCAGATAGGTTTGCGCGTCATCATAAGCGGGCACATCCATATCACGCGCCAACACCAGAAAACGGGTTGTATTGTGACTGGCATCCTGAATATCTGGCAACAACACGTCCAATCCGTATATATCCGCCGATAATGTCGAGGCAATCGCGCCCTGCGTTTTATCTTTTGCTTCCGATACATAAAGGGCCGCCGAAGCCGTATCGGCGTGCACATGTTTTTCCAGTCCCATTTCATTAATTTTGTTCCGGCACTGCGGCAAGGCATGTGTGTGACTATGCACATGTTTTAAATCAGACAAAGATGCCCCCGCCACACCGAGCAGCGCATGTTCAATCGGCTGAAAATATTCCCCGACAATATGCAAGCCGCCTTCGGGCAATAAATGATGCACATCGGCAACACGGCCCGCAATCGTGTTATCAACGGGGATCATCGCAAGGTCGGCTACGCCGTCTTTCACCGCACGAAAAATATCTTCGAAAGACAGGCATGATATCGTGTCCAGATCCGGATACGCACCACGGCATGCCATTTGCGAATAAGAGCCGGGTTTCCCCAGAAATGCGATTTTTCGGCTATCATTATTTTTATTCATAGGGCAACTGATCTCTTTATTTCTTTCTTTTTTGTGACTATAACGTGGAAAAGCTTTGATTTCTATTCCTATGCGTTATAGTAATCATGCGTGTAAAATTGCAACAAAACAATGATGTTTTAATCATCGGGATTGTCTCTCATGAATAATATGGAATTCAATAAAATTTTTGCAGCTATTCTGGTTGCCGGTATCATTGCGTCATTGTCCGGTTTTGTATCGGACAAACTTGTACATCCGCATAAACTGGAAAAAGATGCGGTCACAATCGAAGGCTCGGAAAGCACGGGCGGCAGCGCACCGGCAAAACCGCAAAAGGCCGAACCGATTACGGCGCTTCTGGCCGCAGCAGACACAGCGCGCGGCGAAAAACTCTCCAAAGCTTGCGCGGCATGTCACAATTTCACAAAAGGCGGACCAAACGGGGTCGGGCCGAACTTGTGGGATATTGTCAACCGTGGCCGCGGCGAACATGCAGGGTTTTCTTATTCTGATGCGATGACACTGGCCGAAGGCAAGTGGACTTACGAACATCTGAACCAATTCCTGTGGAAGCCAAAGAAAGTCATTGCCGGTACAAAGATGAACTATATCGGTATGAAAAAACCCGAAGACCGCGCAGCAATTATTGCATGGCTTAGAACATTATCGGATAGTCCGGCGCCATTGCCGTCACCTGAACCGGCCAGCGAATAACCCTCGCAAACGCGTCATATAAGACAACGAAAGCCGGTTCAGAAGACCGGCTTTTCTTTTACGCGTTACTGTTCTTGCAAGATCGCCGCTTATCACACCGCCGCATCACGCGGCTTTTTCATTCCAGCGCCCCTGATCGTCCTGCATCCAGTATGTCAGATCATAGCCTTTGTCTTTATACGACTTCCAGCGCTGTCTTGCCGCCTGTACCGCCGCATCGTCGCGGCCATCAAACATTTCACAGCACAGATCATATGCATCAAGATCATCACACGTCGCGCCTTCGGTCAAAATCAGGATGCCTGCATCATTCAGATTGTCATCTTCTGTGGTCAGCAAAATCGGCTGATCGGCGGCAAACTCATCCTTCGCCGCGCCATGCGCCAGAAAACTTTCAGGACGGAACGTCCATAAAATCTTACTCATCGCCGCGATTGATTTGTCCGTCGCCATTTTCACCAGAACACGTTTTTCCTGCCCAAGCGCCTTTTGCAGGATCAGCGGCAAGGCTTGATCCAGTGTTTGTTTCTGTAAATGATAAAAACGAACCTGAGGCATGATGTATCTGTAGCACAGCCATAAAAAAAGATCACCCGCTATGCCATGTTGAAACGGCGTTTATCCGCAGATGATCTTCTCGTTTTCTTTAGGCGCACCAAACAGCGCGTACAGTTAAGACAGCTTCGGCGCTGACGGAGCTTGCGCGTGCGTAGCTGTCGCAGATTCCTCGTAATTATCGGCAATCCACTGATCCAGCATCCGGACACCAAAACCGTTCGCCATACCGCCCGGCGGCATGGCCGCACCAGCGATATCAATATGCGCCCACGGTGTTTCCTTGCCGTTTTCATCTTTTTCAATGAAGTGATGCAGGAATTCGGCCGCTGTACTGCCGCCACCAAAACGAATGCCGCCAATATTGCTCAGATCGGCACGGTTATGTTTCACCGCATTATTAAACACTTCATGCAGAGGCAGACGCCAGCCTTGTTCACCGGATGTTT
This sequence comes from Alphaproteobacteria bacterium, assembly GCA_030750865.1. Classification (GTDB taxonomy): domain Bacteria; phylum Pseudomonadota; class Alphaproteobacteria; order Micavibrionales; family Micavibrionaceae; genus JASMHE01. The sequence continues at coordinate 53,669 of JASMHE010000007.1, forward strand.
TTCCGGCTGTTTCAAGCGTTGACCAAACCGTATCATCATTGGTGAACACACCGGCATAGGTGTGGCCGAAAATACTGTGCACGGCACCGGTTAATGTTGCGGCATCGACAATGGTGTGCGGCTTATAATTTTGCTGCAAATATGTCATGCAATCCGCCATGACCAAACGCCCTTCGGCATCGGTATTGCCGACATGAATCGTTTGCCCCGACAAAGATGTAATAATATCGCCCGGCTTATAGGCATCCGGACCGATGTCATTATCGCTCAGCCCGACAATCGCAACGACCTTTGATTGCGCCTGACGACCGGCGAGCGCCATCATTGTGCCGACAATCATTGCAGACCCGCCCATATCCATGTGCATATCGGCAATTGAGCCGCTCGGTTTTAATGAAATACCGCCTGTATCAAACGTCACGCCTTTGCCGATCAGACCAAGCGGCGCAGCATCAGCATCGTTGCCCGCCGTACCGTCATATTCCATGATGACCATGCGCGGCTTATGACTTTTCGGGCTACCTTGCCCAACAGCAGAAATCGCCCCTGCACCCATTTTCACCAGCTCTTCATCTTCGATCACAGATACTTTGACACCCAGCGGCGCCAATTTTTGAATGATTTGTTCGGCATAAACTGCGGGATAGAGCTTGTTCGGCGGCTCGTTCGTCAGGTCCTTTGCCCATTTCTGTGCCTCGGTCACGGCCGCGCGCTTTGTATAATCCTGTGTCGCGGCCTCTGTATCCGCAACGGCAAAATGCAGATCAAGCGGTTTTGATGCGGCCGCCTTGCTTTTATATTTATCAAAAGCGTAATCAGCCGCATTTAATTCATCAGCCAATGTGACAGAAAAGTCATTGGTGAACGCATGATCGAAATCCTGCGCAATATATGTTTTACCCGCGTTGACCGCTGTCAGATGTTTGTACAGTGCCGCGGCAACCGCCTTGCCCTGACCGGCATCACAAGCCGTGGATGGATCATAAGCCTGCCCCGTTGCCACCAGTACAAAACGCTTCGGTGTTGTGTTTTCCGATCCGTCGATCGGCCTGATGTCGCCTGCGGTTTTGCCAAAGCCATTGCGCAGTGCAATCTGGTCTTCCAGCAATTCACGCAATTCTTTATTCAGCGCCGTGCCTTCCTGACCAAGCTCTCCACCTTTGAAGACAGGCACAACAACCGTATCGTACGATGCGGTTTCGCTTTTGATGTCTTCTGCTGATTGTGTAAATGAAACGTTCATTTTACCTTCCCCGTTCTTTTCTTATGGTTATATCGTGTAATCTTCTGATGTAGCAGAACATGCGCCCCATCGTCAATCTTTATGAAAATATATAGACACCCCGCCCGTTTTCACGTAACGATGAAAATATGAAAACAGCAAACTGGTACAATGCATCCCTGACGCAGCTCTTTGATGATCTGGCCGCCACACAAAACGCACCGGCGGAATCGACAAAGATACGCGCCCTTGCCGAATCGCTTATCAATGGCGCAATCCAGCTAGACCTTGCCCGTGCCGCACAGGCGGATACACATTTTTCATTCGGCTCTGTCACGCGCACACCGGATGCCCCCGTCTTTGTCGAAAATGACAACATACACGGCGCATCATGGGCTGATGATCCGGCCACGCCATTGCGCGCAAACGAACACTGGAACACAGGCCGCCGCGCGACCAACACGGGCATTGCATATCAATTAAATGCACAAGGAAAACCCGAAAACCCCTATATAAACACAGGTCTGCACGGCCGTGGCACACTCGGCGCATATGGCCCGAACCACGCAGTTGATCTGGGTATGATGATGTTGCAACCGGATGAAAACGGGCGCAGCCATTTTTACATTTTAGGAATTGAACGCAAGCATGATCAAAACGCACCGGCGTTTGCAGGCGGCTTCGTCGAAGGTGATGACATCATCGAAACACGGACAAAAGAATTCTTCGAAGAGATGATCAGCGGCAGCGTTCCGCTGGATGATGCAAACATCCCGCGCGCGCAAACGGCCACCGACGCGGAAGTCGCAAAACGGGAACGCGCCATGCAAAACGGACGGACATTACCGCAACACCAAATTGATGAAATCCGCGAACAAATTGAAACCGCCCTGAAACTGGAGCAAGTCCAGCACAACGATCCGGCATTCTGGAACCGTCTGCGTACCCTTGTACAATCAGCGATGCCTGCATATTGCGGTCCGGTCATTGCCGACCCGCGCAATACAAATACATCATGGATTGAAACCGATCTGGCCTGGATCGAAATCGACGACACGACCATCGCGCAGCTACGTGGCGATCACCCCGCATATGATTACGCCCTGACCGCAGGCGATGATGCCAGTGATATTTTATGCCATGAATTATCCGGTGATTTGATCGATCGCGCTTATGCCAGCCACGGCCCGTTTTTCGTTTATGTCGCCGCATCGTACTTGCTGCACAAAATCCGGCAAGGGGAAACCGTATCACCGGACGTCATTCAACAATGCGAAGATATCGACGCTTACCTTGCCGCCGAAACGGCCGGCAATCCGGCTACGCCGGCACCGTCACAATACGCCCCGCACATCACGCCATAAATCCGTGCGACACAAAACAATGCGCCGATGCACGACAGCGCGGGCATTTAAGCCGCCTCATATTGATCGCGGATCAAGCGGTCCAGTACCTTCACACCGAAACTGACGCGCGGTCCTTTGGACGACCCGCCCATTGTCATACCCGCAATATCCATATGCGCCCAGGGCAGATCATTTTCGACAAAGAATTCAAGGAACGCAGCCGCCGTGCTTGCGCCGGCATTCCGGCTGTTACCCAGATTCTTGTAATCGGAGATCGTCCCGCGCATTTCTTTGCTGAATGCTTCGCCAAGCGGCATACGCCATAATTTTTCGCCGGATTCCTTGCTGGCTTTTTCCATGTTCGCCCACAGATCATCATTATTGACGAACGTGCCGCAATATTCATGTCCCAGCGCCACCAGCATCGCACCGGTCAATGTTGCCAGATCAATCATCGCGCGCGGCTTGTGTTTCCGCTGAACATAGGTCATGCAGTCCGCCAGCACCAAACGCCCTTCAGCATCGGTATTCAGCACCTCGATTGTTTTTCCGGCCATTGATCCGATCACATCGCTCGGACGGTATGCACGGGCAGACGGCATATTTTCAGCCAGTCCGACAATGCCAACCACATTGGTTTTCGCCTTGCGCTGTGCCAATGTCTTGATCAGGCCCGCGACAGCCGCCGCGCCGCCCATATCGATTTTCATAGCTTCCATACCGGCACTTGGCTTGATGTTAATACCGCCCGTATCAAATGTGACACCCTTGCCGACAAACGCAACGGGCGCATCATCACCATTATTCTTGCCTGCCTTTTTCTTGGCACCGTTCCACGTCATAACAACCGCGCACGGCCCGCGATCCGACCCCATGCCGACAGTCCAATGGGCTTCCATACCCAGCTTTTGCAATTTTTTCTCGTCCAGAATTTCGACACCGACACCCAGCGGTTTTAATTCGGCTTTCACCATCTGCGCAAAACTTTCCGGATACAGCTTGTTCGGCGGCTCGTTAATCAGGTCACGGGCAAAACAAACACCGTCAATCACGGCCTTCTGGTCTTTCAGAATTTTCTTGGCCGAAGTGTCATCGTTCGTGACGACAATAAAATGTGCCAGCGCAACATCGTCGTCCTTTTTCTCCGGCGTTTTATATTTATCGAATTTGTAATCCGCTTCATAAACACCGCCCGCAATACAGGCTGAAACCGATCCGGCTTTTTCATCGCGGAACTGGCCGTCTTTTGACATGAACAGCACCGCACCCGACGCTTGCAACTCGGTCAGTACCTTGTGCAGTTTTTTACCGATGGATGCCGCCGTCAGCGTATCCAGCGTTTCGGGATCGCCAAGTCCCAACAGCACGATATGTTGGTACGGGCTGTCATGCGGCGCGGTGATAACGGCCGTTTGTTCTTTTTTGCCTTTGAAGGTTTTGTTTTTCTTCAGATAGGAATCCAGCACCCCATTCGTTTCTTTATCCAGTTTGACAGCATCTTTTGTCGGCTCTCGGCCTTCAAAATAGGCGACAATTGCAACATCTGTTTTTTTCTCTGATGATTTTTTAATCGAAACGGAAACGGTCATATTTCATCCTGTGTTTTGTGATCATGTGAATTTGTATTCGATAGGCAGGATATCAAATTAAATTGATCCTGCACCCAATATATGCTTTTCTACGCAAAATTCCAGAAGTTGTTTAACCAAGATTGAATTGTCTGTCTCTATGCTATTTGACCGCTATCTTTTCAAGAACCTTCTGATCGCGACAATTTTCACAGCGATTAGCCTGACTGCCGTCATCTTTCTGACGCAGTCTTTGCGGTTTCTGGAACTGGTGATTCAATCCGGCGCGTCCGGCACGGCCTTCTGGATTTTGACGATGCTGGCATTACCCCGCTTTTTCGAAGTTATCCTGCCTATCTCGCTGATGGCCGCCAGCCTGTTTGTCTATCATAAATTCCTGCAAGACAGCGAACTGACCGTTATGCGCGCCACAGGGGCATCGCCACTTATTCTGGCGCGGCCTGCCTTGCTGTTATCGGCAATGATGGTGGTTGTGTTATGGTTTATGACCATGTGGCTCGGCCCCGTATCGCTGTCGAACATGCATCAAATGCGGCAAGTCATCAAAGCGCAATATTCGACCCTTTTGTTCCGCGAAGACGTTTTTAACGCCGTATCAGACGGCCTGACGGTCTATCTGCGGGAGCGCAGCCGGAACGGCGAATTAAAGGGGTTAATGATTTACGACACCCGCGAAGACAACCCCGCCCCTGTCACCATTCTGGCCAAGCGCGGCATCATCGTTGCCGATGATAACAAACAGCAGGTGATTGTGTATGAAGGCACACGTCAAAGCCGCGATCAGGATACAGGCGTTTTGAACAAGTTGAATTTCGAACGATATACGATCGATCTGCCGGATGAAAACGGCGCGGTGCGACAGCGGTGGCGCGAACCGGATGAACGGACATTTCTGGAATTATTCAAACCTGACCCCGACAGCAAGCGCGATGCCGAAAATAAACGCGAATTCATGGTCGAAGCGCACCGCCGTTTGGTCAGTCCCTTACTCGCACCCGTCTTCGTTATTATGATCATGTGCGTGATGTTGCTGGGGCCGGTCAACAGGCGCGGCCAGACACAACAAATGATCGGCGCGGTCACAGGTGTTATTATTATACAAGGCCTGTACCTGGCCGCCTTTAATATGTCGGCACAATCCAATGTCGGTCTGATTCTGATGTATATTCTGGTGTTCGTGCCGATGATCAGCGGCTTGTTACTGCTCAGCCAAAAGGGTGAAAAGTTACGCAGGCGCCTTCTGTTTAAAAAGGAGGCCTCATGAAGTTATCACTCTCCGGCAAACTGGCCCGTTATCTGGCGGTCACCTATATAAAGAATTTCATCGTTGCGCTCGGGATTTTGCTCAGCATCATCTATTTATTCGATACGGTCGAATTGCTACGCCGCGCCTCCAAACATGACAACATTCCGATCACCCTTGTCCTGCAAATGGGCTTTTTGAAACTTCCCGAAGTCGGGCAGATCATCTTCCCCTTTGCGATCCTGTTTAGCGCCATTTACACATTCTGGCAATTATCCCGCAGGCAAGAACTGACCGTTGTCCGGTCGGCAGGCTTTTCCGTCTGGCAGTTTCTCGGTCCGGTTATTGCCGTCGGCATCCTGATCGGCGTTCTGAATATCGCCATTATCAACCCGATCGGGGCTGCGTTTCTCGGGAAATTCGAACGGCTGGAAAACGAACATCTGTCCCACCGGAAGAATTATATCACCATGCTGGATGAAGGATTATGGCTGCGCCAGATCGAAGATAACGCGCAAGACCACAATTCAGCCAGTGTCATTTTACACGCCAAAGACATTAATCTGCCCGCGTGGGAATTAAACGATGTGATGGTCTTGTTCTTTGACGATAATGACAGCTTGCTGCGTCGTATCGATGCCCAAACAGCCGAATTGGAAAACGGCTATTGGGGATTTCACGATGTACTCAGCAACCGGACCGGCGAAGCGTCCGAAAACATTCCCTACGTCCGGCTTTCCACCGATCTGACCGCCGAAGATCTCGAGGAAAGCTTTTCATCACCCGCAACATTATCATTCTGGGTGTTGCCAAAATTCATAAACACAATGGAAATGACCGGCTTTGACACAACGCAGCTGCGTATCCATTACCAAACCCTGCTGGCGCAGCCATTGATGTTTGCCGCAATGATCCTGCTGGCCGCCACCGTCTCTTTACGCGTCCAACGTATGCAAGGTACGCTCAAGCTGATCTCTTTGGGTGTCGGCGCCGGATTTCTGGTCTTTTTCCTGTCGAGCTTCCTGCAAGCCCTCGGCGCGTCACACCAAATTCCGATTCTGCTTGCGGCATGGACGCCCCCCATCGTAACCGGCCTTTTCGGACTGGCGGCCATATTAAATCTGGAAGACGGTTAATTATTTCAGATTAGCAATTGATTTTTATACACAATCACAGCATTATGCGGGCTGAATAAGTGAAGCTTAGCCGTGTTTTTATCAATGTTTTTCATAATAAGGTAACTATCGGAAAAGATTGACTTTATTCGCTGAAAAATTAACGAAGTGGTAACGGAAAGATGCTCTACTGATGCATGTGGGGTGGAAATTGTGACCATGTATTATATGTCCTGATTTCCTGACAAATAATATACGGACTTAAATTTGGAATAACAGAATGACGATTCAGAATAACTTCAAAAAATATGTTTTAACGGCCATTGCCTGTGTTGGACTTTCGGCTTGCGCGACATCCGGTGATGTTCAAACCGGAGAGGTTTACGACCCGTTTGAAAGAGTAAACCGCGCAACATTTGCATTTAACGACACGCTTGATAAGGCCATTGCCGAGCCTGTTGCAAAAGGCTATCGCGCTGTTGTTCCCGAACCGGGCCGCAAAGGGGTTCGCAACTTTCTGCGTAACCTGAAAAGCCCTGTAAACTTCGCAAACCAGCTTTTACAAGGCGATATTGAAGGTGCGGCCGGTGATTTGACCCGCGCAATGGTCAATACCGTCTTTGGTGTTGGCGGCCTTATTGATATTGCCGATGCGGCAGGCATCCCATACGAAGAAGAAGATTTCGGTCAGACACTCGGCGTTTGGGGGGTGGATTCAGGTCCATATCTGGTGCTTCCGTTCATGGGACCAAGCTCTGTGCGTGATGCATCCGCATCCTTGCTGGACACATATGCCGATCCGCTACGTCTGTATCTGTATAATGTGGATGAAGAACAATGGCACTATGCCCGCACAGCCGCAGGCGCTGTCGCAAAACGCGAAGAGCTTCTGGACGTGCTGAACGATCTGCGCATGAACTCTTATGATTATTATGCCGCGATCCGCAGCAGCTATACACAAAGACGTAACGCCCTTATCCATGATGAGGATTACGAGAATTATTCCGCACCTGCCATTCCCGATTACGACGATTAATCGGACCGTGCGAATATCCTAAGACCTGTTCAAAAACCGCGCATATCGCGCGGTTTTGACGTTTCGCCCACAAAAAAACCGTAGAATCGCAAAGAATCGGTTCGATTTTCCGCCACTTCATGCTATTTCAATGCGTATGAGATAATAAACGGGACGTGTGAACAAAACATGGCAAACAATACAATGCGTATCAAATCAGGAAATTCATTCAAACACATGCAGTGCTTGGCTGTTCTTTTTTGCGTGGCGACAATTGTGCCATCACAAAAAGTCCATGCCTTCGAACTCGGCTCCGTCGGTCAGGGACTGGCCGAATTGCTTTACATGCAACAGGACTGGGCGGCGAAGAACACACATCTCAGCAATGCCGACATATCCAAAACAGCACTCGGCGCACAAAATTTCATCCAGAACATGGCTGATCGCGGCATCAGCTTTCTGGCTAATGATGAACTGTCACAGGATGAAAAGAAAAAAGAATTTTCACAATTGCTGAGCAGCAGCTTTGACATGAAGACGATCGCACGCTTCTCGCTGGGACGTTACTGGCGCGTTGCAACAGATGCCGAGAAAAAAGAATATCTTGATCTGTTCAGAAAGAAAGTTATTGATGTTTATGCCCAGCGCTTTGGTGATTATGACGGTCAAAAGCTGGAAGTCCGTAGCGTTCGCTCCGACAATGAAAAAGATACGCTTGTCTTTACCATTATACAATCACCACAAGGGGCTGACGTTAGCGTTGACTGGCGCGTCCGTTACAAAAACGGCAAATACCAGATCGTGGATGTGATTGTCGAGGGCGTAAGCATGTCCGTTACACAACGCTCTGATTTTGCCTCTGTTATCCAGCGCAATGGCGGGGCGGTTGAAAGTCTTCTGGAACATCTGCGGGAAACAAACGAAAGCATTCAGGGAATCTGATTGGCGCTTTCTTTACCGGAACGGCCTAACGGCACGTCTTCGCGTTGCAAAGAATCTGCCGGCCGTAGCCGGCTGGCAGCATCCCACAATACCCCCTACGCATAATCAAAACGCTTCACTACGCAGTTAATTCCTGTGAATGATACCCGCAAGCGCCCCTGTCGCACCACGGGCCTGCGCAATAAGGCGCTGCGCACCGATATAGCTCTGGCTGACGATCTGACCGGCATCTTCTTTGTTCAGATCACCGAATGTTGAGACACCCGCGCCCATCCAGCGCAGAATCTGGTTCGGAATGATATCAATCAGTTTAAAGGACGATGTTGCCAGCATATAGGCAATAATCGCATAAATAATCGTATAGAAAAGCTGGTCAATCTCACCACGGATGGAATCAATCAATGTCCCCATCGTTTCTTCGTCTATTTCCTCGGATGTGATTGCATCAACAGACTCCGTGCTTGCCGTCGGCGCACCGGCCACATTAACCATGACCTGTTCCCAAATCTCATGCAGAATTTCCATTTGCGATGCGAAAATAATAATCGAGCCTAGCAGTCCCGTCACCGCCAGAATCGGCCGTAAAAAGATTTCGAGAATCAGATAATATCCGTTCATCCCCTTCGGACCGGGCAAGCCGTCACCATCAACATGCATGTGTGCCAATGCCCACAGCGGCAACCCGACCATCGCCTCGAAAATACTCTTTACCCATGTGCTCAACGCAAAGAAGAAATAGATAAATGGCAGGAACGGCAACAAGTAATACAGGATAAACCCGATCGACAAGCCGATAATCGCGACATTCGATAAAAAGCCGCTGGTCGCAAATAACGGTTTACTGACAACACTCGCGTCCAAGACGTTGGCGATACCGCCCCCGACAAAGCTGGCAAAAGACGCACCGAAGTTGTTCACGGCACTTTCAATCAATGACTTTCCGATACCGACAAGCTGCGCAAGCGGGTGAACCGTGCTGTTTTCCTGCATGTCCATCAGACCATCCAAACCGAACAATGCGGTAATACCGGACTGTAACATGCTCTGCTCTTTCACCTCATAAGACTCAAACCAGAAAGACTGGGCATAATATAACGCCATCGCAATATATTGCTCCCGGTCTGTCTTGAAATCGACCACCTGCCCGTTTGGCAGAATCGGGTTAAAACGATCACGGCCACTGACCGGCGCGCCGGCCGCCTTGCGTTGATCCTCGACGGCTTCAAGCACCTCCGGATATTTTGTCCCTGTCGGCATTTTGAAAACGGATTCAATGACCGCGCCATTCATTTCGGCAATTGTATTATACCAAAGCGCCGCACCGGCCCAGCCATATTTATCAAACTCTTTTTCCCAGCGGCCATTATTGACTTGTTCGGATACCGCCTTATTGACCAGACTATTTTCAGGATCATACGGATTGTATAACACATCGTTGAAATATTGATATTCAAGCAACACAGCATCCATATCCAGACTACGGCTCGGATACGGGTTTTTCTCTACAGCGGGAACAATCTGGCGTGACATACCACTGGTATAATCCCAGATGATTTCATCACCCCACAGCTTCATAATCAGATCATAGTACGCCTCTTGCACAGCCACGGCGCCCGGTTCTTGTGTGCTTGGAAGTGGCATCGTCAGTTCACCGCAAATAGGGCGTATACTGCCCTGATATTGACTGTAGGTGTCTTTATATTCACCAAAAACAATGCGGACCTCATCCATACCCAGTTCGTTCACAAAATCGAGCACATCAGAATACGGTGTCCGTTCATCGTACTTCAATCCCAAAGAAAGGCGCCCTGCCTTTGCGGCTCCGGATCCGTCTGCTTCTTCCGATAATTGCGGTCCCACAGCGTAAGCCATTGCGAACAAATCCTTCATATCCCAATATGCGTAAACGCACGTATTGGCCGTGTATACGAATTCAATCAACGTGTTTACGGTCGGCGAATTTGGCCGTGCCATCAGGGCCGCCGGATCACCCAGCGGTGTCATTGCGCTGCTATTTGCATCGGTGAACTGACGCCAGCCATTTGTGCCCAAGTTCGAGCCCCACTTGGCAATATGCAATGTCACATATTGCGCGCCATTCAAATTATAGGACGACCCAAACGGTGTCAGCAACGCGAGAACAATAATCAAACGGATTGGCGCCCAGAATTTGTTGAAACGCTGACCAAATGCCGCACCGGATTTTGCTGTTTCCGCAACAATCGTTGTAATCAAATAGATAAATCCGATCAGTGCAATCGCCAGCAAACCATAGTTGTAGAACAGGAATAATTCATGCAAGCCCTGATGGAACGGCGATGTGTCACCATCCATAAATTCATAGGAACAGCCCGTGCCCGAACCATCGCCACCCGCAATACATTCGAAAATCTTTTCATAGCCGAAAACACGGTTCAGCATTATATAAGCAATATCATTTTCCGTATCGGAATTGCCGAGAAAATATGCGACCGTATCACCGATACCCGCCGCCTGCGCCATCGGTATCAGCGCCAAAAATATCGCGGCAAAGAACTGGAACGCGAGTAGAATGAGCCCCAGAACCACACAGAAAAAGATAACAATCTGATCTGCATTTTCTCTTTTAAATGAAAGATGTTGCCACGCTTCGACAATCACATGGCGAATACCGAACCGTCCGGCATTTTCCGCCATCAGATAAGGATGTGTCGCTGGCAAAAGTCTGGCTGAACGGAAAAGATACGCAATATAGACCGCGATATGGCGTAAGCCGTCAACGAAGAACAGTTTGATACGCGGGAGGATACCCGGCATCAATGTATATTTTGCAATTTTCTTCGGACTTATATGCATCATATTCCATTCTGTCTTACCATGACGTGTCTATAAATTATTCTGGGTTAGCCATTACTATTATTCTTGAACAATCCCTGCGCGTATGCTTTCGCACCGGCACCAACACGCTTACCGCCATCCAGCGCACTGGACATCGGACCACTGACCATCTGACCACCATACATCGCGTTCTTGACCAGACCTTGTGCAGGATCGTCACGCTGCTCCTGGAATACAGAAATACTGACGCCCATCCAGCGGAAGATCTGGTTCGGGATCATATCTACCAATTTGAATGATGCCATACCCAGCATATAAGTAATCACAGCAAAGATAACCGTATAGAAGAACTGGTCGATCGTGCCTCTGATATAATTGAACAGACCTGACGTATCATCTTCCACACATGTCTCGCCATCAATACATTCGGGATCGTAACCGGCAACGTTTGCAATCACCACGTCCCAGATTTCATTCAGAATATATATCTGCGCCGAGAAGATCGTAATAGATGCAAGCATCCCGAAAATAATCAAAATCGGCCGCAAGAAAATCTCCATAATCATAAAGTAACCACTGACCGCCGCATCACCGGGCAAACCATTACCATCAATCCGGATATGCGCCAGCGCCCAAAGCGGCACGCCAACCATCGCTTCAAAGATACATTTGATCCAGCCACTGACGGCAAAGAAGAAATAAATAAATGGCAGGAACGGAATAATGTAATACAACACGAAACCGATACTCAGCGCCATTGTCGTGATTTTTGTCAGGAAACCACTGAACATCCGCAGCGGCATACCGAACATACCGTCACCGGCCAATGTCCCGATCGCGCCCGAGAACAGCGATATCTTAAATGTCGATATCGCACTTTCCATCAATGATTTACCGATCGCCGTTAACGCGGCCAGTGGGTGCGTATTATTCTCGATATTTTGACGCATATCCAGCAGACCTTTTGTCCCGAAGATCAGGTTAATCACATCGATGAAGACATTCCCCGTCGGTTCAACGGCGCGCCCGACATCTTCGTACATTTTTGTCACGTTATATAATGTCTGCGCCAATGGTTCATCTTCCGGATTGGCCAAACGCACGGTCGTATCACCCGACAATTTCGGGTTAAAACGGTCCATGCCATCTGTTTCCGCGTTGTTTGCCGTTTTCTGTTCTAAAACCTCGTTCATCACAGCCGGGAAGTCCTGAATTTGCGGCACGTTATACACAGACCCGATCAAGCTGCCGTTCAATTCGGCGATTTTGTTATACCAAATACCGGCACCGGCCCAGCCATATTTCTCGCCGACTTGATCCCATTCGCTACTCTTGGCTTGTTCTGCGACCGCATGACTGATTAGCGCACTGATTTTCGTATCCAGAATATTGACCAGCGCCTTGACGTCAGCCTCTGTCGGTGTCGGCACGCGCGGAATATTCTCCTCGCCGACAGGCATATAACCTTTGGCCGCGCAATAACCGATCTGACCAACGGCCGAGAAATCCGATCCGGTCGGATCAACATTATAGCCACTTTCATCTTCCGGACATTCTGTATTGGCGTTATTCACCCCGTCCCATAGCTGCTGGACGATATCGTACCACCCTTTTTCAAGGGCATAGGCACCAGGCATATATTGTTCTGTTGCTTGCGTCACCGTAACATTCAGACGAATAGACCCGCACACAGGTTCATTCGGCGTATCATGTTCGGATTCACGTACAAAATGAATCGCAATGGTGCGCCCGTCTGACGCGGCCACAGCTTCATCATAATCAGATGGCAACGGCATCAATCCGTTTGTCGATCCGCTCATATCCGTCGGGTTGTATAAATAGGCATTCACCGGATCTTCCGGCGCGTAAATATTGTCTTCTTTTGCGTATTTACAGGCCGAAACCAGCGTAAAGAAACTAACAAGATCGTTTGCTTCCGGCGCATTCGGTGTCGCAAGAAGTTCTGACACAGGGTTACCGGCCAATGTGCGTGTACTCCCGCTACCGCCAGTCATGTCGCCTGACTCGGCGCCGCCGAGTGCTGTATCAACAAATAATTCCCATCCGTTGGTCGCAAAACCAGACCCCCATTTGGCCGCATACATCAAGATCCACTGCGCCGAATTCAAATTCTGTGTCACTGGAACAAGCAAACCAATGGCCACCACCATCCGGATCGGTGCCCACACATGGTTAAAGCGTTTACCGAACGGCGTGCCGCTTTGTGCCGTTTCGGCCACAACCGCGATCACGAAATAAATGAAAATGAGCGTCGCAACAATCAACAGCCCCATACTGTAGAACTGGAACATATTCTGCAACGCGATATGGAACGGATACGGATATTCGCCATCTGCGATACCGCCTTCCGTACACGGAATCCCTTGCGCCACACACGATCCGAACATATCCCGTAAACCGAAAACACGGTCCATCAGGACAAAGGCAATATCATAGGTCGGATCATCCGTACCGAATAAATCGGAAAAATTACTGATCCCCGCCGCCTGCGCCGTTTGAACGAACAGCGAAATGGTCAACGTTATCATCTGCATCCCGATAATCGCGAGCCCGAACAAAATAATGAAATACACCAATATCTGGTCAATATTCTGTTTACGGAACGATAGGTTCGATGCGGCTTCGGATAAAACATGCCGAATGCCAAACCGTCCGACATTCTCATAATAAAGATACGGGTGTCCCGCTGGCAGCAGACGCGCCGCACGATAAATCTGCGCCATAAATAATGCAACATGCGCAAAGCCCGACCCGACCAGCTCTTTTACACGTGGTACGACCTGGGGCAAAAACACATATTTCAAAATTTGTTTTGCAGCTATCATATTATCTTTATTCCTGTTTCATTCCTTTTTTACGTCGTGTCTTATTCACTCAATACGTTCCTATCTTTCGCCACCAAGATTTGAATTCGCATTCCGGTTAAATAACCCGAACGGCGTACCCACCACATTACCTGCGGCACGCGCACCCTGGTTTGCGGCCTGTACAGCCTGACCACTAACGGTGTTACCACCAATCGCAGCATATTGCATAAGCCCTTCTTTCGCATCCGGTGCCTGATCGGCGAAGGATTGCGCACCGGAACCGATCCAGCGGATAATACCGTTCGGGATCAAATCAATCATTTTGAATGATGCCGTTGCAATCATGTAAACCAGAACCGTATAGATGATCGTAAAGAAGAATTCATCAATCTCGTTCCGTCTGTTTTTGGCCTGCAATGCCGCTGCATCACCGGTTTCACCACCCGTACACGCATCTGCCGTATCGGAGGCCAAACATTCAAAACCGGCCACGTTATCGGTTACCAATGTGAACACATCGTTCAGCGTTCTCACTGTTGCCGAGAAAATCGCCATACCGGACAACAACCCGAAGACACATAAAATCGGCCGCAAGAAAATCTCGAAAATCAAATAATAACCGTTCGCGGCTGTTTCACCAGGCAGGCCGTTACCGTCAATACGCAAGTGTGCCAACGCCCAAAGCGGCACAGCCACCATCGCTTCGAAAATTGTCTTGATCCACTGCCCCACGGCAAAGAAGAAATACAAGAACGGCAGGAACGGCAAAATATAATACAACATGAAGCCAATCGTCAGACCGATCGTTGTGAAAGCAGAAAACATCTGCGATACACCCTCACCAATACCCTGCAGGCCACCTTCTTTTGCTGTTTCCGCGATACCACCGCCAAACGAGAATGCAAGCGAGGTCAACAAGTTTCGCACGGCGGCATCCATAATGCCCTTACCAAGTGCCGAGAGTTGCGCCAATGGGTGCGTTTGCACATCTTCGCGCATCGAATACAAACTGCTGATCCCAAACAGGCTACCGATCATATCTTTGATGATATTACCGCTTTTTTGCTCGGTGGCGGATGAAACCTGCCCCGAGACAACCCAGTCCTGATATGTGGTCACCAGCGCCTGCGCAATTTCTTTCAGCACATTATTATTAAACTGGATTTCTTCACCGTTACTCAGTTCAAGACTATAAACACTATCCGGCGTCGAATTCTCGTTACTCGCCTGAACCTCTTCTTTCAAACGGTTCATCACCGCAGGCATACGCGTCACATTCGGGCCAGCCATCACAGCAGAGAACAATGTCCCATTCCATTCCGCAATTTTATTGTACCAGATACCGGCGCCGCCCCAGCCACGTGCTTTCAGTTCATCAGACACCTTAAATTCTTCGGATTCCTGCAAGATTTCTTTCATCTTGTTATATGCACTGCCGGAATCATTCAAAAGCGCAGCGGCCACTTCAGACTGTAATGATGTATAGCTGGAATTTTTCCAGACACTATTCGGCAGAATATTCGGTTCGCCTTCTTCTTTTTCCGCCTCATCCTTACAAGCACTGCCATTCAATACATCCGCGCCGCCAACTTCAGCCACCTGGACATGACACCCGGTGACCGGCTTTGCACTATCGCCGTCAACTTTATCGACACTCATCGACATGGCGACCACGCGCTTTGCGTAACTGCGATAGGTTTCATTTTGCCACAGCTCCATCACCAGATTGTAATAAGCTTCCTGAATAATGTCCGATACTTCGGATTCTGTTGCCACAGCCGGAATCTCGATCTCGCCGCAATATGGCTCGACAAACCCTTTCACGTTTTGGTTGATCTCTTCATCCTTGTGACCGAAACGGATCAAAATGTTCTCACCGTTATAAAATTCTTTGGCTTCGGCGTAATCACCGGCCAACATCGATTCATGCAGACTCTCGCCCGCTGCCATCGCATCAGCCTGTTTCACAAAATATGGCTGAATAACGCCGGAACCGCCGGACCCATCAGACCCGCCGCCGGAAATCGTTTGATCGATCTCTTCCGGTGCACTACTGCCGCCTGATGATGCCGTATAACGGATCGCAGGCGGTGTTTCGCTTGATGTGTCATAAGACCCTGATTCCGTCAAAACCAGATTATCCGGCCGTGCATATTCATAACCGTATGAACATGTCAGAACCAGATTCATAAATTGTACCGTCGGATAAATATCGGGCGCTTTCGGGCGGGCAATGATCGATTCATCCTGTATGCCCAGCGCATTACTGAGACTGTCATTATATAAAATCCATGCATTTGTCGCAAAGCCCGACCCCATCTTCGCCGCATAAAGCGTAATATATTGCGCCGTATTCAGACCGTAATTCATCGGGATCAACAGCCCGATCGCAACCACCAGACGCAGCGGCGCCCACACATGGTTAAAACGACGCCCGAACGGCGTACCGCTTTGGGCTGATTCACCGACCAGCAAGACAATGTAATACAGAAAGATAATAACGCCGATCAGCAAAATCGCCAGACTGTAGAACCGGAATAACTCCTGTAAGCCCTGATTAAAGGCCGGAATCGCCCCCGCTGCGGGCGAGAATTTTGATCCGTACAACCCCGGAATTGCAAAAACCTTGTCCAGCAACATGAAAGCCACATCATTTTCGGGCTCCGGTGTTGCAAAATACCCCATAAAACTATACCCGCCGCCGGTATCAGCCAGCGCCGGAGCAATAATAAATCCGCCAACAAGAAAGACAATTTGCGCCAAAAGAATCAGAAAACCGACAATCAGCGCGAAAAAGATAATAATCTGGTCTGTATTTTCCTTTTTCAGAACAAGTCGCTCTGCTGCTTCGGTTATCACATGCCGAATACCGAACTTGCCGATGTTGGTCGGGTTCAAATATGGATGACCGGCCGGAAGCAGGCGCGTAGAGTGATATATGAGCGCCATAAGATGTGCAAGATAGCCAAATCCTGAGGACGTAAAAGATCTTATCCGCGGGATAATTCCCGGGAGCAACGCGTATTTGGCAACCGCCTTTGCATTAACCTTTTGAATTTCCAAAACTTTTCCCCACAATCGCACATTTATTCCAGATTATCACTTCTAAGGATACAGCGATTTTCGTAAAATTTGGTTAAAAAGAAGAAGAAATCCGGCATTGCACCGGACCTTATAACGTACGCACACTATTCTATACGTTTGGCATGTGAAAAACCAGCCCGGTTTTTCACATGCCGTGTCTTATATTTTGACAATGATCGAAACAGCTATTGAGATAGACTATCCGGCCTTGCGCAACGGCTTATATTTAATGCGTGTCGGCTGATCCGCATCCGCACCCATACGGCGCTTATAGTCCTTTTCATAGTCTTCATAGTTTCCTTCGAACCATGTCACCTGAGAATCACCTTCAAAGGCCAGAATATGTGTCGCCAGACGATCCAGAAACGCACGATCGTGTGAAATCACCACTGCACAGCCCGGAAAACGTTCCAGCGCTTCTTCCAGTGCAGACAATGTTTCCGTATCCAGATCGTTGGTCGGTTCGTCGAGCAGCAGCACATTCGACGGATCTTTCAGCATTTTCGCCAAATGCACACGGTTTCGTTCACCGCCCGATAAATCGCCGACTTTCTTTTGCTGGTTCGTGCCGGAGAAATTGAACGATGCGACGTACGCACGGCTTTGCATTTCAAATTTACCCAGCTTAATCATATCAAGGCCGTCCGAGATTTCCTCCCAGACCGTTTTGTTCGAATCCAGCGAATCGCGGCTTTGGTCAACATAACCGAGTTCGACCGTATCACCGATACGAATCGTCCCGCTATCCGGTTCTTCCTGTCCTGTAATCATCCGGAACAATGTTGTTTTACCGGCACCGTTCGGCCCGATCACACCGACAATACCGCCCGGCGGCAATTTAAAGGACAAATCCTCAATCAACAGGCGGTCCTCATAGCCTTTCGACAGGTTCGTTGCTTCGATAACCAAATCCCCCAAACGCGGCGGTGTCTGGATTGTAATTTGTGATTTGCGCTGATCGACCTTTTGAGATTCTGCCAGCAACTCTTCGTACGCCGAAATACGCGCTTTGGATTTTTTGCGCCGTCCTTCGGGGCTTTGACGAATCCAGTCGAGTTCGCGATCCAGCGTTTTCTGGCGTGACACTTCGGTACGGGCTTCTTGTTCCATACGCTTGCGTTTTGCATCCAGATAAGCAGAATAATTGCCTTCGTAGGGAATACCGCTGCCACGGTCAATTTCCAAAATCCAGCCCGTTACGTTATCAAGGAAATAACGATCGTGCGTGACCATCACAACCGTACCGCTGTAATCAGACAAGAAACGCTGCAACCATGCGACACTTTCCGCGTCAAGGTGGTTGGTCGGTTCGTCGAGTAGCAGCAAGTCGGGTTTTTCAAGCAGCAAACGGCATAGCGCAACGCGGCGGCGTTCACCACCGGATAATTTTGTAACATTCGCATCACCGGGCGGGCAGCGCAGCGCATTCATCGCAATCGCGACCGTCCGGTCAATTTCCCAGCCATCAACCGCATCAATTTTTTCTTGCAACTCACCCATTTCAGCCATCAGTGCATCAAAATCGGCATCAGGTTCTGCCATTTCAACACTGACCTGATTATAGCGGTCAATCATACCTTTCACATCACTCAGCGCTTCCAGAATATTTTCTTCAACGGTTTTACCGGGATCCAGTTCCGGTTCTTGTTCCAGATACCCGACGCGCGCGCCCTTTGCTGACCATGCCTCACCGACAAAATCAGTGTCGCGGCCCGCCATGATTTTCAGCAAAGTCGATTTACCCGCGCCGTTCGGCCCCAGAACACCGATTTTCGCACCGGGGAAGAAACTCAGCGTTACATCTTCCAGCACCTTTTTGCCACCGGGAAATGTTTTACTCAGTCCGTTCATAACATAGACATATTCATAGGATGCCATTACCAAAGCCTCTTAAACTGTTTGAATTCATACATATATATAATGTGATATCGTGTGGCAGAACGTACCAGAAAACGGGCCGTTTACAAAGCCCGAATATCAAAATAAAACCCGCCTATCTGCAACAGACAAGCGGGTTTTTATTTCTGAGGAGGTTATCAAACGTTTAGAAACGCCAGCCCATCTGAATACCGGCAGAGCTGATTGTCTCTGTTTTGTTTGATTGGAAATCATATTGCTGACCGACACCGACATTTGCATTCATAAAGAAATTATCGCCTGTGTCCTGACCTGTTGCTGACTCGACGAAGTCACGTGCAACATTGGTCAAATCAACGTTCACACCGGCCACAACCGCGGCGCGTGTTCTGTGATCGTGAAAGTCCATATTTTGTCCGGCCTGTGTTTTATCCGCACCATACAGTGAAGCCATATTTTCCTGACTTCCCAGTACAGAGTCATAAGACACACCGGCATCAACATAATATTCAAACATACCGGCCAAACTGTCATCCTGCGTTTCATAACCTGTCGGCTTCCAGCTCAGGCGGGCATTTGCCGCCGCAACCGTACCATCCAGTTCTGACAGACCGAAACGATTGTCAATCTGGTGCAATTCACCTTGTGCGCGCCATTTGAATTCATCACCCAGATGGCCATCTGCACCCAGATACAAGGACACCTGACGTTCTGTATCCGTATCAGCGTCACCATATTGTGGGACAGAACTGTAAACATCACGTGTTTCCGTGATATCACGTGTTTCTGTTACATCGCGTGTTTCCGTAATATCGCGTGTTTCTGTAATATCGCGCATTTCCGTGACAGCCGGCACATCGACTGTGCGTGTACCATACTGGGCCGGAATAGTGTCATAAACATTATTGTCATAGAAAAGCGGTTCACCGAATTGACCGAATTGCTGGTTACCGGCCGCATCAAGCATCGGGTCACCCGCGCTATGCAAAAGCACTTCTTGTTCCGGTGAGATCAGATATTCTTCTTCGTAGCTGTACGCTTCTTCGATAACAACTTCTTCTTGCCCGACAACAACGTCTTCCTGTCCGACGACAACTTCTTCTTGCCCGACAACAACATCTTCCTGTCCGACAACAACCGTTTCCTGACCTGTTACAACATCCTGATAGCCCTGAAATGCTGTCACAGAACCGCCGTAGCTGGCCTGACGGTATGTCGCACCGGCATAAACATTATCCAGCCAGTCATGGCCTTCATAGCTTTTGGTCCATGCCGCACCAACTTCAAAACCGTGATCGAACTCGACAGATCCCGGCAGGATATTACTGACCGTTTCACCAAGTCCTGTGCCATCAACCATGAAAGCACCATGCACAGTGAAATCACCGTTATTTTCTGTTTCATGCGTATAAGAACCGCCCAGTTTCAGCACATCATAGAAACCTGTGTTAAAGTACACAGCTTCATCAGGCATGATAAGAGCCGGACCGCTGCGGGCCGGATTAGCCATAGAAAGCGGCGCAAGATTTTCAACATCACGGCCAAAGACAATGTTAAAGGATTCGTCTTCGTCAACGCGGTGATCAAGCTGCAACAGCAAATCGCCTGCGGCATATTGCGGATCATAGAAGAAATCCGTATCGCCGTCTTTGTTAAACTGGCGGATTTCAGCCAAAGCGCTCAATGTTGTATCGGGATCAATCTCGAACGTACCGCCGATTGCAACAACAGGCTTCTTGTTCACATAGATTTGTTCCGCATCAAGACTGCCACCATTCACAGGATCATATTCTGTGACCGGCGGTGTGATTGTTTCAAATTCATAGCCGACTGTCACTGCAACAGAAACGCCATCATCTGTTTCTGCCTCTGTTTCCGCAACAACAGGCTCTTCAGCGGGTTCTTCTTCCGCAGGAGCAGGTACGAATTCAACTTGTTCTTCTTCTGCAGCCGGTTCTTCTTCGACCACTGTTTCTTCGACCTCTTCGACGACAGGTTGCTCTTCGGCAACAGGCTCATCTTCAACAGGCTGTTCTTCTTCTTCGACAACCGGTACAACAACAGGCTCTTGTTCAACTTGTTCTTCTTCTGCGACTGGTTCTTCTTCGACCGCAACCTGCTCATCACCGCTATCACCAACAACAGCCACAACAACATCATCGTCTTCGCATGGCTCGTCTTCAGCGGCAGCATCAGCGTCGCCTTCGCCATCATCGGATTCATCATCCTGAATTTCTGTTTGAACCTGCACTTCGTCTTCTTTGTTCATTGCCGTCATTGTTGCATCAGGATCGTCTTCGCCCGGTACGCTCGGATCGGCAGGGGCTTCCTGCTCTACCTCGGCAACCACTTCTTCTTCGGCATCTTGTTCTTCAGGCAAATATATGAAGTAATTCTGCGTATCCAGTCCGCCATTGTCGTAATAATCACACGGATCCAAGAACAATCCTGTGCCGATCAATGTCAGTCCTTCGGGCGCTGATGATGGCGGCGCATCGACAACCATACGGTTTTCCTGCGCGGCAACCAGTTCCGCATCTGTCTCACAATCACAGGACGAGAAATAACGTGATCCGGCAAGACCAAGCAAAAGCCCGACAGCCGTTGACGCTGCAATTGTTGTATAAAAACGTTTTTTTGAAATTTCCATTGAACACATCCTCTTCAATTTCTATTCGCCGCACGACACAGCTACAATTTGTAACAGGGCTGCGTATCAGTTTTTCTTTAAGGAACTGTTTTGTAACACACACAGACCAATATTTCATATGTAAATATTTATCAGGGCTGGAACTTATCACCAACAAGGCACTTATGTCAAACTTTTTGTCACGAAAAAAATCGGGTTTTCTACAACAGGAAAGCAGCGTATGCTCGGGGCTATATTCTTTGCGCAAGTCGTGCTAATCTGACCCTCAAAAAGGATAACATATGAGCCGTTCTTCAAATTCCACTGATTCTTTGGTCAACGCAACCAAATCCCGCGCCAATTTCTCCGGTCATGGCAGTTCAAAGGGCGCGGCGGGTTTTCGCGTTGAAGGCGATAGCGGCAACGGCGAATTTCTGTCCACCGTCGGCGAGTCGGCCATCGTCAATCCGCACGCACATGGTTATGATAAAATCCATATCGGTCTGGCATGGGATCAGCTACAGGTCAGCGAAAAACAAAGCCTGTTTGACAAATTATTAGGACGAAAAAGAAACAGCGCCGCCAATGTCGACCTTGATCTTGGCTGTTTATACGAACTGAAAAACGGCATGCGCGGCTGCATACAGGCCTTCGGCGATGATATGCTCGGCAGCTATGATGCGCCCCCCTTTATCAATCTATCGGGCGATGAGCGCACGGGCGCGGCCGAAGGTGATGACGAATATATCACCATCAACGGCAAACGCTGGCCCGACATTAAACGTATTTTGTTCTATGCTTATATTTATGACGGCGCGCCGGACTGGGAAATTCTGAAACCGCAAATTCACGTCCGCGTTCCGGGCGAAGAACCGATGATCGTGATTCCGAAAGTCGCACGCTCCGAGCTCGACTTGTGCGTGATCGCCGGTATGGAAAATGTGCGCAACGGTATCCGCATCACAAACTATACCGAATATTACCCCGGACACGCCGAAATGGACCGTGCCTACGGATTCGGCCTGCAATGGGCTGATGGCAAAAAAATATGAAACACGCTATGATGGCGCACTGTAATTCGCACGAAGCACAGTGCATATCCAACCCAAAACTACACTCGAAATTACATACGAAGAGAACAAAACCATGATGGAATTCCTTGTCGTTGATGCATTTTTACTCGCTCTGGGCGCTCTGGGTCTGGGGATGGTACTCTTGATCAAGGGCGGCGCCTGGACCGTCGATGCGGCCGTTTATATCGCCCGGCATTTTGGCGTTTCTCCGCTTCTGGTCGGGTTTACCATTGTCGCCTTCGGCACATCTTTGCCGGAATTGATCGTGTCTATCAATGCCAGCTTCCATGATTTACCCGGCATTGCTGTGGGGAATGTGATCGGATCAAACATCGCCAACATTTTGCTTGTTGTCGGGGTCACGGCCTTGTTCGGCACATTATCTGTCACATCCAAAGCCATCAACCGCGACCTGATTGCCATGATGATCGCGACCATCTTTTTAATGGCCATGCTCTATCACGGCGTCATCAACCAGATTGTCGGGATCGGCATGCTCGGCATGTTGATTGCGTACACATTCTGGCAATATATCATGGCGAAAAAAGGCGAACTTCCGGTTGAAGACATCGACGAACCGGAATTCAAATCCATGTTACTGGCGGTTCTGTTCCTGATTGCGGGTTTGATCGCCATCTCTGCCGGCGCTGAATTTCTGGTACGCGGGGCGCGCGTCTCGGCCACTATTATCGGTGTTCCCGAAGATGTGATCGCGCTGAGTATCATCGCGCTCGGCACATCCCTGCCCGAACTGTCAACATGCGTGATTGCCGCCCTGCGC
The DNA here is from genome assembly GCA_030750865.1 of Alphaproteobacteria bacterium. Classification (GTDB taxonomy): domain Bacteria; phylum Pseudomonadota; class Alphaproteobacteria; order Micavibrionales; family Micavibrionaceae; genus JASMHE01. The sequence continues at coordinate 77,210 of JASMHE010000007.1, forward strand.
AAACAAACAGATATCGTTCTGGGCAATATTATCGGCTCGAACGTCTTTAACGTGATGATGATTATCGGCGCCACCGCCGCAAGCCGCCCCATTCTGTCGGAAAGCCTGGCACCGCAGATCATTTCTTTTGATATGTGGGTGACCTTCGGCGTTAGTGCTTTATTTACGGCTATCCTGTTAAGCTATGGTAAGATTAACAAGCTGATCGGCGGCATATTCACCATCGGATATGTTTCATATATGGGCGCTCTATATGTTCTCTATATCGGATAACGCCTCACATTAAAATGACGCCGGATAACGCCGGAAACGAAAGAATACAGACGCAAAAACAAAGACGAAGAACAAGGACTGAACATGACGGAAGATGGCAAAAACCACACTGATGATGATTTCACACCATTGCCGGATGATGATGACATGAATGTCCGTCCGATTGACATGGATGAAGCACCGCGCGGACAATCACCCGATCCTTTTGCGCCTGCAACACCGGGAACCCCTGCTCCGCCGCCGGAATCAAGCGGGCAGCCACCCCACACACCGGACCAAATGCATGCCGCGCCGCCTGAAACAGGCGGACAACCACCGGAACAACAATCGCCACAAGAAGACCTGCCGCCAGAACAGGTACAACAAGAACAGGCACAGCAAGAGCCGCCGCAACCAACGGTCAACCCCGATCTGATTGCACAGGAAGCGGAAAGCAAAGGCAATCTTGTCGGCAAGGGCATAACCGAAGAATTAACCGCAAAATATCCGCGCCTGCAAAACATCACGATTGCCGCCGGATGGGATCAGCGCGCCATTGAAGAGCAAATGATAGATATCGACCTCAGTGTCTTCTTGCTCGACCGCAATGACAAAACGCGCGAAGATACCGACTTTATTTTCTACAACACGACACAAGATAAAAACGGCGCGGTCAGACATCTGGAAGACAGCCGTACAGGTGCGGGCGAAGGCGATGACGAAGCCGTCGCACTGGACCTGAACGGTATTTCATTTGATGTGATGAAGATTATGGTGGTCTTATCCGTTTACGACCCCGCAATGGACGGCAAGCATTTCGGCATGGTGAAAAACATGTTCATCCGCATTATCAATGCCGAAGATGATTATGAAATGCTGCGCTTTATGATTGATAATGACGATCTGGAACAGAACAAGGGCACAGGCATGTATGGATTGTGCCTGTATCGCGAAGGACCAAAATGGCTGTGTGATACACTCGGCGAAATTCAGGAAGGCGGCCTTGCAAAGATCGCAACGGATTATGATATTATCGTGCGGGAAATGCAGTCCACCGGCGGATAAAACACGCAAGCGTGCCAGCAAACCAACGAGACAAACCGATAAAACGGGCCGATAAAACGGGCTAATAAGACAGCCGCAAACATAAACGGTCGCATCACGCAACGCGCCTAGAAGCCGCCGCCACCTTTTTTCATACCCATCAGACTTTCGCCGCGCACCTTCGGCTTTTTACCGCCACCACCGCCACGGTTATTGTCGCCGCCACCGCCACGGTCATGTAATTCACGCGCGATCAGGCGATCAAAATCGGGCATTTTATTCATTGAAATATCCTGCACAACGGCACGAAAGAAATTACAGGATTTGCCCTGCCAGTCATAAATTTCCTTGTCGTGCGGCTTGGCATTGAGCCAGAAATCATGAATATCCCATTCATTATCGCCTTTTAAATGACCACGGATCAGACATATCTGTTCCATCATCAGACTTTCATCTGTCGGTGCATCGCGCACAATCTGGATTTCCGCCTCGATATCATCATCTTCGGCGCCCATACGCACTTCGGCCGAACAGGTCGTCCCGCCATCCAGCTCTTCGTCATATGTTGACCACGGATAGGTTTCATACGCGCCGATCAATTTGGGCACGCCAAGCTTGTCCATCAATTCTTTGAATGTAAAACTCATGATATCTTTTACCGTTATCCGTCTTCGCAGGCACATGCGCACCATAGCGCGGCTGCCGCGTAAACCCCTACTTATACCGTAATATAAAAGAGATGCAAAAATAAAGTATATTTAAAACAACGACCCTTGATCGGCCTTTGTTGAACCGCTGTCTTGTTTCTTGGCCGGCGCGGCTTTCTTTTTCGGTTTTGCCTTCTGCGGCGATGGCTGTGGCGGCGCATCCTGTCCGGCCGCGTGCACATCAACAAGACCGTCATGAAACTCAAGCGACATCGCATTGTGTGCTGCGGCGGCCTTTGCGCTGCCAAGCGGTTTGCCCGCCTCATCCCGCACAACGGCATAGCCGCGTTTTAACACATTGGTATAGGCATACGCCTCCAGCAGACCTGCCACATTTTGCAGGCGCGTTTTGTGATCGCCGACAATGCGCGCCCCGATTTGCGGCAAGCGCGATACGCGGTCTTCCAAACGGCGCTGCGCGTCATTGACCAAATATTGCGGATGGCGAATTTGCGCGCTGTAACGGACCAGCCGTTCACGCGCGGCACTCAGACGACGTTCGAATAACCCTGATAAGCGCTGTGTCACATTATCGAATTTCTGTGTTTTGTTTTCCAGCAAACGTTGCGGATCGCCCAAACGTTTTGAAAAATTCTCGGTGCGGTCTTTGCGCACCTCGATATGGCGGCTCATCGCCGTGAAAAGACGCTGACTTGTTTCCGACAGACGCGCAATCAGATCGGCGCGGCGCGGCACGGCAATTTCGGCCGCCCCCGTCGGGGTCGGCGCCCGCTGATCGGCGACAAAATCTATCAATGTCGTATCGGTTTCATGTCCCACGGCAGAAATCAACGGAATCGAACATTCCGCCGCCGCGCGCACGACATTTTCTTCGTTAAAGGCCATCAGATCCTCAAGCGAGCCACCGCCACGGGCCACGATCAGAACATCGGGGCGCGGTAAATCATCTGTGCCTTTTATCATATCAAATTTGCGAATGGCATTTGCGATCTGGTCGGCTGCGCCCTGCCCTTGCACCAGCACAGGATACAACAAAACATGACGCGGGAAACGATCATCCAGACGATGCATAATATCGCGAATCACAGCCCCCGTCGGCGATGTCACAACACCGATTGTCTGCGGTAAAAACGGCAGGTCTTTTTTGCGGGCAGGATCGAATAATCCTTCGGCCGCCAGTTTTCTCTTGCGCTCTTCCAGTAATTTCAACAGCGCGCCTTCACCGGCCAGCTCCATTTTTTCAATGATAAGCTGGTAATTTGACCGCGCCGGATAGGTTGAAATGCGGCCGGTGCAAATCACGTCCATGCCTTCTTCGGGCTGCAAATCCATTTTGGATAACGTGCCTTTCCAGCAAATCACATTAATGACGGAATTTTCATCTTTCAGATCGGAATACATATGCCCCGATGCTGCCACCTTTACACGTGACAATTCGCCGCGCACACGAATCCGGCCATAGGTCTCTTCCAATGTTCTTTTCAGGGAAAAGGACAATTCGGAAACCGACATTTCCGGTACATTTGACCGCGCCGCAGCATCAGAAGGTATTTCAGTTGTCATCATAATAGGATAATATAGGCACAAAGATTATTTGCAACATTCAGCGACAAAGAAATACAGGAAATGCAATCAGGTTTAGCCCCATTTTTATACAGAGATGAAAAAGAAGCGGTCGAAGACCTGCTGATGATGTTATCGTGGGATCACAAACGGCAAGCCGCCGTGAATGACCGTGCGATTGATCTGGTGACAAAGGTCCGCACCACCAAACGCAATCTGGGGGAATTGGAATCATTCCTGCAGGAATACGGGCTGAATACCGACGAAGGGCTTGCGCTGATGACATTGGCCGAAGCCCTGCTGCGCATTCCCGATGCGCGTACGGCAACCGCTCTTATTCATGATAAAATGGTCGCAACGGAATGGCTCAGCAAACAGGGCGATACCAAAGACCTGCTTGTGCGTCTGGCCAGTTTTGGTCTGATGCTGACACAAAAGGCATTGAATTCGGCCATTTCCAAATTAAGCGAACCTGTCATCCGCAAGGCAATGGCACAGGCCATGCGCATTCTGGGCAAACAGTTCGTACTGGGCCGCACCATCGAAGAAGGTATGAAAAATGCCGCCGAATATGAAAAGCGCGGCTACCGTATTTCATACGACATGCTTGGCGAAGGGGCCCGCACCGACGAAGACGCGGACCGTTATTTCGACCATTACAATATGGCGCTTGATAAAATCGCCGAAAGCGCGCGCAACACAGATGGCCGCGCCCCGGGTTTATCCGTCAAACTCTCGGCCCTGCATCCGCGCTATGAAGCCCGCAAGCAAGGCTATTGCGTGCCCGTCCTGACTGAGAAGCTGACACAGCTGGCGCAAAAAGCCGCCGCCCATAATATGGCCCTGACCGTTGATGCCGAAGAAGTCGATCGCCTTGAAATCTCGTTACAAGTCATCGAGTCCGTCATGCGCACAAGCGGCCTGAAAGGTTGGGACGGCTTTGGTCTTGCCTTACAGGCCTATCAAAAACGCGCCCCCGCTTTGATCGATCATTTACACACGCTGTGTCAGGACACAGGGCAGAAAATACAGGTACGGCTGGTCAAAGGGGCGTACTGGGATACCGAAATCAAACGCGCACAGGTGCTTGGCCTTGATGATTATCCCGTTTTTACACGCAAAGCCAACACGGACCTGAGCTATCTGGCCTGCGCGGAAAAAATGCTGGCCGCGCGTGATTCCTTTTATCCGATGTTTGCCACACATAATGCGCACACCATTGCATCGGTACTGGAAATGGCCGGAAACGACACGGATGGTTTTGAATTACAGCGCCTGCATGGCATGGGCGAAACTCTGCATGATGTCGTGCTGAAAGAAAAAGATGTCGATATCAGCATTTATGCCCCCTGCGGTAGTCACGAAGAATTATTGCCCTATCTGGTCAGGCGCCTGCTTGAAAATGGCGCAAGCACATCTTTTGTCTATCAAATTCTGGATGATCGCGTGCCGCCCGAAGATGTCGTCGCCGATCCCGTACAAGATGCCACGGCCAGCGAAACAAAACGGCACAGCAAAATTCCGCTGCCTGTTGATATTTACCGCACACACGAAGACCGCGATAACTCACGCGGGATGGATTTAACCGAACCTACCATTTACGGACCGCTCTTCGAGAACATCAAAAAGACCGTCTATGTCAAAGATTATGAAGCCGCGCCACTGATTAACGGGAAAACGGAAAAGCGGCATGCCGCACAACCCTTGATGAACCCGTCCAATCATAAATTCACCATCGGGCAGGTCTGGTACGCCGATGACGATCATATCGAAGATGCCTTTGCGGCTTGCAAAAAAGGGTTCAAGACATGGAATGTCACACCCGCCGCTGACCGCGCCACTGTGCTGTACCGGTTTGCCGATCTGATGGAACAGCACTGCGAATTCCTGATGGGCGTTTTAATGCGCGAAGCCGGAAAAACCATTGATGATGCCCTTGCCGAAGTACGCGAAGCCGTTGATTTTTGCCGTTATTACGGCCTGCACGGCACGAATTTATTCGATGAAAACGGCACCGTTCTGCCCGGACCGACGGGCGAAAGCAATATTTACAAAATGTACGGCCGCGGCGTTTTTGTATGCATCAGCCCGTGGAACTTCCCGCTGGCGATCTTTGTCGGCCAGATTGTCGCCGCCCTGATGGCAGGCAATAGCGTCATTGCAAAACCGGCCGAACAAACATCCCTGATCGGGATGCACGCCATACGGCTTTTATTGCAAGCCGGTCTACCCGGCGATGCGATTGCCTTATTGCCCGGTGACGGGACGGTCGGCGCCAAACTGGTTGCGCACAAAGATGTGGCCGGCGTGACCTTTACAGGATCGGAAAATGCCGCCAAATCCATTAACCGCGCACTGGCGGAAAAAGACGGCGCGATTGTACCGCTGATTGCCGAAACAGGCGGCCAGAACGCCATGATGGTGGATTCGTCATCTTTGGCCGAACAGGTCATTGACGATGTTATTATCAGCGCCTTCGGTTCTGCCGGACAGCGCTGTTCTGCCTTGCGCGTTCTGTATTTACAGGATGATGTCGCCGATAAAATTATTCATATGCTGAAAGGGGCAATGGACCGCCTGACCGTTTGCAACGGCATTCGCATTGAATCCGATATCGGGGCGGTGATTGACCGTGATGCGCTTGAAATGCTCCGGCAACATCGAAACTGGCTGTCGGACAATGCCAAATTTGTCGCCGAAGTGCATGTTGATGCCTCTGTCATTGATAGCGGGTATTTCTTTGGGCCTGTGGCCTATGAAATCGAGTCGATCGACATGCTGGAAAAAGAAGTCTTCGGCCCGATCCTGCATATTGTCCGCTACAACGCAAAAGACCGCGATGCGATTATCGAGAAAATCAACGCCAGCGGATACGGCCTGACATTCGGGCTGCACAGCCGCATTGAATCCACCATTCGCAAAACCGCTTACGCCATTGATGTCGGGAACGTCTATGTAAACCGCACAATGATCGGGGCGATTGTCGGCGTTCAGCCCTTTGGCGGGCACGGCTTGTCCGGCACAGGACCAAAAGCAGGCGGACCACATTACTTGCCACGCTTTGCCGCCGAGAAAGTCACATCCATCGATACAACACGTCAGGGTGGCAACGCATCTTTGGTCTCACTTGCAGATGATTAAGGAAATTTGCTATAAAAAAACCCTTATAGAAAAGAGGGGTTATAGATTATGATTTATGTCACAGCAGCACGCGACGTTGCCACCACCATCGCCGCACAGCAAATTGACGCCGTGCTGTCCATTGAACATCCGGGCGCAACAGACGGCGCCGGACGCGCCCCGCGCCTTGACAACATCCCGCAAAAAATTCTGTCTTTCTGGGATATCGAAGATGAAACGGCAACAAACGGCCCGTCTTCGGCGATGGTTCTGGACGGGTTTGAATTTCTGGATCATTACAAATACGACAATGTCATTGTACATTGTCATGCCGGACGATCACGCTCCGTGGCAATGACGCTTGGCTGGATGGCCCGCGATTACGGAATCACGCCCGCCATTGATGCCATCAAGGACCAATGCACCGCCCCTGCCCCGAACATGGCTGTCATTCGTCTGGTTGATGAAATGTATGATTTTGGCGGCACATTGATCGATGCCGTTGAAAACGACCCTGATTTCACGGCCAACCGCGCCAAAACCGAAGAACGCCGTCAGGAAATCGCCACGAATAATCCCGATCTGATCCGGCAAATATACCCTGAAAAATTTAATTTGGGTTGATTGCCGCCCCTTTTTTCGTATGATGCACACACATCACATGGCATCGTAACAAAAGGGCACAACAGATGAATATCTTACTGGTCGGATCAGGCGGACGCGAACATGCACTGGCGTGGAAAATCGCACAATCAGAACATTGTGATACGCTTTACTGCGCCCCCGGCAATGCCGGCATTGCGGCATGCGCCACATGTGTTGATATCAAGGATACAGACATTGACGGCCTGATCGCTTTTGCCAAAGACAACGCCATTGATCTGGTCGTGGTCGGCCCCGAAGCGCCACTGGTTGCAGGCCTTGCCGATGCGCTGGCCCGCGAAAATATCCGGGTTTTCGGCCCGTCACAAAACGCCGCACAGCTTGAAGGGTCAAAAGCGTTCATGAAAGATTTGTGCGCAAAATATGCAATCCCGACGGCCGCATACGGCACATTTTCGGATGCGGACGATGCCATCGCCTTTATCAAGAAAAACGGCGCGCCGATCGTTGTCAAAGCAGACGGGCTGGCCGCAGGCAAAGGCGTGATCATCGCCGAAACCAAAGACGACGCCATCGCGGCTGTTCATGACATGCTCTCCGGCAATGCATTTGGCGAATCCGGTCACCGCGTCGTCATCGAAGAATTCATGGACGGCGAAGAGCTGAGCTTCTTTGCCCTGACCGACGGCAAAAGCATCCTGCCCCTGACATCGGCGCAAGATCACAAACGCGTTTTTGACGGCGACAAAGGACCGAACACAGGCGGCATGGGCGCTTATTCTCCTGCCCATATGATGACACCCAAATTGCACGATGCCATCATGGAAACAATTATCCGTCCGACAGTGGACGGCATGAAAGCCGAAGGCTGCCCGTTTAAAGGCGTGCTTTATGCCGGTATCATGCTGGTTGGCGGCACACCGAAATTGCTGGAATATAATATTCGCTTCGGCGACCCCGAATGCCAACCGATTATGATGCGTCTTGAAAGCGATCTGGTTGACATTCTGACTGCCGTGGCCGATGAAACGCTTGAAAATATTATCCATCAGGTACGGTGGTCATCCCAAACGGCACTTTGTGTTGTCATGGCGGCCAAAGGCTATCCCGGATCATACCCGAAAAATACACCGATCGGGTCACTGGAACAGGCCGATGCCGTGGACGGCACAAAAACATTTCACGCCGGTACGGCACAAGACACTGACGGGCAGCTTGTTTCCGTCGGTGGCCGCGTTCTGGGCGTGACCGCACTGGGGCAAACCACGGAAGACGCGCAGGCAAAGGCCTATACAGCGGTTGACACGATTGACTGGCCGGACGGGTTCTGCCGCCGTGATATCGGCTGGCGCGCCATCAAGGCACAAAAAGCCGCCTAAAACACGCCAACCACCAAAAAACACAGGGGAAAGGCGCGCACACGCAGCGCGGCTTCATGCACCTCAATCCCAAGTAACGTCCCCAAGTAATGCCCCCGTATTTCGCACCCCACGTAGCACTCTAGGCCGCCCCCACATATCGCATTGTCATATCAGGCCTGATTCCGTCCACAAATCCGGCATAATACCAAAAATGCACTTTCTATTAACCATTATAAGGCATTATAATAGTTGGTAAATTTTCCACGGATTTTGGAAAAAACTTGGGGCTTGGGGACTCTGGAAATTTATGTCATACGCATTTAATCCGAACGATTATCTGAACGACTCGCAAGATGCCTTGCTGGCGAATCACGCGGCGGGTCTGATCAAACATTATGTCTTTCCGGCAGGAATCGCGCTGTTCAAAAAGAACGAACCGCGCCAATGCGCCTTTTTGGTCAATAAGGGCAAAGTTGAAATTTACGGCAATGACGAAGGCGGCGAAGACAAGCTGCTGTGCGTGCTGGGCGAAGGCGAGATTTTCGGCGAGATGGCTCTGATTGACGGGTCAAACCGCTCTGCCACAGCCATCACAGCCTCCGAAGCCCATATTTTTGTTATTCCGCGCGATGCGCTGCATGATCGTTTTCGCGGCCTTGATCCAATGGTGTCACTGTTGATGAGCTTGCTGATCGAACGGTATCGGGTCAGCCGTGTCAATCTGCCCGAATCTGTTAAACAGGATGATAGCGGCCAGTTCGCGGACAAAATCCGCCGCTATGATAAACGGCCGCAGGTTCTGGACCGTTTGCGCGATGCGGACCGCCAGCGCGATATCGCTTTGCAGGAAATGAAACTTGAACAGGATATCCGGCAAGGACTGGAACACAAGCAATTCATTCCTGTTCTGCAGCCGATTTTGAATTTGCCTGATGAACGGATCGCGGGTTTCGAGGCACTCGTCCGCTGGCATCACCCCGACAAGGGCATTGTCTCACCGTTTGATTTTATTCCGGCCGCCGAACGCAGCGGGCTTGTGCAGAATATTGACCGTTCCGTTCTGGAACAAGCCTGCATGATGTTACCCGATATTCTCAAGGCCGCAGACGGCCGCATTGACAATCTGTTCGTCAGTGTGAACTTGTCCGGCATTAATTTTGGCGATTCATCTATCGTAGAGCGAATCAAAACCACCCTTGAAAACACACAGGCCGACCCCCGACATATCAAACTGGAAATCACGGAAAGCGCCCTGATCGGCGAGCCTGAACGCGCCGAAGACGTTCTGCTTGAACTGCGCGATCTTGGGTTCCGCATTGCACTGGATGATTTCGGTACGGGTTATTCCTCGCTCGGCTATCTGCATAAATTCTCGATTGATGATTTGAAAATCGACCGTTCTTTTGTGTCACAAATCCATGACAGCAAAAAAGGCATGGATATTGTGCGGGCCATCATCGCAATGGCACGCACATTCGATTTGAACGTTGTCGCCGAAGGGATCGAAACAGAACGCGATGTCATCGCCATGAATGGTCTGGATTGCGATATGGCGCAGGGCTATCACTACGCCAAGCCGCTGGAATGTAGTGATGCAATCGACTATTTAAAAACAAATCTGGCACTGTAAAACCGGATGAAGGCCGTGATGCTATGTAACAACGCATCGGCCACATATCACTCACCCCGTCACCTGCGCACTATGTAACGATGCGAGCTATACCTGTTTAGCCGCGTTTTTGTTTGAAAAACTCTTTCAAAATCTGTCCGCAATCATCGGCAAGAACATCATGCGCAACATCCGGTCTGTGATGACATGTCTTTTGGTCGTAAAAACGGCCGCCATGCAGAACGCCGCCGCCCTTTGCATCACCCGCCCCGATCACCAGCCTGCGAATACGGGCAAAAGAGATCGCGCCCGCGCACATCGCGCACGGTTCCAGCGTGACATATAAATCGAGGTCTGGAATACGCTGCGCGCCTTGTTTTTCGCACGCCGCGCGGATCGCCAGCACTTCGGCATGGGCGGTCGGATCATTATATTCGCGCGTCCGGTTTCCCGCCGCGGCCACAACATCACCGCGCTGCGGATCGACAATGACGGCCCCGATTGGCACTTCGTCACGCGCAAAGGCTTTTTTCGCCTCTTCCAATGCAAGCTGCATATAGTTATAGTCATCATCTGAAATCATGAAAGTTATGTACGCGAAATGACCGATAAAAGCAAAGAGAATAGTAAAACAGACACCCCGATGAAGGGCGACCGCATCGCCAAAGTCATCGCCCGCGCAGGGCTATGTTCACGCCGCGACGCCGAACGCTGGATTGTCGACGGGCGCGTTGCCGTCAATGGTGACATCCTGTCATCGCCTGCCTGCACAGTCACCGATGCCGATCAGGTTGTCGTGGACGGCAGACCATTACAGGCTGCCGAACAGACACGGCTGTTTTTGTATCATAAAAAACCGGGCCTGATTACATCCTCCAAAGATGAACGCGGCCGTGCCACCGTTTTTGACGATCTGCCGGACGGCCTGCCCCGTACCTTGTCAATCGGCCGTCTTGATATCAATACCGAAGGTCTGCTTTTGCTGACCAATGACGGCGAGCTCGCCCGCTATATGGAACTGCCCAGCACCGGCATCAAACGTGAATACCGCGTGCGTGTTCTGGGCAATGTCACAAACGATAAACTGGAAAAGCTGAAAAACGGCATGACCGTTGACGGCGTGCGCTATGGGTCGATCAAGGCCCGTATTGAAAAAGGCGGATCGGCAGGCGACACCAAAGGCAGCGCCAATACATGGCTTGTCGTGAATTTGAAAGAAGGCAAGAACCGTGAAATCCGCCGCGTCATGGAAGCACTTGATCTGAAGGTCAATCGCCTGATCCGCACATCATACGGCACATTCCATCTTGGCACATTGCCAAAGGGCGGCGTCCTTGAAATTCCGCACGGCAAGATCAAAGAACATCTGCCGGGTTTCTTTAACCCTAATAAGCAAGGCGGACAAGAGAAGACCACGAAAAAGAGCAGCGGGAAACAAAAACAAGCACACAGCAAGCCTGACGGACAACAAGCCGATAAAAAGCATTCCGGCCAGAAACACGCTGGTAAAAAACACGCAGATAAAAAACACACTGGCAAACACCACACAGGTGGAAACCGCCCATCATCAAAACAGAACACCCAAAAACAAAAACCGTACAAACAAAAGCCGCACAAACAAAAGAAAAAATAATGCTGATCATTACAGCTATTCTGCCTGTCTTTTTCGTCATCATGACGGGGTACCTTGTCAAAAAGACATTTGCTTTTGATGAAACATTCTGGAAGCAAATGGACCGGCTTATTTTCTATGTCCTGTTGCCGTTGATGATTTTCAAAACACTGGTCGAAGCGCCGATCTCGCTCGATATGATGAAAGTCGGCCTTGTCGTTTTCATCGCCATTACGGTCAATGCGGCGCTTTGCTTTTTGGTGCGGGCGCTCAAAATCTGGGGCAAAATCGAACCCGTGCCGTGGCCTGCCTTTACATCCATTTTTCAAGGCACGGTACGCGTCAATTTTTATATCGCCCTGTCTATTGCCACCATCATGTTCGGTGATACGGGCATCCAGATTCTATCTTTCATCCTGCTATTCTTATTACCGAGCGGCGTTGTCTATAGCATTTGCGTCTTGCAAAAATATGGCGGGATTTCAGACGCGCAATGTCGGCGCGGTATTTTATCCGTGCTGTTTAAAAACCCCGTCATTATTTCGTTATTGCTCGGCGTTACCACCGGATTATTCATTGATGAACTGCCTGTATTGCTTGACGAAACACTCAGCATCTTCGGGCGCGCGACATTGCCGCTGGCTTTGCTGGGCGTGGGGGCATCCATCAGTTTCCGCAGTTTGAAATCACTGATCTGGCCGTCCCTGATCGCCGCAAGCCTGCGGCTGATTGTCGGGCCGCTGGTCGGTATTGCCGTGGCCGCAAACTTTCACCTCAGCCCGCAGGAAACAACCTGTATTGTGCTTGTGCTGGCAGGCCCCAGCGCGGCATCATCCATGACATTTGCCACACAGATGGGCGGTGATACGCAGCTGATGTCCGCCATTTTAACAACGCAAACCGTCCTCAGTCTCGGGACATTGTCCTTCTTTGTGTCCATTATGCAATAAACGAAATACGGCCAAAGGAATACGACACCACGAATACCGCAAGAGGAATACAATATGAGAATCACCGCAGGCACATATCGCAACCGCCGCTTGAAAACACCCAAAAGCATGGATATCCGCCCCGCCACGGACAAGGTACGTCAGGCTGTTTTTAACATGTTGCTGGCCTATGATTTGCCGGTCGATGCCCATGTCATAGACGGATTTTGTGGTACAGGGTCATACGGGCTGGAAGCCCTGTCACGCGACGCGGCCACCTGCACCTTTATCGATCAGGGACGCGAAGCCATCGCCATTTGCCATGATAATATCCGCGCCTTATCCTGCGACGATCAAAGTACCGTGATCGCCAAAAACATCACGGCCCTGCGCGCAAAACCGGATAAAAACCCGTCCGCCGATCTGATTTTCCTTGACCCGCCCTATGGCAAAAATCTCCTCTCCCCCGCAATTGATGCACTGCTCTCCGGCAACTGGACATCGGAAAAGACGGTTTTTGTCATTGAACATGGCAAAAAAGACACGTTTACGCACCCCGCCCTTACCCTTGAAAAAGAGCGGCTTTACGGCGATATCTGCATCAAGATAATGCAAAAAGCATAATTTATTTGTTTTTTATGCATATTTTTCTTGCACCTCATCGCGTATTTATGTAAAGTACTATGCAGGGTTAGTGAAGTGGACGCAAGACGATCCTCCGACAACTGTAAAGAAAGAAGGAGAACAACGATGAGAAACAAACAAAAGCTTACTGATAAATGGTCTCTTTCCCGCGAACACCAGAATGCACTTCTGTTAGGTGTCGCTCTCACCTGCGTATTCGGAAGCGTGGTAACGGGCACGGCGGCAATGGTATACACACCTGATACGACACACAACTCCCTTGAAACGCAGATCCAAGCGGATTTCGTCCAGCAAATGGATTTTGCAGACGAACTGGATGAAGGTACTTATATTGTGCAAATCGATAATCAAGATATTAGTGACACACCTATCACCCTGATCACGATCAAAGGAGAAACAGGCGGTGGAACATTTTTCGGGCACGACACTATCGACGATTCATATGTTCCGGACAGTCCTGCAGATACACAAGACGGCAATGTATCAATCTGGAAGATCATGGGCAAAGACGCAATCCTGGCAAGCAATAATGACGGGGTCAGCACAGTCACAATTCCAGCAAAAATGTTCGGTAGAGATCAGGACATGAAACTATTGCTGAATATGAATACGAGTAGTGAGAACAGCTATCTCAACGTAACGCATCTGCCGAACCAACAACAAGTCGTTGCACCGCAGGTACAGGCTCCGTCTCCTTAAAGCGGGTCGCTTAATAATCAAGACCGATATCAAGCGCAGGGGCGCTTTGCGTTAAGCGCCCCATTGAAATCAGATCAACGCCTGCTTCGGCAACCGGCACAATCGTGTCTTCGGTAATATTGCCCGACGCCTCGATTAGAAAACGCCCATCAATCATAGAGACCGCGCGGCGCAAGGCTTCCCCGCGCATATTATCCAAAAGCACCACATCAAACGGCATATCCAAAATGGCTTCGAGCTGTTCCAGCGTATCGACCTCGACTTCAAGCTTTGTCATGTGATCTTTCGCATCAAGGGCACGCTGCACCGTTTTACGAATATCGCCTTTATTTGCCGCAATGTGGTTATCTTTGATCATCATGGCATCATACAGACCGAACCTGTGGTTCTGGCCGCCGCCGCACCGCACTGCATATTTTTCCAGCACACGCAAATGCGGTGTCGTTTTCCGCGTACAGCAAATTTTTGCCTTTGTATGGGCAATCAGATCGGCCATTTTGCGGGTTTCACTCGCAATACCCGATAAATGTCCGGCATAGTTCAGCGCCGTACGCTCGGCCGATAAAATGGCCCGCGCATTCCCCTTGATGCCCAGCAATTTTGTACCGGCAACAATACGCGCTCCGTCTTCGGCAAAATGTTTGATTGTGATATCAGGATCGCATTGTCTGAATGTCTCGACAGCCAGATTTAGTCCGGCCACAACCCCCGCATCACGGGCATTCATGGTTACGGCCAATGTATCATCCGCATCAATGGTTGCCTGCGCAGTCAGATCGCCGCGCGCGGATAAATCTTCGCGCAGGGCCGTTGCAACAACATCACGAATTATCTGTTCGGAAAGCATCACGTATTCACCTTTTTATCAACTGAGACGTAACATATGGTCAACCGCTTCTTTTGCCTTTGCCGCGACAGCCGGATCAACCGTAATTTCTGTTTCCAATGTCTGCAGCGAATGCAAAATCTTCGGCAATGTAATGCGTTTCATATGCGGACATAAATGGCACGAACGCACAAATTCCACATTCGGGTTGGCTTTGGAAATATTATCTCCCATCGAACATTCGGTAATCAGCACCACCTTTGCAGGTTGTTCGTCGGTCACATAATCAATCATCTGCGCCGTTGACCCTGCATAATCGGCTTCTTCCAATACATCCTGCGGACATTCGGGATGCGCCAGAATGGTGACTTTCGGGTCCTGCGTACGAATCTTGCGCAGATCATCACCGGTGAAGCGTTCATGCACTTCGCATTGTCCTTTATAGGTATGCACTTTCAAATCAGGGCACTGCGTTGCCACATAAGCCGCCAGATATTGATCGGGGATCATCAGCACTTCGGAAACGCCCCATTCTTTTGCAACGGCATTTGCAATTTTCACCGCGTTGCCGGATGTACAACACACATCGCTGGCGGCTTTGACTTCGGCTGTTGTATTCACATAGGTGATAATCGGCACGCCCGGATATTGTTCCCGCAGCAACTGTACATCCGCCGCCGTAATCCCTTCGGCCAGCGAACAGCCCGCCTTGACATCGGGGATCAGGACTGTTTTTTCGGGACACAGAATTTTGGATGTTTCCGCCATGAAATGTACCCCTGCCTGCACGATAATATCGGCTTCGGTCTTGGCCGCTTCCTGCGCCAGCTTTAACGAGTCGCCCAGAATATCACCGACACAATGAAAGATATCCGGCGTCATGTAATTATGCGCCAGAATGACCGCATTCTTTTCTTTTTTCAGCTTGTTGATCTCATACACATAGGGCGCAAGCGCCTTCCAGTGATCTTCTTTATACTGGTCCGATACTTTGTCATAGAGCGGCGCTGTTGCGGCCCCGATTTCGTCGGTATATTCCAGTCGTTTTGTGAACATGTTTATCCCTCTTTATTGTAATAAAACACACGCTGTGCTTTATCCCCCTATAAAAGCCGAAAAACAGTAGATTTGTAAAGGAATATTGCTATTGTTGGACATTGAAATCATACAACACAGCAATGAACGCGGTCACAGAAAATGGATCATAAAATGCAGAAAATCGGTGTTGCAGGCGTCGGCGCAATCGGCGGTGCCGTGTGCCGTGCTTTAACAGACAATAAAATCAGACAATGCACCCTGCATGCGATCAGCGATCTGCAGGATAAACCCGCGTTTGATGTCCCTAATCTGGATTTCGAACAGCTCTGCACGCAGTGCGATATTATTGTCGAGGCGCTCGTCCCTGATGCCGCGCCCGATCTGGCCCGCACGGCCTTGACGCACGGCAAGACCATTATCATGATTTCAAGCGCGGCGCTGCTGCGCTTTCCCGATTTGCTGGATTTGGCCGAACAAAGCGCAGGCCGCATTCTGGTGCCATCGGGCGCATTGTCGGGTATTGACGGTGTCAACGCCCTGCATTCAATGGGGATCACATCCGCAACTATCCGGTCCACGAAAAAACCGATGGCCTATGACGGCGCGCCGCATATCATCGACAACGACATTGATCTGACCGCCATCACACGGCCGCAATGCCTGTTTGAAGGCAACGCCCTTGATGCGGCCAAAGCATTTCCCGCCAATGTCAATGTCGCCGCGACCCTCAGCCTTGCCGCACTCGGCCCTGAAAATACCTTTGTCGAAGTCTGGGCCGACCCCGCCGCACCGGGCAACAGCCATGAAATTGATGTGCAAGGCGCCTATAGCAGCACCAAAGGCCGCGTCGATAACCGCCCTGATCCGGATAACCCGAAAACAAGCATGCTGGCCGCGCACAGTATTATTGCAACGTTAAAATCCATGACGGAAAAAGTTGTGATTCTCTGATCAGAACAGATCGCGGTACGCAAACGCCAAAATCACCAGTCCCAACAGAATGCGGTAAATGACAAACGGCATAAAACTCGCCCGTGCCAGCCATTTCATCATCAGATGAATGGACACAAGCCCCGCGATAAAGGCAATGGCAGCGGCGATCAGCACATCAAGCGAAAAGGCCGCATCCTGCAACTGCAACACATCAATCCCGCCAATCACGCCCGCACCGCTGATGGCAACGATACCTAAAAACAAGGAAAAACGCGCACTGTCTGTCCGGCTCAGTCCCAGAAAACGGCCTGCCGTCATTGTAATACCCGAACGGCTTGTGCCGGGGATCAACGCCAGAACCTGCGCCAGACCGATAAAGACCGCTTCTTTCCAGCATAATTTATCAAGGCCGGATTTTTTAACCTCAACACGGTCGGCAACCCCCAGCAAGATGCCGAATAATAATGTCGTCCAGCCAATCAGCGCGATAGAACGGCTCCAATCCATCGGGAACAGATGCATCACCGCACCGGCCACCACCACAGGAATTGATGCCGCCACGACATAAAACAGCACATGCGCTTCATCGCCGCGCCGCATCACCGCGCGTCTTATATCACCGGAAAAATACAACAAGACAGCCGCCAGCGTGCCGATATGCACGGCAATATCCACCAGCAAGGTCTGCGCTGTATTCTGACCGGATACCAAATGATGGGTTAAAGCCAGATGTCCGCTGGAACTAATCGGCAGGAACTCCGTCACGCCCTGTATCAAAGCCAGTAAGATGAGATGTAAAAGCGGCATGGCACTCGAAAACTGTTTTCTTCGCGTTTGTTTTTTTGTAGCCTAATCAAAAAATGGGATACTGTCACATGATTTATCTGTTCTGTACATTGGGTTTTATCGGCGGGTTCATTCTGGGCCAGATGGTGCTGGCGGTCTTGCTGCACGGGAAGACACGGGACGAACTGCTCGAAAATAAAAGCCTGCGGTGGTATGGCTTGCTAAACTGGATTTTCGCCATTGGCGGCGCATCATCCAGTATGATTGTGTATCAGCAATTCTTCCTGTCCTGAAATACATATAGAAAAATATGTATAGAAAATAAGAACCGGACAGACTTGCCAAAACAGCAAACCGCCCTAAATCATAAAAAGACTTTTTTCAACCAAAGGAGATATGTATGAAGACCCCTCTTATCAAAGCTGCGCGCCATATGGCGTTTATCGCAATGGGTGTTGCTTTTTTATTGTCAGCGACAACGCCTGCCAAAGCCGAAGCGGCAAAATATAATTTCGACAAAGCCCACACACAAATTTTGTTCTTTGTGAACCATCTCGGCTTTTCAAATTCACAAGGCGAATTCCATGACTATGACGGGCACTTTACCTTTGACCCTGAAAATCCGGCCGCCTCTTCTGTCGATGTCGCCATTAAAACGGCCAGCATTGATATGGATGACGCGGCATGGGACAAACACTTGAAAAATGAAGATTTCTTCCATGTCGAAAAATTCCCGAACATGACTTTCAAAAGCACGGCAATCGAAGTCACAGGCGAAAATACTGCAAAAATCACAGGGGATCTGACATTGCTGGGTGTGACACATCCTGTCACGCTTGATGTCACGCACAACAAATCAGGCACGCACCCCTATAGCGGCAAATTTGTCTCCGGCTTTTCCGCTACAACGACAATCAAGCGCAGCGCGTTTGGCATGAAATACGGCCTGCCTGCCGTGTCCGACGATGTGGAAGTCCGTCTCGAAGTTGAAGGCATCCGCCAAGAAGCCGCACAAGAGGCTGAAACAGACGCAAAGGCAGACAGCACAGACGCTGAATAAATATGCCCGACACACAACCGGATAACACACACAAAACACATTACAGTGCCGTGGCAAAAACCATCCATTTTGTCACGGCACTTTTGATTCTCGGCCTTCTGCCGCTTGGTTTTTTTATGGTGGACATGCCCTTCAGCCCGCTGAAGCTGGATATCTACACGCTGCATAAATCATTCGGAATGACCGTCTTTGGCCTCAGCATCATCCGTGTTATCTGGCGCGTGCGGCATGCACCGCCACCACATTTGCCAACACACCGTTTTTCGGAACGTGTTCTATCCAAAATCGCGCATCTTATTCTCTATGCCGGTATCTTCATTCTGCCTGTATCGGGATGGATCATGTCTTCGGCGGGAAATTTCCCGAACAGTTATTTCGGCCTGTTCCTGTTTCCCGATCTGGTCGCTGAAAATAAAATACTGTTCGAACGGGCGCGGGACGTTCACGAAATCACCGCACTTGCCATGTTCGGCGTTTTGGTGTTGCACGCCATCGGCGCGCTCAAACACCATGTCATGGACCGTGATATCACCCTGCGCTGTATGATGCCCGCACGGTTCTTTGCTCTTCTGAGCACAGGGCTTGTCATTCTTCTGATATTATCGGCCGCCACGACATCGGCGCTGCTTTTGCGCGGTGACGGCACGCACAGCTACACAACATCCGGTCCTGGTATGGCCGCCCAAACATCACCCGCAGAACAAGAGCGCAGCGCACAAATCGACACCGGCCATGATCACAGCGGCGCGCCCGCACCCACACAAAACACCGTGACATCATGGGATATTCTGCATGACCGCAGCACCCTGACCTTTACCGCCAGCGTCTATGGCAAGGATTTTCAGGGCAGCTTTGAAACATTTGACGGCACAATCCTGTTCGATGAAAACAATCCCGCAGACAGCATGGTTGATATCACCGTAAAAACCGCCTCTGCGGTCAGCACCAGCGCCGAACGGGATGGCTATCTTAAAATGCCGGCCTGGTTTGATGTTAAAACATTTCCCGAGGCCCGTTTTTACACCGATCATATCTCAAAAAATGCGGATAACGGTTATATCGCGCACGGGACACTGACCCTCAAAGGCACGGAGAAACCACTGGACCTGCCCTTTACCCTGACCCCTATTGATGACCCGGTCGATGATACGGTCAATGATGCGGGTGATGATGCGGCGGCAACGCATGCCCCGCATCATGGCGTAAAGATGAACGGCACAGCCACCATCGACCGCAGCTTGTTCGCCGTCGGGACCGACCAATGGCAAGACACCGACATGGTTGCAAATGATGTCACCATCACGATTATACTCTATGCCCGTCCGCATGATGCTCACCCGCATGATCGCCCGCAGAATTCTGCGCCGCACACCCCGAAAACAACCGAATAAGACACGCAAGAATCTGTCGTTTGAGCACTGTTTTCTATGCAAAATTTCTAATATTCGTATTTTTTAGGGTACACTTCCCCGCTTATGTCATGTATTGTGTAAAGCATGAGAACGTTATTTCATTTATGGTTGCACCCTTTTTCCCGGAAAGTCCGCATTGCGCTTTCCGAAAAGCAGCTGGAACATGAATTGAAAATCGAAAAAGTCTGGGAACGCCGTACGGAGTTTCTGGCCCTGAACCCCGCAGGTGACGTGCCCGTTCTTGTCGAAGAAAACGGCACGACACTGGCCAATAGTCAGGTCATCTGCGAATATCTCGAAGAAGTTTATCCCGATATCAGCTTAATCGGCCATGATGCCGTACAGCGCGCGGAAACACGCCGCCTGATCAGCTGGTTCGATGTCAAATTCAACCAGGAAGTCACCGATAATCTGGTTGGCGAAAAACTGATGAAACGTTTTCTCAAACTTGGTGAACCGCATGGTCCGTCCATTCGCGCGGGGCATGCCAACATTCATTACCATCTCGATTATATCGGCTTTCTGATCGAAAAACGGAAATGGCTTGCAGGCGATCAATTCTCGCTTGCAGATATCGCGGCCGCTGCACACCTGTCTGCGATTGACTATATCGGTGATGTCCCGTGGGACGAACACCAGCCCGCCCGCGAATGGTATGCCCGTGTCAAATCACGGCCAAGTTTCCGTCCGCTACTGGAAGACCGGATTCCGGGTTTCAATCCTGCGGGCGCATATGAAAATGTCGATTTTTAATATCTAAGAAATAAAGGATAGGGTGGAGTCATTATCGATGGGTGTGCGTAAACTTTTCTGCTTCGGTTACGGCTATTGTTGCGATTATCTCGGCTATGAGCTTTTATCACATCACCGCGATGCATGGGACATTGCCGGCACAACGCGTGATCTGGAAAAAGCCAAGACCATGCGCTATTACGACATCAAGCCTTATTTATTCGATAACGAAAAACCGCTCGACGATCCCAAACTCTTCCTAAAAGACATTACACATCTTCTTATCTCGACCCCGCCGGACGATAATGGCGACCCGACATTTCTGGCCCATGCCGATGATCTGGTTTCTTCCATGCCGAATCTGGAATGGGTCGGCTATCTCTCGTCAACGGCTGTGTACGGTGACCGGGACGGCGAATGGGTGGACGAAGAATCCGAAACAATCCCCAGCAATAAACGCGGGTCACGCCGTTTGAAAGCCGAACAGCAATGGCTGTCTTTGTTCCGTGATTACGACCTGCCCGTGCATATTTTCCGCCTGTCCGGTATTTACGGCCCCGGCCGCAGCGCACTTGATTCCGTCCGTGCGGGTTATGCCCGCCGGATTGAAAAGCCCGGCCACGCCTTTAGCCGCATTCACGTGCGCGATATTGTCGAGGTCTTGCTGACCTCTATGAAAAACCCGACACCGGGCGAGATTTTCAACCTTTGTGATGATCTGGCCGCCCCCAGCCACGAAGTCATTGCCTATGCGTGCGACTTGCTGGGCATTGATCCGCCGCCGCTTATTTCATATGAAGATGCCGATATGTCACCGATTGCGCGCAGTTTTTATAATGATAATAAACGCCTCCACAACGACAAAATCAAAGACAAGCTTCGCATCACGCTGCATTATCCGAATTACAAAATCGGCCTGCAAGCCTGTCTCGAATCAGAACGGGAACATGACGAATTGCGCGCGAAAAATGATCCGAACGCCTATGTTCCGATTTCAAGCTGATACGCTTCAAAAATAAAAAGAAAAATAACGCAACCGAAAACGCAACAGCACACAGCCAGGCCCGCAGGACAATTCCGCCCTTCCGCCCGTTCTTTAAGCGGCCTTTTCTTTTCTGCGCTTGGTTTCGGCATGCGCATCATACGGCAAACGTACTGTGACTGTCGTGCCGACATCAACCGTTGACGCAATATGCATCGATCCGGCATGCATTTCGATCAGGTCTTTTGTGATCGCAAGGCCAAGACCCGTGCCTTCATGTTCACGCGTATAATGGCTTGCCGCCTGTTCGAACGGCCGCGTAATACATTGCAATTTATTGGCCGGAATACCAATGCCGGTATCTGTGACCTTGATTGATAAATATGTTTCGCGTTCGAAAAATTCGATTGTCACCGTACCGCCGGCCTCGGTAAATTTCACCGCATTAGACAGCAGGTTCAAAAAGACCTGCATCACGGCGCGGCGGTCAGCCACGATCTGCATCTCTTCATTCGGAATATTGATATTCACTTTCACATCCGCATCCAGCGCGCGCCCTTCGATCATATGCACGGCAAGCCGCATGATTTTGGCAACGTTGAATTCTTCCAGATCAAGTTCATATTTTCCGGCTTCAATTTTTGACATGTCCAGAATATCGCTGATCAAATCCAGCAAATGTTCGCCGCTTTCGCGGATGCCTGTAATATAATCGAGATATTTTTCCGTGCCGATCGGTCCCAATAATTGCCGCTGCATCATCTCTGAAAAGCCGATAATCGCATTCAGTGGCGTGCGTAGCTCGTGGCTCATATTCGCGAGGAATTGCGATTTGGCTGAATAAGCGCGCTCGGCAGATTCTTTGGCTTCGCGCAGCTCATGTTCGTACAGGGTGGTTTCGGTGATATCCTGCATAATTCCGAACAGCGCAATCACATCGCCGTCTTCATCAAGCTCGCACTTGCCTTCACAGCGGATATGACGATCCGATCCGTCCGGCATACAAATGCGGAAATCCATATCATAATTATTCTTTTCGATGATTGCCCGCTGGAAAGCCTGCATCAAACGGCCCAGATCACGACGATGTAACAGATTATTGACGCTGTCCAGCGAGGGCATGAAATTATCGCGGGCCACACCGAAAATACGGTAAATCTCGTCCGACCATTCAATCCGGTCTTCCCCGACCTGCCAGCGCCAATGCCCCATGCGGCCGATGGCCTGCGCTTCGCCGAGCATCATTTCTTTGCGGTTCAGTGTTTCTTCGTGCAGTTTGATCTCTGTAATATCTTTGCCGACGCAATAAATCAGATCGCCCTTGCGCTGCAAACGCCATTCCAGACACGCGACAACATCCGTGCCGTGTTTGATAAAACGGGCTTCGAAATCAATCGTGAAATCCTGACGCGCATCATCATACATCAAATCCTGCAATGTCGTGCGGACCGGCGAACGGTCATCAGGGTGAACCAGATCAATAAAGGTACATCCTTCGGCCGTTTCATCATCCAGCCCCGTCACATCACGGAACGCCGCATTCATCCGCTGGAACGATCCGTCAAGCGTCATCACCGCCATCACATCGTGGCTCATCTCCAGCATGAACAGCAAATCCTGATCGGCATTATGAAACGTGCAATCGCCCGTATCATCCTGCGCGGCATTGCGCTGCGCGTTATCCTGTTTCGTATCTTGTGCCGCGCCGGTAAGATCGTCCTGCACAACCGTCTGTGCCGACGCTTCGCGCGTTAATGTCACTTTTTCCAATAAGGACAGCATTTCTGCTGTGGCTTTGCCTGTTTTCTCGGCTTCTTCACATTCAGCGGCCAGAATAAAACAGCGCCCGTCTTCCTTTTGCACTTTGCTGAGCTGCAAGCGTTTTTCAATTTCGTCATCGCCGCCGTAAAAGACAACGTCATGCACACCTTCATTGATTGCATCGAAATAGGTGCTCTGCCCGCGCCCGAACAACACGCGCGGCGCCATTGCTTCCTCTTCGTCAATAAAGCTCATAAACGATGAGACGGGCTTTGAAATATAGGCATTCTCATTGGCGCACAACGTCCCGAACGCAGGACTGGCAAACAACAGACACCCGTGCTCGTCCAATACGAACCGGACAAGTTTATCCGCCTTGTTGGCCGGATAATCCGAAATGACTTTGTGTTGTGTTGCTTCCATAAGGCGCTGTGTTATTCGAGGTCGTGTGACGTTTGATTTGTGAAGATTCTAAAGAATCATAGAATCAGGAACAATTATGTAATGATGTTATCAACAAAAAAGCCCCGTGAACAGGGCTTTTTTACATAGAAATCTTATAGGCCATTTTATAGGACGATTTTTCAAGATAATTTTTCAGGCCACATGCACAAACCATATCAAAACGATCTGATTGTGCCGCCAGCGGGTGCGCAACGCCGCGCGCGCCTGCAAGACCGGCCACACAGATTAGTGCCCGTATTTCACGCCGCAGCCATACGGTTTCGTCGTGCCCTTTTCAATCGCCGTACCGTTTTTCAACGCGGCCAAAGCAGTCTCGACATAGTTTTCCGCCTTTTCAATATCTTGGATACGGGCTGTCGGGATTGAATCAATCGCGCCCTGATAAACGACAATACCGTCTTTATCAATCACAAACATATGCGGCGTTGTTTTCGCATCATATAGACGGCCGACCTTACCTGTCGGATCGAACAGACGGGCTGTTTCATGTGATCCGGCTTTTTCGATCAGCTTTAATGCTTCCTCAGGGGTCGTGTGCCCTTGATATCCGGGTGCGGATGATACAATCGTGAACCAGGCCACGCCGTCCTGCACAGCTTTTTCCTGCAAGGACTGCATATTGCCGGAGTTATAATGTTTTTGCACGTATGGACATCCGTGGTTTGTCCATTCCAGTACAACAGGTTGCTGTCCTTTATATTGTTCCAACGTATATGTATCGCCGTCAGCACCTGTCAGGGTAAAGTTCGGCGCGGGATCGCCCGTTTTCACGCCTTCGGCCTTCGCATGACCGCCTGCAAAAAGCACAAGCGCCGCCGCCATCACGGCAATGGCGGGTAGCATTCTGATTATTTTTGTCTGGTTACGCATATGGTGGTTCCTCCTCGTACATATGGTTATGTTGACACAAAAAATGTCTTTCTATTCAAACAAAGCCTTCACTTTGCTTTGCGTTAAAAGCTGCGGCAAAATCACAGGATCGGGCCGGTCACCCGTTTCACTATCTCTTTGCCCGTAAAAGATATAGAGCGGCACGCCGTTTCGTCCATAGCGTTCCAAAAAAGCCGTGATAGTTTCATCACGTTTTGTCCAGTCCCCTTTCAAATAGGCCACATCATGCGTGGAAAACAGCGCCTTCACATCATCACGGTTCAGCGCAACACGTTCATTGACTTTACACGTAATGCACCAGTCTGCCGTCATATTCACAAAGACAGGACGGTCTGTTTCCAGATAACCGGCCAGTGCCTCCGGCGTATAAGCCTCTGCCTCGGCATGCAACGGCGCGGCTGTTTGCGGTGTCTGCTCGCCACCTGTCAGGGATGCCGCTGACGGCATACTCAGGATCAACCCCGCCGTCACGAACGACAATAACAGCACCAGCAAACCGATAAACCGCAACAGAATATGCGCGGCGCTTTGCCCCGTTGTACTGCGGAACAACCAGATCACAAACGCCGTCACAGCCATCACGATCAACGACCACAAAACGCCGACCGATCCGACTTGCTGTGTCAGCACCCAGACCAGCCAGATCACCGATCCGTAAATCGGGAAGGCCAGAAATTCACGGAATGTAATCATCCAGTGTCCCGGCTTCGGCAGGATTTTCTGCAATGGTGGCACAAAGGAAATCAGCAAAAATGGAAAGGCCAGCCCCAACCCCAACATCAAAAAGACTGTGACGGCAACCGATGGCGGTTGCAACAAGGCAAACCCGATCGCAGCCCCCATAAACGGCGCGGTACACGGCGTTGCGACAAGCACGGCCAGCAAGCCTGTAAAGAATGATCCCGCAAGCCCTTCTTTCCGTGCCAGGCCGCCGCCGACATTTGAAAAGCTGCCCGGAATTTCAAACAAACCGGATAAATTCAAGCCAATGACAAATAACAGCCACGCCAAACCGAACACCACCAGCGGGTTCTGTAAATGGAAGCCCCAGCCGATATCACCGCCCAGCGATTTCAATACGATCAGTATCGTTGCAAAGACGAAAAAGCCCAGCAAGATGCCGCATGTATAAGACAGGCCATACGCCCGTGCATGTGCGTTTTCTTTTTCCGCCATTTTACACAGGCTCAGCGCCTTCATTGATAAAATCGGAAATACGCACGGCATCAAATTCAAAATAATACCGCCCAGAAACGCAAAGCCCAATGCAAAGGCAAGCGACATATCCGTACCGTTTTCTGCAGCAGCGTTTTGCCCGCTTTGCGCGCCCGCCGCACGACCGGCATTCTCACCATGCTGCATGGCCGCCTTACCGCTTTCCGTCCCCTGCACCGATGCCAGCCACGCCGGATCGGGCTTTGCAATAATGGAGGCCGCCGACCGTCCTTGTTCTTCATTATCAATGGTCAGTACCACTTCGAATGCGCCCAGTTCATCCAGCGCACGATCGCCGCGCGCTTTGGTAATTTGCAAATCATTTTTGGTGCGATATTGCGTATAAATCTCCGCGCCGTTTTCAATGACGCCCCATTCGACAGGCAGGATATCCAGATGGACCGTTTGCCCGAACATGCCCAGAAATTTCGGATGCGTCACATCGATATCCAGCACGAACATGCCGTCAACTTCTTTATAGTGCGCATCCCAGTCAAACGAGACAGGCATCTTATTCAGCGCCTGTGTTACCACATCAAGCCCTGCGTCCTCTGCGGCGGCATCTGCGCCGCCTGCGTTGAATATCACCTCTTTTTCAACAGATTCCGGAATACAGATTTCCTTACAAACCAGCCAGTCAACAGCCGCTGTTAAACGCACCGGCCCATCGGACAGAACGGGCGGCGCCGTGATCGTTTGCAGAAAATAAACCGTGCCTTCATAGCCGTAATTTGTCAGTGGCGGATAGGCAATCGGCTTCGGTGTCGGGAACATCAATGTGCCGGCCTCGAACCCATCAGGCAATATCCAGTTTACATGTGTCGGCTCGCCGGAATCGCCAGGATTTTTCCAGTATGTGTGCCAACCGGGATGAATCTGCTGCTTGATCGCGACATAGAGTGTTTCACCGGCTTTAATGTCTGTTTTCTCGGGGATAATATCGATCGTGGCATACATGTCCGGCGCGGCATCGGGCGCCTCGGTCTGCGCACTCTGACTATATTTCGTGCTGTACGATTCCGCCTGCACGGCAGGCATCGAAAACAAGACCGCTATCATCATAACGAGGAAACCAGCTAACGGACGGAAAGAAAATCTGATCATAATCACATACACATTTCGTTTTAATTCTGGACCTTTATTCGTATCATACCAGCAATTCGTTACAAAGAAAGAGCCGTGACGCCACAACCGGACACGGCCAAAGATATACCGCCCATCAGCCGCGGCTTTCCTTACTTTTCTGAGAAAAAACTTGCTCCGATATGGTAAATCATGCAGTATTGTGAAAAATATAAGTAAAAAAAACGGCACATCAGGGAGCAATAAAATGATATTCGACAATGCATTTTCAGACATTAATTTAAACGCTGGCTCAGAAGCAGAAGAAGAAAAGACGGCAGAAAGCCATGACCGTCTCGAGGAACTGCGTGAGCGCATCCTGTCGCGGGAATTTAACAGCGCAGCCGATCGCAAGAAGATGGAACAGCGCATCGCCCGAGGACGGCGCGTCATGGAAAAGCGCCCCGAAATCGAAGACCAGCTCAAAAGTTTACGCGTCGGTGACCGTCCGGCCGAAGATGAAAGCCGCGCGATTTACGCCTTTAATCTGGTTCAGGCGCTAGAAGGATCACCGCACCGTCTCATGGAAACACCGAAAGACGATGCCAGCAATGATTCCGGCAATGATAATGACCCGCACAACAACGGTCCGGATACACCAAAGCCGTAACGCGGTTCATACCACACCACATCATACACATCATATATGAATGCGCCCGCCGCTGTATCAATCAGCGGCAGGTCGCGTGACACAGAAATCATGTAACGCAGATATGTCTTTTAAAACGTCCACTCGAACCCGCGGCGCGCGCCGTTCATAAAGACATACTCGTCTTCGGCAGACGGTCCGCTTGCCGGAGTCAGCACATTGCCCAGATCATCCCGAAACACGATTGTATAAAAAGTGGGCGACCCGTATCCCCCTGCCAGCACAATACCCACTTTGGATAATGTAAAGGCAGACGTGGCCTTGATGAAAATCTTCATCGGGTTATACGCAGACCCGCCCGATGTCTTACTATTCCAATGCGCGGAATTCGTCCCCGGGTCCATATCGGCATTCCCGTCCACGGGCCAGCCTTCAATCATTTTGTCCTCTTGCGTATTATAGACCGAATTGGTACCGAACGCGCCGGAAGCAATATCATCAAAGCTGTTATCTTCACCGCTTTGCGGCGTTAGCGATGCGATAATATTCGTATCGCTATCATCCCAGACACCAAGCTCCACAACACCGATCCAGTTGTGATGGCTGGTAATGCTGATTTCAAGACCGGTAATCGGCCCGCTTGCCGCAGCGCCCGCCGCATCATACACCAGCGTTGTGCCAAGATAGGCTTTTGCCACCGGCGCACTGCCCGCATAGATTTTATCGATATTGGAAGATCCCAGTTTAATCGTCATTATGATGCATCCGTAATGTAATAAAGTGTTGTTGAATCCGGCGCGCCGATCGCGTCATATTCCCCCTGCGTCAGGGACACAATATTGGTAATCGCATCGGCACCGGCCACGCCGCTATTATCACTTTGCACGGCCTTTGACAGTTTTGTTTGTTCGGCCGTTGTCATGAACAAATTTGTGCTTCCCTGCGTAATCGCATCGCTGTCATCGTCACTCAGATTAAACTGGCTGTCCGCCAGATCGGTCGTCACGGCCCGCAAATCTGCCTCGCTGATGTCACCGGCCATATTGTCGGCAAATAATGTTGAGATATCCGCGCTTAAGACGGTTCTTGTTTTGACTGTCATGTTATGCTCCTTTCGCAAATCCTGCACCAAAGCCGGATGAAAATGCGGCGTTTGTTGCAATATTAAATGTAATGAAGGCAAGGCCGATTGCTTTGCTCGGTTCATCCTGATATCCGATCACGGCGGTCTGGTCATCAACCCGCGCCGGAATGGCATGTTGAATGTCTGTTGATCCGGCCCGTTCACTTGTAATCGCCGTGTAATCACCCAGATAGATACCGTCATCATCAATCCCGATGATGATATATTTGGCTTCGTCCGCACCGCCCGATGACACGGAATAAGACAGCACGGCTTTGTTTTCCCTGACTAGCGCCAGATGGTTATAAAAGCTGACACTCAGACTGTCTTCGGCCAGTGTAAACGGCGTCCCCGCACCGGCAGACATCGTGCCCGAATCTTGCACATAGCGTAATATGATAAAGCCGTCCGTCGCCTGATACACCAGCAGAAAACGGGTGTCATCAATCCGCGCCATAAACGATTCCTGCGCCGCATGATCCCCCAGCGCCGCATTATCATTCACCGTCAATGTCATGCCCGCAATCGACACATGATAAAGACGGTCGCCCGAACACACATAGGCCAGCGCCGATGTCAAAACCGTAACCGCACTGTTAGACACAAGGGACGATGTATTCAGTGTCACCGCCGTGCCGACCGACAATGTATCGGCCGTCGCATCCACAATCACCGCCTGCCCGTCACCGCTGACATTATCGGTATAGGCGAACAGAGCGCTTGTTGTGCTGACAGCTTTTTGATCGAACCGTTTGGATGTGGCATCGACCTGCGTAATTGTGGTTTCATCCAGCAACAACGGGTTCGCGCCGCTGATATCCAGCAAATAGACATTAATCACATCATCATCCTGATTGCTGCCCGCGACCAATGCGCGGCTACTATTCAGGATCGCGATATGCGGCGCTTTATAAATCGGCAGACCGGTCAACATATCATCCAGCACCAACACATCAGACATGGTCGGGTTTTCCGGATCACTTAAATTAATCAGCGCGGCCTTGCCGACACAGCTTGCACTGTTCCCCGGAATCTCGTCTTCCCGATAGGTGAACAGGATTTTGCCATCCGCAACATATTCGATGTCATGCCCGCGAATATTGGCTGACAACGGGGCGGCGGGTAAATTCTGCGCCCCTGCCACAGAAAGAATGCCCGGAATAATCATGACAGCGCCTCCAGATCACCCACCAGATCCCATGTATTCGTACTGACCTTGATCAATGTCGCCGCTGCGCCCTGCCCGCTTAGTTTTAAGGTTTGCGGCGTGTTAATCGTGACCCCCGATCCTTCAATCAGGCTAACTTGCCCCGCACCCGCCTGCCGCACCGAGATCATCGTACCGACCGCATAGGCAACGGCGCTGTTCGGCGGTACGGTCAGGGCAATCGGCGATGCATTATCAAACCGGACATACCCGCCCGCATCGCCTGCCACCAATGTGTATGACGTGCCGGATTGCGCATTAATGGCGATCAGCTTGTCCGCCTTGCTCGCGGCCAGTTCATCGACGGCGGTCTGCACATCACTCGCACTCATGCCCGTCGCCGTGTTGTCATAGCTTACCTGCCCTGCGTCATAATCGCCGCTGGCGGCCACCACATCACCTGTGCGGCCGAACACGCTATCCACCGGCACGGACGGAATTTCAGGACCGTCAATCGTCAACGTTCCCGCCCCGTCATCATAATTCAGCGTCATATTCGTACCCGCCGTCAGCAACGCCGCCACGCGGTCATCCACCCGTTCATCGGTATGAAACAGATTGCTTGCCCCTTCGCTGATATCATCTGTGGTCTGGCTAGCAGGGGCAAAAAAATCACTATGCGCGGCCTGCAATTCATCAACAGCCGCCTGCACATCTGTCGCGCTCATGCCCGATGCCGTGTTGTCATAGCTTACCTGCCCTGCGTCATAATCACCGCTGGCGGCCACCACACCACCTGTGCGGCCAAACACGCTATCCACCGGCACAGACGGAATTTCTGGGCCGTCAATCGTCAACGTTCCCGCCCCGTCATCATAATTCAGCGTCATATTTGCACCTGCCGTCAGCAACGCCGCCACGCGGTCATCCACCCGTTCATCGGTGTAAAACAGATTGCTTGCCCCTTCGCTGATATCATCTGTGCTATCCGACGCTTTGACAAACAGACCATCCTGCATAAAGGTTTTCATCACTGCGCCACTGACCTTGCGGTCTTCGGTTGTGGCATCCTGCCGTGTTAAAAATAAATCCGCACCATTCATGGCCGTGGCAGCCGTTAAATCCGGTAATTGTTTATCAGCCATCTAAAATCCTCCGCTTCCTTTAATTGTCATTCTTATGGCGTATGACCAAACGGTCGCCTGCGCCGTTAATCGACAGGCTGTCCGCTGATCCGTTTATTTTGAAAATCCCCGCAAGTGTCGCAGCCACAAAGCCTGCCGATCCGGTTTTTGAAAGAAAACATCCTATACGCAGCAGCATGGCTCTTACCTCCTCTTTGCGTTCAACAAAACAGAACATATCAAGAACATTTATATTTGTAAAGGAATTTTTTCCTATTTCAATATATCGGCCCGCCACCGCGCACACAATACGGCCCCGTAAACGGGCCTTTACTAACGCGTAAACTGGCACTAGACTTGTCAGACAGGTTTCGCAAGTGTGCGCCACGCCACCACGCCTGTCACAGACGCATTTTCTATCAACAGATCATAGGCCGCCCATGACCGACCAAAGCGCAACACAGCAAAACGAACAGCATCAGGACGACGACCCGCAAGACACCGCCCCACAGCACGAAGTCACACTGGAAGATGCCTTGCGTCTGGCGCAAAACCACCACCAGTCCGGCAATCTGATTATTGCAGACCGGACATACCGCGATATTCTGAATGCCGTACCGGATCACTTCCCGACCGTGATGTTTCTGGGCGTTTTACTGTACCAGCGCGGCAACCACAAAGAAGCGCTGAAATATCTGAAACAAGCCACAAAGATCGAACCGGAAAACCCGCAAACATGGACCAATTACGGTGTTGTCTGCGCCGCCAGCCACCGCGAAGACGATGCGGTTGACTATTTTGACAAAGCCCTGGAATATGACGAAACGCATATCGAAGCCCTGACCAACAAATCCTATACATTGTGGCTGCTGGGTGATTATGAAGGCGCGCGCGATACGGCTGAAAAAGCTGTCGCCCTGCAACCCAAAAACCTGAATGCACTGAATAATCTCGGCATTGCCTATGGCGAATTAAACCAGCTCGAAGATGCCGAACAAACATGGCAAAAGATTCTGGCTATTGACCCGAAATCAGTCAAAGCGCTGAGCAACTGGGCCAACACATTGCGCACAATGGGCCGCCCCGAACTAGCCGAAGAAAAAGCGCGCGAAGCACTGGATCTTGACGATGAAAACCCTGATGCGCTGAATAATCTGGCCAATGTTTTACGCGATCGCGGCCAATCCGACGAGGCGCTCGCTTTGTATAAAAAAGCCACCGACCTGCGCCCCGATTATTTTCAGGCACATTATAATGTGGCCGTCACATTATATGAACAAGAACGGTTTAACGAAGCCATCACCGCCGCGCGCTATGCCACATCGTTCAATCATGATTATGCACCCGCCTATGGCATTCTGGCGCAATGCCTGACACAGCTCGGCCATCTGGACGATGCGATGCAAGCCGCGCAGAAATCCGTTGCTCTCGCCCCGACGCGGGCGGAATCCTATCTGGCGTTGACTGAAACGCTAATCGCCGTGGACCGTCTGGACGAAGCCGAAGCGGCCATGCAAGAAGCGCTCAATCTCGGTATCCATACGGCCCGCGCCTATATACAACTGGCCGATGTGCGCGATAAACAAAATGAACATGCCCGCGCCATCGAAGCACTGGACAAAGCGGCCGAGATATCGCCCGAATTGCCGTATATTTACATGAAGAAAATGCAGGTCTATCAATCGACCCCCTATA
Source organism: Alphaproteobacteria bacterium (assembly GCA_030750865.1). Lineage (GTDB taxonomy): Bacteria > Pseudomonadota > Alphaproteobacteria > Micavibrionales > Micavibrionaceae > JASMHE01. Next base: position 110,216 of record JASMHE010000007.1, read on the forward strand.
TCGATAAAGCGTGGGAAGCCATCGAAAAAGCCGAAAGCCTTGCGCCCGACCATCCGATGCTGACCGCATTAAAGGCCGATTTGTACCTGACCACCAACAACAAAGAACAGGCCAAAGACCTCATCACAAAGGCCATCGACCTGAACCCCGATATGCCTGCGCTCTATATGAATCTCGCCTCTTTCAGCAAAATCGAGATCGGCTCGCCCCATTTCGAAAAGATACAGGAATTTCTGGCCAATAAAGATATCGGTCCGCTCAAACATACAGGGTTACACTTTGCGCTTTCCTCGAGTTATGAAGCCGCCAAAGACTATGATAAGGCCTTTGAACATCTGAAAGCGGCCAATGATGCACGCAAGGCAGGTCTGCCTGCCGGCGCGCTGACATCGGGTCATGTACTGGATAATCTGAAACAGATTTACACGCCACAGCATTTCAAAGAACATGAGGGCAAAGGATACAGCTCTGACATCCCCGTCTTTATCGTCGGCATGCCACGTTCAGGCACAACCCTGACCGAACAGATTATTTCCAGCCACCCCGATGTGTACGGCGCAGGGGAGCTGACCTACACCGGTAAAGTCATCCGCGAAACAGGCCCGCTGTCACCGGAAAGAGCCGCCGATATGGGCGCATTCTATGTCGATCTGGTCAAAGAACTGGACATGAGCGGTAACGCAAAACGCATCACAGATAAACTGCCCGCAAATTATATGCGCATCGGCCTGATTAAAACCATTTTGCCGCACGCCAAAATTATTCACTGCCGCCGCAATCCGATGGATACATGCCTGTCATGCTATAAACAGAATTTCGCACGCGGCCAATACTGGTCGTATGATCTCGACGCAATGGGCCGTGAATATCAGGAATATCTGGATATCATGGATTATTGGCGCGATGTTCTACCCGCAGACAGTTTCCTTGAAATTGATTACGAACAAACGGTCGGTGATTTTGAAAATCAGGCCCGCAAGCTGATTGATTATGTCGGTCTGGACTGGCACGACGCCTGCCTTGAACCGCATAAACAAAAGCGCTCGGTTCTGACTGCCAGTAAGGCGCAAGTCATCAAGCCGGTTTATCAAAGTTCGGTCGAGAAGTGGAAACGCTATGAAACGCATCTCGCGCCGCTGGCCGAAATGCTTGTGCCGGATTACAAGGCGGGCTGACACGCATTACCCCCAATATATGCGCACCCTACCTTTGCCAAAACCGCACAACATAGACACACAGCCGTACTTATCCCCATTATAGTCACAGCTTTATCCCGTGATTATTTGCAGGACTCCGCTGCCGCGCCTATCCTATTGTGAACTTATTTTCGCAAGAGCGATTCGCCATGATCCGACCACACATATTGAAGATGACATCGCTGCTTTTTATCGGAACAATCATGTCCGGTTGTTCGCTCGCCTTCCTGACCAAAAGCTTTGATCGGGACGATCAAGCCGATACCCATTGGCAACAACCGGCCGCGACAGACGATCTGTACCGCGACCATCAGATGACACCGATGCTGGATCACCCGCCCGTCGAAACACAGACGCCCGTTACACCGCAGCCACAAACAGCCGTACACACCGCGCCATCACGCGGCCTTAATCTGGAACAATATCTGCATAACGGATCACGCGATGTCGAAGACCGGATCACGCGTCTTGAAACCGCATTGATCGCCGTGCATAACGAACTGAAAGCCATGAACAGCGCCGCCGCAACATCCGGCAGAACAAGCGGCGGCAACGTCTATCCGCCACAGACTGTGCCATCCTACACACCTGAATTTGCCGATGTACTAAACGCGGCAACACAGCGCCCTGCGTCTGTTGCGTCATCATCTGCATATCAGACACATACACCGACCATGACAAAACCGGCCGCGCGCCCTGCGACAAAACCAAAAGCGGCACAGACACAAAAAACGGTCAACAAAAAAGCAGCGCCAATCCCGCGCGGCGACGGCATCCACAATGTCCGGTTCGGCGAACATAAGGGTGGCATCACACGTCTGGTGCTGGACAGCGAAAAAGCCCTGTCTTTTTCCTATGACCTCGACAACACTGAAAAACTGCTCGTCATCACGCTGAACGGCGCGGCATGGACTGCCAAAGACGCGGACAGCATCCGCAAATCGAAAATGGTCACCTCGTATTCTGCGAACACGGCAGGTAACATGACGACACTGGTTCTGCAGTTAAAACGCCCTGCGAAAATTACAAAAACACTGGCCTTAAAACCCAATGCCGATAGCAAATCGCATCGGGTCGTATTTGATATATCACCGCAATAGACATGCGCCGGACACCAAACCGGCAATACAAAAAGGGGGAAAGATATGACACACCCGAAAACAGTTCTGATTACCGGATCAACCAGCGGCATCGGCCTCGGCATTGCCGAAAAATTTGCATCACAAGGGATGAATATTATCGTCAACGGCTTTGGTCCTGAAAAGGAAATCAAGAAAATCTGCGATGACCTTAAAAAAGCGGGCAGCCCGCGCGTCATGTATAGCGATGCCGACATGACAAAACCATCCGACATCGACCATATGTGCGCAAAAGCCCTGCAGGAATTCGGCACGGTTGATATTCTGGTGAATAATGCGGGCATCCAGTTCGTATCACCGATCGAAGATTTCCCCGATCATAAATGGGACGACATCATTGCCATTAATCTGTCATCGGCCTTTCACACCACCAAGCACCTAATCAAAGCCATGAAAGCCAATGACTGGGGCCGCATCATCAATATCGCATCAGCGCACGGCCTTGTGGCATCGCCTTACAAAAGCGCCTATATCGCCGCCAAGCACGGCCTGATCGGTATGACGAAAACAATCGCGCTCGAAGCGGCCGATCACGGCATCACAGCCAACTCTATTTGCCCCGGCTATGTGCTGACGCCGCTGGTTGAAAACCAGATCAGCGATCAAGCAAAGGCCCATAATATGAGCGAAGACGATGTCGTCGAAAAAGTCATTCTCGCCCCGCAAGCCGTGAAGAAATTTGCCAAGATCGAAGAAATCGCCGAACTCGCCGCGTTTCTGGCGGGCGATGCCGCACAAGGCATCACAGGATCGGCTTATTCAATTGATGGCGGCTGGACAGCCCGCTAATCGGCTTTCCATACACGGACCGATACCCGCGCCCCATACACTAAGCCCCTGCGCGACGATCACGCAACGCTCATCACGCGGCAACCGCATCGACCAATTCTTTATAATCATTTTTCACCGCCCCGACCTGATTTGACACCGCGTGGAATGCCAAAGACGTACCGCTTGCATCCGCCATCATCTGGTGGGCCTGCGCCGTATCCGCGCCGAACCATTTTTCAGACTGTGATGCGGGCACAATGACAGGCATACGGTGGTGCAGATCGGCAATCGGTCCGTCCGCCTGCTTTGTTAAAATGGTATAGGTCACAACATCATTACCCCATTTCGACCATAGGCCCACCAGCGCCAGCACATCATTATCGCGGCCATGAATAAAATACGGCGTCTTTGTTTTGGCATTCGCGCTCTTCTTCCATTCATAAAACCCGCTGACAGGGATCAGACAACGGCGGCGTTTTTCCCAACTATCGCGGAAAGACGGTTTTTCATGCACGGTTTCCGATCGCGCATTCATCATTTTGACGGCAAGCGAGGCGTCATCGTTTTTGGCCCACGGCGGCAACAACCCCCAGCGCGCCATCCCCATTCTGGTTTTGATGATGATCGGCATATCTTGCATCGGGGCGGCATTATAACGCGGCGCGATATTCAGGATATTCTCCGTCCCGAACATGTCCTTTAATTTTGATGGTTCTGCAAAAATTGCGTAACGCCCGCACATCACACGACATCCTTGTTTCTTGCCCCGATTACAATACGATACAAGCACAGGGTTTTGCGGCAATGCAACAGATAAGATGGCGAAAAAAGCAATGTTTCATCTTGCTGTGCGCATCATTTCCCCGTACCTTGAGGTGATCGCTCTCGCGGTCATACTTTGTGTAACTCTAAACTCACTTTGGTCATTAAGACTCAGCAATAGGTCCTATTATGCCAGATCGTTCCGAAAAATATATCAAAAACGCGCTCAAACATCTGCCTGCAAACGCGACGGAAAGCCAAAAGGATTTCCATCAAATGTTTTACGGCAAAGTCTCGGGCGAAGACCGTCATAAAATTGCCTCCGAAGACATCTATAACATTGTTCAGAAGCACTGGGATTTGATGAAAAGCCAGAAAAAAGGCGAATTCATCGTTGATATCGGAACGCACAACCCGGATGAAAGCGGCACGATCACAGCCCACAGCCGCACAACCATCGACATTATCAGCCCGGACATGGCTTTTCTGGTCGATTCCATCACAGCCAAACTGACACAGGATTACAAACTGATTTATGTGCTGGTGCACCCGATCATTCACATCAAAACAGATAAGAAAAACCGTATTATCGGCGTCAGCAAACATGCCGACGATACCACCGTATCGCACACGCACTTCCATATCGAACTGCACGGTTTGATCCCCGACGGCCAACATAAAACGCTGAAAGCCGATCTGTTACAGATTCTGGATGATGTGAAATATGCCACGCAAGACTGGCAAGAAATGAAAAGCAAACTGCGTGATGCACAAAAATCACTCAGCCTTGCCCCGCCGGACAAATATAAAGATGACGAGATCGAGGAATATCTCTACTTCCTGGAATATATGTATCAGGATAACTTCACTCTGCTTGGCTACCGTGAATATAAACTGACAGAGAAAAACGGCAACATCGACAGTCGCACCGTCAAAGGCAGCAGCCTCGGTCTGTTACATGATGGCGTACAGCCCGTTTACATGTCTGATAATGACAGCGGCCTAAGCAAAGAACTGCAAAAGGTCCGCTATGATCTGCCGCCGCTCAGCGTGTCCAAGATCAATAAAAAATCGACCGTTCACCGTCCCGTGCCGCTGGATGCCATTGCGGTTAAACGCTTTGATAAGAAAGGCAATATTGTCGGGGAGTGTCTGTTTATCGGCCTATTCACATCGGTTACCTATTCACGTTCCATTCAGGATATTCCACTTCTGCGCCGCAAGGCGGACATGGCCATGCGTCAATCGGGCTCTCTGCCGCATACACATGATTACAAAGCGCTGAAACATATTCTCGAGAAATATCCGCGTGACGAGCTGTTCCAGATTGATATTGATCATCTGCTGGAGATCGCGGTCAGTATTCTGCGCCTGCAGGAACGCCAGCGCATCGCCCTTTATACACGGAACGATCCGTTCGGGCGCTACATCTCCTGTCTTGTTTATGTGCCGCGCGACCGTTACGACACGGACCTGCGCGTTGAAATGGAACAGATTCTGGAAGCCGAGCTTGGCGGCTATGTCGGCGGCATGAATGCCAACATGGATGACTCGCCCTTTGCCCGTCTTTTGTTCACTGTTTACACCGAGCAAGGCAAGACACCCAAATTCAATGCCCGCGCCATTGAAAAACAATTACAGGAAGCCGGACGTTTATGGTCCGAAAAGCTGACCGATGCGCTGTATCAGGAACTGGACAGCGATCAGGAAATCACAAACATGCTGGCGCGGTACGGCAATGCCTTCCCGTCAAACTATGCCGATCACTACACACCGAAACAAGCATATTACGACATTCTGAATATCGAAGAATGTCTTGCAACAGACACGATCGCGCTTGATCTGTATCAATGTAAATATTGTGCCGATCACCAGCTGCGCCTGAAAATCTTTAACAAGAACAAGCCCGTACCGCTTACCTCTATTCTGCCTGTGCTGGAAAATATGGGGCTGAAGGCCATCTCCGAAGTCCCTTACGAAGTCAAGCCGCACGGCGAAGATAATACAATCTGGATTCACGATTTCGTCATGGACCGTGATGAATTCGCCCAAGACAAAGATATCGATGAAATCAAAGAGGTCTTCGAAGAAGCTCTGATTAAAATCTGGTACGACCGCATGGAAGATGACGGGCTGAACCTACTGGTTGTGGGTGCGGGCATGCCGTGGCGCGACATCGTCATTCTGCGGGCCTTTGTGCGCTATATGCGTCAGGGCAAAATGCAATACGGGCTGAGCTATATCGAAAAATCGCTCACCAACCATCCGAAAATTGCGGCCGAGCTTGTGGCCTTTTTCAAAACAAAATTCGATCCCGACAATCAAAAAAATGTCAAAGAACGGTGTGCCGGTCACATTGTTGCGGTCGATCACGCCCTGGAAAATGTCAGCGTTCTGGATGAAGACCGCATTTTGCGGACCATCATGAATATGATTGACTCGGCCCTGCGCACAAACTTTTTCCAGACAGGGGAAGACGGTCAGCCAAAAGACCATCTGTCTATCAAGTTTGACAGCAGCCGCATCGAGAATATTCCGCTGCCAAAACCGTTCCGCGAAATTTTTGTCTATTCCCCGCGTGTCGAAGGGGTGCATCTGCGTGGCGCGTCTATTGCGCGCGGCGGCTTGCGGTGGTCAGACCGTCACGAAGATTTCCGCACCGAGATTCTGGACCTGATGAAAGCCCAGCAAGTCAAAAACAGTGTCATTGTGCCAATGGGCGCAAAAGGCGGCTTTATTGTGAAAAACCCGCCATCTTTCAAAGACCGCAAAGCGTTTCAGGAAGAAGGCATTGCCTGTTATAAAATCTTTATCCATGCCCTGCTTGATATTACCGACAACATGAAGGGCAACCGCATTATCGGACCGAAGAAAGTGGTCCGCCCCGACGGTAATGATCCGTATTTCGTTGTGGCTGCTGATAAAGGCACAGCGACATTCTCCGATATCGCCAACGAAATCTCGATGAAATATGATTTCTGGCTGGATGATGCCTTCGCATCCGGCGGGTCTGCCGGATACGACCACAAAGCAATGGGCATCACCGCCCGTGGCGCGTGGGAATCTGTGAAACGGCATTTCCGTGAACTGAACCACGACACGCAAACCGCACCGTTCCGTGCCATCGGCGTTGGTGATATGGGCGGCGATGTGTTCGGGAACGGTATGCTGCTATCCGACCAAATCCGGTTGATCGGTGCGTTTAACCATCTGCACATTTTCTGCGATCCTGATCCCGACCCTACCTCATCTTTCAAGGAAAGAAAGCGGCTGTTTGAAAAAGTCGCGGGCTGGGATCAATATAACACCAAGAAACTGTCCAAAGGCGGCCGTATCTTCAGCCGCAGCGAGAAGAGCCTCGACCTGACACCGGAAATTATGGAGGCCTTCGGCATTGAAAACAAAAAAGTCACGCCGATGGAATTGATGCGTGCCATGTTGAAAGCCAATACAGACTTGCTCTGGTTCGGCGGGATCGGCACCTATATCAAAGCCTCGAACGAAACACATGCTCAGGTCGGTGACAAAGGCAATGATGCCCTGCGCGTGGATGCCAGCGAAGTCACAGCCCGCGTCATCGGCGAAGGGGCCAATCTGGGCGTGACACAAAAAGGCCGGATCGAATTTGCCAAACGCGGCGGCCGTCTCAATGCGGACTTTATCGATAATTCCGGCGGTGTTGACTGTTCTGACCACGAAGTGAACATCAAAATTCTGCTGACCGATATTGTCAAAAATGAACGCTATAAAATGACGCGCGTCAAACGCGACAATTTGCTTGAACGCATGACCGAAGAAGTCGCTGCACTTGTCCTGAATGATAACTATCAACAGGCGCAAGGCATCAGCATGACAGAAATTCATGCGGCCGAACATTTCGGCATCCATATGCAATTTATTGAGAAGCTGGAAAAAGAGGACGTACTGGACCGCACATTGGCAAACCTGCCCGATGATGACGAGGTACTGGAACGCGCCAATAACGGCAAAGGTCTGACCCGTCCCGAAATCGGCATCTTGCATTCCTATGCGAAAATCAAACTGACCGAGCGTATTCTGTCATCCGATTTACCGGATAATGACAATATTTATGATGAATGGCTGGTGAAATATTTCCCGGCGCCGTTACAGAAGAAATATGTCACGGAGATCAAAAACCACCGCTTGTGCCGTGAAATCGTCAGCACAACATTGTCGAACAGTATCGTAAACCGCATGGGTCCTGTCTATATCGACAACATCATGGAACGCACAGGCGCTACAGCCGAACAGGTGGCAAAAGCCTATCTGATCGTCCGCGAAGCCTTCCAGCTGAAACATCTGTGGAGTGAAATCGAGGCGCTGGATAACAAAGCCCCGTCTATCGTACAGCTTGATGCCATGAACGAAACGCGCAAGCTGATCGAGCGCGGTACAATCTGGTTCTTGACGCGCTATGCACAAGAGCTGGATGTAAAAGATGATGTCAAAACATTCAAAACCAGCATCGACCTGCTGCGTTCGCACATTGATAATATCCTGACCGAAGACCTGCATGATGAAATCCAGCAAAAAACAGAAGCCGGTATGCGAAATCAGCTATCTGCCGATCTGGCATACCAGATTGCCTTGCTGCCGGTGCTCGGATCTGCATGCGATATTACACGCATCCACAAAAAGACAGGGTTCACCATTCCGGTGATCGCCCGCACTTTCCTTGAGGTCGGGGAACGCTTCCACCTGAACTGGTTGCAAAAACAAGCCGCCTACCTCCAGACCGACAGCAACTGGTCCGAAGAAGCGCTTGAAGCTATTGTCGAGCAATTCTATGTCTGTCAGGCGATGCTGACCTCGCACATCCTGCATGACTGCAAAACCGCCATCACCAAGAAAAAACTTGGTCAGAAAGACCAGATGAGTGTTGTCGAGACATGGCTGGACAAGCAAGGCGACAAGCTTACGCAACTGGATAGCACCATTCACGATATGCGCCGTAGCGGCACGCTTGATATCCCGATGCTGATCATCGCAGAGCAGCGCCTGCGGACCTTGTATAGCGAATAAGCGGCAACACAACACCAGATCACGAAAAAATTCGGGATGCAGGAATCATTTTCTTGCATCCCGATATGTTTTTTCGTAATATTCGCCCATTAACATAATATAAGAAACGAAACAGGGCAGGTATAACCATGACGACTGCGACACCACAGGGACGGAATATTGCACATTTTCTAGATGAACGCGCACCGGTCGCAACATCGACACATCTGGAACTCATCACTGACAGCGATGCCGTCCAAAAAGAACTTGAATCCTTTATCCATCAGGAAAATGTCGAAATCATCGATTCCCTGCCTGTCCATGACGGCGGCTACGATGATGACGATTTCTTTTTCGATGACGAAAAACCGGACGGATCGGGCGAAACAGAACGCATCAATGTCAATGATCTGCCGCAAACACCGCTGAAAGGCGAAGATGCCTCGCTTGTCAAAGCGTTGCTGGACAGCTCGAATAATGTCAGTAACGTCAACTTCCAGAAAACCAAACAAAGCAAATATGTGAACACGATGGGCAGCGTGAATCTGGAAGGCTATCTGGTCAAAAGCTCGATCTCGCAAATTCTGACGGCCGACCGCGAGTCAAAAAGTATTTTTTACACCATCAGTCTTGCGCCGAATAACCGCCAAATCTGGGAAAATGAAGAAGACGGCTACCAACACGGCAGCACGAAATATGAATTCAACAAAAATGCAGCCCGCGACGGATCGACGCTGTTCACAGGCCCGTATCCGACCTATCAGGATGCCGTTGGCTATATCAGCGAAATCGAAGATATCATGACGATCATCCTGCAGAAAATCGGCGCCGAAGGAAAACAGCTCGATTCTGCCGCAAAATCACCATCCGGTGCGCCGTTCAGTCTGTTTAATGAAGACGATGCCTCCACACAAAGCTATACCGATGTTCTGCGCCATGCCAAAGGCTTGTTGCATCTGCGGACGCAACTGCGTGAAAACACATTCGACAGCGCCAATATCGCGAAACATATCGTGCCGGCGCTTGCGTCTAATCTCGGCTTCAGCTTCAAACGCATTGATACGGACCACGGCACACATGTCGTCATGAACAATGATATCGGCGAAGTTTATGTCGATCATGACGGGGACGAAATGGTACTCTGGAACTATCCGGCCAAAGCAAGTATGCCGTCAAACGTGAAATATGAAGGCGCAGTTGATGCCGAAACATTCAAACATGTGATCGTCACACGCATGCTGGATTGCGCGCTGGAACACGGTAAGATCGACGAAACGATGCATGATCTTTACACGCAATTCATGGATGATGCCTTTGAATATACATTCACATTGCCCGAGCCATGCATTACAAAGCCGTTCCACAAGGAATCAAAGCTTTTCACAGCGCTCGAACTGCTGGAAAAATATTCTACCGAAGGCAAATGGCCGCTTCAATTCCCGCAGCGCAATTATGAGCCAAGCTAATAAAAGGGCAGACCGCGATACATCGAACATCCGCCCTATACCGATTGCATAATACCAGTTGTATACACCCTCCGTGCGGGGCGGATCATCCTAGAAACAGGCGCATAAGAAAATCAGTGCGCCTGTGATCATATTGGCCTTAAAAAAGGCCAGTGAACTTTGCGGGCTTGTTTCATCCCACGTCCACAGCCACATAATCACGTGCGCCACCGGAGAAGCCAGCAGCAAGAAAGACAAAATCCCCTGCCCGCCCAGCAAAAATCCGCAGCCAATAAAGAAAAAAGCCGCGACATAGAAAACCGTGATCCATTTCTTGCTTTTATCACCCAACTTCAAGGCCGCCGATTTGATCCCCATCAGCACGTCATCTTCTTTATCCTGATGGGCATAAATCGTGTCATAGGCCAGCGTCCAGAATATGCCGCCAATATATAGCAGCAGCGCAGGCAATTCGACAATGCCCGTAATCGACGCCCAGCCGATCAGCGCGCCACTGTTAAATGTAAAGCCTAGAAAAAGCTGCGGCCACCATGTCCACCGTTTCATCAGCGGGTACAGGATAATCAGCGGAATGGTCAGAAAACCCAGCAAAATCGCCACGGTCGAAAGCTGCATCAACACCCAGAATCCGCACAATAACAAGCCGCCTAAAAATAACATCGCCTGTTTCGGTGTCACAAGGCCACTTGCCAGCGGGCGGCCTTTGGTGCGTTCAACGCCCTTATCCAGATCACGATCCCATAAATCATTAATGACACAGCCCGCCGCGCGCATCACAATCGCCCCGCCTAAAAACAGGACAAGGATGTACAAATCACTGCTGTTCACATTCATCACCCCGCCCGAAGCCAGCATGATCGACCACCAGGCAGGCAACAGTAACAGCGAGATACCGGCCGGACGATCCAGCCGCGCCAACAAGCCATACGACTTTGCCTCATCGGGTAAATAACGTAATGTCCAATGTTCACTCTTGATATCTGTGTGTTTCACTGCGATATAAGTCCTTATGATGATGACAACAGATGATTATAAATATCCGCGCCTTTTTACAGAGAATGACCTGAGAGAAAACGGGCACATTGATCTGGCCCAGAATCATGTCCATTATCTGCGAAATGTCATGCGCCGTAAAGAGGGAGATTACATCCGTGTTTTCAACGGCCGCGACGGGGAATGGCGCGGCGAAATCATTGACCTCGGCAAAAAAAGCATCACACTGGCGTTGCAAGCGCAAATCCGCGCGCAAGATACCGCGCCCTATGCCGTGCATCTGGTTTTTGCACCGCTTAAAAAAGACCGCATGGATTTTCTGATCGAAAAGGCGGTCGAACTGGGTGTCACCGATTTTCATCCGATCCTGACAGACCGAACAGAAGTGCGCAAAATCAAAGAAGACCGCCTGATACAGCAAATCACCGAAGCCTGCGAACAATCCGAACGGCTGACCGTTCCGGCCCTGCATCCGCTGTGCCATCGTGATGCATTCATCGCGGACTGGGATCCGGATATCCCGCTGATTGCCTGTATCGAACGCGGCACGCATCCTTTGCTGGGTAATCTGTTCAAAAACGGTAAACCCGATGCGGCCGCCTTTATCATCGGCCCAGTCGGCGGTTTTACCGACGAAGAAACAACATTATTTGAAAAAACACCGCATATACAGACAGCGTCACTCGGTGGAAATGTCCTGCGTAGCGAAACCGCCGCCATTGCGCCTCTTATTTACATGATGCTAAGCTAACACTATGAGATTGAACAGGATTACAGGCACATAATTCTGCAATGAATACTTGCTGTTCTGAAACAATTCATATAAATCATATTATGAGTCAGAAACGGCTGGCTCTACTTTATCTTGTAAAAACACTTTAAGGTGAAAAACGTGTCCAGATTATTCTTATCATTTATTGCTTTTTGTATAAGCCTTATGCCTTTCTACGCACTGGCTTCCGAACCCATGCCAAAACAGCTCGGGCTGCAACCTGCGGCTACGCCGGTCATGGAACAGCTGACGGATTTTCACAATTTCATTCTTGTGATTATCACGGCGATTACGCTGTTTGTTCTGGCGCTTCTGATTTTTATCGTGATCCGCTTCAATGCAAAAGCAAACCCGGAACCGCAAAAATTCTCGCATAACACACTGATCGAAGTGATATGGACCGTCATTCCGATCGTTATTCTGATTGTGATTGCGATCCCGTCTTTCAAATTACTGTATTATATGGACCGTACAGCCGATCCTGAAATGACCCTGAACGTCACAGGCTACCAGTGGTACTGGGGTTACGAATATCCTGATCACCACGGCATTTCCTTTAATTCCTATATGATCCCGGACGATGAAATCGATGCCTCCAAAGGTCAAAAACGCCTGCTGTCCGTTGACAGCCCTGTTGTTCTGCCGGTTGATACAAATATCCAGATTATCGTGACAGCCGCCGACGTCCTGCACAGCTATGCCGTGCCTGCCTTCGGTATTAAAACAGATGCCGTTCCCGGCCGTATTAACGAAACATGGGTAAATATCGAAAAGCCGGGCCGCTATTTCGGCCAATGTTCCGAGTTATGCGGGAAAGGCCACGCCTTTATGCCGACAGAAGTCATCGCCGTACCGAAAGAGGAATTCGCCGCATGGGTTGAAGCCTCGAAAGACGGCTACGTCACTTACGAAGACTTCAAAAACGCACAAACAAAATAACCTTTAAAAAAGAGTATAAAAAAAGAAAGCAAGGATTATCATCATGAACGCTGCGACAAAAGATTCTCATCACGATGATCACCATGACCACAAGCCGGGCTTTTTCACCCGCTGGTTCATGTCAACAAACCACAAAGATATCGGTACGCTCTATATCATTTTCTCGATTATTGCCGCACTGATCGGTGGTTTTTTCTCTATGGTCATGCGTGCCGAACTACAGGATCCGGGCATGCAATTTGTGCTGGACGAGGCCGGCAATCCTGACGGGCAACTCTGGAACGTAATCATCACCGCGCACGGTCTGATTATGGTGTTCTTTGTTGTGATGCCGGGGCTGATCGGCGGCTTCGGGAACTGGTTCTTGCCACTAATGATCGGCGCGCCTGACATGGCGTTCCCGCGTCTGAACAATATTTCATTCTGGCTGCTTGTACCGGCCTTCCTGATGCTGATCGGCTCGGCCTTCGTCGGGATTGGCGCAGGGACCGGCTGGACGGTCTATCCGCCACTGTCAGCAACACTGGGTCATCCGGGTATGTCGGTTGATATGGCAATTTTTGCACTTCACCTTGCCGGGGCAAGTTCGATCCTCGGTGCGGCCAACTTTATTACAACGGTCTTCAACATGCGCGCACCGGGCATGACATTGCACAAAATGCCGCTGTTTGTCTGGGCGATGCTGATCACATCATTCCTGCTGGTACTGGCCGTGCCTGTACTTGGCGGCGCGATCACAATGCTGCTGACAGACCGTAACTTCGGCTCCTCCTTCTTCTCACCCGAAGGTGGCGGCGATCCGCTATTGTACCAGCACTTGTTCTGGTTCTTCGGTCACCCCGAAGTTTACATCATGATTTTGCCGGCTTTCGGTATCATCAGTCACGTTGTATCAACCTTCTCCAAAAAACCGATCTTCGGTTATCTGGGTATGGCCTATGCAATGGTTTCCATCGGCTTTGTTGGCTTTGTCGTGTGGGCGCACCACATGTACACAACAGGTCTTGATGTTGATACACGGGCCTACTTCACAGCCGCAACAATGATTATCGCCGTCCCGACTGGGATCAAGATTTTCTCATGGATTGCGACAATGTGGGGCGGTTCGATTGAATTTAAAACACCGATGCTGTTTGCCGTCGGCTTTATCTTCCTGTTTACGCTTGGCGGCGTGACAGGGGTTGTACTGTCAAACGGCGGCATGGATGTGGCTCTGCACGATACATATTATGTTGTGGCACACTTCCACTACGTACTGTCACTCGGTGCGGTCTTTGCACTGTTCTGCGGGTTCTATTACTGGATTGGCAAAATGTCCGGCCGTCAATATCCTGAATGGATGGGACAACTGCATTTCTGGATGACCTTTATCGGCGTGAACATGCTGTTCTTCCCGCAACACTTCCTGGGTCTTGCCGGTATGCCGCGTCGTTACCCCGACTACCCGGATGCCTTTGCCTTCTGGAATGAAATCTCATCCTACGGCGCATATCTGTCGGGTGCGGCAACGGTCTTTTTCATCTTCATCGCGTTCTATACATTGTTCTTCGGACGCCGCGTTGATGGGAATTACTGGAACGTACAGCCACAATCAATGACACTGGAATGGACATTATCTTCACCGCCACCATTCCACCAGTTCGAAATTCAGCCAAAAGTTGAATAAAACCATCGAACATCATTGATATTTTAATACATTCTTAACAAAGAGCTGATTAATTGAAATCAGCTCTTTTTTTATGGTAAAATAAAGCGATGATTAATGTAACAGACCATTTTTATGCTGCGGCGGACCCGGATGGCCTTTTGGCCGACCAAAATGAATCCGATAATGCCGTCGATGAACAGGACACGGATTTGTTTGAAAATGCGGGTCACTTGACGCTGGAAATGGAGCTGGACGAAAATAAAATCATGCTGAATAGAATCAATCGTCTGCTGGACAGCACACTTGATGAAGATTTGATCGAGGCCTATGACCTTGTCACAAGTGCGCTTGGCAGCGGCCGCTTTGATAATCTGGAAGCCATCAAGGCAAAGCTCGAAGGCGCATTCGACCATATCCACGAATTACTGGAAGACAAGCCGGATCTGCGCAGACAGCTTAATCTGGCACCGGACGATCCGGCACCATCCGCATCACCTGCTACACCGCAACCTGTTGCGGCCGGACCTGCGCCGTCATTTAATCAGGCGGTCCACACACCGGAACAAGAGCCTGCGCCAGCGGCAACACAGCCGCAAGGACCACAGATGCCGCAACCCAACATCATTGCGCCGCCTGCACCTGCGGCACCAAGTCCGTTTAGCGGCGGCCCCGGTTTTTAGAGAACACGCCCGCCCGCACCTAGCTTTGCCCCGCGCGCAATATGGCCGCAATATGCCCTCAATATAGCGTCGGCACAATTTCTGCGCACAAATCGGAAATATTATCTTCTTTTTTGCGTTCCCTGTGCTACAACAGGCCTATGAAAAACGCAGTCAATCCAGACAATGGCGCGCATGATGATCATGCCACGGCAGAAACCCGCATTGCGGACTATTTTGCGCTCTTGAAACCAAAGGTCATGAGCCTTGTGGTTTTCACAGGCTTTTCCGGCATGTGGGTCGCACCGGGATTTACCGATACGCATCCGTTTTTAATCCTGATTGCCATTTTGGCGCTTGCTGTCGGTGCAGGCGCATCCGGCGCGGTCAATATGTGGTATGACCGCGATATTGACGCCATCATGCGCCGGACCAAAGGCCGCCCATTGCCAATGGGCACAATCCCGTCGGGCGAAGCCATCGGCTTTGCCGTGGTGCTTTCGATCTTGTCCGTTTTATTGATGGGCGTTGCCATTAACTGGACTGCCGCTTTTCTGCTGGCGGCCGCAAATCTTTTTTACGTGTTCATTTACACCATCTGGTTAAAACGCCGCACACCGCAAAATATTGTTATTGGCGGCGCGGCCGGTGCGTTTCCGCCGATGATCGGCTATGCCGCAATCACAGGTGATGTCACGCTATATGCCTTTGTCCTGTTCCTGATTATTTTCATGTGGACTCCGCCGCATTTCTGGGCGCTGTCTTTGTTCGCCAACGAAGATTATAAAACTGCAAAAATTCCGATGATGACCGTCACCGCCGGGGCAAAATCCACAAAAATACAAATGCTTGTTTATACGCTGATCCTGTTCCCGATTACGCTTTTGCCGTGGATCATGAACGATGCCGGCGCAACCTATGGCCTGTCCGCCGTCGTTCTGGGGGCGTTCTTTATCTTCACCTGTGTCAAAGTGCTGTTTGACAAAACGCTTAAAAGTGCCAAATTAATGTTTGGATACTCTGTTTTTTACTTATTTGCCCTGTTCTTGGCGCTAATAATTGATAAAATATAGAGACAAGCAACCGACGACCGTAATCAGACCAGAAGCAGGATGTAAAAATGCCACACGGAGACCTACATAAAAGCAAGAAGAAAAAGAACTATCTCGTTCTCGGCCTTCTGGCCATTTTCTTTGTCACAGTATGGCTTGTGACCATGATCCGCATCGCCAATGCCGAAGTCATGGATATTCTGCCTGATGTCGAGATCAGCGAGCAGGCCGCAACAAGCGATAACGCACAAAAAGACGATATCGCCGCCGCCAAAGAAGGCAAAGCGCCGCCAATGCCCGCATCACACACAAACAAAAACACGCCGCACTATGATCCCTATGCCGACCCGTTCGAAAAAGGCCGCGAAGCGCACCTTGCCGAACTGAAGGGCAATGATAAAAAATGGTGGCAGAAATATTTCTTCACAAACTACAAACGCTAACACACAGCGATGACTGCGTAACACGAACGAAAACAAAGGTGATCCCCCGTGACGTCCCCTGATGAGCTGAAACGCAAAAATCTCAAAGTTCTTGTTACGGTTCTGAGTGCCGTTTTCATTATGGTCGGCGTGTCCTTTGCCTCTGTCCCGCTTTATAATCTGTTCTGCCGCGTCACAGGCTTTGGCGGCACAACGCAAGTCGCCCAAGACCTGCCCGATCATGTACTGGACCGGACAGTCACCGTAAAACTAAACTCCGATACGGCCAGTAACCTGCCGTGGCAGTTCGAACCGGACATGCGCGAAATCGATCTTCAAATCGGACAAAAGGGCTTTGTCAGTTTCCACGCCGAAAATAAAACCGATGTACCGATCACCGGCACCGCGCTCTATAACGTTGTACCGACCAAAGCCGGGAAATATTTTCACAAAGTGCAGTGCTTTTGCTTTGGCGAACAATTGCTCGAACCCAAACAGCGTGTTGCCATGCCGGTGATGTTCTATGTCTCGCCCGATATCGCGGACGATCCGAACATGGACGATGTGAAAACGATTACCCTATCCTATACTTTTTTCAAAGCAGAGAGCGAAGCGCTTGATCAGGCTCTCGAAGCGTTCTACAATGGCACGCAATGATTGCATTCCATTTCAATTGGTGCTAATCAATTTCAAGTTATTATGAACCGATCTTTCTTTTATCAAAGGAATTTAAGCATGGCCGAAGACATCAAGATTTCCAGCACAGGCAAGCCACACCCCTATCATATTGTCCGCCCCAGTATCTGGCCGCTTGTCGGTTCGCTATCCGGCGGTCTTCTGGCGCTTGGGGCACTGATGTATATGCATGATGTCTCTATCGGCGATATGCCGATCGGCTTTAAGGGCATTATTCTGGGCCTGCTCGCCGTTGTCGCGACCATGTTCTTCTGGTGGAAAGATGTGATTTTCGAGGCCTGCGTTGAAAAAGTGCACACCCCGATTGCGATGGTTGGCATGCGTTACGGCATGGCGATGTTTATCGCGTCCGAAGTGATGTTCTTTGTCGCTTTCTTCTGGGCGTTCTTTGATGCCAGCCTGTTCTTCGGTGATGTTGATCAGGTTCTGCGTGTTGAACATACACACGGCATCTGGCCGCCGCCGCATATCAGCCCGGTCGCCGCATTTGGCCTGCCGCTGCTGATGACGATGATCCTGCTGCTGTCCGGTTGTACCGTGACATGGGCGCACCATGCCATTTTAGAAGGCCATCAGGACGATGCTGTCAAAGGTCTGGCCTTATCAACATTGCTGGGCGTTATCTTCCTCGGCTTCCAGATTTACGAATATACACATGTCACATTCGGCTTTACCGAAGGGATTTATTCATCGACATTCTTCATGGCAACCGGTTTCCACGGCTTCCACGTGTTCGTCGGTACGATCTTTCTGGCCGTCTGTATGGTTCGTGCGAAAAAGGGCCACTTCACAAAAGACAAGCATTTCGGTTTCGAAGCCGCGGCTTGGTACTGGCACTTTGTTGACGTTGTCTGGCTGTTCCTGTTCGTCGCCGTGTACTGGTGGGGCGCAGGCGATGCCGTTCCGGCCGCGCACTAATTCCGTAACCGGACACTCTCATGGCAAACAAACCTTTTAAACCGGATGTCCAAATGATGCTGCGGGCCTTCAAGTGCAAGTGCCCGCGCTGCAACGAAGGTGATCTGTTCAGCTCACGCCTGTCAATGGCCGTGCAGGATTCCTGTCCGAAATGCGGGCTGGATATGTCCGGCAATGACAGCGCCGACGGCCCTGCTGTGTTCCTGATTTTTATTCTCGGTTTTTCACTCGTTCCGCTGGCCTTGTGGCTTGATCATCTGTTTACAATCCCGCTCTGGGTGCACGCGGTGATCTGGACGGCCGTTGCATTGTTCCTGACACTGGGCAGTTTACGGCCCATCAAAAGCTATATCATCGCGCTTCAATATAAATACCGCCCCGAAGATTTGAAGGGCCGCGATTAAACCGTCTCCGCCATGAAATCGTCCCGTCATTGAACCGCCGCGAACCCCCGTTCCAGATGATCACACTCACAGCCGGACAGAAGCCCTTATCTTTTTTATGATTTATGATATAATCGCGCAGTTGCTTACCCGCAACGATCCGAGGGAGGAATAATCATGTCACCGTCACACACACGTAAAATACCCGTTCTGCCAACGATTGTAACCCTGATTGCCGTCCTGATACTGTGCGGTCTTGGCAAATGGCAGCTGGATCGTCTGGCCTGGAAGACAGATATTCTGACCAATCTGGAAAAAGCACGGCAATATGACCAGCAAAAAACACCGCTCAGCAGCGATACCCTGAAATCCGTTACCAGCCAGACCGACTTCAAAGCGGGTTTTATCGAAGGCCGCTTTCACAATGACAAAGAAACCGCCGTCGGACCGCGCACCTATCGCGGTATTGCCGGATATCACATTATTACCCCGTTCGAAATGCAGGACGGCACAATCATTCTGGTTAACAGAGGCTGGGTTTCAGAAGAATATCTGCCGCAATCCGAACGCCGCGAATTCCTGCGCGAAGGACAAACCAAAGTATTTGGCATGGCACGCCCATCTGAAAAAGCAAACCGCTTTACCCCCGACAATAAGCCCAATCAGAACGAATGGTATCATGTCGATGTCGCACAAATCGCAAAATATAACGGGTTTCACGATCATGATATATCGCCTTATATTTTCTACTCCGAAAAGCTGAATAAATATTATCAGGGTTTCCCCGTGCCCCACGATCCGACATGGGCACCAGAAAATAATCATCTCGGCTATGCTTTATTCTGGTTCACAATGGCCGGTGTCTTGTTGATTATTTATTATCTGCGTTTTCTTCGGAAACCCAAAGACGCATAAGCCAAAGCCCACTTTTTCCGATAAAACGCGCAAGCGGCACGCGCGCCTTGCTTGTATTATTCTATTGACAACACCACGCCTGATACCCTATCTATCTGCATTATAGAAAATAAAAAGGGTGTCTCATGTTACGTTCAATCTTCCAGTATTTTGCCGATGAAAAAACTTACCGCGTCCATCAGGAACAGCTCATTGATGCCGTC
Source organism: Alphaproteobacteria bacterium (assembly GCA_030750865.1). Lineage (GTDB taxonomy): Bacteria > Pseudomonadota > Alphaproteobacteria > Micavibrionales > Micavibrionaceae > JASMHE01. Next base: position 130,172 of record JASMHE010000007.1, read on the forward strand.
CGCGCACAAGACCTGATGAGCATCGAGATCATATTATCCGAACTGCGCGGCATGAATATGGATCGCTTTCTGGAGCAGAACGGCCCCGCGCGCAGACCGGACTATATCACATCGAACTTTGAACGCCTGCTTGAAGACGCCATCGAAACAGACAACATATCGATCTTCGAAGCCATCTACAGCTTGCGGCCCGACCCGAACATGGTTTTGTCATCTTCACAAAGAGAGATATTCTCTCACCGCAGCACACGCCACACGCCTTTACTGCAACAAGCGATCATGTCCGATAAACCGGCCATTGCGGATTATATTATGAATGATCCGGATTTTGACATCGACCGGCATGACCCAAACGCACAATATACCGTTACGTTCATCTCGCTGGCAGGCTTTCGCGGCGTCGCGCCAATGTCAACGACGGTCTATTATGTTGACAGTCCCGACAGCAACATCGCGGATTTATCACCGCAAACGCAGGCCATCGTGGACACGCTGACAGCACATGCAAAAGGACAAGATGCACAAACATCTGCGCCGCGCACACCGCCCGCGCCATCCTGATTACATTTCATGATTTGAAAGAACAAAGATGCCTCGTCGTCCAAACGGCACGCCATATGATATGCTGCGCTTGCCAGTGAAAAATGACGGTTACGAGGTGACGGTTGCAAAGTGACGGTCGGCGCTGAATAGCGCGCCCCTCGGTCAACCTAACGATTTACTTAACGATTTACTTAACGATTCAGGGCAAATTTCTGGTTATCGGCGTCTTTGATACGCTGTGCATATTGAGCATTCACACGCGAGACATGCCGTTTAAAGGCCGTCAGCGTTTCACCCTTCAAGGTCTTACCGCGCGGCATATCAAGCTTTTGCGGATTAATCTGTGTTGTACCGCGCAGAACTTCGTAATGCAAATGCGGACCGGTTGAACGTCCTGTCGTACCGACATAGCCGATCACCTCGCCTTGTTTCACACGCTTGCCTTTTGACAGTCCTTTTTTGAACCCCTTCATATGGGCATAGGCCGTCCGCAAGTCTGAATTGTGACGCAGACGGATATAATTGCCATAGCCGCCATAGCGCCCGATATAATCAATGGTCCCGTCACCGGCCGCATAAATCGGTGTGCCGCGCGGCGCGGCGAAATCAACACCTTTGTGCATCTTGTTATAGCCAAGCACCGGATGATGACGCATCCCGAAACCGGATGACAGGCGCGCCCCGTCGATCGGTGTTTTCATCAGCGCCTTGCGCAAGCTGACGCCTTCATCAGTGAAATAATCAACATCGCCGTCTTCAAACTTGTAACGATAGGCCGGAATAACACGCCCGTTCACTTTCAACTCGGCATACAGCACATCGCCGCCCGGTACAGGCGTACCATCCACCGTTTCAAGCTTTTCATACATGATTTTCAGCGAGTCGCCCTGCCGGATGTCACGCTGGAAATCAACATCCCATGAATAAATATAAATCGCATTGGTCACGACAGATTCAGGAATCCCCGCCTTCAACGAAGATCCGTAAAGCGACACTTCGATCTCGGCATGTCCCGCTTGCACGGATTTACGGATTTCTTTTTCCCCGCGTGATGCTTTGTATTCGCCGCTTTGTTCATCACGTTCCAAACGAACGAACGCAATAGGTGTTTCTTCAATCCGCATCTCACCCAGTACATAAGATGATCCGTCACGATCCTGCGGATCAAAGCGGAAGAACACATCCTGACCGACTTTCAAATGACGCGGATCATACACATCCTGTAATTGCGCAATCAGTTTATAGCCTTTTGAGACGCCAATACCGGCCTTTTCCATCACGTTACTCAGCGTTTCGCCTGCACCGACCGTTAATGTTGTTTTTCTGGATACGGCGCGACGATCGGGCACAATGCGTGTTGCCGCGCGTGTAATCGCGCCCAGCAGACGTGTGTCCTCATCCTGACCGGCTGTGCGCGATACGTAATCTTTCGGGCCGCTTTCGGGGGTAATTGTTGCCAGTTCATCATGGCCTGCCTCATCGCGCACTTCGACCTGATCGGCCGGATGGCGTGAGGCATCGGCACTCAGCGTGACAAACATCACAGACACCAGACTAAGACACAGCACGCAAAGCCCTGACACATAGCGCAAACGCAAACCGCCACGTCTTGTAAAGACGTAACGGTGTCTCAAAGCGAATGTTTCCAATATGGTTTCAAGCAATTTTGCAGACATAAAACTCTAACTCTATTGCGTGCGTCTCTTATTTCGTATCAGTACATACATCCTAAATACATAATAAACCATCCTACGGTGATAGACGAGAAATTTCCTCTCTTATCATGAAAGACGGATCAGAATATTGTGGATGTGGGTCGTGCCGGACAGTGCGTATCAGATGCCGCATTCCTGTGAAATCGCATCATGCGCCGCGCCAGAGCCTTTCAGGCTGAACGTATCGGTTGTCAACGTACCGCGTGATGATGTGCCCTTCACAATCAGGGAATTTCCTGCACGAATAGCCTTAGCCAGCTTCTTGTCTGTTTCGGCATCCGGTGTCCAGGCGGTTTCATCCTGTGTGAACAACGTGAATGTATTTCCGTCAATTTTCACCGTGGCATCGCTACCGGGCTTGTACGTATATCCTGTGATATAGCTGAACACATCTTTTGTGCCTTCGGCAGGGCGATGTGTAACAAGTGCAAAAATATCACCGCGACGTGTGTAATTGCCTTCTGCACTGGTTGGCTGTGATGCCATGTAGCACACTTTTTTGCCGTCTTCGGTGAAAACATACGCAGACCAGCTGCCATATGTCCCGATCAAACGCGGTTCTGACGCCTGTGCAGATGGTGCAACCCCTGCAAAGAAGAGTGTGAAAGCGAGAAAAGACAAGATCGCATAAAAATATCTACGCATTATTTTTCCTTGTTTTGTATCAGTTTTTATCGGTCTTCACGATCTGATGTAGCATGATGCCGCAAAAGATCAACCTGTTAAGCCATCACGTTACGACCTCCCCCAGCCGAGATCAAGCGTAAAAAGATTTGGGAGTCGAAAATTTTATGGACGATTTTTGATCCAAACGGCCCGTTCCTGCGAATAATGGCTTAAGGAGTCTAAAATGCAGCAAGAATCCGCAAATTCAGAGTTTTCCCTTTGCCAGTCTGCCCAAAGTCTGGTTAATTACGATATGAATAAAATAAACCCGAAATCAAAGCATCGTGACGACACAGCCGCCCTATCGGCGCGCCACTTTGATTCTCATATTCTGGCCATTGCCGAACAGAAAGACCGCAAAGCGTTTATCGCCCTGTTCGAATATTATGCGCCACGGGTTAAATCATTCCTGATGCGCGGCGGCCTCAGCGATGATATTGCCGACGAACTGGCGCAAGACACTTTGCTGAGTGTCTGGGAAAAATCCGCCGGTTTCGATCCGGACAAGGCCAGCGCAAGCACATGGATTTATACCATCGCACGGAACAAGAAAATCGATTATATGCGGCGGGAATTCCGTCCCGCACCGGACAAAGACGATCCGGCCCTCAGCCGCGCCGAACCCGATGCACCCGACCTGCAAATCACCAATGACGAACAGGCCGATATGGTCGAGGCCGCAATGGAAGACATTCCCGACGAACAGCGTAACTTGCTGGAAAAGGCCTTTTTCGAGGATAAAACCCATAAACAGATCGCAACGGAAACGGGCCTTCCCCTCGGGACGGTCAAGTCGCGTATCCGTCTGGCGATGGACCGCATGCGGCATACCTTAGCCGGAAAGGACATGTCATCATGACCGACCACCGGACAGGCCGTCACGCACAACAGCATCAGGATATCGAACGCGAACAGCTCCTTATGGAATATGCGTCCGGCACCCTGAACCATGCGTTCCAGCTTTTATTATCGTCCTATATTTCCTATTGCAAGGAATCACGGCAATTCGTGTCCGAATGCGAAGAAATCGGCGGCATGATGATCGAGAAAATTACGTGCAGCCCGAACGATATGGCCGCAACCAGCCTCAATAACGTGCTGGAACGTATTGATGCGCTCGAGCGATGCCAAAAACAGGCGCGCCTGTGCCGCGCTGCCAAAAGACGGCAAGCCTTCTTGCAACAGATCGACACATTACCACGGCCGCTGGCCCGCTATATCGAAAAAGAAAATCTTGCCCCGAAATGGCGGCGCATCCGCTCCGGCACGCTGTATTACGAAATTCCGACACAGGATAAAACATCCCATGTCATGCTCATGAAAATCAAACCCGGTGGCAAAGCGCCCGCACACGCCCATCACAGCCATGAAGTAACGCTTGTACTGGACGGGGCGGTCATTGACGATGATGCTGTCTATCAAAAAGGACAAATGGTCATTCACGAAGCCGGATCATCCCATGCCCCTGTGGCCGATCGGCACGAAGGCTGCATTTGCCTTGTGGCAACTGATGGCGATACGCCGCTGGCGCTCACGGGGCGTTTGATGCAATTGCTCGGCAAATTATCGCGCTAAAACACCCTTTACCGCACAATCGGTACACAGACACGCAGGATGCAATCACCTCGACATAATACGTCACAACCAACTACGCCTCTCACGCGCGCACCGCGCACGACGACCCCATATTGCGGCCGTCTGCCCGAAATCATCGCCAATCCTCTACGCAGAACGCGGGTTAGCCTTGCTTTTTGGAGCGTATTTTGCGCCGCAGACCGCCTTTTTGCACGGGCTTCATTTCGGGCAGACGGCCGCCCGGCACAACCGGACGCGGGGCATAGTTCCCCATACTGACATTCCGGTCATACATGACCAGCGCGCCGGCCACACCGACATTCACGCAAAACTTCATCGGAATTTTAATGATATGGTCACAGCGGTCCTGCATCTCTGGTGACAGGCTGCCCATTTCAGGGCCAAGCACATAAGCCGCACGGGTCGGATGTTTGAAACTCGGCAATTCAACCGCATCATCGGTCAATTCGACACCGACCAGCTGGCACCCTTGCGGCAGCATCATCGCCGCGACACTGTCATATTGATAATAGGGCAAATGCTGGAATGCCGCCGATGTATCGGATTGCTGCATGGCGCGAATATCAATCTGCGGCGTGATGGCAAAGAAAAACCCTGCCCCGAACGCATGCGACGACCGCACCAGATTCCCGACATTCAATTCTTTGCTGATCCCTTCGACACCGACACCAAAAAAGCCGCGCATTATGACATCCCCGTTTCATTCGTTTCGTTTTTTGTTCAAATAATAATATTGTTCCGGTACGGCACAGTCCGGTCAATTCCGGTATTGGCCGCAATCGACAAATCGATTTATCTAATCTTTGATAACCGACAGAATACGGTCCAGCGCAGTTGCGACCTTTTCTTCGGACACCGCATAACAAAACCGCAAATAGCCTGTACCGACTTTGCCGAACGCACAGCCCGGCGCCAGCGATACACCCGCTTCATCAACAAAGCGGCGCGCAAGCGCAATATCATCGGGTTCGCCATCCACCTTGAAGAAGTAGTAAAATGACGATTCCGGCGGCGTTGATAAAATGCGGTTACTTTGTGCAAATCCGTCTTGCAATGTCTGGCGATTGCGTTTCCACAGATCAATCTGCGTTTTCAAAAAACCTTCACCATCACGCAGCGCGGCGATACCGCCATGCTGGATAAAGGGCGGCGGCCCCATATAATCATATAAGGCAATGTCACGAATATAATCATGCGCGGCGCGCGGCCCGACAAGCCAGCCAAGACGCCAGCCTGTCATCGCCCATGTTTTTGAAAAGCTGTTCACGACAAACAGCAAATCATCATCTGTTGCAAATTCCAGAAAACTCGGCGCATAACGGCCTTCATAAACAGTCCGGCTATACACTTCATCGGAAATAATCCAGATCCCGCGTTCACGGGCAAAATTCATCAGCGCTTTGATCTGGTCACGCTGCATAATCCAGCCGGACGGATTGGACGGGCTTGTGATCAAAATCAATTTGGTCTTCGCCGTGCACGCATCCATCAACTTATCAAGATCGAGCGACCAGTCGCCATTTTCCTGATCCATCGGCACGTCGGTAATCCGGCATTGTGCCAGCTCCAGCGAGCTGAGCAGATTTTTCCAGATCGGCGTCACGGCAATGACTTCATCATCTTTTTCAACCAGTGCCTTCAGGCAGAAATTCATGGCCTTTGACCCTGATCCGGTCACGAACATGCGTTCAACACCGATATCAAGACCGTAAATACGTTTATAATAATCGGACAATTCCTGCCGCAATTCTGGGATACCAAGCGGCGGGCCGTAATGGGTCAGCCCTTGTTTCATCGCTTTTGTAACCGCATCACAGATAAAATCAGGCGTGCCGAAATCACTATCCCCCTGTGCCAGCGAGATAATATCCGGCTTGACCGCCGCGTAACGCATAATCTCGGCACCGGGATTGACGGACAAATCGCGCATAACCGGACTAAAATGGCTTGGGTCTGTTTTCGGATGACGGTCGGACATGGACGTAACTTTTATTTCTACACTTTGCTGTTATAATTTTCCGATACAAAACAGACACAATGTACAGACATTCTGCACAGACCTTTTGTATCAATACACTCTTATTCACCGCCGCGCACAGTCACGAACGGTAATTTCCCTTTTAGATGGCCGGAACAGCAAAATCAATCTTTATTATTCACCTGCAAATATCGCGCTTTGCAATCGCTTTTTCCACCTGTTCCATTTCAAATGTATGTACCACACCCTGAAATGACAAAATAATTATAACATTATGTCTAACACATTGTTTTTCATAACCATTTCATGTTTGCTTAAGCTTTTTACCATATACTGGTCATTGTAATCGTACACAGAGCAAGGCTTGTGGATAATTTTATCCTCTTGGGGAATGACATATCATTTCCCTGAAGGCCCCGTATTATGAAAATATTTTATGTCAAGAAACGATGGTAAAGACATGAAATATCTAAGAAAATTCTTTTTGTGTATTTTCTTTAATCCCTATTCATGATAAAGTCCGAGTAACGATTATAAAAAACATAAGGTCCGATAACAGAAGTTTGACGGTCTTGTGCAATTCACATCAGGCAAGGAGTAAAGCCATGAGTAAAATGAACAAAAACAAGCTATTGACCACAGGATCGGTCATGGTCGCTTTGAGTGCATTTGTTCCAAACCAGAACGAAGCGCTCGCAAACACAGCAACATTCAGCCCGACAGCAACCGTCGTGGACCCGATTACGCTGTCAGCCGCGCAAGAGCTGCTTTTCGGTAAAATGGCGCACACAGGCAGCAGTGGTCACCTGACCATTACAACAGCTGGCGCGCAACAACAAACAGGCGGCGTACAGGCATTGGGCGGCACATACCAAGAAGGTAAACTGGCCATCACAGGCCCGAAAGCCACAAACCTTGTGTTGAGTGTGGTTGGTCTTGCCGGCTCACCCATCGCATTGACCACCGCAGGCGATACACTTAGCATTACACGTTTTAATTTCGAAGACCCCGGCACGGCCGTATCAGCCCCCGCCGGTACATTCAATCTGAAAGTGGGCGACGCGACGACGACATTCAAATTTGCCGGAACAGGAACGGCCGCCGAAACAACCAACCTGTCATTCGGCGCGCAGCTTGATGTGGACGGCGATGAGGCAGCCGGTACATATTCAGGGTCATTCGTAATGTCGGTGACATACCCGTAATAGGTATCGCAGATATTTTTATTCAAAAAGCCGCATCATCATGCGGCTTTTTTTGTAACGCCCCTTCGGGACAGACCGACAGGACAATTTACTTTATCCTTACGCCCTTCTCTATCACGTCATATCCGCCGCTTGCTTCCAAAAGGCAGGGTCATACAAATATTTATATAATTTTGTCAGTTGCGTTTCCGCCAGATCGCGCGTCATCGCCACAGCAGGCAAGTCCTGCGCTGCGGCAGGCAAATCATCCAGAACCTGCGCCAGTTCTTTGTAATAGGTGATGTTTTTCGTCACAATCTCGCGTTCGGCCTTTTGCGTAACCGCCGCAACATCCCGTGCATTTTTCTCCTCGCCAAGTGCGCCTCTGATCACCGCCAATAAAATACGGCGCATGGCGTGCGGCATCGGCAATAACGTGATCATCATATGCGACACGACCGTCACATCACTGCCGTCTGCTCTGGTCACAATCGGCATAATCCGGCGCAAATCATTCAGGTGTTGCGGGGTTTTCCCTTTGTTCGGCGTTGTGCGCCGCGCTTCAATCTGCAAGGTACGATTGCCGCCAAGATTGATCGTCATCGGCACGGACCGCACCAGATTGACGCGCGTATCAACAAAGTAATATCCCAGATAGCTATCCAGCGCATCCATCACATTATACAATGCAAAACATTCCCGGCTCTCAATGACGGGCTGACGACTTGCAACCTGCAAACGTGTTTTGCCTTCTTTGGTAAAATTGAACGAACTGCCGTCATTATCGTGGTTCAAAAAATCGACAATCGGCATAATCTTCTGTGATACCTGCTTGTTATCACCCTCTTTCTGGCCCAAAACACGTGTTTTCAAAAACGCATCGCAAATCACCGCATTCAATTCCTCTTCGGACTCTTTCGGCCGCCGCCATAAATCAATTGTTTCATAAAATTTTTCATGATGGACACGGGCCGCTAAAATCTTGTCCAGCACAGCCGGATAATCCTTCAGGGCGATAAACGGGCAATATGTCTCGGTCCAGCCTTTCTTATCGGATTCATTATACAGAGCGATAATATAATCCAGTAATTGGGCCTGCACATCTGTGATGACCGTTTTATCCGGATCGACAACAAACTGTCCGTCCCGCACCGACAAGCCGATATGTTCTGCGGGGATCAGTAATGCTTCGGGCATGGTGATAATATTATCCATCGCATTGACCGGCCCTTCCAGCGTCAACGACAAGGCACCGCCCTGTGCCGTCATCACCAGATTGTGATCGATCCATCCGCCATGTTCCTTAATCAAGGCCAGCATATCCTGCAAGATTGTTTCGATTTTCTTTGAATCAGCCTGAATTTGCTTCACGCGGCTCTCCCATTTTCTTTGTCTTTATCGCACCCAGTAATAAAGACCAGTATAAAGAAGTGTGTAATTGTCGAGAAGGCTTTTTATGACGGAAAACATTGTGATACATTGTTTTTATTCACGGAATAGAAGATCAGGGCGCACAGTATATATACGGCACACGCGCCGCCTGTTTAAAGATTGCCATAGCGGGAAAACCACACGCAGGACAATGAAAACCGGAACAATGAACACATTGAAAAAGGACATTATGGTACGTCTAACGCTGGCATCGGCAATGATTATGCCGCTGGCCATTTCCGCGCGGGCACAACCCACCATTGCCTGTGACGAACAACCGATGAAGTTCGGGCGGCTGCATAATTGCGGCGGTGGCGGACAACTCACTATAACGCCCGCCGGACTGATGGTGACAGACGGCTGCATCAAGGCACTGGGAACACCACAGGAAGTCGTATGCCGCATTACGACACCAACACCGCAGACACAAGCCATCAAAATCAACATGACAACGTCATCCTTTGATTTAACAGGCCCCGGTACAATGGCGCTGGATAATTTTAATATCTTTTCCAAAAGCGCAGGACCGACCATTACATTTCCGTCCGCCTCGTTCACCAGTACACAGAAACTGATCGGAATCGGTGCGCGCCTGAACCTGTCACCCTCACAGGCGGCCGGGAGTTATTCCGGCTCGGTGAATGTTTCCATCACATTCCAATAAGAACGCATATAAAGAACCCAGATAAAGAACCGACATAAAAACCATAAAGAGCAATATCATGACACACGCCACTAACCACAATAAACATCCGCTGACATCCTGTTACGCCCTCTGTCTGGCCGTCCTGCTCTTCAGCATCATCGCCCCGCACACCGCCCATGCCGTGCTGATGACCGAAACACAAATCATTATCAATGCACAAGACCGCACAGCCGAGCTGACGATCAAAAACACATCCAAGCAAACATCCATCTATCGTTTTGTCTGGGATCATATCGGCTTTAACGCGGATGGCGAATTCAAGAGAATCGAAGATGGTAACTTTCCGGACGGCCTGACCCCTGTCGATGATTATATCCGTTTCGCGCCCCGCCGCGTAATCGCAGAACCGGGCCACATCCAGAATATCCGCTTTCTGGCCCGCCGGACAAAAGATATGCCCGCAGGCGAATACCGCTCCTACTTTTCGTTGTTACCCGAAGAACTGCCAAAAGAATATGACCCGCAAAATGACGGCGAAACCATCGGTATCAGCGTCCGCGCAATGGTGGGATGGAAAATTCCGGTTATCTTACGGCACGGTGAAACCACCTTGACGGCCGGATATAAGGATGTCCACTTTGATCCGGATGGCGGCACACACTCACTGGGACGGATCGATTACACGATCACCCGTGAAGGCACGCGGTCATTCATCGGTCATTCCGAACTGGATTGCAACGGCACAAAAAACTGGCTGGATTTCAAAATTCCGTTCAAGGTCTATACCGAAAGCGCCGAACGATCGACCTATATCGATCTCGGCAAATCTGTCGCCTCCTGTCAATCACTGGTCCTGCGACTGGTGGCGGGTGAATCCGATCCCGAATATGCCGGACAGACACTGGCCACATATAAAATCCGGTGACAGCAACGATAACGACACAGGCAAAACCACACGGCACGATGAAAGGGCTCTAAAACACCCTGACAACACCCTGGCGCCGCCTTACAAGCCGTTTTATCCACAGACACCACCAAAACCCGCGCCGTAAATCGCGGGTTTCCTCGTATCTGCAGGCCGCACACGCCGCCGGGTTTATGTGAATAAAACCCTTTGTAAACTGTGGATTATTTGTGGATAACCACATCATAAAACCGACTAACCCCGCAGAAACCTTAGGGCTGTGATACATTGGGGGTGGCTACTTTACTAGAACTCACTGCTCTATTTCATGAGCAATTGTCATTTTGGAAACTTTTGGAAACGGACGTTGTGCGTTGCGCTCGCTATTGCGTGGCTTCTTTGCACTCTCCCGATGGGGTCCGTTCACGCGCAGGACCGTGGTGATTCTGACACGATTGATTTGATCCTTCAAATCAAACGGGGTCGTTTTGTCTTATCGGATGCGATTTTTGCTCTCCAGAAAAACAATGAAGATTATTATATTCCGATGCTTGAGCTGTCTGCCGCAGTCGGGATTGTAGCCGATGCCGATTTACAGACAGGAACAGTGAGTGGGTGGTATTTTGATGAAACAAATACCTACCGCCTTGATAGTAAAGCCGGCACCCTCACAATCGGCGACACCACAACCACCATTCCCCAAGACCACGTCCTTGTCGAAGATTACGGCAGCGGGATCGGTGAAATTTATGTTCATATCGACACACTCAACAAGATTTGGCCTCTGTATCTGGAGGTCAATTTCGGCGCCATGCGGCTTGACATCAACACCCCCCGCAAACTCCCGTTTGAACGGGCGCAAGACCGGCAAAACCGTTGGGATCGTTTCAGCAGTAGAAGCAGTGACAGTAGCCAGGATTACAGCGACTACATAATCCATAACAATCCGTATCGTATATTCGGAAAACCCTTGCTGAAACTTGAGGCAGATCAAAGATGGCACAGCAACGCCAGAGATCCCGCCACCAACTTCCGCCTTGCCGGTAAATCCGATCTGCTGGGCTTTTCTGCGACCTATAATGCGTCATGGTCCTATCGCGACGGTGACTTTATCGATCGCAAGAACGCCCGCTTGCGCCTGCAACGCCAAGCCTTCGGGGACGATACAATGCCGCTGGGTCTGCGCCATCTTGAATTCGGGGATGTCGGACTGCGCAGTCAGCCGCTTGTACGCAGTAACGTAAACGGACGCGGTTTCTATCTCAGCTCCAAAGATCAGGACAGGGATGTCAATTTTGATGTCGTCACCATTGATGGCTCATCCATTCCGGGCTGGGATGTCGAACTGTACCGCAACGACCAGCTGATCGCGTTTAACACAGTGGATGCCTCCGGCCAGTATATTTTCAGGGATGTCGATTTACTGTACGGCCATAATACATTCCGCACCGTTCTCTATGGCCCGTCCGGACAAACAGAAACACGCATTGAAAAACACACGGTTGACGGATCACTGCTGAAACCGGGTGAAACGGCGTATGAAATCGGAGGCGTGGATGGCGGCGATCCGTTCCTGCCCTTTGCCGAACGCACCAATGTACGTCCGGACCAAGAGGGCAAAGGATACAGCACAATGGTCACACGCGGTATCAACCGTCAACTGACAATCTTTGGGGGCATGACCCGCACGCCAACACGGGACGGCACGCAAACCTATATGAACGCAGGCGCGAATTTCACCCTGTTCCAAAATCCCGGCCGCCTGCAAATCTACAAACAAATGAATGGCGGCACAGCGCTTGATGCGCGTTACCTCACCAGCTTTATGGGCTGGCGTCTCAATCTGCGGACGGGTCTGTATAACGGGTACGAAAGTGAATATACAAATTTCGGGCAGAACGCGATCACATCGGATATCGAGCTCCGCGCCAATAAATCAATGAAGGGCATCAATTTCGGCTTCAAACTGGATCATACCACCCACAAGAACGGCTATGACCGTACCGAAATACAGGCCACACAAACTTTCCGCCTTAACAAAGTCTATTTCAACAACCAGATACGCGCCCTCTTGCACGATAACACAAGCAGCCGCGTCACAGGCCGTCTAACCAATTCCTACCGGTTCCGCCGTTACTGGAACTTACGGTCCACGCTCAATTATGACCTGCGCCCCGACTATGATTTGCGAGATCTGCGCCTCAATCTGCGATACAACAAGCCGCGCGCCCTTGTGTTCGGTCTGAACGTCAATAAAAACCTGAATAATCGTGATCTGGGTGTGGGCGTTGATATCGGCTATGATTTCGGCACCTTCACCGGATCGATTGATACAAACTGGGTCAAAGATCAAGGCACGCAGGTGCTGTTGCGCGCAACAACATCACTGGCGCCATACGGTGTGGACGGATCATACATCGCCAGCAGCCGCAACATCCAGAACCGCCCCGCCATCAATGGCCGCGTCTTCATCGATGAAAATGAAAACAACATTTTCGATGACAATGAAATGTATGTCCCCGATGCCAATGTCGTGATCGACGGCAAGAAATCAAACAAGTCGAACGCAGACGGCATTTACGCCGAATATGAAACATTACGCGAAGGCTGGGCGCCTGTTTTTGTTAATCAGGAAACACTGGCGAACCCATTTCTGGCACAAGTAGAATCGGGGTATTACACCCTGTTGCGTGCCGGATCACCGCAAACAATCGATATTCCGTTAATAGAAACAGGCTCTATTGACGGTACTGCCTATTTTGAATCCGGCAATCCCGTTCCGGGGTTGCGTATCGAGCTCGTTGATGAAAACGGGCGCACCATCGCTGACACGATCAGCGGCTATGACGGATTTTATCTCTTTGAATTTGTGAAGCCCGGACAATACACCGTCCGCGCCGCACAATCCCTACAAGTTCGAGTCCCGCCGCACGCCGTCGCGGTATCTTCCGAAAAGCTCTATGTCTATGGCATAGACCTCACTGTTCAGGAGCAGCTTTCGGAAGTGGTCGTTACCGAAGACAAGGTAACAGACGGCATTGGTAAAGTAGTAGTAGTCCAAGATGACTATAAAGTAGCCAAGACCGGGAACGATAAGCCTGCTCCTTTAACCACCGACGACAGTCAGCAAAAGTCTGAAGCAGCAATGCGGCAGGCTCTTGCTGCTGCCCTCCAGCCCAAGCCGTCCTTGCCAGACGCGCCGACTGTGGGGGCTGTCGTCAATCGTGTTCGGATCGGAGAGCATCCAGACAAACTGCGTGTTTGGCTGGATCTCTCCGCGCCGGCCGATTATCGCTTTATCAGAAATGTGAATGGGTCTGTCGCCTTGATCCTGCCGCCGAACGTGAAATGGAAAACGGCACGATCAGCCACAGATAACCGCTTTGACGAATATCGGGGCTATACCCACAGTACCAACCATGACGGCACGCAAACCTTACTGTTCGATCTGCCTGCAGACACCGTATTGCTGGGCCACGGCCTGACATCATTGCCTGCCTTCAGTCACAATGACCACAATACACATCAGATTTACATTGACATTAAACGCAAATAATACGGATTCAGCCTTGCCTCTGACCGCCGATCAATTATAAAGAACCCATGCACAACACATCACAGAGCCATGTGAAAGACTATAAACCGCACTTCGCCGTTATTGCGAGCTGCGCTTCTGTGGCCACGGTCACAATTTTGATCGTCATCAAAGCCTTCGCATTTGCGGCCTCAGGCTCTACAAGCGTGCTGGCCTCCATGATCGATTCCATCGCTGATGCGGCCATCTCGATCATGTCTTTTCTGGCTGTGCGCTATTCCATGAAACCGGCCGACCATGACCACAGACACGGTCACGGCAAGATCGAAGGACTGGTCGCCATTTTTCAGGGCGCGTTCATCGGCGGGGCGGGCGTTGCACTCTTGATTGAATCATTTCTGCGCTTCCAGACACCCAAAGATGTCGAACATCACACAATGGCGATCGGCGTGATGGCCGTATCCATCGTGCTATCCCTGCTGCTCGTCCTGATCCAGAAACTGAGCCTCAGCAAAGCGCCATCACTGGCTGTTGAGGCAGACAAAGCCCATTACGGCATGGATATTGCCGTAAATCTCGGTGTGATTGCCACATTGACGGCATTGTCATACGGCGCGCCGTCATGGGTTGATCCGGCCTTTGCTGTGTGTGTTGTGCTCTATATGGTCACAAGCATCCGTAGCATCGTCAAAGGCGGCATTGATATGCTGCTGGACCGCGAAGTCTCCGGCGAAATCCGCGAACAAATCATCCATCACGTGCTGTCCCATGACGGCGTGCTGGGCATGCATGATCTGCGCACCAAGAAATCCGGCATGCGGATCTTTATTTCCTTTGATATCGAAGTCGATGCAGAACTCTCTCTGTCTGCCGCGCACGATATTACCAAAGACCTCGAAAAAGAGTTATTCCATCATTTCCCCAATGCCGAAACCATGATCCATGTTGATCCGCACGGTGATACGGCCGACATCCGTCATCAGGTTGCGGGGGTGCATCACTAATGTCTTTGACTCTTCCGGCGAATACAATTGTAACAGATGTCGGCGGCACGCATATTCGCTTTGGCCTGTGGGATGGCCGCCAGATTACACATATCGAAAAATGGCCCGTTACCACATTCCGGTCCTTTGATGAGGCGCTGACACGCTATCAGAACATTACCGGATATGACGGCAAAGACATTGCCATTGCCACCGCCGCATGGCCGGATGCAGACGGTGTATGGCATTTTGCCCATGACGGCCGCTGGCCGATCCGCCCGCATACATTGCGCGCACATGGCTGGACCATCCACAAAATGCTGAATGATTTTCAGGCCTCCAGCCTCGGCGCGGTACAAAGCGACCTGACACCGCTGACAGACATCGCCGCCACACCTTATAACCGTGACTGCCTTGTGGTCGGCCCGGGCACGGGATTGGGGCTTGCCTGCGTGCGCCGTACAGACCCCGGCGATCACGTACAGGAAAGCTTCGGCGGCCATATGGCCATCGGCGCACAAACCGCCGATCAATACAACATCATAGAATCCCTGACGCGCCTGCACGGCAAACTGCCCGTGTACGAAGATGTCATCAGCGGCAAAGGGTTACAGGCACTTTACCGCATTGTCAGCGGCACAGACGATGATATCCTTACCATCCTGAACGATGATGAGACAAGCGCCGCATCTGCCGCCCTGACGCAAACATGCGATCTGTTCCATGATTTTCTGGGCCTGTTCATACAGCAAGCCGCTGTGTTTCACCATGCGTTCGGCGGCATTTTCCTTGATGGCGGCGTGACCCACATCCTGCATAACAAACAGATGCTGGATATACCGAAATTGCAATCCGTCATCATGAACATTCACGCAGCCCCAGTTGTCACCGACGCCTTATCACGCATGCCTGTTTATGTGATTAATGATCCGTTCATTGCGCTGTCCGGCTTGATTTCCGGCACATCAGAAAACGCCTGACACGGCCAGCCGCCGCCACGTCAATTTGACAGCGGGCGTGTTCTCCTTTAAAAAAAAGAACAAGAATAATAAAAAATAATCATAAAACAGGGAAACACCGCAAAGCATGGCATTTGCAAGAACACTCGCATTATCCGCTTGTTTCACAGCCGCCGCATCTTTATCCGGCATCGCCGGCGCGCAGCCCGCACAGCTGCCATCGGCCCAAACAGAAATCGTGATGACACAAGCCGAAGAACAGCTTTATGACCGCGTCATCACCGCCATACAATCCAAAGACACCACCATTGATACGCTGCGCGATATTATCGGAGACCGCGAAATCAATACACCGCACGGCCTTCTCAGCCGCGATGATGTCAATTATCTGCACAAAGCGCGCAATTCATTCAACATGTACAGCCGCACAGCAGAGCGCAGCGATGTCAGCGCCGAAACAGCGCGCCTTTATATGGATGTCATGGTGTCCATCGACCGCATTTCAAAAGAATCACGCGCCGGTGCCGCAGAGGCAAACAAATCCGCGCTCTTTTACATCGTGGGCGGGTTTACCGCGCTGCTGACGACAGGCGGTCTGATACTCGGCACCGCAGCGGCCACCAGACGCCACTGGGACCGCAACTATAATCAGAAAATCCGCTTCGGACCGGACTTGTAAATTTTAAGGTCGACGATTTGTAGCGCGCTATTTCTAAGGGGTTTCGGCTTTACCCCAGCCCATAAAAAGGCTATGAAAAAGTCGGCGACATATTTTGGGTTGTGGCATGCCGCAATAGCTCAGTTGGTAGAGCAGTTGATTATTCCTCATGAGATCCAGCCCAAAGTCTCCTGACATTGCTTTTCCAACTTTTCTTTTATCAAGGCGGCAGGCTTATGTTGGCCGAATAATTTATAGATGCTGTAAATCGCAGGCTCCATCATGGTTTTTATGCCATCATACTGGAACGTCAATTCGATTGCAGAGGCTTTAAATTCCTCTACAATATCAGGGTGTGTATGCGCCGCATAATTCAAAGTCGTATAGAATTGCATTTGCAGATCAAATTGCTCTATCATCTGTGAAGCCATTGAATAACTGGCTGCTATCAAATCACGTACATCTTCGTTACGTGCTTCATAGGTGATGATGCCAAGGGCGGAGCAACGCAACTCATATAAATAAAAATACATCTCCGTTAGCTGTCTGATCCCAACAAGATTCAGCATTTGTTCGTAATAGGTTTGATAATCGCCAACAATTTGAACGGCGCCATCTTTTTCTACAAAATAGATTGTCAAATCATGGAAAGCGCAATTGAGCGCATCTTTTAACGGAACGTCTTTATAGTCATGAGATGAGACTTCGAACGCGATTTCTTTTGTTTTGGTATTCCATATCCGTATGCCAAAGAATAAATCATCCTCTGTGTTTCCTTGCGGTGCGAGAACCCCGTCAATCACATAATCATAGTCTTGTGTACCTGCACCACACAGCGCTTCTACACCTGCAAAGTCTTGTACAAATCCCGATGGATAAATAAAGTTCTTTTCCTTCAATAATCCACGGAAAGCGACATCGGCGTTCATGGACTGCAACCATAAATGCTGAACAGTAATCGGCAAACCGTAACAAAGCCGCATGAGCGGGGTAATTTTGATCTGTGAAGGGCGCTCTTCTATATCGGCGCCTTCATTGTTTTGACCTTCAATATATGTTGCAAAGGGTAGCAATAGAATCTTGGGACCGTTTCGATCATCAAGCGCAGAGCGCCAAAATCCGTCAGGAATATTAAATCCGTTCCAGATCGGTGTATGAGAATCGTATATTTGACCTTGCATCATGTCGTTCATCCCGCTGAGTTAAGAGAATTTGAAGGAGCGTACATTGTCTAATGTCCCGTCTTCTAAATTCAGATCGCCTCCATAGTCACTGAACCGAATAGCGATCCATCCCTCACCTTCTTTATATATTTGTGTTATTGGGTTGTCTCGCTCTGCTTGACTAAAAATACGCCATATAATTTTTCCATCTTGACGTACCATTAGAACATTCCGATTTACATCTTCTAATGACGCATTCTGGGGTGCATAATACCCTTTGTAAAAAATCAGTGCTTTATCATTGAAAACTTCTAAGATCTTTAGATCGACTGGCGCTTGATAAATCAAGTTATCATCGAAAAACAGCTGATTATCTTTTACTGAAAATGTCATTTCACTACGTTCCTATCTCATTTCAATTGTTTGCTACAGTTTCTTCGTATTATCCCATTTTACACCGCCACGTGTATCATTTCTTATTTGCTGTGCGCCAGAAACTGTAAATGATATTTCAATATTATATTCCCCCGGCATAAAAGATCCATCTGAAACATAATTTGGTTCCTTGGGCAGGTCGAGTATCTTCGTAATGGCTGCTGAAACAGAGCCCGACGATCCACTTGAAAATTCGTCTTGTAACCTTTGCTGCACTTCTTGTTTTGAAAAGTGCCATGAGCCTTCTGGTTCATCTCCTTGCTCATGCCCCCTGCCAAATGGCCCAGAGCCATCAGGATTGGCTGGACCGCGAACAACACGGCTATCATCTTTGTAAGCGGGTATGACTTTTACATTCTTACCTTCTTCACGTCTGATCTCTGCGGCATGCTTCGCATTCTCTTGGGTGCTGTGATAGGCAATGGGCGTGCTCTGTGGATTGAGGGCATTAATGACATCATCTGTGAAACCCATCTTTTTGAGACTTCCCGGCGTTTTGTAATGTGGAAGTCTGACATTGTCGCCCGATGGTTTATGGCCATTTGGAACGGACTGCTTTTTCACATGCGCTTCTTCCGCCATTCTTTGGCGCTGTAGGTTTTCTGCTGTAATGCGGCGCTTTTCTGCCAGTGCGGCTTGTAATTGTCTTTGCCGTTCAGCAAATTGTTGATTTGCCTGTTGTTTTTGTTGCGCCTGTACCTTGGCTGCGGTTGTATGAATAACCTCTGCGCCCTTGAAATCTACGCCGCCACCACGTTCTTGATCTATATTGTCATTCATGCATGTCCTCCTAGAAAAAATATCTAAGTTTTCGGTTGTAGACGCTAAAGTTCTGATTAACTGGCAGGTGCCTACACAGCTCGTTCGTATGTGGCTGGTTTTTGTATTTTTCTGCCAATTGATTAATATGCACCTGTAGATCCTGCGGTGGCTTGTATCCATTTTCTTCGATTGCGTTCAAGGCGTACATCAGCCCCATTAATTGTTTCAATCGTTCGTAAACAGGCAATAGTGTAGCAATTTCATTGAAATGTTCACTTAAGAAAGCTCCGCGCAGCCCATTTGAAAAGCGCGTATCGTTAAGGAAAAACCATTTTCTAGATATGACCCGATCATCAGAATCTAATTCCTGATAACCAGTTGAGAAACGCATTGCAACATCGTCAACTTTAACGGACACACTATGTTCCTCTTTTTCTATAGATAAAGATACTTCCCTCGGATTAACATTGACGACTTGCATCATTTGAATGCCGTATGGGTCAGGGGCATATAATCTATCCAAGTTCTTCATTATAGGTCGACTGATCTCCGAAATTGCAGGGTTATTTGAATGTTTAAAATCACGATGATCCCACAAAAGCATCCCTGCGAGATAGTCTGTAATGTATAATGTTCGGCCAAAGTCTGTCGCCACCATCCACGGTTGACCATAGATCTTCTCATTTCCACGACCATGCACATCTGTAAAATCAGAATCTTCTATACTAATGCTTGGCCACTGGAATTTGTCTTGTGAGAATGCCAACACAAAGGCAACCTCAATATCTTCGCGTGTGATTAGTGCAGCTTCACTATCACTGGTTTCTGCATCAATGTGTAAGCCATTCTCATCGGCTCTTATCCCATTTATTTTTGTGATGCCCGGCGGAATATCGTCGCGGTATAGATCAAAAGCACTTTCTTGTTTTACAAAGTGACGTTTGTCGACAATATCTTTTCTATCCGATAAACAAAAAGGCGTAGCGTTCTTATGTGTCAAAGTGCCTGGTTCTTTGTGAGCCGCTTGATTGAATCGTAATTTATAATTGGCATTCTCAAATTCGCCTAAAATGGGCAAACCCGTTGGTTCGAGAACGTTGTAAAAGGGCCCCACAGCATAGCTTTGACGAGTGATATCATCGGCATGATAACCTCCATTTTTACATTTCAACTGAAAATCTAGTTCTTCCCAAGCACCAGAATCTGTCCAATTTTCTGTTCTTGAGAGAGATAATATCAGAGAAATGGCATCGCTTGTTAAACTGGAAATTGGCCCTGCATGGTTCTTAATACTATTCTGCAGGTCTTCAAATTCCAATTCTCCTGATATATAGCGGTTTATGTGACTAGCAACAGCAACGTATTTGCGTCGTATAATTGCATCGTCAGAAACTATACCATTGTAAAACGTAATAATTTCTCCTGCCAATTCGCTAGCAGGGTTTTCGTCATCTTCGTGTAACGCTAGTAATCTGGGTAATATATCAGCAAATTTATGTGCGGGGTTCTCTAATTTCAATTCATTTGAATCTAAGCCAAATAAGTAGCGTATAGCTAAATTTAAAATAGGCGCATAGATTACATTGCCAGATATTTTTTTTAAATCATCTCCTGCCAGTAAATCTAAATAAAGCTGTACTGCTTCAGTATGAGATTGTTTTACCCCATTACCTCCGCTCAGCAATAAGGAATAAAGCACCTTTAAGATGGGACTGAATTGATGTTCCCCTTTTTTATATTCCGCATATGCTTTTGTCAGATACGCCATAATCTCTGGATCTGTATGCACATCAGAAAATGTTTCATCCATTGATTTTTGTCTTCGTAACCCGTTGACTATGTTGTCGTAGGCTGGACCTATTTGATATCGCTCTGCGGCAATACGTGCCCAAAATACATATTCATCATCATCTGGTTCAAAGTCCGAATTACCCAGCTCAAACAATTCATGTGCAATAATGCCGGATAACGCGTCATAACCTTGCAATGCTGCAATATACATTAGTTTAAGTGCAAAATTTCTATCGCGATTCTCAAGAACGCCAAATTCAAAGTAGCAACTGGCTAAAGATGATAACATTTCATTACTAGCTGTTTTAACCCCTGTTTTGGGATCAACTTCTAGTTCATGGAGCGCAAATGCTTCCTGTGCTTTACCATCTAAGACAAGTCGCCTCAAGCAATGCTCATGTTTAAATGTATCATCAGGATGATCATAAAGCTTAATCGCATCAAGTTTATCTTGCGCGGCAATGCATGTAATGTCTTGCCTAAGTTCGACATGCGCCATCACAAATTTTTTGAATAATAGGAAATCTTGATAAACCGCGTCGCGATCTTTATCTGCGGCCATTCTGAAGTTTATATTGCATTCCATCTTCCCCGTAGCCGCATATCCCATAATATGTTCTTTTGATAGTGCATGATTAGCCATACGCATAAACCTTCCCCGTTCCCTAGAATTTCTAGAGAATGAATATTTATATCTAAAATTTGCGGAAGATGCCTGTATTTTTTCTTATTACATTTGGCAAATATCCCGCACACACAAGTTAATGAGGCAACCAATTACCATAATAAATTGCATTGTGTCAAGAAATCACAATTGATACATTTTTTAGACAGGCCATAGTAAGGCTAACAAATCCAGTGAAGTCATATCCTATACCAGAAAACGCTGCTGTATTAGAAGACTACCAACACCAAAACCTATACTGGAAAAGGCTTAGGACTACCCCAAACCACTCCATCATGAACTATACTAAGAAGGACGTAAGGAAATCTGTAAATCATAATACAAGAAATATCGTAAAGAACGTGAACCTTACAGCTTGCTGTCCAGCTCCGGCAAGACATCGAACAAATCTGCGACCAGACCGTAATCAGCCACCTGAAAGATCGGCGCATCTTCGTCTTTGTTAATCGCAACGATGACCTTTGAATCTTTCATACCTGCAAGATGCTGGATCGCGCCTGAAATACCGACCGCGATATACAAGTTCGGCGCAACAACCTTACCCGTTTGCCCGACCTGATAATCATTCGGCACATAACCCGCATCAACAGCCGCGCGCGACGCACCAATGGCAGCGCCCAGCTTATCAGCCACTTTTTCCAGCATGTCAAACGCTTCACCGCTGCCCATGCCGCGCCCGCCGGAGATCACAATCTCTGCCGCGCCCAGCTCCGGACGGTCACTTTCGGTCAACTCTTCTTTCACAAAAGAAGACAAGCCCGCATCGCCTGTACCGTCAATCGTTTCAATGGCGGCTGATCCGCCATCGGCGGCTTTATCAAAGGCTGTCGGACGCACCGTAATCATTTTCGGGCTGTCTGATGATTTGACTGTGGCCAGCGCATTGCCCGCATAAACAGGGCGCACGAATGTATCGTCCGCTTCGACCGCCGTAATGTCTGAAATCTGCTGTACATCCAGCAGGGCCGCCGCACGCGGCAAGACATTTTTACCAAAGAAAGACGCAGGCGCCAGAATATGGCTGTAATCCGCGCCGATTTTTACAATCAGCGGCGCGATATTTTCGGCCAGCGCATGATCATACGCCGCATCATCTGCGTGCAAGACCGTTGTCACGCCATCGATTTTCGCCGCGGCTTCGGCCACTGCACCGGCGCCCGATCCGGCCACCAGAACGTGGATATCACCGCCAATTTCTTTGGCCGCCGTGATGGTGTTCAATGTCACGGGGTTCAGTACGGCATTATCATGTTCGGCAATCACTAAAATAGACATGGTTATTTTCTCCTTCACCCGAATGCTTTAAATCACTTTTGCTTCGTTTTTCAGTTTATCAATCAACGCATCAACCGAGTCGACCTTCACACCGGCTTCACGGGCTGGTGGCTCTGACACTTTCAGCGTTTCAAAACGCGGACTGACATCAACGCCCAATGTCTCGGGTGTTGTCGTATCAATCGGCTTTTTCTTGGCTTTCATCATATTCGGCAATGACGGGTAGCGCGGCTCGTTCAAGCGCAAATCCGTCGTCAGCACCGCTGGTCTGTTCAGGCGCAATGTCTGCAACCCGCCGTCAATTTCACGCGTGATGACGATCGAGTCATCTTCGATATCAAGGCTTGAAATAAATGTCCCCTGCGGCCATCCAAGCAACGCGGATAACATCTGTCCTGTCTGGTTGTTATCGCCATCAATGGCTTGTTTGCCCAGAATAATCAGATCAGGATTTTCACTTTCCGCAACGCCTTTGAGCAATTTTGCAATCGCCAGCGGCTGTAAGTCCGCATCGGTCTGAATATGTATAGCCTTATCAGCGCCAATCGCAAGCGCCGTGCGCAATGTCTCCTGACACGCATCCGGTCCGGCACTCACCGCGACCACTTCGTCGGCCTTACCTGCTTCTTTCAAGCGGATCGCTTCTTCAACCGCGATCTCACAAAACGGATTCATCGACATTTTGACATTTTGTGTTTCAACACCAGTTTCATCAAGTTTGACCCGGATTTTGACATACGCATCAATAACACGTTTGACCGGAACAAGAATTTTCATGATCGACTCCTTTGATATCGGATGCGGGCAGAAAGCCCTGTAAATATGCAGCGTAAAAGACGATATGTGATCCGTCTCTTATGTCTCAATAAGATAGGACAGAATGCGCTCTGTCAATTCCTATACGTCCATAATGCAGCAAATTTTTGTATCGCGCCAGTCGCAGATTAAAATCGAAAAGCGGCAGGCACGCATTGACGCGCCCTGCTGTTCTTTCGCCGCCCATCAGCACCGCGTTCAATCGATACTGTGTTTGGTTGCCGCCGTCACCATATTGGCCGTCATGGATGTCAGGCGTGCCGGTGTTGATACGAAATCGGACTGCTCGTCCAGCGGCACAGCCGGACGGATAGATACACGGCCCATCGTGAAGACAGTGTAAATCATGAACAGCACACTGATCGTATAGAAAAACGCAAGCGGACCGGCAATCGTCATGGCAATCGATGTCACAATCGGGCCAGTCAATGATCCGGCACCTGACACAATAATCACCCGCGAACTGGCTCCGACAAGCTGGTCTTTTTCCAGACGGTCATTCGTATAGGCCGAACAGACCGGATATAAGCTGGCCGTAAAACAGCCCAGAAAGCCGAACAAAATATAAAGCCACAGGAAGTTATGCGCGAAAACCGCACTCAGGATCGCAACAAAGATGGTTGCAATACAAATCATGATGATTGTCGTCCGGCGGCCAACCTTATCCGATAAAAGTCCGACCGGAATTTGCCCCAAAATACCGCCCAGAATATAAACCGCAATAAAGAACGATGTTTGCGAAACACTCATCCCCGATGAAATCGCGTACACAGGGCCGATTGTCATAATCGACGCCCCCGCAAAACCGGCAACAAACACACCGATCATGGCGGTCGGTGAAATATCAAACAGCTCTTTGAAGGAAATCGGCTTCGGCGTTTTGATCTTCGGGCCGGGCCGTTTGCTCAGCGAAATCGGTAACAAAGCCAGCGACACCAGCACAGACGTCAGCACGAACAATGACATGCCTTCGGGCGAGGCCACATTCATCAAGAACTGGCCGAAAAACATCGATCCGAACCCGCAAATCGTATAACAGGCCATCAATTTGCCGCGAATTTTATTGTGCGAAATATCGTTGACCCAGCTTTCGACAACAATAAACATCCCCGCATAGGCAAGACCCGCCACCAGCCGGACGATTGTCCACGTAATCGGCTCGACAAACAAACCGTTAAACAGCACCGTGGTGGACGCCAGCGAGGCCAGCGCGGTGAACACCCGAATATGTCCGACATCGCGCACCAGCTTCGGCACAAAACCCGACCCGATGAAATAGCCCGCAAAATAGGCCGACATAATCACACCCGTCGAGATAAAGCTAAAATCCTCAATGGTTGCGCGCACACCCAGCAATGTCCCTTGCAGACCATTGCCGATCATAATCATGGACAACCCGAAAAAAAGCGGCCAGTTTTCACGGACCAGTTTAAAAACGTCTTTCATGCGTTTTGCGCGCCTTCTTACCAATAAATTTCATCACACCCGTTTGACCGGATTTTCGCGGTCAAATAACAAAACGCAAAATAGTCGCATCACGGGGGAATGACAAGAGATAGTTGCCGCAAATCAGCATAAAAAAACAAACAAAAAAAGATCGGCCTTGTATTGGGTGTGTGGGGGGAATACAAGGCCGAGAACCCGAGGGGGAACGGGCTAGTCTAGTGATGACGGAAGGCACAGACAAACTGTTCAAAGTTTTGGGGGACGCCGGTGCCTTCCTTTTCGCTTTCTATGACAGGCTTTATGCTGTCTTTACAGCGATACGCTTGCTTTTCGGTTCTTCGATCGGCATCTTTTCGATGTCGATTTGCAGAACACCATTTCTCATGGTTGCAGCGATTTTCTTCTCGTTCACGTCAGACGGTAAAACCAGACTGCGCTTGAATGCGCCATACCGTCTTTCGGTCCGATGAAGATTCTTGTCTTCGCTGACCTCTTCCTGCATGCGTTCACCGGCAATGGTCAACACACCTTCGGAAAGAGTCACTTCCACGTCTTTATCCTCAATGCCCGGAAGGTCGGCTGTCACGTGATAGGCTTTGTCCGTTTCACTGATATCCAGATCAACGCGCAAGCTTCCCGTGGCCGCACTTTGCGGCTCGAATCCTGTCAGGGCATTATGGAAGAAACTATCAAATAAACGTTCAAACGGATCATGTGAGCCCGTGGTTCTTAATCCATTTGATGTCCGACCTTGTCTAAAAGGTACAATTGTCTTTAAAGCAGTCATTTTAACTGTCTCCTTTTTCTATCTTACGTTAAGCATAGAGCGGTTTACCAAGTCCCCGAATGGGCAACTTATACCGCACAACAGAACATCATCGTCCTGTCACTTATATATTCGTGGCAGATGGAAAACGGATCACTCAAAAATGAATTTTTTTCTGTTCCCGCGAAGAACGGCAAGAAACTGCGTATAACCTTGCATCACAGCGCCTATGGCGCGCCTAATTGCGTAACCATTTCAAAATAAAATGATCGACGGCATATTTTCCCGGTCCGGCGGTCAGCACAACCACCAACATGGTCGCCCAGACCAGATAATGATCGCGGATCAAAATATCGGGATCATGATTATACGTAAACGCGACACCCAATGTAATGGCCAGCAAGGCACAGGCCGCAAACCGTCCCATAAAACCGGCCATTAACATGGCGGATAACACCAGTTCGGCCACCATTGTCAACGGGGCGGCAACGTGGGCCGATAAAAACGGCACAGGATGTTCCAATTCAAACAAGAAAAGCTGTGTTTCCCAGCTATTATCCCATAAATCCAGAAAACGGCCGATTCCGGCTTTCATAAAAGCCCAGCCCACATAACACCGGAAGGCAAGTAACAAAACAGGCGCCATGAAATATTCCGCAAAGGCGCGCAACGGCTCGATCATACGATCGGCGCATTGTATGTAATGTTTATATTTGCATGATCCCTGTTCTGTCATCATGCCGTTATCATATCGCGGATCAGACCATTTGCGAATAGGAATTCGAGGAGTGTCCCCAAACGCTGTGGATCAGGCTCTGCGGCATCATCTTCTTTCAGCATAGCGGCCATTTCGGCCAGGCTTTCCCCGTCCCGCACGGCTGATATCGCCGCATAAGCATCATCTTCCAGCTTATGGATCTTCACGGTCATATCCGGCCCGTCCGTCCGGTAAATCAGACAGTTCTGACCGCCGCGCGCGGCCAGATCAATATGTCCGGCGGCGTCCTGTTCACCATCGCCCCGTTCACCTTCGTACAGGCACATGCTACGAATATCCAAAACCGGATAATCCGAGGATATCAAACGCACTGCCGCCCGGAACCGCAGCCGGACACGGTCCAGATCATCATCATCCACGGTCTGCAAAGCGGCAATGGACAACGCCGTATCATCGGCCGCGTGATACGCCGCGTGCAACGCCCATTCCAGCCGCGCCATATCCGGCAAGTACGGCACGGCGCGTGCCAATTCAAAATCAGCAATAAAATCGGCATACTTTGCGCCATAATCATTCATATTACCTTTGTCCGGTACATGCGCCCGCGCATAATCCTGCGCCATCATCAGCGCAAAATGATCCCCTGTCAGCGCCGTAATCAGTTCATAGGTTTCCATCAGGCTTTTCGTCATGTGGCTGATGTAATTATTGCGATAAACGCTCATGCGGTCAGCTTTGCTGACAGGCGCGCCATCATGCCCGAACATCGCCTCAGATGCCTCAGCCGCCGACACGTTGTCCTCGGTCACCAGCGCGGCAAAGCGATCCTGTATATCAGCCAAGCGCGACATATTCATCCCCGCTTTTCTCCGCATTACAATCGCACGCATCCAGTATAGCCTGCGCCTTATCGGCTTCGCCGACCAATTCAGCCAGCGGCGGTAAATCACTGTCCCATTCAATTAATGTCCGCACCTTGCCGAAACGTGAAACGGCGTGCTTATACAGCGCCCAGACATCATCACAAACATATGCATCATGGGTATCGACCAATAATTTTCCATCTTCAAAATCGCGCACGCTATGGCCGGCCAGATGCATTTCCTGCACGGCGCCGCGCTTGATTTCATCCAGATAATCATACGCATCAAACCCATGATTATTGGCCTGCACATAAATATTATTAATATCCAGCAACAATCCGCAGCCCGTTTTGTCCGCCAGCGCATTCATAAATGCCGCTTCGGACATATCATTCTCGGCAAAGGCGATATAGCTGGACGGATTTTCAACCAGAATCTGCCGCCCGAAATATGTCTGCGTGCGGTCAATATTCCGCTGCAAACGCAACACTGTTTCCTGCGTATAAGGCAGCGGCAGCAAATCATTTAAATGGGCATTGCCGCTGGCACTCCACGACACATGATCCGACACCTGAAAAGGGTCGTACAAATCAATCAATTCCTTGATTTGCGCCAAATGCGATTCATCCACGTCCTGATCCGAGCCAAGTGATAGCCCGACCGCATGGAAGCTGAGCGGATAAAGCGTACGCGCCTCATGTAAACGTTGACGCGGTACGCCGCCGCCAAAATAATTCTCCGGATGAACCTCGATCCATCCGATATCGGGCTTTTCATCCTGCAACGCCCGATAATGATCGCTGCGCAACCCGATCCCCGTTTCTTTCAACGGGGCGAAGACATCATATGTCCGGCCGGATTGCACAGCTATTTTATCCATTGCATTCATCCATTGAAAACACGTGTGAAGACACGTGCAATCCTATTCGTCCGCAGCGTCCGGTGTATCATGCGAATCCGCAGGCGTGCCGGGCGCTTTCGCTGTTTTCGGTATCAGTGAACCGCCGACGATTTTCTCGCACAGCCCTTTCGGCACGGCCATCCATTCGTCACCGGCACCGTCAACCGTGGCATGGGCCATACAATTATGGTCACCGCTGGCATCGGCACAATCATTCTGACCTGCTTTGGCAATGCCGTAACATTTTTCCTTGTCCCCTGCCGGGCTCATGGCCTGTGCATCCTGACCGAGCAAGCCGTTCGCCGCAAACGCAACAGCCCCTGCAACCACTGTCTTTGTTACCATTTTCTTTGTCATTTTATGTCCTTTCCGGTGTTTATCCCGATTTTTGCTAATGTTGTATTCCGTTCTTTCATGCCGTCAAAACGGATATGACCGCATTCGACTCCGTATCAGCAAAGGTTACAAGAAATGGCGACCATAAAGAATAGCCATTTTAATGCATTTATAACACATTGAAATTGCTTGGTATTTTATAAAATTAGAAAAAATAGAAAAAATTTTATGTAATCTTAGACCGGTCTTAAGATTTTTTTGGCATTATTAAATCGGATTAAGTGTGGAGGTTCATTTGTTTAACCGTTTTGATTTTATGATGGGGGAAGGGAATAATATTGTCATGATTATTCCCGGCATGTTACCGCATGCCGATACCTATACGGTATCAATCAGCGAAAATGACATTGATATTAAGGCCGGATACGACAAGATCGCATCGGTCCCTTACGAAAACGAAGAAGTTTATCAACGTATTGCGAATAACGTACAAATCGGCGTGGTGGAATATGACGATCCGTCAACATTCCCGAGCCATATTACAAAAGTCGCCTATGTTGAAGTCAGGAGGTACGCATAATGGGTACGCTCTTTACAGGACAATCACTCGACGAAGCGCTCGGCGCATCCGAATATACATTCGCCTCGACAGGCGATTATGTCAGCGATCATTCGCATATTCAGGCGGCCAATGCGCAAAACGGTTTGAATAACGTGACACAAGATGGCGGCGCATCGTCCTTTTCACAAACGTGGAATCAGACAATCGCGGGCGGCTATCAGGACTGGCAGGCGAACGGCTATCAGGAACCGTCAACAACGCCGGAACCGACCGCACCGGAACCAGCCGAACCGGTCGCACCGAAAGTCGAAGTCGACGGCATGTCACTTTAATTAACCTTCTCCAAAAGCAAGAAAAGCACAGAAGCGCCACAGATCATCTTGAATCTGTGGCGTTTTTGCTATTTACTACGCACGGTTGTATGGCATGCATATGTATGTTCGCCATCCGTCACTGCATAAACTGCATAATGAGAAGGCCAATAACGGTGAAAACAGCACTGATCACAGGCGTTACAGGACAAGACGGCGCGTATCTTTCCGCGTTCCTGCTGGACAAAGGATACGCGGTACACGGCATGCGCCCTTATGCGCCCCTTGATGATACGGCCAATATCCGGTCCGTCATGGATCATGATCATTTCACCCTGCATACAGGCGATCTGACCGACAGTGGCAGCCTCATGCGATGTCTTGCAGATATTGCCCCTGACGAAATTTATAATTTGGGTGCCATCAGCCATGTGAAGGAAAGTTTCCATGCCCCTGAAGCGGCCCTGAACGTCAATGGCGGCGGCACACTTAAATTACTCGAAGCAATCCGCACCCTGAACATGACAGATGCCGTGCGGTTCTATCAGGCTTCCAGCTCCGAGCTGTTCGGCAATGCCCCCGCCCCGCAAAATGAACACACGCCGTTTGATCCGTGTAGTCCGTATGCCGCTTCAAAGCTCTATGCCTATGCCATCACAAAAAATTACCGCAATGCCTATGGGTTGCATGCCGCCAACGGCATCTTGTTTAACCATGAAAGCCCGCTGCGCGGCGAAGAATTCGTTACCCGTAAAATCACGCGCGGCATTGCCGCCATTCTGGCCGGAAAACAAGACCATTTAACACTTGGCAATCTGGATGCCAAACGGGATTGGGGACATGCCCGCGATTATGTGCACGGCATGTGGCTGATGTTACAACAAGACACGCCGGATGATTACGTGCTGGCAACCGGACAGGCCCGCAGCGTCCGCGATTTTGTTGAAACCGCCTGTGCCCATGCGGGTATCACACTGGAATGGCGCGGCAGCGGCCTTGATGAAACGGGCATTGATACAAAAACAGGCCATACGCTGATCCGCATTGACGAGAAATTCTATCGCCCGCACGAGGTCACCCATCTGTGCGGTGATGCGGCCAAAGCCCGCGACACACTCGGCTGGACACCGGATATCGGGTTCAAAGCGCTTGTCACCGATATGATGAACGCAGACATGGCCGCCAACGGTGTTGATCTCTCACACAGAAACGATGACAATACCGATCATGTCTATACCTTATACGCTGCAGAATAAGACAATATGGGTCGCCGGACATGGCGGCATGGTCGGGTCTGCACTGATCCGCGCCCTGAAAAAGCGCGACATCGCCGATGATCGCATTCTGACAGCCCCGCGTGATACGGTTGATTTGTGCAACCAAAATGCGGTTGATGACTGGATGGGCACGCATAAGCCCGATGTGATCTTGCTGGCTGCGGCAAAAGTCGGTGGCATTGTGGCCAATCGTGATGAACCGGCCGCCTTTCTCTATGACAATCTGATGATACAAAGCAACGTGATTCACGCCGCACACCGTCACCAAGCAGACAAACTTGTCTTTTTAGGGTCGTCCTGCATCTATCCGAAAGACGCGCCGCAGCCCATCACCGAAGACCGTCTGATGACAGGGCCGCTCGAAAAAACCAACGATGCCTACGCCATCGCCAAGATTGCGGGCATCAAACTTTGCCAGTCCTACCGCATGCAATATGGCGCGGATTTCATCTCCGTTATGCCCTGCAATCTATACGGGCCGGGCGATTATTACGATGCGCTGCGATCCCATGTCATTCCCGCAATGCTGATGAAATTCGATCATGCCGTGCAAAACGGCGACACCAATATCACCCTGTGGGGAACGGGTACGCCGCTGCGTGAATTCCTGTATGTTGATGATTGCGCCGAAGCGATATTACACGCCGCCACACATTATACAGACACTGATACGGGCTCAGGCGACATGTCGCACATCAATATCGGCAGCGGCCACGAAATCTCCATCCGTGATCTGGCACAGATGATCGCATCTATCACCGGCTTTGACGGCGATATCACCTTTGATCCGTCCATGCCGGATGGCGTGGCACGCAAAATCATGGATAGCCGCAAAATAAATGCACTCGGATGGCATCCTGCCACCCCCCTTGAAGACGGGATCAAGCTTGCCTATAAAGATTACAAAGACAGGCATGCATCCGTGCCGCGCCAAGACCGCTAAAAACCGAAACGGAGCCACATGACAGCCCCCTCATCCATACCGTCCCCATCCACACCGTCTTTATTACCCGCTGATACGACCATCATCCCTGTCCTGCTAGCCGGAGGACGCGGCATGCGCCTGCGCCCGCTGACCAGCGCCGCGCGGCCAAAACCGTTTGTGTCATTTCTGCGTAAACGCTCTTTGTTTCAGGATAGTCTGGCCCGCTACAGCCCGTTTGGGACACCCCTTGTCATGCTGGATGAACAGATGCGCGGCCTCGCAACGGCACAGGCCAGATCCTGCGGTCACGAGGCCATGAACCTGATGTTGGAACCCACCATGCGCGGCACGGCGGCATCTGTGCTGTCAGCTTGTTTTTATCTGTCCCACAAACATGATAATCCGCTTGTGCTGGTTGCCCCGTGCGACCACCACATCAAAGATAATCAGGCACTCTATCATACCATCACCGACGCCGTGCACCGGATGAAACCCTCGCAAATCTGTCTGTTCGGCGTCACGCCGCACAAAGCCAATCCGCATTACGGCTATGTCACCCATGATACGGATGGGCACGTCACGCATTTCACGGAAAAGCCCGCCAAAAAGCAGGCCGAGACATTACGCAAATCGCCCGATACGCTCTGGAATACGGGGATCGCGCTGATGTATGCGAAAACCGCGCTTGATATTGCCGCGCATCTGGACGAAACCATGCATAATCTGGTGACGTTGGCCGTCACCCGTGCCGGACGCGTGCAAAATGCCGCCCGCCTGAATGACGGGTATTATGCCCAAATCCCGCATCAGTCGTTCGATAAAGCCATTTTGGAAAAGCATAACGACATGATTATCCACCGCCTGAACACTGGCTGGCAGGACGTTGGCACACTCCCCGCCTATTTTCGAAGCGCAATGGGTTGATAAAAAGACATTTTTCGCGTGTAATCGACGGCATAATAAAAAACAAAAGGCCGGACAGGGGCCGCTTATTTCGCCGGGAGTATGAACCGCCATGCCAAGTCAAATTACCAACCATTTGTTGTTGATCGAACCATCATGTTTTTATGCCAATCCGGAAACGATGGATACAAATGCCTATCAGGTCGATGAACATGAATCACATGAAGCCACCTTGCAAAAAGCCATCACGGAATTCCGCGTGTTCCGTGATATGCTGGTCGCACATGATGTGAACGTCACCACCATGCGCGGCGTGGATGGCTGCCCCGACCATATTTTCCCAAACTGGATTTCCACCCACGATAACCGTGAAATGGTGATTTATCCGATGCTCAACGATAATCGCCGCCGTGAAAAAACACCTGAAATTATCGCCTTTTTCAAAAAACTCTATGACCTGAAATTCGATCTGGGTGATTTCGAGCAATCAGGCCAGTTCCTCGAAAGTACAGGCAGTTTATGTATGGACCGCGCCAACCGCATTGCATATAGCGGTTTATCGGCCCGCACAGACAAAGACCTCGCCCTGCACTGGGGTGAAAAAATGGGCTTTGAGATTGTCCCGTTCAACACCGAAAGTCACACCGGAAAGCCGGTCTATCACACAGACCTTGTCATGAATATCGGTGAAAAAATCGCCAATATCTGCGCAGACTGCATTGTTGAACAAGACCGCCAAACCGTGCTTGATAAACTCCGGTCCACGCATGAAGTTGTCGAACTCAGCATGTCACAGCTAACCGCCTTTCTCGGCAATTCGCTGGAAATCCGCAGCAATACCGGACAAAAATATCTGGTCATGTCATCAATGGCGTATCATTCCATTCGGCCCGACCAGATGGAAGTCTATGAACGGCACTATGATAAAATCCTGCACAGTCCGATCCCGACCATCGAAAAATATGGCGGCGGTTCGGCGCGCTGCCTGATCATGGAAATGTTCTGATCCGGTGATCTTCTCCGGCCCTCTTCTTTTTGCATTGCGGAATCTATTGAAAAGTGATCGGAAATCGGTCACTATACTGCGTGTGTAAATTTCGGGCGGCACGCGCTCACCCTCAACAAAATCACTGACAACAGAATCACTGACAATGCAAATTTTCAAAAATCTATACGACTTCTATAAAAAATGTACTGATATACCGGAAACCAATGTTCACGGGCTGAGATATGTTGTCAAAAAACCGGGGCAAGTCATCCATGCTTTCACCGCTATGGAAGCCGCCGGCGGTATTTTGCTGGTCATTGCAGCCATTGTCGCAATCTTGCTGGCCAACACCCCTTTTTACGATTTTTACCATCTTGTTTTGAATGAAATAAAGTTCCGGATCGGTTTTTCCAACATTGACGACACATTCGATTTTGAAATTCACAAATCAATCCTGCTCTGGATCAATGACGGCCTGATGGCCATCTTCTTCTTTCTGGTCGGGCTTGAGATCAAAGCCGAAGTGCTACGCGGCAAGCTCGCCAGCTTTAAATCGGCATCGCTCCCCGCAATCGCGGCGATCGGCGGTATCGCCGCCCCTGCGCTGCTGTTCTGGTACATCAACCAGGACCATCCCGAATTTATTCACGGCTGGGCCATTCCGGCCGCCACAGACATCGCCTTTGCGCTCGGTGTTCTGTCGTTGCTGGGCAAGCGGGTTCCAGCCAGTCTAAAAGTGCTGTTAACCGCCATCGCCATCATTGACGATATCGCGGCCATTATCATCATTGCCCTGTTCTATTCAGGCGAGATTGCAACAGCGCCGCTTTATTTTGCCGCTGGCGCCATCGCCATTTTATTTATTCTGAACCGCATGAATGTCTGCCAGACACCGCTTTATATCATTGTCGGGATTGTCTTATGGGTGGCCGTACTGGAATCAGGGGTGCACGCCACGCTGGCCGGTGTACTGGTTGCCATGTTTATCCCGATGTATGACAAAAATCATCATGACCATTCACCCGTGCGCCATCTGGAACATTATCTGCATGCCTGGGTCGCCTTTGGCGTTCTGCCGGTCTTTGCCTTTGCCAATGCGGGGATTCCGCTCGGCGGGCTGTCTCTTGAGGATATCTTCAATCCGCTGACCATCGGTATTATCGCAGGTCTGTTTATCGGCAAGCAGCTCGGCATTTTCACCTGCATCTTTCTGGCTGTGAAAACAGGCATCTCACCCAAACCCGCAGGTGCAAACTGGGTCCAGATTTATGCGATCTCCATCTTATGCGGGATCGGCTTTACCATGTCGCTCTTTATCGGCGGGCTGTCCTTTGCCGATGTCGAAATGCAGGCCTATATCCGTCTAGGCGTTCTGATTGCATCTGCCCTGTCAGCTATTACCGGCTATGTCTTGCTGCGCTGCTATTCAAAACGGCCGCCTGTTGAAACAGAACACACACCTGAATATATGAAACTCTAAGTATGAAACTCTCAAAGACTGGAAAAAGGATATAAAATGACTTCCAAAACACCTATCACAGTTGCACGCGGTGACGGTATCGGCCCGGAAATTATGGATGCCACCCTGAAGATTATGGAGGCCGCAGGCGCACAACTTGATATTCAGGAAATTGTGATCGGCAAGGAAATCTATGAAAGCGGTCAGTCGAAAAACGGCATCACCGATGAAAGCTGGAAATCGCTGAGTGACACGCGCATCTTTTTGAAAGCGCCCATCACCACACCACAAGGCGGCGGATTCAAATCATTGAACGTAACGATCCGTAAAACGCTGGGCCTGTATGCCAATGTCCGTCCATGTGTGTCATATGCGCCGTTTATCGAAACCATGCACCCTGATATGGATCTGGTCATCATCCGCGAAAACGAAGAAGACCTGTATGGCGGCATCGAATATCGCCAGTCACAGGATGTCATGGCCTCGCTGAAGCTGATCTCACGCCCCGGCACGGAACGGATTGTCCGCTATGCGTTTGAATATGCGCGCGCCAATGGCCGCAAAAAAGTCACATGCATGACCAAAGACAACATCATGAAAATTTCAGACGGGCTGTTCCACCGCGTCTTTAATGAAATCGGCGAAGAATATCCCGATATCGAACAAGACCACATGATTATCGATATCGGCACGGCCAAAGTCGCCTCGAACCCCGGCATGTTCGATGTTGTGGTTCTGCCGAATTTGTACGGTGATATTGTGTCGGATGTCGCTGCCGAGGTCACCGGATCGGTCGGACTTGGCGGATCATCCAATGTCGGCGATAATTTTGCCATGTTCGAAGCGGTACACGGCTCGGCGCCGGATATCGCCGGACAAGGCATTGCAAACCCGTCGGGACTGCTGCTCGGCGCTGTGATGATGCTGGTCCATATCGGGCAAGGTGATGTCGCCGCCAAAATCCACAATGCGTGGCTCAAAACAATCGAAGACGGCATTCACACAGGCGAGATTTATAATCCGAAACTCAGCTCTGCCAAAGTCGGCACAGACGGCATGCGCGAGGCCATCATCGAACGGCTGGGACAAAAACCATCCACCCTGCATGTTGTTGACTATAGCGGCGTGCCTGCAGGCGGCATGAAATTGCCCCCGATCAGACCGCGTGTCGAACAGAAAAAAGAACGTATCGGCGTGGATATCGGCCTGAACTGGGACGGCACACCCGATGAACTGGCGGCAAAAATCCGTCCGTGTATCAATGACAATCTGGACCTTGCCATGATTTCAAACCGTGGCACAAAAGTCTGGCCGGAAGGGAATCCCGAAACATTCTGCGTTGATAATTGGCGTCTGCGCTTTGTATCAAAAGATGACACGCCTATCAAAACATCACAGGTCATCGCCCTGATGGACCGCCTGAACAAAGCCGATCTGAATTTCACAAAATCGGTCATGCTCAATAATTTCGACGGCGTGCCGGGCTTTACCGTTGCACAAGGGGAGTAATACCGCCGCTATGGCCTATGATGATGCGCCGCTGACACCCGAACTCTATTGCAGTGATCTTCAAAAATCTCTGGCCCTTTATTGTGACGTGCTCGGCTTTCATATTCTCTATGACCGCCCCGAAGACGGCTTTGCCATGTTGGAACGCGACGGGGCGCGCATTATGCTCGAACAGATTGATGAATCCGGCCGCACATGGTGTACCGGCGATCTGGATTACCCGCTCGGACGCGGAGTGAACTTCCAGATCAAAGTCAGCGATGTGCAAACATTATACGATAAAACCGTTGCGGTCTGCGGTGATCTGTTCCTGCCGCTGGAAGACAAATGGTATCGGGCCGGCGACAAAGATTTGGGCAACCGGCAATTCATTGTTCAAGACCCGGACGGTTATCTGCTAAGATTCTTCGAAGACCTCGGAACAAAGGAAAGGGAAACATGTACCTGAACCAACATACACGCGACATTATCGGCGCTTTGAAATGGAAAACGACATGGCTTTTATTTTTGCTGTATGCCGTAACATACGGCATATATGGCGCTTATTACGCCGCAAAGAAAACACGTGTCATTAATTCCTATCTGGAAGACAAAGATCATATCAGTGAAAAACTGACACAATTCCTGATCATCGGCGCATATATGGCGCTGTTTCTTGCCATTGGCTGTTCACTGGACAAAGACAACACCTCGCTGGATAATCTGTCCAGTGCGGTCAACGCCGTCTGGGGCATTTCAATGATTGTCTGGGGTTTTATGGTCCGCACGCGCATGAATTACCTGCTCAGCGCCGACAAAGGCGAAGCCAAATATTTCTCCAAGCTCTGGACCTTCCTGTTCACACCGTTCTATCTGAACTATAAGGTGAATCAGCTACAAGAACTGGACGAACGGGAATTTTAGGTTGCATGTTATTGTTACAATGTGATCTGTGCCGGACATGTCGCCGGGACCATATCCTGCACATTGTCATCCCTCGGGTCGACGCGATACCCATTTAACAGAATCCGTGCCAGAGCGCTGTCATAGCCACGGAACAGACAGACCCGTAAGACAAATTCATTGACTCCGCCACCGAAATATCTTTTACTCATACGTGGCGAGATGAACACTGGGAAATAAAAAAAGAAGTTTTAGGCGGCTTTGATAGCCGCCTTGACTGTATTTTGAAGCAAGCACGTAATTGTCATCGGCCCGACACCACCCGGCACAGGCGTCATCGCACCGGCCGTACCCTGCACATCATCAAAATCGACATCGCCGCACAGCTTGCCGTTTTCCTGACGGTTAATCCCGACATCAATCACAATCGCGCCGTCTTTGACCCAGTCCTTTTTCACCATCTTCGGACGACCGACCGCTGCCACCAGAATATCGGCCTGACGGCACATTGCCGGTAAATCCTGCGTGCGTGAATGACACATTGTCACCGTGCAATTCTGCTGTAACAACAGCTGGGCCATCGGCTTACCGAATAACAGCGAACGGCCGATCACGACGGCATGTTTCCCGCTCAGATCGGCGCATTTTTCTTTAATCAGAATCAAACTGCCCTGCGGCGTACATGGCACCATACCATCCAGTTCAGCCACCAAGCGGCCCGCATTCAACGGGTGCAGACCATCGACATCCTTGTCCGGTGATATGGCATCGATCATCTCGTTCGTGTAAGGTTGCAACGCCTCAGGCAACGGCAATTGTAACAACACCCCGTGCACGGCCGGATCATCATTCAATTCCGCAATAACGGATAATAATTCGTCTTTACTGACATCGGCATCCAGCTTCTTTTCAATACTGCGGATGCCTGTGCGTTCGCACGCCTTGATTTTGTTACCGACATACACATGGCTGGCCGGATCATCACCCACCAGAATAACCGCCAGTGTCGGGAAAATATCGCGCGTGTTCAGCTCTGTGACCTGTGCGGCGATCTCGTCCTTGATACGGCCTGAAATTTCTTTGCCGCTGATAATGTCTGTTGTTGTCATGTCATGGTCCTTTCTGGTCAGGTACGAACAGGTTGATGCCGAATATGGCGTGTATTTGCCGCCTTATCCGTAAATGAAAATATTGCGAATGAAGTTCTGTAACAACACAAGCGCAAAGATCACGATCATCGGCGTAATATCAATGCCGCCAATATCCGGAATGAATTTGCGCAATCTGCGATACACCGGATCGGTGGCTTTATTTAACAGCCGGATCAGGTTTTGCGCCTGTGCCGAACGGGCATTGACCACATCAAATGCGATCAACCAGCTGATCACAACGGAAATAATGATAATCCAGAAATAAATATCCAGAAGCACCACAAGAAGTCTGCCGATAAATTCCATGATAAATCCTTTGTTCGATAACGTTACACACCATCCACGTGCGCGGTGTCTATGCGATAAATGGTCAATACAGACCGAAAAAACAAGCCCGAAACGGCGCTTTTTGCACCAATTTCCCGTCTATGGCTCTGTTTTAATCCAGATTGCCGTGTTTGTTAAGGGATTATTATAACTAACCGATTAAGATAGAAGGGCGTATGATGAGGCGCGCAAAGACAATAAAAGACGATATCGTCACTTTTCATAGGATACTTTCCGGAGGGTAACAGCATAAAATGGTTATGGGGATTGATACAGCAGCAGTCACAGGGTTGATGATGCTTGCATCGGCGGATTGTTCTGCGGTCACCCAGCCACAAGTCCATATTCAGCCCCGCAGTGCCGATATTCAGTACGAATTCCGTTACAGCAGCGAAGAATTAACCCGCCTGAAAAGACAGGATGCGGATTCCCGCGCGCTCGGGGCCGACATGGTCACAGGCGGCCTGCGCGAAGACGAACCGCGTCTTGGTGTCAATATTTCATGGAAAATGCAGGAATATACCTATCAGGACGCCGCCTGCATCTGGTACGACAAAATCAACGTCACCATTGATCTTGCGCCGAAAATCTATATCGCCAAAGAATTCAATTACAGCCCCTGCCGCGAAGAAATCCTGAAACATGAAAAACAGCATGTGCGCGTGGATCGTCAGGTGTTCAATAAATATTCGAAACAGATCGCCACAGCGGTTGAACGCGCCATCAAGGCCATTGATGTCGCCGGACCATACCGCAAAGCCGAAATTCCGCGCGTACAAGAAACAATGGCAAAACATATCCAGCATGCTGTCATGACCAAAATATCAAATCTGCAAACGGAAATGAAACGGCGACAGGCACAGGTCGACTCGCCACAGGAATATGCGCGCATCACAAAAATCTGCCGCGCGGCCCGCTATTAATCGCGGCGATCAATCGCACAAGAGGCACGCGGCACAGTCCTGCTACAAGTCGATCGAACACTTTCCTATTGCACACTTCGTGCAAATCACCTGAAAAACAGCACATCAAAAAAACCGCCGACCTGGGGAGATCGGCGGTATGATTAAGTTACTCGTCATGCTGATATCTTAACTCATTCAACTCTCGGGTCGGGGTGACCCATGCAGAGATAATGAATTGCTCTATTGTCCATCATCGCCCGCAAATGTGGCAGAAATAAGTCATAATTTGTCCGATTTCGTGACATTTCCGCTTTTTTCATATTTTTCCTTCAAAAACATACTGTTAACCTATTTTTATCTTTTCCAAGTCATGCTAATATGTGTTGAAAATTTTTGACATTTTCGGGAAATGGCACATTTTTCTTAGCGTAAGCGATATAAATTCTATCATTTTTAAACGTGACACACGATTCTAGGGGACACAGATAAATGACACATACAGGTCAAGACACACTCAAAACACGCCGCACACTGGATGTTGACGGCAAATCCTATGATTATTTCAGCCTCAAAGCCCTCGAAGAGCAAATCGGCGATATTTCGAAAATGCCGTTTACGATGAAGGTACTGCTGGAAAATCTGATCCGCTTTGAAGACGGGCGGTCTGTCGATACCGACGATGTGAAAGCGATTAAATCATGGCTGGATAATAACGGCCGCACCGATCACGAAATTGCCTATCGTCCGGCCCGCGTTTTGATGCAGGATTTTACAGGCGTTCCCGCTGTGGTCGATCTGGCCGCCATGCGCGAAGCCATGCAAAATCTGGGCGGTGATGCCCAGAAAATCAACCCGCTCAACGCGGTTGATCTGGTGATTGACCACTCTGTCATGGTTGATGAATTCGGCTCTGCCAAAGCGTTCCAGAAAAATGTGGAGCGCGAGTTCGAGCGAAACGGCGAACGCTATTCTTTCCTGCGTTGGGGACAGGACGCCTTCAAAAATTTCCGCGTTGTGCCGCCGGGCACAGGCATCTGCCATCAGGTAAACCTTGAATATCTCGGCCAGACCGTCTGGACCGAAGAAGACCAGAACGGCAAAATGGTGGCCTATCCCGACACATGCGTCGGTACCGACTCGCACACGACCATGATTAACGGCCTTGCGGTGCTTGGCTGGGGTGTCGGCGGGATCGAAGCCGAAGCCGCCATGCTGGGGCAACCCGTTACCATGATGATCCCCGAAGTCATCGGCTTTAAACTGACAGGCAAGCTCAAAGAAGCGGCAACCGCCACAGACCTTGTGCTGACCGTCACACAAATGCTGCGCGAAAAAGGCGTGGTCGGTAAATTTGTTGAATTTTACGGCGACGGCTTGGATCACATGACCCTGCCTGACCGCGCAACATTGGGCAATATGGCACCGGAATTCGGATCAACATGCGGCTTCTTCCCGATTGATGACGAAACGCTGCGCTATCTGGAATTCACAGGCCGTGATCCGCACCGCGTCAAACTCGTCGAAGCCTATGCCAAAGAACAAGGCTTGTGGCGCGAACCGGGCCACGAACCCGTCTTTACAGATACGCTTCACCTTGATCTGGGGGATGTCGAACCATCCATCGCCGGACCGAAACGGCCACAGGACAAAATCCTGC
Organism: Alphaproteobacteria bacterium; assembly: GCA_030750865.1. Taxonomy (GTDB): domain Bacteria; phylum Pseudomonadota; class Alphaproteobacteria; order Micavibrionales; family Micavibrionaceae; genus JASMHE01. Next base: position 171,783 of record JASMHE010000007.1, read on the forward strand.
TATCCAAAGCGGCGCAAACATTCGAGCATTATATCGCCGATACGCTACACACCGACCCCGTCGGGGCCGAAGGCAGCCTGATGAGCGAAGGCGGCATGCTGTCCGAAGAAGAATGTGAAATCGAATGTAACGGCAAAGGCATTCCCGTGAAAGGCGAAGATTACGAATTGCACCACGGTGATGTAACAATCGCCGCGATCACGAGCTGCACGAACACATCCAACCCGTCCGTCATGATCGGCGCGGGCATTGTGGCACGCAAGGCACTTGAAAAAGGGCTGAGCGTCAAACCGTGGGTCAAAACATCCCTCGCGCCAGGTTCACAGGTCGTTACCGATTATCTGGAAAAAGCGGAATTGCAGGATGATCTGGACAAGCTCGGCTTTAACCTTGTCGGTTATGGCTGTACCACCTGTATCGGTAACTCCGGCCCGTTACCGGAACCGATCCAGCACGCTATCGAAGAAGGTGATCTGACCGTCTGTGGCGTTCTGTCCGGCAACCGGAACTTCGAAGGCCGGATCAGCCCCCATGTGAAAGCCAACTATCTGGCCTCGCCGCCGCTTGTTGTGGCTTACGCGCTTGCGGGCAGCATGAAGGTCGATCTGTATAACGATCCGATCGGACAAGACAAGGACGGCAATGATGTCTTCCTGAAAGATATCTGGCCAACACCGCAGGAAATACAAGAACTCATGGCAACGGCCGTCACGCCGGAGATGTTCAAAAAACGTTATGCCAACGTTTTTGACGGCACAGCCGAATGGCAAAAAATTGCCGGTGATACCGAAGGCGAAACATATGGCTGGGATGAAGACTCCACCTATGTGAAAAACCCGCCATTTTTTGACGGCATGACAAACGAAGTCGATGCAGGCGAAGATATCAAAGATGCATACTGCCTTGCGCTGCTGGGTGATTCCGTCACGACAGACCATATCTCCCCCGCAGGGGCCATCAAGAAAGACTCTCCTGCCGGGCATTATCTGACCGAACACGGGGTTGATGTCCGTGACTTTAACTCTTACGGTTCACGCCGTGGTAACCACGAAGTCATGATGCGCGGCACATTTGCCAATATCCGCATCAAGAACGAGATGCTGGACGACATTGAAGGCGGCTTCACATTGCATATCCCGTCAGGCGAACAGACATCCATTTATGATGCCGCCATGAAATATGTCGATGAAGGACAGGATCTGGTGGTCATTGCCGGTAAAGAATACGGCACAGGATCATCCCGCGACTGGGCGGCCAAAGGCACGCGCCTGTTGGGTGTCAAAGCCGTGGTTGCCGAGAGCTTTGAACGGATTCACCGCTCAAACCTGATCGGCATGGGCGTTCTGCCGCTACAGTTCAAAGACGGTGTTGACCGCAAAACACTCGGCCTGACCGGCAAGGAACGTTTTTCAATCGCCGGTCTTGCAGGCGGTCTGAAACCGGGGCAAGACATTACCATGTCTATTACCTACGAAGACGGCAGCACAAAAGACGTAACGCTGTTATGCCGGATCGATACGGATGATGAAATTGATTACCACAAAAATGGCGGCATTTTGCATTATGTTCTGCGCCGCATGGCCACAGCCGCATAATCAATTCCAAAAGATACGGTCAAGACATAGACCGCAAATTACAAAAGGGCCTTTTCAAAAGGCCCTTTTTTCATATCCTGTTTCCTGTCTTATGTCCTGTCTTATGTCCTGTCTTGTCTGTCATGCGACAGCGGACTGCGCCGCCCCCTGCCATCAGGATTTTTTATCATCCGTACCGGACACACCATCATCTTTGGTTACATCTGCATCCATGTCAGCGCCAGCGTCTTGCGCCGCTTTTTCTGCCTCTTGCAAAATTTCTTCCGGCACATCCGGCACGCCATCTTCATCGGCGGCGGCAGCCTCTTCTTGGGCCTGCTGCTCGGCTTCCTTCTGTGCATTTAATTCCTGCTGATGCAAACGGTTCATATAGGCCGATGCTTCATCAATCATATGTGAAAATTCGGGACGCTCAGGGCGGTAATGCACATCCAGTAGATTTTCGAACTGGTTAATCACCAGATTAAGCCGCCCCAGAAGTGCGCCTGCATCTTCGCCTTTTTTCGCATCGCTGGAAAACTTGTCAATCAAGCCCAAACGCAGTTTTTCGCGGATCATACCCGCAGAAAATGCAACCTGAATACCTTCCAGAAACGCAGCGGAAATATTCAGGCACTGCGCAACCTGCACTTTGTGATCTTCGGTACGACGCGCTGTGAAATTAAACGTTGTCTTTCTGTTCGGCCCCCGTACGACAGCGGCACATTTACCGACCTGTTCTGTGACATTGATCAGCATGGCAATGTTTGAATCATGCTTGATATTATATTCCGACCCGACCTGCTGAAACGCATCTTTGGCCAGTTTCACGGAATGGTCGTAATCATTCGGGTTCTGCGCATCACACTTTTCGATGATATCCAGCAAGGCTGGCCGTTTCACAATCCCGTCCTCGAAAATAATCTGCCCCTTGTGATACACGCAAATCCAATAGCCGGGGTTCCATTTTTCTTCGTAACCGCGCATGACCTGCTTGAACATATCCTGCCAATCGACATTGTCTTTACGCGACATCATCGGACCGGTGCGGTAAAATTCTTTGGCCATCAAACTCGCATAGCGCACGGCCGTGTGCATATTCTGGCTACGGATAATATATTCTTCGCGGACGTTCCCGTTCGGGGATATCAATGGCAAAATCAGCCTGTTTCCGGTCGCAATTTCTTTGCGGTCGGCCTTCTGTTCGATACCTTCGAGAATAAATTTTTCCCTTAAAAGGGTTGCACTAAATTCTTCCATTGATTCTATACAGGCGTTTTTATTCTTTGTGTTTTATTATGTATGAATAATCGCTGTCTTGCGATTGTGCATATATTTAACCATTTCGCTACATCTTATATTCTATCTTGAAACCATCCAAATTGGAATAGATATCCTGAAAAATCTATACATTCTAACACGTTATCAGTCGAACAAATCGTCAATTTCATCTTGTGTCGAAACCTGTCCGACAATCTCTTCCGGCGCTTTGGGGCGCGGTTTTTCAATACCCAGCTCCTCCAGCGCCTTTGACATTTCCAGTTCAACATCATTTAATTCGTTCACGGCCTGTGTAATACGCTGGCTTGTAATATCCTGAAATTCGCACGCCATATAAATATTCAGCAATTCTTTTTGAATAGCCGTTACGGTGGCACGGTAACGGTCGTCACCGGCCTTTTCTTCAATCTGCTTGGTCAATCCCTTTATCATTTCCGCCGCGTCCAGAATGGTATTGGCCGCATTTTCGGTGACGGCGATTACCGCACTCAGTTCAACCCCGACATTGGCAGGCGATTTTCCATCCCCCTGATATGACAGCGCCTGTATCGTTTCAAACATTTCGGCAAAGCGCTTGGTAAATGTTTCTTCGGCAAAATCCATTTGTTGGGATGTTGCATTGATTTCCATCGAAATCTCGTCAAAACGCCGCGCCACAAATTTTTCCAGCGCCGCATATTGTTCCATCAATGCATCAAATTTATCATCAGACATATGTCACTTCCCGTGCAAATTGCAAACCGGCGACAAAGCCAGCCCATCGCACCGTTTCTAACATCGCCGCACACAGGGAACAACAAAACGCCACAAGGTGAATACCGGCATATTCGCAACCCGCCGGAACGCACCTATGCAAAAAGACAGAATTGTGATGAAAAAAAGGGTTCTGAAACAAACAAAGCCGCGAAAACCCGCGGCTTTACTTCGAATAATACGTAAAGGCTCTCTCTTAGCCGATACGAAGCGTAGAAGCGATAAGACGTTGTGAATTCGGTGACAAAGCGCCTGTATTTTTGACAGCACTTGCCATTGCTTCACGTCTGATTTGAAACTTCTCGAACTCGCTGTAATCAGCTGCGTTGCGGAAAGATTCTTGTGGTTTCACTTCTGTAGTCAAGTCGGCAGTTTTGATGTCGGCTTGGCTCATTGCTTACTCCTCTAGTTAGTCGTTTCAGTTAATGCATACTGTATATACTATGTTACCGCTCCGAGTCAAGAAAAACATATAATTAAGTACCGCATACATGCTATGCATCTTTTGCGGGGCTCACATGATATTCTGCGATCTTTTCCTGCGGCTTTTTATGCAATCTGACTTCCCACATACGGCCAAATACTGTAAAAGCGTGAAACATAAAAACGCAACTCTGGCAGGACCGTAACAACCATGTCTATCTTCAAACCACGCAAATCACCGGGCTTTTGGAAAAAAAGCCGTGAATTTCTGTGGCCCAGCATGGGATGGGAACGCACTGTTTATTATTTCTGGCACCGGATTTTCCGTACCGGCGACTCGGTCTATAAAATCACAGCCGGACTTGCCTGCGGCACATCTGTGTCATGGACACCGCTTCTGGGCACGCATTTACTGCAGGCCTTTATCCTGTCCCGATTGGTCAAAGGCAATGTGTTCACCGGGCTTCTGGGCACGCTGATCGGCAATCCGTGGACGTTCCCGTTCATGTTTTTTATCGCCTACAAGCTCGGCATCTGCATTTTTACCGCGCTTGGCATTACCGATATGATGCATCTGACCGAAACGACTGCTTTTTCCCTGTTGATTGACGACCCGTCCGCCTTCTGGGACTTTTTATTGTCAAAACCGCTCGGCTTTTTCCTGCCGCTTTTGACAGGCGGCTATATCTGCGCCTTTTTATGCTGGTTTATCACATACGGCATCATGTATTATCCTGTCATGATCCTGCACAACCTGTATCAAAAACAGCGCACGCGGATCGAGGCCATCAAAGCAAAAGCCCGCAAACAAGCAGGCAAACAGGCCAAAGAGCCAGAACAGAAACAAGAACAAGAGCAGGCGCGCAAACCTTCAACCAAGCGCACCGCGCGTACACAACAAAAGGATAAAAACCAGCCATGATTATCGGCATCGGCAATGATCTGATTGATATCCGCCGCGTTGAAAAGCTTTTCTCGCGCTTTGGCGATCGTTTCCTGATGCGCTGTTTCACTGCGAGCGAACAAAAACGCGCCCTGCAATATGGCAGCGTCGCCGCACAAGCCTGCAGTCTGGCCAAACGTTTTGCTGCCAAAGAAGCCGCCAGCAAAGCACTGGGCACCGCCATTCGCGGCGGCATCAACATGACCGATTTTGAGATTACAAACGATCCGCAATCCGGCCGCCCGTCCCTGACCCTGCACGGCAAAGCCGCCGATGCACTGGCCGCAAAATGTCCGTCCGGCACAGCGCCGCATGTCCACATTGCCCTGACGGACGAGCCGCCCTACGCGCAAGCCTTTGTAATCATCGAAGCCCGCTAAGGCACGGCGAAGGCGACATCAACGCCTGAAATCCCGCAAAAAAACAGCTGAAAATACAATAAGCACTGGTGTTCGGCGCACAGATTGTTTACAAAACACTTTATGGATGACAACACCATCATAGCAGACTCTGCAAAAGAGAAAATCAGCGAGGAAAAATCCGCCGGCACAAAAGACAGCGGCCCCGCACAAAACGCTGCGCCCGAAATGCCTGTCGATGCCCCAAAACATCACGAAAACCACGATGACGCCACCAAAACACAGCCGCCGTTAAATGCCCGCGAAGAATGGATGGATGCGCTGAGAACAGCGGCTATTGCCGTCATTTTCGCCCTGCTGATCCGCAGTTTTCTGTTCGAACCGTTCAATATTCCGTCCGGTTCCATGCGCCCGACCCTGAAAATCGGCGATTATCTGTTCGTGAATAAATTTTCTTACGGCTATTCCCGCTATTCCTTCCCGTTCGGCCTTGCCCCGATCGAAGATCGCGTCTGGAGCGGCGGCAAATTGCCCGAACGCGGCGATGTCATCGTCTTTAAACTGCCGACAAACACATCTATTGATTATATCAAGCGCGTGGTCGGTATGCCCGGCGATACGGTACAGGTCTTAAACGGCCGTCTTTACATCAATAACCAGATTGTCCCGCGCAATGCTCTCGGCCTGCGCGAGGTTGAAGAAAACGGCCGCACCGTCACCATGATGGAATATATGGAGACACTGCCCGGCGGCATTCGCCACTCGATCTATGAAGAATCCGACAAAATGCCGCTTGATAATACGCCGTCCTATACCGTACCGGACGGGCATTACTTTATGATGGGCGATAACCGCGACAATTCCCAAGACAGCCGCGTAACCGAATTTGTCGGCTTTGTGCCGCTGGAAAATATTGTCGGCCGTGCATCCTTGCTGTTTTTCTCGACAAACGGCAAAGCCGCATTCTATGAATTCTGGAAATGGCCCTGGACCATTCGTTATAACCGCCTTTTCACGAAAATCGGACCCGACCAGCAATGAACAGCACCGCGTTTACGCCACTGGAAGATCGCATCGCCTATCATTTCCGTGATAAAACATTGCTCGAAATGGCAATGACACATTCCAGCATGGAAACACATCACAGTTATGAACGGCTTGAATTTCTGGGCGACCGCGTCGTCGGGCTGGCCATTGCCGACCTGCTTTACAAAACATTCCCTGATGAGGTCGAAGGCAATCTAGCCAAGCGGCACGCCGCCCTTGTACAGGGCCATACACTCGCTGATATCGCCATCGAAATCGGGCTGGGTAAGTATATTCTGTTTTCCGATGCCGAACGTGCGGCAGGCGGCCATCACAACAAAAAAATTCTGGCCGATTGCGTCGAAAGCCTGATTGGGGCGGCGTATCTGGATGGCGGATATGACGCTTGTTACCGTATTATTCCGGCCATTTGGGGGCAACGCATCAACCATATGGACAAAGCCCCCCGCGAACCCAAAACCGCCCTGCAGGAATGGGCGCAAAGCCGCGCCTTACCGCTGCCGTCCTATGAAATCATCAGCACCGAAGGACCGGATCACGCCCCGATTTTTGAAATCCGCGTGACCATAGAAGGGCTTGAACCCGTCACCGCAAAAGATCATTCACGCCGCGGCGCAGAGAAAAAAGCAGCGGCCCTGTTACTCGATATCATTGAAAAGGAAAAGCATGACCGATAAGACCCCCTCGCCGGAATCCGATCAGCAGCGCTGTGGCTTTGTGTCCGTTATCGGCGCGCCCAACGCCGGAAAATCCACCCTGATGAATGCGCTGGTCGGCAGTAAAGTCACCATCGTCTCGCCAAAGGTACAGACAACACGTACCATCGTGCGCGGCATCATGGTGCATGACAACAGCCAGATCATCTTTGTCGATACACCCGGCATTTTCAAGGCAGAGAAGAAACTCGAAAAAGCAATGATTACCGCCGCATGGGAAGGCGAAGCGGAGTCCGATGCCGTCATCGTTGTCGTTGATGCCTCGCGCAAAAAATATCACGATGGGACACGTGAAATTCTGCAAACCCTGCGCGATGCCAACCATAAAAAGCCGGTCATTCTGGTGCTGAATAAAATTGATGCCATCCAGCCCGAAACCCTGCTGGCCTTATCCAAAGAATTAAATGCCGAATATGCGTTTGATGCCACCTTCATGATTTCAGCCTTAAAAGAAAAAGGGCTGGATGATTTGCTGGACGATATCGCCAATCGCCTGCCGCAAGGGCCGTTTCATTACCCCGAAGACCAGATGAGCGACATGCCGATGCGTCTGCTGGCGGCGGAAATCACACGTGAAAAGCTGTTTCACCGCTTCCATCAGGAATTGCCGTATAACCTGACGGTTGAAACGGAAAACTGGGAAGAATTCGATAATGGCAGCGCCAAAGTGGACCAGATTGTCTATGTCACCAAAGACGGGCATCGCAAAATTATTCTCGGTAAAGGCGGGCAAGCCATTAAATCCGTCGGGATCGAGGCCCGCAAAGAACTCGCCGATATGCTGGAACGCGACATCCACTTGAAAATTCATGTCAAGGTTGACCCGCGATGGATTGACGACCCCGACCGTTACCGCGTCTGGGGACTGGACCACAACGCCTAAGACACAGACACGTACAACATCTGTCACGTCTCATCGGTCACCCCGCCACCCACATTGCCCGCCGCCCGTACAGCACGCTGCATTCGGCCTGCACGTTCTCCGCACAGACGAACCGCTGTCACCGTGCATATTAAAAGCGGATCAGAGCATACCTTGCCAATCACCTCACCCCGCCTGACCACTCAGGCCACGCAAAACGTGCCTGTCACCCTAAATGCACAGCACATCTGCGCACTGACACCCCCGCGCACAAGCACATCTCCACACAGGTAATCTCCACAGGGGCAATTTTCACACAGGCATCCCGCCACCCTGCCTTTCTTTTGCCATCCATTTTCTTCCTTTTCCCCTTGATAAATAAAGCCACCGCGCGAAACCGGCCGTATTTTCATCACGCTCACACCATCAAAAAAACATCTTTTCGGGAATTTTGTGGATAAGGAATCAAAAAACCGATCTTTATCTGGGCAGCCGGACTCGAGCCTGCTACAGTCAAAAACATCTTACAGATATGTGAATTTATTTATTATTTTCAATGGCTTGATTGCCGTTGTGTAACTGTGTGAATTTGTGGGAGACAAATCAAATGAGCTGGACAGAAGACCGCGTTGAACTATTAACAAAACTATGGGGCGAAGGCAGAACCGCTGCCGAGATCGCCAAAGAACTTGGTGGCGTCACCCGTAATGCCGTGATCGGGAAAGCACACCGTCTGAAGCTTTCCAACCGGATGTCTCCAATCCAACAGAATAACAAGAAAGCCACTGCGAAGCCTGTTGCAGAGCCTAAAAAGGCCGTTGCAAAGAAACCGACTGCCGCAACAGCAGCGCCAAAGGCAAAAACAGCACCAAAAGTCGAATTTACAGGCAAAGGTGTTGCGATGGCCGACCTGACAGAACGTATGTGCCGCTGGCCAATCGGCGATCCGCAAGATGATGACTTCACATTCTGCGGCTGCAAGAAAATGTCCGGCTTGCCTTACTGCAGTGAACACGCAAAAGTCGCGTATCAGGCCGCAACACGCAACCGTATCCTGAAAGCCGAGGATTTCGAAAGCAAAGGCGACAATGCCGTGAAGGACGAAGAAATTTCCGTTGCGTCATAGGCGCAAAACGGGCGGCATCACGCCGCAATCATAAAAAGATAGAAAAAGCCCTGACCTCGACAGAGATCAGGGTTTTTCTTTGGCTCACAACAAAGCGATGAAAAATGCTGCGATCTTAAAACTGTTATGCGCTATCGTTCGCCCGTTCGTCTTGCGCTGGCGTCTTATCTGGCCGCCTTGCCGCGCCTGTCTTGCGACATATCGCCGACATATCGTTTTTTGGGGTGCAGACTGCTCGGCTCTGTCCGCCCATCCGGCCCGAAAAACCGTTCACATTAATGCACCGATGTCGATACAACATCATCCGGCACAGGATCAGCTGGCGCCACCACCGTCGTCACATAGGGTGACTTGCGTACGGCATGTACCAACCGGTCGCTGGAAAACGGTTTTTTCAAAAATCCGGCCGCGCCGATTTTGTTCGCATTGACAATGTTATCTTTCACCGCATCAACGCTCAGCATCACCACATGGGCACGCGGATCAATGCGCAACATCGTGTTTAATGTCTGATGACCGTTCAGCCCCGGCAAATGAATATCCATGAACACAATATCAGGCGCATGCTCGATATAGGCAATCAGCGCTTCCTCGCCGGATCGCGCAATCACGGTTGTGTATTCTTTGCTCAGGATATTTTCGGCATATTCGGCGGTAAAGGCATCATCTTCGACCATCAGAACCACCGGATCTTCGCGGCGATCACGGCGCAGCGGAATACTGCGCAACTTATTGACATCGGCCAGTGACAAATAGGCCCGTATCTTTTCCGTTTCTATGAATTTATCATCGACCAGCTTATGAAAGGCATAATCGGATTTCGTCATATCGAAAAACTCGCATATATCCTTGCCTGCGGCCGCCTGCATATCGTTATATAAATTCGTAAAAGCCCGTTTTTCATCGTCAGTTTTGGTTTCACGCAACAAGACAATATCGCCATCAAGGAAATGATAGACGATCAAATCATCCTGCGCTTCCATGTCTTGCTTGAAATTGGAAAACAGCGCTTCGCTCTTTTCCTGCAATTCCTCCAGCACCGGCTTGATCATCAATGGTTTCATCAAAACCTTTTTATGATCGATATCCGATGCAAAATTGATCCGTGCCGCGAGCCAATCCCCTTTGTCAGCTCCTTTACTAGCCTTGACTTTCTCCGCAATCACCAAAAAGTGATGTTCCGGACTCTCCGATATAAATTCCATATTTTCACCCACCAATTATTGCCCCCAAACGGCAATGTTATTTTTGTTTTTCTTGCTTATATTTTTTCGTTTTACTTTCGTAAATCGTGTGCTTTTTCCTGTGATACCCGGCTTTCGTAATACTGGTCTTGCGCAATACCGGCATGATTTTCAACCATAGAAAACCCGCATAGAAAACCGGACAAAAACCACAGGTCACCCCTTTTCTGTCACATCCCATTATTTGACATAAGAATTAAAAAATCGTTATTTTATACGAAATCATCTAAAATTTGAGGCAAAATGGGCCGTACCCGCGCAAAAAAGCACGCCCGAGCATCGCCTGATAACAACGCAACACCCCCCTTAAATAACAATACGCATACTGTGCTTAATACCGCCTGCAATACGGCCACCAAGACGTCGCAAGAATGCACATCCACACAATGACGGAAAATATTGTTTTTCAACGCGGTATAAAGACTTCATTAAGAGGTTTAAGCCTACTATAGAGTCTGGAAAAGACGTTGTGTACACATTGCGTACGCATTGCATACAGGGGCAAAAAACGATAGAATCTGATTTTCCTGTTCTACAATCTCACGTAGAATAGGTCTGTTTTTATAAAACCGTTTCTTTGATCCCTCCCCGGCACGCTTTGCTACACGTATTTGCCGCACGCAACAGTAAGAAAAAGAAAAGACGTAAGACCACTCTAGAGAAAAATATCATGCGGACCCTGACTGCGAACATTTCAACTTCCCTGACATCGCTGCGGCGGCGGATATTCTCTTACAGAACATATTTTTCCATCAAAGAAATTTTCAGCGTTTGGCAAGGTAAACTCAGCTGGCGCATCTCTTTATCGATTTTCATTTGTCTGCTGCTGACACAAAGCGCAGGCCTTTTCATGGCGATGCAGAACGAAAAAGCAACCGAGCTTGAGCGTCTGCGCCTGCGATCGGAAGTCGCAATTTTGCCCCATCTGGCGCAAAAATCATCGGAAAGTCCAGAGACATCCCCGGAAAAGTTCATTGACGATAGCGTCGCACAGACCATTTTAAAATCCGGCCGCGCGGACAGCCTGACCATCTATGACCGCAATTTTGAAAAACAGACGCAATTCGGCAATCCGGCCACACCCGATGTCTCGACACGGGATATTTACAGGCATAACGGCTATTACGATGCCAAAGCCAAAACATATCACTTCTTCCTGAACACGGCGCATATGGACATTCCGTTCTTTATTCAGGTGCAAATTCCTGCCAATCATATCGAGCGCCGCGTCTGGACCATTATGTTCAAACGCCTGACCGTCATGTCAGTGATTACGGGGATCATGACATTGCTGCTGATGACTTTGATCGGACAATGGCTGTTGAAACCGGTTTTATTCCTGCGTGAAAATCTGCTGGCCGCCAGTAAAAATCCGGAAAGCCCGACCGTAAACGAGTCACCATACAGTTCCAGAGATGAAATCGGCGAAGCCGTGAATATCGCAATGGATCTGGTCTTCCAGAATGCCCGCAATATCTCGCAAGTCAAAGATTCCGCCGAAAGCCAGATTCACAAACTGGCCTATTACGATACGTTGACCGGCCTGCCCAACCGTACCTATTTCATCCAGCGCATGAATAGCCGTATTCACATGCTGGAAAAACTGGAACCATGCCGCTTTGCCATTGTGACGATGGATCTGGACCATTTCAAAGATATTAACGATACGGTCGGTCACTCGGTCGGCGATGCCCTGCTGCGGACCGTCGGCAAGCGTCTGGAAGATGAGCTGCCGCAAGGGGCCTTTGTCGCACGGACGGGCGAGGATGAATTTGCCATCGCCATGCAACTCAATAACACGCAGGTCAGCGATGCAATGGAAATCGCCGAACAAGTGGCCTCCATCGTTAAAAACGAGCCATACCGTATCTTTAACGAAGACTTCCAGATTCGCGGCTCGATCGGGGTTGCGACATATCCGGATAACGGCCGTGACGTTGACCGCGTTCTAAAAAGTGCCGATATTGCCTTAAACCGCGCCAAAGAAGATGGCCGCGACCAGATCAAGGAATATTCCAAAGAATTCGACGAGGCCATCCAGAAACGGTTCGAGATTTTGCGCAATCTGCGTAAAGCGCTTGAAACGGACGAGTTGGTCGTTTACTTCCAGCCACAGCTGGATTTAAACTCCGAACAGGTCATTTCGGCGGAAACATTGATCCGCTGGTGGAAAAAGGATGACAGCGAAGAAGGCGGTCATTTCATTTCACCGGGTGATTTCATTCCGATTGCCGAACAATCCGGCCTGATTGTGCCGATCGGTGAACGTGTTCTGCGTGATGCTGTCCGCAAGGCCGCCGAATGGCATGCCGCCGGATATGACCATCTGCGCGTTGCCGTGAACGTATCCGGCGCGCAATTCTACGAAGGCAACCTTGTCAGACTCGTCAAAGAGGTTTTAAAAGAAACCGGCCTTCCCCCGCACAAGCTGGAACTGGAAGTGACCGAGAGCATCTTCATGGATGATATCAATTACACCATTTCCGTCCTGCGCGAATTGCACGATGTCGGCGTCGAACTGGCCATTGACGATTTCGGCACGGGATATTCCTCCCTTGCCTATCTGCGTCAATTCCCGATTGACCGCCTGAAGATCGACCAATCCTTTGTCCGCAATGTACTGGAAAATCCGGATGATGGCACGATCACAAAAACCATCATCAATCTTGGGCATTCGCTTAGCCTGAAAGTCATCGCCGAAGGGGTGGAAACCGTACCGCAACAGGAATTCCTGAAAGAAAATGGCTGCGACGAAGTACAGGGCTTCTTGTACAGCAAAGCCATCCCGCAGGAGGAATTCATGACTTTCCTGAAAAACTATAGCGGAAAATTACCGAAAGACTAAATTCGCTCTTTCTTTTTCGGGGCGCTCCATGTATCTAAAAAGCCATGACACATCATCGTGACGCTATATCATATATATCCGGCAAATCCCCTGCCCTGCGGGGTGACGTGGATGTGCCCGGTGACAAATCCATGTCCCACCGTTCCATTATGTTCGGCTTGCTGGCAGAGGGTAAAACAACCGTCAAAGGCATACTGACAGGCGAAGACGTACTGTGCACGGCTGATGCGGCCCGCGCCCTCGGCGCAGAGGTAACCGCACAAGAAGACGGCACATGGGTTATAAAAGGCAACGGCCTGACAAACCTGACCGCGCCTGACCGCGTGCTGGATATGGGCAATAGCGGCACATCAACACGCCTGTTGATGGGGCTGGTCGCCGGATATGACTTCAATACATCCTTCACGGGTGATGCGTCCCTGACAAAACGCCCGATGGGCCGCGTGATGAAACCGCTCGCGCAAATGGGCGCGTCCTTCATTGACAAAAACGAAGGCCGCCTGCCGTTGATTGTACAAGGCTCCTCTGCCCTGCGCCCGACTACATATGAATTGCCCGTGGCCTCGGCACAGGTCAAATCAGCGATCCTGCTGGCCGGCCTGAACGCAGACGGTAAAACAACCGTTATCGAATCCAAACCCACCCGCGATCACACCGAAAACATGTTGCGGCATTTCGGCGCCACCGTTGAAACAGAGCGCCTTGAAAACGGCGCATATGCGATCAGCATCACCGGAAAACCCGCACTGACAGGATGCGACATCGTCATTCCGGCGGACCCGAGCTCTGCGGCGTTTCCTGTGGTTGCGGCCATTTTGACACCGGGGTCCGACATCCGCCTTGACAATATCGGTATGAATGACCGCCGCGCAGGTATTTTCACCACCCTGATTGAAATGGGCGCGGACATCACCATTGAAAATGAACGCGATATGGCGGGCGAGCCTGTCGCCGACCTGCATGTGCGCTATAACGGACCGCTCAAGGGCATTGATGTGCCCGCAGACCGCGTGCCCAGCATGATTGATGAATTCCCGGTCCTGTCGATGGTCGCCGCCTGTGCCGACGGTACAACACGCATGACCGATCTGGCCGAACTGCGCGTCAAAGAAAGTGACCGCCTGTTGATGGTCGCCGAAGGGCTGAAAAAATGCGGCGTATCGCTTGAAATGGGCGAAGACAGCCTCACCATTCACGGCAACGGCAAACCACCCGCAGGCGGCGCAGAAATTGAGACAGCACTCGATCACCGCATCGCGATGAGCTTCCTGATCCTCGGCTGCGCGACAGACAATCCGGTATCCGTGGATGACGGCACACCGATCGCCACCAGCTTCCCGCGCTTTATTCCGCTGATGACAGCACTTGGCGCGAAAATCGAAAAGCGCTAAGATAAAGCCCGACAAACTGCTAACCCGCACCAGATTTAAGCAAACGAGACAAACAAAACAGGCCGAATAAAACGGACACCATCCATGCCAGATACCAAGACCACACAGACCATGCCCGCTATTGCCCCCGCCATCGCCATTGACGGCCATTCCGCCAGCGGCAAAGGTACGCTGGCACGCCGCCTCGGCGGGCGACTTGGTTTTGCCGTGCTGGATACAGGCAAGCTTTACAGATTGATCGGCATGATGGCCCACGATCAAAACATTGCAACAGACGACGAAGACGCGCTGGCGCACATTGCCACACGCCTGAACGACACATTACGGCTCGATCAATTGGCTGATCCCGCACTTGGCAGCGATATGGCCGGAAAGCTGGCCTCACGGACCAGTAAATTCCCGAAAGTGCGCGCCGCACTGGTCCAATTCCAGCGCGATTTTGCCGCCAATCCGCCCGCACTGGCAGACGGCACAGCCGCCAAAGGCGTTATTCTGGATGGCCGCGATATCGGCACGGTCATCCTGCCCGATGCGCCGGTAAAATTCTTTGTCACCGCCTCTGCCGACGTGCGCGCCGAGAGGCGCTTTGCCGAATTAAAAGACTCCGATCCTGACCTGACCTATGAACAGGTCTATCTGGATATGGCCCAGCGCGATGAACGCGACCAAAAACGCGCCGCCTCACCACTGGTGGCCGCCGAAGATGCCGTGACGATTGATACATCGGATATGACTATTGATGATGTTGAAAATATGGCGATCGATCACATTACAGCGCAGCTGGATCTGTCATAAATCTACAGTGACAGACGGTATAAATTATATCGTGCCTGATCTTCTTCCCAACAATCATACTGCACAAATCCATGACGTTCAGCGGCTTTTTCAGATGCGACATTGCCCTGTAATATCTGCGTGACAACTTCGCCGTCAAACGCCATATCGCGCAAGTAATTTTGTCTCATGTCATGCAACGGACTTGATAAGCGCTGACCGCGATACGCAGGATCGATAAATAATCCGCTAAAGATCGCACGTCCGTGCTGGAACGCAATCTCAGATACACCGGCAAGCGCACCGTCTTTAAAGACACCGAAAACGGCCAAAGCATCGTTATCCAGATAACGCGCCCAAGCCGAGGCATCATGCGGATCAGCGCCATCCAGCAAAGCGGCACTTTCCTCAGGACCGTAATGCTGTAAACAAAAATCCCGAAAAACGCTGCTATGCGCCGCGCCCAAGCGGCAAGCCTTTTCCTCTGACGATGATGTAAAAACCTCTCGCATGAGCAGAATTTACCATGCAACCGGTAAACATTTCACTAAAGCCGGTTCCCTATCTCATCAAAAACTCCCATCGAAAACTGCAGAAAATACTTGATCCGCCGCCTGATTCATGCAAAAAGCTAGACCAACTCCCGTTTAGACTGGTTTTTGTACTGTTTTAAGCAGGGGTTATGAAGGTGCGCTCGTCTATGCCGGTAGTCCGGGGCTTGTTAGCATCTATCAAAACTACGAAAGGAATAAGATTATGGCACATATAGCCGCAAATCTTGAAGATAACACAGAGTCCAAGGAATTCGCTGCGCTCCTGGATGATTCACTACAGCAGTCAAAAAGCTTCGAAGGAAGCGTTGTTAAAGGTAAAATCGTAGATGTTGACGACGACGTCGTCATCGTTGACGTCGGTCTGAAATCAGAAGGCCGCATTTCAATCCGCGAATTCTCTACACCCGGTCAGGAGCCTGAAATTAAAACAGGCGACGAGGTCGAAGTTTACGTAGAGCGCATGGAAAACCGTGACGGCCAGACCGTTCTCTCCCGTGAAAAAGCACGCCGTGAGGAAGTCTGGGTTGAACTGGAAAAAGCATGTGAAAAAGAAGAACGCGTCACCGGTATTATTTTTGGTCGCGTCAAAGGCGGTTTCACTGTTGATCTGGGCGGGGCTGTTGCCTTCTTGCCGGGTTCACAGGTTGATATCCGTCCGATCCGTGATGTATCCCCATTGATGGGCACACCACAGCCGTTCCAGATTTTGAAAATGGATCGCAGCCGTGGGAACATCGTGGTATCACGCCGCGCCATTCTGGAAGAATCCCGTGAAGAAGCACGTTCAGATCTGCTTGAAAACATGGCCGAAGGTCAGGTTCTGCAAGGTGTTGTGAAAAACATCACCGATTACGGTGCCTTTATTGATCTTGGCGGTGTTGACGGTCTGTTGCACGTCACGGACAT
The DNA here is from genome assembly GCA_030750865.1 of Alphaproteobacteria bacterium. Lineage (GTDB taxonomy): Bacteria > Pseudomonadota > Alphaproteobacteria > Micavibrionales > Micavibrionaceae > JASMHE01. The sequence goes on from JASMHE010000007.1 coordinate 188,581, forward strand.
TTCGTGGAAACGCGTAAACCATCCGTCTGAAGTTCTGAAAATCGGCGAAACAGTTGATGTTCAGATTATCCGCTTCAACGAAGAAAACAAACGTATCTCACTGGGTATGAAACAACTTGAATCAGATCCGTGGGACAACATTGCCGAGAAATTCAGCGTTGGTGATGTTGTAAAAGGTATTGTGAACAACATTACTGATTACGGTGCTTTCGTTGAGTTGGAATCAGGCATTGAAGGTCTGGTACACGTTTCTGAAATGTCATGGACACAGAAAAACATCCACCCCGGTAAGATTGTTTCTACATCCGAAGAAGTCGAAGTTATGGTTCTTGAAATCGATCAGGAAAAACGTCGTATTTCTCTCGGCCTGAAACAAACACAGGAAAACCCGTGGACAGAGTTTGCGAAGAACCACAAAGCCGGCGACGAGCTTGAAGGTGAAGTACGCAACGTCACCGAATTCGGTCTGTTTGTCGGTATGCCTGGTGATCTTGACGGTATGGTTCACTTGTCTGACATCTCATGGGAAGAAGACAGCGAAGAGCTGCTCAAGCAATATAACAAAGGCGATACAGTGAAAGTGAAGATTCTGGATATTGAATCTGAAAAAGAACGTGTTGCACTTGGTATCAAACAGCTGACGAACGATCCGTTTGCTGGCGCGCTTGACGGCATCAGCAAAGGTGAAGTTGTTACATGTACAGTATCATCCATCACAGACGGCGGCGTTGAAGTCTCTGTGAATGACGCTGTCACAGGCTTCATCAAGAAAGCTGACTTGTCACGTGAACGCTCAGAACAACGTCCTGACCGTTTTGCTGTTGACGAGAAAGTCGATGCGAAGATCATTTCCGTTGATCGCAAGAACCGTAAAGTCGGTCTGTCTATCAAACAGCGCGAGCTGGACGAAGACAAACAGGCTCTGAAAGAGTTCGGTTCGACAGAAAGCGGTGCTTCTCTTGGTGATATTCTTGGCGCAGCCTTGAACGAGTCACCGAAAGACGCAAAAGCAGAGAAAAAAGCACCTGCGAAAAAAGCGACAACAAAGAAGAAAAAAGAAGAGACAGACGAAAAGTCTGACGACTAATTTCTTCTCTACCCGATATTCAAAAGGCGCTTGTCAGACATGATAAGCGCCTTTTTTATCATCTTGTTAATCCCTTCCGCTTACACTGATGAATCGGTAATATGGCGGTGTGACGGCACACAGCAGTGATAAAGGGACGGTGACAAAGGGGTGCTTACAAAAAGCAGCCTGAAACAAACCAAACCGCAACACGCAATACAACGCCACACAGAACACAAAACAACACGGCAGCACTGATTTGATGCGCATAAACCCTCTTCTTTTATTATTGCTTATCGCTTTGATCGGGTGGGGCGCGGTACAGGTCCGCTCACAAGATTACCCCGCGCACGGCCTGCCCGTGCAGGAAGAGCCGCATCAGGATAATTTCGATGCGCAGCAAAGCCCGGTCGCGATCAAAGACGGCTATGCCATTACGCCGCTGGCAACATTCCGGATCAAAGCGCTGACCCTGTCGGAAAAACATTACAAGGTTGACCGCGAAGCCGACCTGTCTCCTGTCGATCTGGCGCTTGGCTGGGGGCCGATGTCAGACCCCGCCAATCTTGATCACATGGATATTTCCCAAAGCAGACGCTGGTATTACTGGGAATATAAAGACGGTTCGAAATTCAACTTCAACCCGCGCCATATTCACCGCTACAGCGCCAATATGCACATGATCCCCGCCGACCGCGACGTCGCCGCCACACTCGATCGCGTGCGGAAAAACGATATTGTCGAGATCGAAGGCTATCTGGTCCGCATCAACCATCAATCCGACAATTTTTACTGGAACAGTTCCATGACACGGAACGATACAGGTGACGGATCATGCGAAGTTGTTTATGTGAAACAGATCAGGATTATCCGGTAAACAAAGACGTGACATCCGCACCGGATTCACCGCAAAGCCTTACCATGCTTTTGTTGAGAACGATTATCAACGCGGTCAGATCCAAAAAAGTCTTTCTTTTCAATGACTTTATATGGAATTTCCTTGACGAAACACGCTAAAATAGGCGATAATATACTTATGGTTATAAATATTGCATGCAATAATGGGAGTGCAACCTTATGACGAAATCAGAGCTAATCCAGATTCTCGCAGATCGTAATCCGCATCTTTACCTGCGTGATGTTGAAAAAATTGTCGATACGGTCTTCGATGAAATCACAGATGCTCTGTCACGCGGTGACCGCGTTGAACTGCGCGGTTTTGGTGCGTTCTCCGTCAAACACCGCGAAGCGCGCGTCGGACGCAATCCCCGCACAGGGGAATCTGTCAACGTGCCGGAAAAGAAATTGCCTTTTTTCAAAACAGGCAAGCTTTTGCGCGAACGTCTGAATAAAGACAACGAACAAATCAACAAAGACTAAACGTCGTCTCAACGGCGCATACGCAATGCGATGCAGGCATAGGCCCAGCCTCTGCTACACGTGGTACATGTGATGCATCGCAAAGAGCGCCGCTGTCACTCTCATGCGGTCGTGTTCATGAATGCGCCGCAGCGGTTTATTCCATAAAGTCACCGCATAAATGCACCGCAGGGGCGCGAACCCTCTTCCCTTCACGGCTTAATCATCGTATCATGGCGGCATTATGATCCGTTTTGTACGCGCCGTTCTGTATATTCTTTTTGCCGCTGCCATTGCATGGCTTGCGACGTCGAATATTGAAATTGTGGAATTCACCTTCAGCCCCATGCACGAGCCTGTGGAAACGCCCGTTTATCTGATCGGCTTATTTGCCGTGGCGGCGGGGTTCATTTTTGGGTGTGTGATGGTATGGATCAACAGTTTCGGCCAATATCTGACCATCAAAAAACAGAAAAAAGAAATCAAGACCCTGAACAAACGGATCGAAAAGCTGGAAAAGCAAAATGCCGCATCCCACGACACACATGATCGCCATTCCCTTTTCCGTCCCCATCACGACCATAATGACGAATAATCCGGCATGACTGATACAAAAATATATTGCGCACTTGATACAGACTCCCTCGACCACGCCTTAGATATGGCGGGCATGATGGAACAGGCGAGCTGCGGCCTGAAACTCGGCATGGAATTCTTTAATGCGCAAGGGCCGCAAGGCATTGCCAAAATCCGTGCCGCGCATCCCGATGCGCCGCTTTTTGTGGATTTGAAATATCATGACATTCCCAACACAGTCGCGGGGGCCGTGCGGGCCATCTCACAACTGGAACCCGCCTATATCAACGTGCATGCCACAGGTGGCCGCGCCATGATGCGCGCGGCGCAAGAGGCAATGGAATCCGTCAACAACACCACAAAATTGCTGGCGGTTACCATTCTGACCAGCATGGATGAAAGCGATTTGGCCGATATCGGCATGCAGACCGGAACAGCCGACCGCGTTCGGCAACTGGCCAAACTCACGCAGGATTGCGGGCTGGCCGGTATTGTTTGTTCATCACATGAAATCGAAGCCGTCCGCGCCGTGTGCGGGCCTGATTTTGCCCTGATGGTTCCCGGCATTCGTCCGGCGGGCAGCGCTGCGGGCGACCAAAAACGCATTATGACCCCTAAAGACGCGCTTGATAAAGGCGCGACGCATCTGGTAATCGGCCGCCCGATTACACAGGCAGATGACCCGCTGCAAGCCGCGCGGGATATTCTGGCGACCCTTTAACACCCCTTGCACACACGATAACCGGCATCAAAGACGGAACGGAATTCACGCCATGACACATATTAAAATATGCGGTCTGACCACGGAAGAAAGCTTGCGCAGCGCAGCTGAAAACGGCGCTGATTTTATCGGTCTTGTCTTTTATCCGCCTTCCCCGCGTGCTGTCATGACCGATCAAGCCGCAGCCCTTGCAAAAACCATACGCCATATTCCCGCATCGGCACGCCCCCAATTAACCGGCCTGTTCGTCAATGCCGATGATGCGCTGATCGCCGATGTACTGGACCATGTGCCGCTTGATCTGTTGCAATTGCATGGCGATGAAACGCCGCAGCGCTGCCGCGATGTCCGCACGCAGTTTGATTTACCCGTGATGAAGGCCATCCCCGTAGCCACGCAGGATGATTTAAAACATCTGGCCGCCTATCAGGATGCGTGCGACTGGATCTTGTTCGATACAAAATCAGCTAACAGTGCCGAAAAGGGCGGCACAGGACAATGTTTTGACTGGGCGCTGTTGTCCGATATCCGGCATACAACACCCTGGATGCTGGCAGGCGGGCTAAACCGCGACAATATCACCGATGCACTACAGCGCCTTTCCCCCGATGCGGTTGACGTTTCCAGCGGGGTCGAAGAACAGCGCGGCGTAAAAAACAGCGCCATGATAAAGGAATTTATTGAAACGGTACGTCAATCCGATTAAGTAAAGGGCAGAGCGGATAAGATCGTGACAACCAAAAATAAAGATAAAAAAGAGAAGATATGAGGGCCACAGGCATGAGCAATGCAAAAGTAAACAGCTATAAAACAGGACCGGACGATGACGGGCATTTCGGCATTTACGGCGGACGCTATGTCGCCGAAACATTAATGCCGCTTATTCTGGAAGTGCAAAAAGCCTATGATTCCATCAAAAATGATGCGGATTTCTGGGCCGAATTTGATCGGCTGTCTCGCGAATATGTCGGCCGCCCCAGCCCGCTTTATTTTGCCGAAGCCACCACAGAACATCTGGCCGACGACGACGCCGGAACGGGCGCGAAAGTCTATTTCAAGCGTGACGAGCTGAACCACACCGGCGCCCATAAAATCAATAACTGCCTCGGCCAGATTTTGCTGGCGAAAAAGATGGGCAAAAAGCGCATCATCGCCGAAACAGGCGCAGGCCAGCACGGCGTTGCTACAGCAACTGTTTGTGCCTTGTTCGATATGCCCTGTACCGTCTTTATGGGGGCAACGGACGTGGAACGGCAAAAACCGAATGTCTTCCGCATGAAATTGCTGGGCGCGGATATTCAGGCCGTCACATCGGGCGCCGCCACCTTAAAAGATGCCATGAACGAAGCGCTGCGCTATTGGGTATCCAACGTGCATGATACATTTTATATCATCGGCACAGCAGCAGGACCGCACCCCTATCCCGCAATGGTCCGCGATTTCCAGTCTGTGATCGGCACGGAACTGCGCGAGCAGATGATGGAACGCGAAGGCCGCCTGCCTGACAGTCTTGTGGCCTGTATCGGCGGCGGATCGAACGCGATCGGCCTCTTCCACCCGTTTTTGGATGATCCCGATGTCAAAATGATCGGCGTCGAAGCAGGCGGTCACGGCGTTGATACCGTTGACCAGCACGCCGCCAGCCTGACAGGCGGCAAGCCGGGCGTTCTGCACGGAAACCGCACATATCTGCTGCAGGATGCGGACGGGCAGATCATCGAAGGCCATTCCATTTCCGCCGGACTTGATTATCCCGGTATCGGTCCCGAACATTCATGGCTGCACGATATCGGCCGCGTTGATTATGTGTCCGTCACCGACGACGAAGCCCTCGACGCGTTCCAGATGTGCGCCAAGCTTGAAGGGATTATTCCCGCGCTCGAGCCATCACACGCTTTTGCCCATGTCATGAAAATGGCCCCGACCCTGCCAAAAGACCATATTCTGGTCATGAATCTGTGCGGGCGCGGCGACAAGGATATCTTCACGGTTGCCGATAAACTCGGCGTTTCACTGTAAAAACATAACGGATTTGATCATGAACAGACTTGAACAATGTTTTACCGCCCTGAAAAAAGACGGCCGCAAAGGACTGGTCACATTCCTGACGGCGGGCGATCCTGACCTTCAAACCAGTCAAACGATCCTGAATGCACTGCCGCAAAATGGTGCGGATGTGATCGAAATCGGCATGCCATTCAGCGATCCAATGGCTGACGGCCCGGCCATTCAACAGGCAAATATTCGGGCACTTGATGCCGGAACCACGCTTGAAAATGTGCTGGAAATGGTAAAATCATTCCGCGTCAATGACACAAAAACGCCTCTGGTTTTGATGGGATATTACAACCCCATCTACAATTACGGGACGGAACGTTTCATTGCAAAAGCCGCAGAATACGGGGTTGACGGCCTTATTATCGTCGATCTTCCGCCCGAGGAAGATTCTGAACTTCGTGAACCGGCCTCCGCAAACGGCATGAATGTCATTCGGCTCCTGACACCCACGACCGATGCAGACAGGATCACGACGGTTCTTAGCGGGTCAAGCGGGTTTTTATACTACGTTTCGATCGCCGGGGTCACCGGAACGGCCAGCGCCGATATGGATCACCTTGCGCCACATCTTGACATGATCCGATCCCAAACCGATCTGCCCATCGCCATCGGATTCGGGATCAAAACACCCGCCGATGTGAAAAAGATGGCGCAATATGGTGATGCGGTTGTGGTCGGCTCTGCCATTGTCAATAATATCGGCAAAACCGCGACCAGTGAAAAAACCACCGATGACGTGCTGGCACAGGTGCGTGATCTGGCCGCCGCCCTTAAATAGCCGCCCGGACATCATTCAGACATCATAAGGATAGGTGCAGCACACATGCTGCAATATCAAGACACCATGCCGTAGAACGGCAACAGGCGGCCGCACATATAATAACCGCACAGCCCCGACCAGCAACGCACCAGACACACAAAGCTGCGCACGACGCGGCGTCACGTCTTCGTGTAAGCCCTTCATGTGCGCCCTTCTTGCACGCGCTTTCGGGCTATACGCACGTCAGGCACGCCGCCGCTACAGCACGCAAAAGCCACACGTGCAATCACCCCCTCCTGCATCAGCCGTCAGCCGCACCGCAACCAGCCCCACGAGACAAACACGAGATAAACACGCAGTAAAATCGCCGCCAACACACGATAACCGCCGCATGACAGGCACATTGCAGATAAATACGCGGATAAATACAGAGAAAATTCTTTCCCTTTGATCCGATTTCCCTTATGCATACGCCAAGCGCTTTACAAAAACGCCACATAAAAATGACAGACATAACGTCAATAGAGGGTTTTTTATGGATATTCATAGTTTTTACGCCGTGATCGGCCTGATGCTCGCGGCCTATGCCGTCATCGGCAACGACTCCGTCCAGACACTCGGCACATTTATCGCCTCCAACATTCGCGTTTTCAAATGGTACTGGCTCTGGCTGGCCGCCAGCGCCGTTCTGGTCTTCACCATTTTATATGGCTGGTACATCAATGACGGGGATATTTCCTATGGCCGTCTTGATAAAATTCCGCCTGTCGAAATCCAGTGGTATCACGCCGCAGCCCCTGCTGTGCTTGTGCTTCTGACACGTACAGGCATTCCGGTGTCAACAACCTTCTTGGTTCTTTCTGTCTTTGCATCCACCGTTATCCTTGAAAAAATGCTGGTCAAAAGTGTTGTCGGATACGGACTGGCCGCGATTGTGGCTTATATCACATGGATGGTGCTGGCGCATTTTGTGAACGAAAAGTTCAACCTTGTGAAAAAAGAACACCGCCCGTACTGGCGCGTCCTGCAATGGGCCTCGACGGGCTTTTTATGGTTCACATGGTTATCGCATGATATGGCCAATATTGCCGTCTTCATGCCGCGCGACCTGCCGCTGAGCTATTTATGCGGTATCGTCGGTGTACTGGTCTTCTGGCTCGGCTATATCTTCTGGGCGCAAGGCGGTAAAATTCAGGAAATCGTGCTGGAAAAAACAGGGTCCCGCTATATGCGGTCTGCGACAATCATCGACCTTGTCTATGCGGTCTTGCTGTTATATTTCAAGGAATTGAACAATATTCCGATGTCCACCACATGGGTTTTCGTCGGTCTGCTGACAGGACGTGAACTGGCGATTGCGACCGTGCACCGCGCCGAATACAAGCTCGGGTACGTGTTTCCGCTGATTGGCAAAGACTTCCTGAAGATGATGATCGGGCTCAGTGTCTCTGTGGCACTGGTTCTGTCGATCCATTATATCTTCGGCGCAAGCGCCCAATAGAAAACCTGTAAAAAAAGAGCTGTCAAAAGAGGCTATACACAAGACTCCGCAAATGCTTGACACACATATGTGCTTATGTGGTAGATTGTCAGCCTTGTTTAATAAAGAGGGTAATATTTCATGAACTGGCTTACTAACTTTATCCGTCCGAAAATCCGTTCGATCGTTGAACAGCAAAAAGACGTGCCTGAAAATCTGTGGCAAAAATGCCCGTCCTGCGAAGGCATGCTGTTCCACCGCGACATCAAAGAAAGCCTGAATGTCTGTTACCATTGCGGCCATCACATGCGCATCAGCGTCGAAGAACGCCTGGAAGTCATGTTTGATGACGGCAAATATACAAAAGTTGCCGCACCGAAAGTGCCGCACGACCCTCTGAAATTCAAAGACCGCAAGAAATATAGCGACCGTCTGCGTGACACACGCGCCAAAACAGGCCAAGAAGACGCGATCCGCATCGCAAAAGGCACAATCGGCGGCTGTCCGGTTGTGATTGCCGCATTTGATTTCGCCTTTATGGGCGGATCAATGGGCGCGGCTGTCGGCGAAGGCATTGTCAAAGCCGCCGAAATTGCCGTCAAAGAAAAAGCGGCTTTCATCACCGTGCCATGTTCCGGCGGGGCGCGCATGCAGGAAGGGGCGATTTCCCTGATGCAAATGCCGCGCACAACCATTGCCGTGAACCGCGTACAAAATGCAGGCCTGCCCTATATCGTTCTGCTGACAGACCCGACCACAGGCGGCGTCAGCGCATCATTTGCGATGCTGGGTGATATTCACATTGCCGAACCGGGCTGCATGATCGGCTTTGCCGGAAAGCGCGTTATTCAGGAAACAATCCGCGAAGAACTGCCCGAAGGCTTCCAGACTGCCGAATATTGTCTGGAACACGGCATGATCGACATGGTTGTACCGCGCGATGAATTGAACGCAACATTGTCCCGTATCCTGAACATCATCTTTAACAAGAAGATCAAAGTCAAAAAAGGCGACAATAACAGCAAGAAAAGCGGCGGCAACGACAAAAAAGTTGTCAGTGGCAAGCCAAGCGGCGTCAAAGCCGAGCTGACACAAAAGACAACAGCCGACAAAGCCGTTAAAAACGCACCCGCCAACACCAATGCGGACGCGCGGCAAAAAACGGCCACAAAGACCGCCGCAAGAACATCTGCGAAAAAATAGGTGTACGTGTCTGATGTACGCGGCTGATGCCATTCACCCGAATAAGACACTGGAAGAAAAGCTTCAGCTGATCTATACATTCCGCGCGGGTGATAAACGCCTGAATCTGACCATACGGCAACCCTATCTTGATCTGCTGGCCGATCTCGGCAATCCCCATTTACATCTGCCACCCGTCATTCATGCGGCGGGCACAAACGGCAAAGGTTCGACCCTTGCCACCATCCGTGCCATTCTGGAAGCGGCTGGCAAAACGGTCCATGTCTATACCTCACCGCATCTACACGCTTTTAACGAACGCATTCGCATTGCGGGCACGCTGATTGATGATGATGATCTGGAAAAACGGCTGGATCAGATCATCGCCCTTGCGGCAGAGCGGGAACTAACCTTTTTCGAGGTTACAACCGCAATGGCCCTGAAAGCCTTTGCCGATCACCCTGCCGATTTTACCTTGCTGGAAACGGGGCTTGGCGGGCGGCTTGATTGCACCAATATTGTGCCACATCCGGCGCTGACGCTCATCAGCCATATCGGCATGGACCATATGGAGTTTCTGGGCGATCAATTGGCGGATATCGCTGCCGAAAAAGCCGGAATTATGAAAGAAAACGCGCCCTGCCTGATTGCCAAACAGGATGATGATGCGCTTTATGCGCAATTTGCGATGCTGGCCGCCGCGAAAAACGCGCCATTATACCGCTATGACCGCGACTGGCACACGGCCGCAGAAAACGGCGCAAGCGGCACGCTGACCTTTGATGATATGCGCGGCGACACACAAACCCGCCATGTGTTTCCACGTCCCGTTCTGGCCGGACCGCACCAGATTGATAATGCGGGCACGGCGATTATGGCCTGCAAACTGCTCTGCCCCGATGATATCACAGATGCACAGATCAGTGACGGCCTGCGCGCTGTATCATGGCCGGCTCGTCTGGAACCCATCACACAGGGCCGCATATATGACCGCATAGCAACAGGCTGTACGCTTTGGTATGATGGCGGCCATAACGAAGATGCAGGCGCCGCCCTTGCGCGGCAAGCCGCCCTCTGGCAAGCAGAGGACAATGCGCCGCTTTATCTGGTGGTCGGCATGATGGCCCATAAAGATGCCGCCGCTTATGTCCGGCATCTGGCACCTTATGCGACGCGTATCCATACCATTCCCATTGTCGATGCCGCCGAAAGTGCCTGCACACCTGACGCGTTAAAACAGAAAATCGACCATTTACACCCGCATATCGACGCGTACAGCACGCTGGAATCGGCCATAGATGCCGTGCCGCCACGCAGCCGTATCCTGCTGTCAGGCTCGCTCTATCTGGCGTCGAACCTGTCATAAATTATCCATATTATGCGATGTCATGAAATTATGTCGTGAAACACGTTATGTCACAGGCCATATATCACAGGCCACGTGAAAAACGGTAAAGCGCAAGCGTTATCCGGCTTCTGCGGCCTTCAGCTTTTCAATCATCGCCGTGTAATCCGCCTCGTCAATCTTGCGTGATTGGTGGTGATTGACGATATCCTCCAGCAAGGCCGTATCCTTGATCATTGTCTTCGATTTATAATCGAACACCTCGCAGAAATCAGGATGACCATCCAGATCATATTTAATGCGGGCCGGACGCCCTATGAAATTGTAATATTCTGATGGCATGTCTGCCCCTCGTTTCCATACTCTTCTTTATACCGCCCAAGACGTTCAAGCACAATATCGGGTGATTCCGGCACACAGGATTCCGGCTTTGATTTATCAAAACCGTGCGGCGCGCCAGCTTCTTTATATAATGCGCGGCTTTCGTCATATAAGGCCCGCCGTTCTTTTTTCTGCGCCGAGTCCATCTCGCCGCCGCTGGACAGATCGCGCAAACGTTGATAAATCGCGTGTCCTTTGAATTCTTTGGCTTTCCAGAAACTATCCAGATGGATTTGCAACTCACAGAAATGGCTTTCATCCGAGCGCAAAATCAAGCGCATATCCCGATAACAGCTCATCGGCGGATATTTAAACCGGTCATAAATTTGTTCAATTTTATAGGATTTCGACAGGCAAAGCAGCACCTTGCGCACATCTTCCATATCGTTACAAATAACAGATGCCCGTGCGATATCGTTGATTTTTTCGGCCTGTCCGCCAAACCGTTTTTCAATGACTTCTTCGGCGCGGTCACGCTGTTTTAATTTCGGCGGGACAACCGGCGTACATTGCACAACCGTCGAAAGCTGCGTAATCACTGCGCCCAGTTCTTGCTGCGCCAGCGCCGCATCGGCATACAGCGCATCCAGATCGCTTGTATGCTGGATCGGCTGCCCGTCTTCGGAAATCATTTTCTGTTTCAGCGCGATATCTTGCTCCGCCCGCCGCAGATAAGAATCCACAGAGGACGGGTAACCACGCCATGCCTTGTTGGATGTCCCTTTTTGCTTCACCCGTTCCCGAATGGCCACAAACACCGCACGATCGGCCATTTCAAGCGTATGATCCACCAAATGGACCAGCGCAGGGTCTTTAATATCGGCATTATGGATCAGGTTCACGCCGGACTGATAATATTTATAGATATTTGATAAATTCCAGTGAGCGGGCGGGTCGAATGTCAAAGACTGCAAATTTGCCAAACGATCGGCCACTTTCAAACGCCGCGCATTCAGCGACGATTGACCGATTTGCGTTTCCTGAAAATCGCGCCGTACGTCTCCCTCCAGCGCCGGATCGACCGTTACTTCCTGCACCAGTTTCAACACCGCAGGACCGAGTTTTTCAAGAATATCGCGTTCGGCTTCGGCCCGCTGTTCTTCGGGCACATCTTCCAGAATATCATGGGTCAACCCGGCCGCAATCAGCACCGGATCATACGCTTCGATCGTCGCTTCCAGAATTTCGGCCACGCGAACCGGATGGCGAATATACGGGGCATCACGGCCACTTGTCGTGCCGCGCACTTGCCCGCGGTGCCATTTTTCAGCAACCGCAAAGGCCCGCGCAACCAACGGATGGTCCAACAATTTTGCATCTTCAAATTTCAATGCTTACCCCTATCTTCGGTCATACGGACCGCAAATTACACCCATACAATACGAAATATTTGTTAAATAAAGGTGAACAAGGCCGTTCGGGCCATATTCTTGCCTTATTGTCGTCAAGAAGCCGTTCTAATTTACGGATAATCTGGTATGATCTTTGGAATAGTCAAGAAAGGACCCGCAGATGCCGCATTCAATTGCCCTTGTTGATGATGATCAGAATATTCTGACATCGGTTTCGATTGCCCTGAAAGCCGAAGGATTCGACGTCCGCACCTATAGTGACGGCGAAGAAGGATATAAAGGCATTACCACACATCAGCCCGATCTGGCCGTGCTCGACATTAAAATGCCGCGTATGGACGGGATGGAGTTACTGACAAAACTACGCGAAAGCTCACAAATTCCGGTGATTTTCCTGACATCCAAAGATGACGAAGTCGATCAGGTGATCGGCCTGCGTATGGGGGCGGATGATTATATCACCAAACCGTTCTCCCAGCGCCTGTTGATCGAGCGAATCCGCACATTGCTCCGCCGTCAGGAATCATTGAAACAGGCCGCCACCCCCCGCAATGACGACGATATGATCGTTCGCGGCAGTCTGGTGCTTGATGATGCACGGCATATCTGTAAATGGAAAGATGAAACGCTCAACCTGACCGTGACCGAATATCTGCTTCTAAAAGCCCTTGCCCAGCGTCCGGGGATCGTCAAAAACCGCGATCAGCTGATCGATATGGCCTATGGCGATAATATCTATGTCGATGATCGCACAATTGATTCCCATATCAAACGCGTCCGGAAGAAATTCAAGGATATTGATCCGGATTTCAACCAAATCGAAACGCTTTATGGTGTAGGCTATAAGTACAAAGAAAAAGAAGCGTAAATCACAGTATAAACCCCGAAGCAAACACATGGTTATCACCCGTCTGCGCGGCAGAAAACACAAAAAGACAGCATCGGAATCCCCTGTATCCGGCATCGTGTCCGGCGCAGGGCGCTTCGGCACGGTACGCAACCGCACGGGCGGACTGACCGTCCTGATTCTGGCTGTAAACATCGTCGCGCCGCTGATTCTGGTGATTGCTGTGCTTTATCTGGGGCAATATCGTGACAGTCTGATCAAGGCCGAAATTGCAACACTTGAAACACAAGCCCAGCTTTTTGCAGGGGTTATTTCCGAAGGCGCATTACAATCGGTTGAACAGCGGACAGGCGGTTTTGTGCCCCTAAGCACAAAACGGTATGTCCTGCTGCCCGATATTGCACGCCGCCTGATCCGCCGGCTGAGTGAAAATACCAAAAGCCGCGCGCGTCTGTTTGATGCCAGCGGCGATTTGCTGGCCGATTCCCACCAGATTATTGCCGGTGACGGCGTGATCCAGATTGTCAATCTGGAACCGCGCTATGAACAGAATTCCGTGATCGACAAAGCGCTGCGCCTGATGACACGCGGCATGATGAAGGTCATGCCGGACAACCCAGATCTGGCCGTTTATTCCCGCAGCGAAGCCTTCAAGATCAATGCTTTCCCCGATGCTATTTCTGCCCTCGACGGCAGGGTCAGTGCGACCCCCTGGCTCAGCGAACGGGACACCGTCGTTCTGACCGCCGCCGCGCCCATCATTCACGGCAGTGACGTGGTCGGCGTTTTGTATTTATCGCATGAAAGTTTTGAAATCGAAGATGCCATGACCAAAATCCGGCATGACGTGCTGACGGTCTTTCTCGGGACGCTCAGCCTGACGGTGTTTTTGTCGATTTATCTGGCCGGTCTGATCGGACGGCCATTGAAGAAACTGGCACGGGCGGCGGAAAAAATCCGCAATGAACAAGGGCATGCCGGCGATATCCCCGACCTCAGCCACCGCCGCGATGAAATCGGTGAACTGTCAATGGCCCTGCGCAATATGACCGAGGCACTGGCCAAACGGATCGACAGTATCGAAGCCTTCGCCGCCGATGTGGCGCATGAATTGAAAAACCCGCTCACCTCGCTGCGCAGTGCGGTGGAAACCGCCGTTAAAGTGGATAACGAAGATGACCGCCGCCGCATGATGGATATTATTTTGCATGATGTACGCCGCCTTGACCGCCTGATTACCGATATTTCACGCGCGTCCCGTCTGGATGCCGAATTATCACGCGATGACTTCGAAGAGATCGACATCATTGCACTGGTGAAACGGATCGTTGCCTCCATGCAAACACAGCTGCGGCGCGAAGATAACGCCCACGCCAACAGCATTCATCTGGATATCGATATTGACCCGCTCTTCACAGTCAATGGCGATCAAAACGCCAAAGACGCTCGTGACACCCACAGTGCCTTCATCAAGGGCAACGAACCACGCCTTGTGCAAGTGTTTGAAAATCTGATCGTCAATGCTGTCTCGTTTTCGCCGAAAGACGGTCACGTCACAATCGCGGTACACCCATCGGCACAGCACGATAATATGATCGAAGTGACAATATCCGATCAGGGGCCGGGCATACCGGAAACAAAACTGGATGCCATTTTTGAACGGTTTTATTCCGAACGTCCAAAGCATGAGACATACGGCAACCATTCCGGTCTGGGGCTTGCGATCTCGAAACAGATTATCGAAGCGCACAAGGCCACCATCACCGCACAGAATATTACAGCCGATCTGCCGGATAAAAACGCCCCGTCCATAACAGAAACAGACGCAAAAGCCGCAAAAGACCGTCCGAACGGCATTTACGGCGCCCGTTTCAGTATCCTGTTTCCGCGCACATAAACACCGCCCCGCTATCGCCCACGGTCCCCACGCGCCCATAACGACGCCCATAAAACGACCTTAGAGAACGACACCCATAGCACACGTACGCAGAACGCACACCATCTGACAGGCACAAAATCACAACCGCAAAATCCGCCGCGTACACCCTGCCCGCAACCTTATGATAATATTTGACATAAGATTGCGTGTTATGTTAATGTCCCCGCCATCTGAAAATGAAGATCAACATCATCGGATCAAGAGATCAAGGGGACCATATTCATGCCGAATAAATCCGCGATACGTTTTGACAAACCGTGCGGCGTTGTCACCGTCACACGGGCCGATCTGGTCACGCTGACCCGCCGCATTATCAAATCGATCCCCGACCACATGCTGTTTGACCGCGACCGCCCGTTCACCATTGCCATTGACGGTACATTCAGCTGCGGGAAAAAGCTGGTCGCCGATATCACCCGTGACACGATTTTTCCGGGCAATGAACGATTTAAATTGAAACTGCCGATGATGCGGGAACAGGAAAAGCGCGGCATTGTACCGGATTGTAAAATGACCGGGCGGCCCGAACAATGGGAATATGCCACGGGCAATTACAACGGCCGCTCCCTGACGGTCTCTTTCATGAATTGCGTGGCGCACAAAACCATTGCCGACTATTTACGCGAACGCCCAACAACCGAAGGCATCGCCATGTTGAACAATGCCGGTCCGGCAGAGCGGCAGGATGCTGATATAACCATCTGGATCGAGAGCGAAGACCCTGAATATGCACTGGTCCATGCCAGCGACAAAAGCCATATCGCGCCTGACAGCCCGAATTTAAAACGTAATCTGACACGTACACAACGCCGCGCCGCAAAAGCCGAAGACAATAAATGGCTGCGCTATGTCGAAATTCAGCTCAATAATAAAACGCTTCAGGCCTTGCCGGATTTCAAAGCGCTCATCACCGATGCCAATCTGAACAACACAAAAACGCCGGTGAATATCCGTGATATCGGGGTGTTCCATGTCGCTTAATGTCGCATCGGACACAAACCCATATGTCAGAATCCGTAAACCCGTGCCATATGCAGGCATCACCGTCACGCGGGATGATATGGTCGCCTTAACGCGCCGCATTATCAAATCAATCCCCGATCATATGTTGTTTAACCCGAAACGCCCGTTCATCATTTGCGTTGACGGCACAATTGAATGCGGCAAAAAACTGATCGCCGATATCGGGCGTGACACACTTTTTCCGGGTAACGAAGATTTCTTTTATGCCCGCATGACCAGCGATGATGAGACGGCCGTGCGCGATATACCGCCCTCACTGCAACACAAAAAGCCGGAAAAACCGCTTCGCAACGTTCATGGGCGCGAAAATTATGCGGAATATGCGTCCGGCAATTATAAGGGCAAAGACCTGACCGTCTCGTTCGTCAATATCGCCTATGGCAACAGCATGCGCACCCATGTTGCAAAACGTCCGAAAACCGAAGGCATCGTCTTTGCCCATAACGGCCCGTCCATACGCCAGAACGCAGATATTGCCATCTGGATGGAACGCGACACAAGCTGGCTTGATCTGGTTTGCCCCGAAGCCGATGACAGCCACATGACGCTCGACAGCCCGCACTTTACCGACGATCTGCCCGCGCAGTTTCAGCACGCCGTGCAAAATAGTTGCGCACAGTGGGTACGTTACGTTGATATTACTATCAACAATACAGCCCTCGCCAAGAGCGAAGCCCTCCCCCGTACCCTGCAAGATATGAATTTCCGGCAGACATCCCTGCCGGTCAATCCGCGCAAACTGGATGTGTTCCATATCGGGTAAGATACAGACCGTCCTCTCTCTGCGCCCGCAAACACCGTTCAATCACCCCTGCGCCACCGTCAAAACATATGCCCACACGCTTTCGACACCCCGCATCCCTGAAAATACCGTCCGTATGCCCCGCGCACCCATTCCAACACATGATGGCTGTTTCCAATTCACCTGACTGTGCTATGATGAAGCGTCCTGAATATCAAACGCGGTGATCGATTATGTCGGAACTCTCTCAAACAGCGTCCAAAACAGCCTCTCAAGACGCACCCCTGATCGTGACGGGCCTGTCCGGTGCGGGCATTTCATCAACATTGAAACATCTGGAAGATTTCGGCTACGAAGTCTTTGATAACTTCCCGCTCGGCCTGATCGACAGCCTGATGGAAACCCAAGCCCCGAAAAAACGGCCCATCGCCATTGGCATTGATACGCGGACGCGCCAGTTTGATCCCGATCAACTGGCTGAAAAAGCCAAGACACTCGGCAGTACCATCCTGTTTATGACCGCCGACCAGCATGTTTTGCAAAAGCGCTTTACCGAAACGCGCCGCCGCCATCCGCTGGCCGATGATCGTCCCGTCAGCGCCGGTATCAAAAAAGAAATGGAATGGCTGTGGCCTCTGCGGTCGGCCGCCAATGTCATCATCGACACGACAGAGCTGTCCATTCACGATCTGCGCCGCACACTGGACGGCCATTTCAACCACGATAAAAGTGATGATTTGTCCATCACCTTGATGTCTTTCGGCTTCAAAAACGGTATTCCGCGCGAAGCCGACCTGATGATGGATGTCCGCTTTCTGGCCAACCCGAACTGGGTCGCAGAACTAAAAAACAAGCGCGGTACAGATGCCGAAGTCGGCGATTATATCCGCAAACACCCCGCCTTTGATGAATTTATCAGCCATTATAAGGCGCTATTGAAGCCGCTTTTGCCGCTTTATCAAAAAGAAGGGAAAAGTTACCTGACAATCGCCATCGGCTGTACGGGCGGGCATCACCGTTCTGTCTTCACGGTGGAAACCCTCAAAGACTGGATCACCGAACAAGGCTATGTCGTCCATATCCAGCACCGTGATATTGACCGCTGATCGTCCTCCGTATTCTCTAGAAGAATCGGCAGCATAGCTGTCTGCATAGAAAATATGCGTCAGATAACACGCTCACACATGACGGGTAAAATCCGGTCTGACACGCACACAGCGCGCGCTCCGCCCGCGCCCGAATACTGTCCCGAACACCCTGCCCGCACACAGGCCATACACAGGCCGCATTTCGCGCCGTATATACAGACCGGCCAGCACACAACAGACCAGCGCACACAAACCGGCACGGCAACCGCACATCACTCGCACAAAAAACACGCAGAAAAAATACGCAGAAAAAATACGCAGAAAACCAACCGCACATAAAAAACACGGCGCATCTCTGCGCCGTGTTATCGTTTATCCATGAACTGGCAAACGTTAAACTTGTAGCTGTTAAACGTGTGGTTTCGGTGCCTGTGACGGTGCCGGACGTGCTGTTTGCTTGGGTGCGAATTTCGGGTCCGACCCGGCCGCACATGCTTTGCGAATTGCTGATAGCTTAATTGTCATCTTCAAGATCCTCCATAATGGTCAGGATTGCATTTTCTTTGGAAACACCGATATCTTCCTTCAATTCGTGGAAAATAATTTTCGATTTTTCCGTTTCGTTCGTGCGTGGAATCGGGTGGAACAAAATCCGTTTGCCTGTTTCTTCGCCCAATTCCATCAATTTCTGGCGGCCATTTAACGCCGACACCAAATTCATTACTTTGCGCTCGCTCAAATTCCGGTCTTCTTCCATATCCAGAACCGTATATTCGCCGATCTGCGCGAAATCCGTTTCATCGTCTTCTCTTTTCAGAATCAGAAAAGAATACTCCGAAATAGGATTATGTCTATAAGTATAGCGCGATTCTACTGTATTGTCATTAAAATCTATGCGTGTCATCTCAATAATTATCCGTCATATCCGTTATCTCTTTATATAGGCCTGTGTCGTGTCTTTACAAGCGGTTCCTGATGATGGTATGAACCCACAAAATAAAGGTTGACTTCACCTTACGCCCTCAAGATAGTAAAAACGCGTTAACAAAAGATGAAGATTTGCGCAAAACCGCGATATACGGCCCGAAAAAGACACGTAAAAACACAAAAAAGGACGAAAAAATGACAGCAACACCGAAAACCGTTGAAAATGACTACAAAGTCAAGGATATCAGCCTCGCCGAATGGGGCCGCAAAGAAATCGACCTTGCCGAAGTGGAAATGCCGGGCCTGATGGCAACACGCGAAGAATATGCCGATAAACAGCCATTGAAAGGCGCACGCATTGTGGGCTGTCTGCACATGACAATCCAGACCGCTGTTCTGATTGAAACACTCACGGCGCTTGGCGCGGAAGTCCGCTGGAGCAGCTGTAACATCTTCTCGACACAAGATCACGCCGCGGCGGCTATTGCGGCCACAGGCGTTCCTGTTTTCGCATGGAAAGGCGAAACCGAAGAAGAATATGACTGGTGTATTCACCAAACAATCAAAGGGCCGAACGGCTGGACACCGAACATGATCTTGGATGATGGCGGCGATCTGACAGCGGTCATGCACAACGATTATCCGGAATTAATGGCAGACGTAAAAGGTCTGTCCGAAGAAACGACAACAGGCGTTCTGCGTTTGCACGAAATGGCAAAGGCCGGCACATTGAAAGTACCTGCGATCAACGTGAACGATTCTGTTACCAAATCGAAATTCGATAATAAATATGGCTGCCGCGAAAGTCTGGTTGACGCCGTGCGCCGCGCCACAGACGTTATGCTGGCGGGTAAAACGGCCGTTGTTGCAGGCTTTGGTGATGTGGGCAAAGGCTCCGCCGAATCGCTGGCATCACAGGGTGTACGTGTCATGGTCACAGAAATTGACCCGATCTGCGCGCTGCAAGCCTGCATGGAAGGCTACGAAGTTGTCACAATGGAAGAGGCCGCACCAAAGGCCGATATCTTTGTCACGACAACAGGCAACAAAGACATCATCACCGTTGACCATATGCGCGCCATGAAGGACCGTGCAATCGTGTGTAACATCGGCCATTTCGACAATGAAATTCAGGTCGAACCGCTGCGCAACATGAAATGGAACAACATCAAACCGCAGGTGGACGAAATCGAATTCCCCGACGGCAAGAAAATCCTGCTGCTGGCCGAAGGCCGCCTCGTGAATCTGGGCTGTGCGACAGGCCACCCGAGCTTTGTGATGAGTGCATCATTCACAAACCAGACCCTTGCGCAGATCGAGCTTTGGAACAACGCGGACAAATACGACAATGACGTGTACGTCTTGCCGAAACATCTGGACGAAAAAGTTGCCAAATTGCACCTTGAAAAACTGGGCGCGAAACTGACAACATTGTCCGACGATCAGGCAAACTATATCGGCGTGGAAACGAACGGCCCGTTCAAATCCGACAGCTACCGCTACTAACAGGCAAAGCTGTCAGGTAATGACCGATCAAAGTTATATTTTACGTGTTGATTGTCCCGACCGGCCCGGCCTTGTGGCGGCGGTGGCAAATTGCCTACAGAAAAATAACTGTAACATTGAAGATGCGGCCCAGTTTAATGACAAGCTGTCGGGCCGCTTTTTCATGCGCGTTGTGTTCAAGGCGCTCGCCGCTGACACGCCTGCCGATGATATCAACGCTTTTCTTGATGATTTTGCCGTGATCGGCGACCAATTCGATATGCAATGGTCGGCCCATCCGCAACATCACAAGCCACGCACCCTGATTATGGTGTCAAAGCACGATCATTGTCTGCATGATCTGCTTTATCGTTGGCGCACCGATCATCTGCCGGTTGATATTGCGGGCATTGTATCCAACCACGATGCGGCCCGCCCGCATGCCGAACGCTATGGTCTGCCTTATCATCACCTGCCCGTCACAAAGGACACCAAAGCGGATCAGGAAAACGCCCTGCGGACGCTGATCGCCGAAACAGAGACTGAACTGGTCGTGCTGGCGCGCTATATGCAGGTGCTATCCGATACATTCTGTAATGATTTTCACGGCCGCGTCATTAATATTCACCATTCTTTCCTGCCGGGTTTCAAAGGCGCGCGCCCCTATCAGCAAGCCTATGAACGCGGCGTGAAGCTGATCGGCGCAACGGCGCATTTTGCCACGGCCGATCTTGACGAAGGCCCGATTATCGAACAACAGACCGCCCGCGTCGATCACAGCGTCGATGCCCGCGCCATGCAGCGTTTGGGCCGCGATACCGAAGCGCAGGTTTTGGCCCGCGCCATCGGCTATTTCGCCGAACGCCGCATTTTCCTGCAAGGCAACCGCACGGTTATTCTGTAATCATCTTCGCCATCGCCTATCCATCGCTTCACCCGTTCCCGCCCCATTCCTGCCGCGCGCCTGACGGCAACAAAACGGCCATCCAGACCCGCCGTAACACACACGCACCGCCATCCATCACACGGCATCACATGTTGCGCGGCAAAAAAACTTGCCATCACAACGCAAGCTGTGCGATAAGCTGTACAACAGATTTTATTTTACAGAACAAATCAGAGGCGCCAAAAATCATGTTCTCCAAGTCAGAGATAAAACAGCGCATTGCCGATATGCGCGCCGAAGGTATTCATCTGCCATCCTATAATCTTATGTGCTTTATCGTTGATAACGCCCTTTTGCAGCAAACCGATAAAACGGGCATCAGCTACGCATATCATACGAACCGCGTGTCTTTATCGAATACAAAATCAAAAACAAAACATGTCATCAAAAAAGGGCATGATCTGATCGAAGATTCGCACAAATGGGCACCGCCGGGCGAAGAATGGACCTTTGCCGATCTGCGCGAGGTCGGCTTCAAAGAGCGCGTCATCGAAGGCATTGACGGCATGACCCATCGTGACGGCGAGCCTTACTTCGATTCAATCGAACGCGCCAGCCTGAACTCCGACTCACGCGACGGCAAGCTTGACGATCTGACAGACAACCTCAACCTTGCGCGCAATAACTGGATTCCGACAATGGTCGATCTGGAACGCTGGACAAAATATATCGTCAGCTATAATTATCTGGTTTCCGTCAAACGCCGCCATATCGAACCTGGCACCCCGATGAGTGTCTGGATGGCAAAACAAGATGAAAAAATGCAGAGTGGCCCTCTGTTACGGCAACATAGTTCCCACCCTGACCTGACAGAAGAAGACTGGCAAAAATCAGTCGCGAAGAACTTCGCCGCCGCCGCAGGGGATGACGATTTGCACGCCGAGAAAAGCGGCCAGCCGGTACCCGGCACAGACCTTCCACCCGCAGATGATCTGCAGAAAAAATACGACGATCCTAAACCGTAAAGACGCTTAAAGATGCCGCAATAAACGGGGTTATGATGCAGGGCCAAATAAACGGGCCATCGCACGCGCCCGCACGCGGCAATCAGGTATAATTAATTAAAACCCGTCCGTGAACAGAACATCTGCCAGCGGCAATTGACCGCCGCGCGGGTTTGCGGGCTTTGCGGCCTTACCGACCGCCAACATCATGCCGACCACGTGATCCTCCGGCAGATTGATAATGTCCGCCACCGCATCCGGATCAAAACCGATCATCGGGCAACTGTCATACCCCATTGATTTGGCCGTTAACATCATGGTTTGGGCGGCAATACCGACAGACCGCATGGCTTCATCACGCTGCACCTGATCGCGCCCGTGATAAAACTGTTTAATCATGGGGACAATCACCTCTTGCGTTTCCTGCGGCGTATTTTTCCAATATCGCGCAGGCTCTCTGTCCCATGCCTTCAAATCGGCACACAGCACGAAAATCAGGCTGGCATCGGTGACTTGCGGCTGATCCCACGCGGCCGCACGCAACGCTTTGCGCTTATCTTCATCCTGCACCAAGACAAAACGCCAGTTCTGGATATTGAAAGATGTCGGCGATTTTAATGCCGTCTCCATCAATGTCTCAATCTCCTCATCGCTCATTTTATGGGCGGGGTCATATGCCTTAACGGCGCGGCGCTGTTCAACAGCCTGTGCAAGTTCCATTCAATAGTCTCCTTTTGCATTCCTATCAATATCGCTTACCAGATATATATCTTTTTACGCGCGCGACAAGTTCCTCTTGTTTCAATTTGTGATGCCCGATACAATTTGCTTCCATGATAAACGATATTCTGCATGCTAAATCTCTGCGCAAAGAAAAAGAACGGCTGGAAACATTTCTGGCCGCGATGCCGTTTGAATATTGCGCCATTGATAATGACGGGCAGTTTATCGCCAGCCCGTTTCTGGAAAAGCTGCTTTATACCGACACCGAAATTGCAGATGATGAATCCTCGATCCTGATTAAAAATATGGGCGATGTGCTAAACGGCCTGCAATCGGCAGATGCCGCCGCCCTTGATGGCTATTTCACCAAATTGCAACAGGACAAACAGTCCTTTCACATGACAGCCAAAGCGCCCGACACAGGCAAAACCCTGCGCATTAACGGCAAGGCAGGCGCACATCTTGATCTGGACAAAGAATATTTCGTGCTGTGGTTTGATGATATCAGCGACACCGCCGCCACCACAGAAAAACAAAATAAAATGCTGGCCGATATGGAAGCCGACAATACCCGCTTCCAACTGGCACTGGACACCATCCCGAACCCGCTCTGGATGACCGCCGAAGATGACCATATCATCTGGTGCAACCGCCCTTATGCAAATGTGCTGGATATGACACAGGCCGCCATCATTGCCGAACAAAAATCCCTGCCGTTCAAACCGGTTAAAAATGCCGAACAGGACGGTGATGTCGTCAGCCTGATTCAAGACGGCAAGCGCTTTTATTATACGATTGAAAACAAAGAGATCGCCCTGCTGAATGCCAAATTGCACATCGCCGTTGACATTACCCGCGAACAGGATCTTATCAGCACCCATAAACGGTACGGCGCATCCTATCAGGAACTGCTCGAACAGCTTGCAACGGCAATTGCGATTTTCCGCGTCGATCAGCGGCTTGAATTTTATAATTCCAGCTTCGCCCAGCTCTGGCATCTGGAAGACAGCTATTTGAACACGCACCCCAAGCTCGGGGATTTGATGGAAAAACTGCGTGAAATGCGCCGCTTGCCCGAACAGGCCGACTTCCGCAGTTACAAGCAAGGCTGGATTGATATGTTTACCGGCCTGCTTGATCCGGTCGATGACATGATGTACCTGCCCGACGGCACCGCCCTGCGCATGCTGGTCGTCCCGCACCCGATGGGCGGGCTGATGATGACGTTCGAAGATGTCAGCAGCCGTCTGGAACTGGAATCATCCTATAACACATTGATTGCCGTACAGCAGGAAACGCTTGATAACCTGACCGAGGGCGTGGCCGCATTCGGTGGTGACGGCCGTTTAAAACTATCCAATCCGGCCTTTGGCAATTTATGGGGGCTGAACCCCGAAGATTTATCCGGTGAACCGCACATCACACGGCTTGTCGAGAAAATGAAAGGGCGCATCCCGCCATCGGATTGGGATGAAGCGCGTGAAAATCTGGTCTCGCAATGCCTGACCCGCCAGCGACAGGAAGGGCGCATCCAGTGCCGCGATAAAACATTGATCGAATATGGCACAGTACCCTTGCCCGATGGCGGTATGCTGGTCAGCCATATCGATATCACCGATTCAACCCGCGTGGAACAAGCCCTGCGCGAGAAAAATGCCGCCCTTGAAACCGCAGAAAAACTGAAAACAGACTTTCTGGCCAATGTATCTTATCAATTGCGTACACCGCTCAACGCGATTATGGGCTTTGCCGAAATTCTGGATAATCAGTATTTCGGGGAACTGAACGACAAACAGCGCGAATATTCCGGCGGTATTCAGGATGCGGGCAACCGCTTGATGAACCTGATTAATGACATTCTTGATCTGGCCACCATCGAGGCCGGATATATGGAACTCCATCAGGAAAAAGTCAGCCTCAACACCGTTCTGCAATCGGTCACGGGGCTTGCCAAAGACTGGGCCCGCAAAGACAAGATCGAATTCACAGCCAATCTGCCTGACGACGATTTGACGGTCTTTGTCGATAAGCTGCGCATCAAACAAATTGTAATGAATCTGGTCAGCAACGCCATCACCTTCACCCCCGAAGGCGGCGAGATTACACTGGATGCCAAACAAAAGGGCAAAAATGTCATCATCTCCGTCACAGATACGGGCAGCGGCGTTTCCCTCGCAGACCAAGAACGCATCTTCATGCCGTTTGAACGCGGCACACCCGACATTCGTCAAGATCGTCCGGCCGAAAGCAAAGTCGCCAAACAACGCGAAGGCGTCGGTCTTGGCCTGTCGCTGGTCAAGAATATTATCGAACTGCATGGCGGCCACATCACACTGGAAAGCAGCGAAGGGCAAGGCACGACTGTCATGCTGATTTTCCCGGCCGAAGCAAAAGCAAAAACAGAATCAAAATCCACATCAAAATCCACATCAAAACCCAAACGTACAAAAACGGAAAACAGTAAGACAAAAGCCGCAAAAGCGCTTGCCGCCCCATCCGAAGAATCAACGCCGTCTTCCTCATAAGGCACAGCGCCGCATTCTAAAAACGTGATCCCCTCAACGGCTCAGCTTTATCGCGCTCACTTTGTCAATCAAAGGAAACAACAGACACATGACCCAGACACTGTCCCGCTTGCAATGGCCCGCCCTGTTTTCAATCCTGCTGCTGATTGCACTGCTTGTGCCGCGTTCCTTTGCATTTATTCTGCTTGTGCCGGGGCTGATCTATTACGGTATTGATTTTATTGCGGCAGGCCGCCTGCGCATCCCGTCTTTGTCTTTGCTGTTTTTTGTGGTGTCCTTTTGCAGTTTTGCCTTTATCAGTTGCCTGTTCTCGGTCGATTTTTCCAATTCTGCGGATCGTGCGCTCAAACTCCTGCTTTTACTGGGGCTTGGCATGCTGGCCGTGACCGGATACCAGACCACACTTGGCGAAGCGCTGCGCGGCCAAAAACTGCTGGTCCATGTCTGTATTGCCGTTTGCGCGCTGACCTTCATTGATATCATGACGGGCATGCCGCTCTATAATATGATGTCTGACGGGGTGAAAGAGATCAAACCCCACGCTTATAACCGCAGCACTGTCGCGCTGTTCTTACTCATCCCGCCGCTTGTCTGTCTGCGCTTTGCAGGGCAAAATATGACGCTGAAAACAGTCATGCGGGACCGGGCCATGCTGGCGCTCGGCCTGTTTCTGGCGGCTCTGCTGGTTATCACCGAAAGTCAGGGCGCGCAGTTCACAGCCCTGCTATTCGTTCTGTTTCTAGCCTTTCCGGTACGCAGCAAATGGGCATGGCGCGCGCTGAAACTGGCCCTGTTCGCCGCGCTGCTCACCGCGCCGCTGATTGCAACTTATCTGTACACGCACTTTGTCAGCAGCGATATGCTGCAAAATATCGCCTTCTTCCACAAAGGCGCGGGGGATTCCCGCCTTGAAATCTGGTACAGCGTTGCCCAGAAAATCGGTGAAAACCCGTTTGGCGGCTATGGCATCGATTCCACATCACAAATGACGCTCGACAGCCCCATGCATTACTGGAACAGCAATAACGTCCTGCACCCGCATAATTTTACGCTACAGCTCTGGATCGAGTTCGGCCTCATGGGCGCTTTTCTGGGCGGGATGGTTCTGCTCAGCATCCTGCAAGTCATTGCCGCCACGGAAAACATCGCCTTGCGCCGGATCATGCTGGCAAACTTCATGGGCTGGATCAGTGTCGCGGCCACCGGATACGGCCTGTGGCAAAGCTGGTGGATCGGCCTGTCCCTCACGATCTTACTGCTCTGGATGAGTCTGCTGACAAACAGCGGGCAAGAAAAACCCGCCGCCACATCCGATCCAAAGACGCAGAAAACGTCCAAAAACACAACGAAAAATACGGCGAAAAAAGCCGATTGATAAAAATTTCATAAAAATCTTTATGATTTTAGGATTCTGTTAACCCTTACAGGTCAATAATGGAAAAATAACATTGTTTATGTAAATCAAAAAAGCATGAACACACAGACGATAAATACATAAAGCTTACCCATAAAACGGCACGAAAACATCCGGACCACCAACCGGATGTTTTCTTGTATGGGCATTACGGATCAAGACATTCAATCCAGGTTTCCGTACCGCCGCCTTCGTCTTCATCCTTATAACGCCCCTGAACGCGTAAATCTTCATACAGCGCCGTGCGGCATTCAAACAGCGGCACAAGGCTTTTCAATACGATATCAAGACGGCGCCCGTCGAAAAACGGCCCGCGCGAACAAAATTGTTTCCAATCCTGCGGGGCCAATCTGAAATTTTCACGGTGGCGGGTTTTAACCCCGTCGGCGCGAATGAAATAATTCGTTTCCAGCGTCCCCATCACCGTATAAGGCGCTTCGTTGATAATACTGAAGCAAAGCGGTTCATCCGTCACTTCGCCCAGCGCTTCCTGCGCCGCGCCCGATTGCGGGGCCGCCATCACAAGAACACACAATAACAAGGCACTGACATACTGTTTCATCTCTTTCATTATAAAGGCTGTATAGTGAAAAGAAAGTGAAGAATAGCCGCCGCAATGCCGCGTACCCCTTTGACATCTCCTTCATCACATACGCCCCTGTGACACCGCGCCCATGACATATCCCCGACATAAATGAGGACAGCCGCCGCAACACACGGCTTTGCCGTTGCTGTCAACGCAAATTCATGCTTAAACGGATATATGCGTTTTTCATCATCAAGCGAACAGGATACTGCCGATATTGCGCGCCGCCTTGCGCATCATATTGCCGCGCGCACCGATGCGAACGGCACAGACCGGCCGCCGCATATCTTCTGCCTCAGCGGTGATCTCGGGGCGGGGAAAAGCGTGTTTTGCCGCGCCTTTATCCGCCATATGGCCGGCGATGACACCCTTGATGTGCCAAGCCCGACCTTCACCCTCGTCCAGACCTATGACAGCGCGGCCACTGACGGTACAGCGCTGCCCGTCTATCATTTCGACCTGTATCGTCTTGACCATCCGGACGACGCGTACGAGCTTGGTATCGAAGATGCGTTTGCCGACGGTATCTGCCTGATTGAATGGCCGGACAAGCTCGGTGACGCGCTTGATTATCTGGCCACAACACCGCCTGTCCGCATCACACTGACACAACAGGACAATGACACCCGCCGGCTTGACATTGACGGCCTGCCCGACGATATCGCACGCGATATGGCCGCCGCGCTCTCCCCGCATATGACGGAGGGCCGCGCATGAAAGCCTTTATCGCCGCCGCAGGCAAAGGCACGCGCCTACGCCCCTATACCGATCATTGCCCCAAACCGCTTGTACGCGTACAGGGCAAACCGATCATCGACTATAATATCGATGCCCTGCGCCACGGCGGTGTGCGCGATATCACGGTCAATTTGCATTACAAGGCCGATCAAATCGAAGACCACCTGCTCTCCCGCCCTGATCTTGGCGATACAACGCTGCATTTTTCCCACGAAGACAGCTTGCTTGATACGGGCGGCGGCATTAAAAAAGCCCTGCCGCATCTTGGCAATGAACCGTGCAATGAACCGTTCTGGGCGCTTAACGGCGACACAATCTGGACGGATTACCCCGTCCCGCATCATCTCGATCAAACCATCGAAAGCGCCATGCAGCGCATGCGTGATCTGTGGGATGATGCACAGATGGATTTGTTACTATTGCTATTCCCGCTCGAAAAACTCGATACACCGGGCACGGGGGATTATGATCTGGATCACAACGGCATACCCCGCCGCAATCTGGACCGCAAAGGCCGCTATATGTGGACCAGTCTGCGTTTATGCCATCCGCGGCTGTTTAACGACACGCCGAATGGCGCCTTTTCTTTCCGTGATTTAATGGACAAAGCCCAGCAAAATGGCCGTCTTGCCGCACTGGTGCATACAGGACACTGGTATCACATCAGCACCGCAGACGACCTGCAATGGATCGAGACACACGCCGCGCTTGCCCCGCTGCGGGAGGGGCTGTGATGAACGCAAACCACTCCGCAACCAAACACGCCGCCACACAACCACCATCCAAGCCGGTTTACAACATGCCTGCGGGCTATCCGTTTGCCGATACGCTGGCCAAGACGCTACTGAAAGATTATGACGGCCGGATCGAAGACCTGCCGAAACTGCGTATCCTGCTGCCCACACGACGGGCCTGCCGTACCCTGCAAAACAGTTTTCTACGGCACACAGGCGGTAAACCGCTGCTGTTGCCGCAATTATCACCGCTGGGTGATGTGGACGAAGATATTTTCGCACTCGAAGCGGCGGGATATGGCATTGCGGACGAGATTTTATCCCTGCCCCCCGCCATTCCGCCGACACGTCGCCGTTTGCTGCTGGCGCGGACGATCATGGCCATGCAGACAATCGGCAGCGGGAATATTGATAAAGCCATCGCGCTTGCCACATCACTTGGCACGCTGATGGATGAAATCCATACCGAAGGACTGGATATCCGCGATCTGCCCGATCTGGTCGAAAACGAGAAATTATCCGAACACTGGAATATCACCATCGATTTTCTCGAAATTCTCAGCAAAAACTGGCCGTCCATTTTAGAAGAAAACGGTTATATCGATCAGGCCGACCGCCGCAACCGCCTGATGACCGCACTGGGTGATTTCTGGCTTGAAAAACCGCCCGCCGATCCGATTATCGCGGCAGGGTCAACCGGTTCGATTCCGGCCGCGCGGCGTCTTTTGAACATTATTGCGGGCCTGCCGCAGGGCAAAATCATCCTGCCGGGGCTCGATCAACAGATTGATGATGCAAGCTGGGCCTGTCTTGACGATACCCATCCGCAATTTGCCCTCAAAACCCTGCTGGACACGCTGAACATCGACCGCAAAGACGTACACCTCTGGCCGGATTGCGATGACTGCCTCGAAAGCCGTTATCCCCACGCCTCCGCCACCATTAAACAGCGCGGCCGCCTTGCCACCGAAATGATGCGTCCGGCCGATACCAGCGATGCCTGGCAACAGCTCGGCAAGGCTGACGGGAATATCAAAGCCGATCTCGCGCGCGCCTGTCAGGATTTGCGCCTTTATACCTGTGAAAGCCCGCAGGAAGAAGCCCTGCTGATCGCCTCTGTCATCCGCGAAGCGCTCGAAAACCCCGACAAAGACGATGACCAGCCCCAATCGCTGAACAACAGAACAATCGCCGTTGTCACACCCGACCGCCATCTGGCACGGCGCATTACAATGGCTTGCCTGCGGTGGAATATCGTCATTGACGATTCTGCGGGCACGTCCCTGCCGAAAACACCGGTCGGCAGTTTCGCGCAAATTGCCGCCAGCCTGCCACAAAACCGGTACGCCCCCGCCGCGCTCGCAACGCTTTTGAAACATAATCATTTCAAACTGGGCATGGCCGATCATGACCGCCTGCGCGCAATCACCTTGCTTGAAAAATCCTGTTTACGCGGCATTGCCCCGCCAAAAGGGCTGGATGGCTATCTGTCTCATGTCGAAACAAAAATTACAAATATCGAAAATGGCGACACTGTCGACAAAAGAGACAAACTGACATTGTCCGATTATCAAATCATCCGCGATTTCCTCCGCCGCTTCATCGAGGCAAGCGCGCCAATGCGCTTAACGGCAGACGGGCCGCACCCGCTGCGCACCCTGATCAAGGCCCATATCGCAACATTGGAACATTACAGCCGGATTGCCGCCGCGACTGGCGACAACCCCGACGGTCACGACAACCACGACGGCCAGCCCAATACACCCAATCAAGACAACATCCCGCCGCCACCGGACGGCACGCTATGGCAAAATGATGACGGCGAGGCAATGGCTCTATTCTTCAACGATTTATACGAACATGCCGATACCATGCCGGACATGACCTTGCCGGATTATATCGCCCTGCTGGACAGCCTGATGCGTACAGTCACATTGCGGCCGCGTTACGGCATGCATCCGCGCGTTGCGATCCTCGGCCAGATGGAAGCCCGTCTTGCACAATCCGATATTGTCATTCTGGCGGGATTGAACGAAGGCACATGGCCGCCTGAAGCTGCGATTGATCCGTGGATGTCACGCCCCATGCGCAAACAATTCGGGCTGATCTCGCCTGAATATCCGATCGGACTGGCGGCGCATGATTTCGTCCAAAGCTTCTGTCAGCCTTGCGTCTACCTGACCCGCGCTGTCCGTGAAAACGGCACGCCAAAACGGCCTGCCCGCTGGCTGGAACGGCTCGACGTGGTCATGGGGTCGTACGGCCTCTCTCTTGCCGCCAACAAAAATGATATCCGCCTGACCTATGCACGGATGCTGGATAAAACACAATGTCCGGCCACACCGGTCAGTCGCCCCGCACCGTGTCCACCCGCTGCCAAACGGCCGCGCGGCATGTCCGTTACCCAGATCGAACGCTGGATGAAAGACCCGTATCATATTTATGCGCGGTATATTCTGGGGCTTGAAACCCTCGACGAGATTGACGAAAAACCGTCAAACAAAGAGCTCGGCACCTTTATTCACGATATACTGGACCGCTTCATTGCCGCCTATCCGGCGGATTTACCACCCGCGGCAGAGGCACGTACAGCTTTTCTGGATATGGCGCGCACCGTCTTGCAAGACCATATCGAAACCCCGCGCCTATGGGCCTTTTGGTGGCCGCGTATCGAACGGATTGCCGATTGGTTTATCACCCATGAACAGCAATGGCGCGAAAAAGCGCGGCCGCTCTTGCGGGAACAGCGCGGACAAGTGGCCATCCCCTATGCCGATCATGCGGCAAATGACAAAACATTCAATATCAGCGCCCGTGTTGACCGCATTGATTTACTGCATGACAGCGGCGCACAAACAGGGCACCGCCTTGCCGTGATTGATTATAAAACAGGCGCCGCCATCGCCAAATCACACGTACAGAACGGGCTGTCCCCGCAATTACCGCTGACCGCCCTGATCCTGAAACAAGGCGGTTTCCCTGATGTGGCGACCGAAAGCGCCCTTATTCACCCTGCCTATATCGGCTATTGGTACGTCAAAGGCAGCCGTCAGGACGGTGATGCACAGAATGTCACCGCCGATGATATGGATGCGCTTATCGCCGAAACACAAGACGGGCTTGCCGCCCTTGTCCGCGCTTTTGATGATGACAACACGCCATATTACAGTCTGCCGCGCCCGCAAATCGCCCCGCCCGCCCATTATCAGGACTATGCACATCTGGCCCGCGTGAAAGAATGGTCTGCCTTCGATGATACAGACAGTGAAGGGGGTGGATCATGACACGTACAGATCATGCAAATAGCGACAGTGTCGCCAATAAACAAGATACCCACATGACGGCTGCCCCTACAGACCCGCAAGACGCTGCATCCCGCCGCGCAACCGACCCGAACGTCATTCAGCAGCGCGCCTCTGATCCGGCAAGCTCGGTCTGGATGAGCGCGTCGGCCGGATCAGGCAAAACCAAAGTCCTTGTTGATCGCTTGCTCCGTTTGTTCCTGCCGGATCAGGACGGCCACGGCGCAACGCCGCCGCACCGCATTCTCTGCCTGACCTTTACCAAAGCAGGTGCCAGTGAAATGGCCATCCGTATCAACAAAGTGCTGGGGGAGTGGGCCATTGCCGCTGATGAAGATTTGGAAGGCGCACTGCAATCCTTGCTTGGCTATGCCCCGACGGATCAGCAAAAAATGATCGCCCGTCACCTGTTTGCCAAAGTGCTGGATGCCCCCGGCGGGCTGAAAATCACGACTATTCACGCTTTCTGCCAGTCGGTCTTGTCACGTTTTCCCCTCGAAGCCGGCCTGACGCCGAATTTCGATCCGATTGACGAAAACGAAGCCGCCCGTCTGATTGAACAAGCCCGCGACCAGATACTGGACGAGGCACGTACGGGACAAAACCCGCATATGGCCGATATTGTCATGCGCCTGTTGCATAGTCAGCAGGAAGATACATTGATGAAAGAGCTGGGCAATTTGACCGGTGAACGGCTGCAAATGGCAAAATTGGCGGATCGACGCGACCACTGGGCCGATATATTGGCCGCCCAGATCGGCATTGCGCCCGATCTGGACGAAGCGCAGCTCACCCGCACGGTGTGTGATGATACCGCCTTTGACAAACACGGACTTTACGAAGCCTGTACGTGTCTTGCCGGCCTGTCACAAAAAACATCAAAAACCAATGCCGTCCTGATACAAGACTGGCTCGACAGCCCCCCTGCTGCCCGTGCCGACATGCTGGACGACTATATGCACAAGGTCTATATCGCCAAATCGACCGGCAATATGAATAAAAATCTGCTGAACAAAACCATCCGCAACACACACCCCGATATCGGCGCTATTCTGGAACGCGAGGTAAACCGTCTGCTGACCTTCATTGATCAGCGCCTGAAAATCCGCCTGTTCCGCAACACGCTTGATTTCCTGACCCTCGGTCTTGCGGTGCTGGAGCGCTATCAGGATATCAAGGAAAGCCGCGCTATTCTGGATTATGATGACATGATCATCCGTACCCTGCATTTGCTGAACACGCGCGATATATCGCCGTGGGTCATGTATAAGCTGGATGGCGGTATTGATCACATTCTGGTCGATGAATCACAGGATACCAATCCCGAACAATGGGAGATTATCGATCTGCTGACCGATGAGTTTTTCAGCGGGCAATCCGCCGCCGATGAACGCGACGATCCGGTTGATCGATCCTTGTTTGTGGTTGGTGATAAAAAACAGTCTATTTTCAGTTTTCAACGCGCCGCGCCGCACTTATTCGACGAAAAACGCGCTTATTTTGAAGAAAAAGCACAAAATGCAGGTAAAAAATGGCGGAATGAGCCCATAAATACGTCATTTCGGTCCGTTTCATCCGTTTTACGGCTAGTTGACACCGTTTTTAGCGATGAATCGGTGCTAAAAGGCGTCGAAAACACGATTTTAACGCATGATAGCTTTCGGACACGAACAAATGGCGCCGCAGGCTTGTGCGAGCTATGGCCGCTTTTCGAACGGGATCAGGACGCGGAAAAACAGCGCAAACAAGCCGCCAAAAACGAAAAATGGCCGTTGCCCGTCACCATCGAAGACACACCGTCACCGCAAAACCAGCTTGCAAGTTACATTGCCGACCGCATTGCCGACTGGGTTGATCGCGGGGAAATACTGGAATCACGCGGCACACCGATTACCGCCGATGATATCATGATTCTGGTGCGGTCGCGCTCAGACATCGTGACCCAGATATCCCGCGCCCTGCGGCTGAAAAACATTCCTGTCAGCGGCCTTGACCGTATGGTGATCGGCGATCAGTTGCCTGTGATGGACCTGCTGGCCTGTGCGCGTTTTGCGCTTTTGCCCGATGATGATCTCAGTCTGGCCTGCGTGTTAAAATCACCGCTGATCAATTTTGACGATAATCAGCTGATGGATATGGCGATTGATCGCGGCACGGACAGTTTATGGCAACGTGTGAAGGCCACCGCGCCCGCCGCCGTTACGCGCTATCTCAAAGCGCTCATCGCTGCCGGCGCGCGCGAAAAACCGTACGAGTTTTTCAGCTTCATCCTGCAAACGCCCTGTCCGGCCGATTACACAGCACGGCCGCATGATACGGCAGACGCGCCCAACAACAACGACCGTGACGATAATAACGGCAACGACGCCGCCACAGCCACACAACCAAACGCGCCTACAAATACACCCGCAAATACACCCGCACGCGACACCGCGGCCGCAAAATCCCGCACCGAAGCGCAGAAGCCGCTAACGGGCCTGTACGCATTGGAACGCCGTCTGGGGAACGATATTTTCGACCCGCTGGAAGAGTTCCTGAACCTGACCTTGCAATATGAAGAAGACCACATCCCGCATTTGCAGGCCTTTCTGATCTGGCAAAAAAGCAGTGACCAGACCATCAAACGCGAAATGGAAGAGGCGGGCGGCGAGGTGCGTATTATGACGGTGCATGGTTCCAAAGGCTTGCAAGCCCCGATTGTCATTTTGCCCGACACAATCCGTGTCTCGCAATCCCAGAAGAAACAGCGCCTGCTCTGGCCCGATAAAACAGGGCTGGATATGCCGC
Organism: Alphaproteobacteria bacterium; assembly: GCA_030750865.1. Lineage (GTDB taxonomy): Bacteria > Pseudomonadota > Alphaproteobacteria > Micavibrionales > Micavibrionaceae > JASMHE01. Next base: position 223,611 of record JASMHE010000007.1, read on the forward strand.
TCTGGGCCGCAAACAGCGATTCCGAAGATAATCTCTTTGCCACGCACAGTGCCGCCCTCAAAGAACGCGATAACGAAGAATATCGCCGCCTGCTGTACGTTGCGATGACCCGCGCCGAAGACCGCTTATATATTGGCGGCGCGCAAAAAGATAAACCAATCGCCGATAGCTGGTATTATTACATTCAAAGCGGCTTTGAAAAATGTGATGACGCGGTCAAAGTGCCATTCCACCAACCACACAAGAATGTTTCACATAGCGACACAGTCGCAGACGACACAAACGACGAAGACACGCCGCACGCCCTGCGCATCTATAACACGCAAACCCAGCCGCCAAAGCACAAAGCGCCCGCATCACCGACCGCAAAAACCGCGCAGGATGGGCAAGACGGGTATGATGGCAAACATGACGATGGGCATGACGGGCGCAACACGGCAACCGCGGACACAAACGCGGCCACCCTGCGCCTGCATCCGGACGATCATATCGCACTGCCACCCTATTTACTGGAACCGCCGCCACCCGAGCATGACCCGCCGCGCCCGCTGATCCCGTCACGCCCGTCGGAAAGCGAACCGGCCGCACGCTCGCCACTACAATCAACCGAGGATCGGCGCTTTTTACGCGGCAATGTCACGCACAGCCTGTTACAGATTTTACCCGATATTGATGAAGGTCACCGCGCACAGGCCATTCGCACCTATGTATCGCGTCCGGCATTTGCCTTTTCCCAAGACGTACAGGACAGCATCACCGCAGAAGTGCTGGATATCCTGCATCATCCCGATTACGCGGTCCTGTTCGGGCCGAAATCGATGGCCGAAGTGCCGATCACGGGCTTGATTGACGGCAAACTGATGACGGGCCAGATCGACCGCCTTTATGTTGATGACGATATTGTGAAAATTGTCGATTACAAATCAAACCGCCCGTCCCCGACGCGCATCGAAGATGTTCCGGCCCAATATATCAAACAAATGGCCTCTTACCGGACGGCTATCGGCGATATTTACCCGAATCGTACGATTGAAACCTACCTGCTCTGGACGGATACAGCCCGCATCATGCGTGTCGAAGCCGGGTAAGAGATGCCGTTTTTACAAAAAGGCGCGTCTTCTAACATATTGACTCGTCTCGGAAAGATCAGCCGTACGTGTTGAAAATGCGAATTCAGGCCATCGATGGGTTGACCTGCGCCGGAACTTGCTCATATTAAAAGAAGGGGCATATAGAAAAAGCCCCGCGGCCTTTGCAAACAAACGTGACATATGGAAGACAGCAAAGGCGTATAAAAAGAATACGACAGACAAACAGTTTATATAGGAGTGAACAATGTCAGCGAAAAGCGTAAGTGACGATCAATTTGAAAGTGAAGTGTTGAAAGCTGACGGCCCAGTCGTCGTGGATTTCTGGGCGGAATGGTGTGGCCCTTGTAAAGCGCTGATGCCACTGGTCGAAGAAATGGCCGACGAAATGGACGGCAAGGTCAAAGTCACGAAAGTCAATATTGACGACAACCCGAACACACCGACAAAATACGGTGTACGCGGCATCCCGACATTGATGTTATTCAAAGACGGTCAGGTCGTCGATACACGCGTTGGCGGCATGTCAAAATCACAACTGACGGAATGGGTTGAATCCGTCGCCTGATCATCTGAACAAAACCCGTGTCATGACGTACACATGACAGTGCAAAACCTTGCTTTCACTACAGAAGGCAAGGTTTTTTGCATAGACATTCAGCACAAACATATTACACTGGTATATTATACTGGGTAACGTACAAAGTACGAACCAGAGTACAAACCAGGCCACCCAAAACACAGACAAAAACACAGAGCAACACATCATGTCCGATCAAATGAAACCGCCATCAGGCCCGAACCCGAAAAAACGCCTTATCATTCTCGGCGCGTTTGCTCTCGTGCTGATTGTCGCAGCCGGTCTGATCATTAACGCCAAAGCTATCAAGCGGGTCTTACCCCCATGTCAAACGGCATCGTTGACAGAGGAATTAAATATGCTGGAAACCGAACTGGAACAGCGCGTACCCGATCTTGTAATCACAGATATCGAGATCACCGACGAGGTGAGCTACGACGAAGAAATCGAAGAACGTGTCTGTATGGCGAATATCAAACTCCAGCAGTTAAATAAAGAGATCAAGGTCAAGCTGAACTGGACCAAGAAAAGCCTGAGCGAATATGCTTTGACCGTTGTCAGCAAAATCGAAGAAGAAATTGACGCGCAGACCGAAGAATAAGCAGAAGAGCGCTGTCCTTTATTCATCGCGCCCCCTATCAGTCAGCATGGCAGCGTAGCGGCTCTACACAACACAGAGAGAGACGTACGGCCTTTACTCTTCATGTTCTATGGCGCGCTCCCGCGCTTTTACGCTCCTCTGTTCGCGCCTGATATACCACATGGTACGGCCATTTGATAACAGGATCATCACTTCCATCAGACTGGGACCGATAGACATAGCCATCACGTTATGCACCAGCCACAAAAACGTACAAAGCGACAATAAAATACGCATCTTCATACCATGCGCATAAAAAACCGCACATGTCGCAATCACTGCCGACACAATCGCCAAGACGTCTTTTGGTTCCTGATACAGATACAGGCCAAGCCCGATATAAAGCACGATGAAAAGCGGCGCAAATTTACGGCCGATGCTATAAATGCTCAGATAATAACGCACAATATTAATCGCCGCCGCGACACCGCCTGTGTAAGCCCCCAGCATAAAGAAATGGATCGACAGCAACAGATTCTGCCCCGTCATCGATAATTTCAGATGGCGGTCATTCTGGTGGGTAAAGGCATAGATTCCGGTCGCAAAAGCCAGAAAGCCAACGCCCTGCGTGACGATTGAAAATAGATCCAAAATGCGAACCCTCTAGAAGAATTTATGCTTGATCTCGCGCATCCAGTCACCCAGCTGCCAGCTATAATAGACAGCTTGGGCCACAAGCGGGCCAAGCATACCGCCCGTATAGGCAAATCCAAACGGCTTGAACAGCTCGTACGTCTTATCCCCGTCGGCAATGGCCGCCGCAATAACTTCGCCGCCCGCCGTTGTCGGGCCGACACCATTGCCGCCAAAATTGGTGCAATACCACACGCCATCAGCCATTTTGCCGATATGCGGCATCTTATGCACCGTGTATCCCATTAACCCCGACCAAGCGATGGCGGGTTTTACGCTTTCAAGCTGCGGGTAGACCTTGTGCAAATCACCGATCATCACATTCAGCAGATCACCGGTCGGCGCACTGTGTGACAAGCCCACGCGGCCGCCCCACAAAATCCGTTTATCCGGCAAGATACGGTAATAATCGTCCGACCAGCGCGTATCCTGAATACCAGCCTGCGTATTGATGGCCGTTTTCAGCAATTTTTCATCCACCGGATCGGTGACCATCACATAGGTTGAAATCGGCAGGCATGACCGCTTGATCTTTGTTTCAAGACGGTTGAAATAGCCCGATCCGCAATACACAATATGCGGCGCTTTCACCTTGCCGTGCTCAGTATGGATGATCTTGGTCGTGGCCTGTTCATTTTCAACGCGGACAGCCATCGAATCTTCAAAAATCAAGCCGCCCTTTTCCGTGATCACACGGCCGAGCCCCTGCACATAATTCAGCGGATGCATATGAAAATAATCGGGGAAATAAATACCGTCATAATACCGTTCACTGACCGCATGCTCGCGCACTTTATCCTGCGGCCAGAACTCGACAGGTTCATCAAAATTCTTGGCCAGAAAGTCGGCCCGTTCTTCCATTGATCCGGGCACATCATACCATGACGGCTTTAAATAACCGTGCACCGGATCACAATCAATCTTGTAATCATCAATCCGCTTACGGATCAGCTGTTGTGATTGCTTGGTCAGGCTGTAAAGCTTTTTGGCATTGGTCAGGCCGACCTTCTTTGTAATGTCAGCCACACCGGCGGCATATCCGGCCATGACGAAACCGCCATTGCGTCCCGATGCACCCCAGCCAATCCGGCCGCCTTCAAGAATAACAGGCTTTTTCCCGCGTTCCAGCAAGCCCAGCGCAATCGCCAGCCCCGCAAGACCGCCGCCGATGATACAGACATCTGCCTCGATCGTATGGTTTAAAAAGGGGTATTTTTGCTCCCCCTTCATGGTTTTACTGTAATATGTCAGCGGATAGCTTGCAGACATGATGAACTCCCTGCAATCGTTATAAGAAATGATTTATCCCCATCATACCGTATTGCAGCGCAAAGCGCATGCGGGAAATATGCTGCACCCGCGCAGTGTGTGGATAGCTACGCCTGCATCAAACATGGAAAGCGACGTGCCGTTAGAACGACACGTGCGATATAGAAATGCATGTAAATGAAACGGGAGAAGCGCGCGCTAACTAGGCAGCGGACAGAACCATAATGGCCTGACGACCTTCCATCTTCGGCTTCAGATCGACTTTGCCGACATCGGCCAGTTCTTCGACCATGCGGCCCAGCACTTCCAGACCGATATCCTGGTGCGCCATTTCACGACCGCGAAAACGCATTGTGACTTTCACTTTGTCACCCGCTTCAAGGAAACGGCGCGCATTGCGCAACTTCACCTGATAGTCATGCTCTTCGATACCGGGACGGATTTTGACTTCCTTGACATCGACAGTCTTTTGCTTCTTACGGGCCTCGGCAGCTTTTTTCTGCTGTTCGTATTTATACTTGCCGTAATCGAGAATCTTACAAACCGGTGGTTTCGCATTCGGAGAGACCTCGACCAGATCAAGACCGGCCTCATAAGCCTGTTCGATCGCTTTGTTTGTCGCAACGACACCAATCTGTTCCCCTTCTGCGTCAATCAGGCGAACTTCCGGCGCTGTAATGGATTCATTAACGCGCGGGCCGTCGTCGTTGGAATTTCTACTCCGTGAATTATATGGTGGTCTGCTTATGACTGATTCTCCTGTTTGTGTCATGAATTTTCGATACGGCTATTATTATGCCGAATCCGCTTTGGATGCAAGAGGTGTATAGGGGTATATGGGATTATAACGGTTTATAATCCCCGATTTTTGGTTCCGGAATTGCCGGATCGGATGTGTCCAGATACAGATCATCCGCCGCGACGGGTTCGACTTGATCCAGGAAATCCTGTTTTGTCAGACCTTGCTGCGCCAGACATTGTGAAAATGTCGGCAGGGCCGCTTCATTATCTGTGCCGACACGACTGCCCAGCCGCTCCAGCTCGTCTTCATATTCCATCAACATCGGCAAAGGCGATGCATAATGGTCATGCACATCCTGTCCGTTGGGCATGAATAAATTCGGGCCGAAAGCATTGCCGATATCTTTCATATCCTCTTCGTCGATACGGCAAAATATAATGTCATCCCGTTCAACCAGTTCACGTTCGGTCACAACGGCATGCCCCATGAAAAAATCATTGTGATATTTATCAATGCCGCGGATCGGCGCATTGCGGAATTCCTGCTTTAAGATATTCATCCCGAAACCGAACAAGGCCCGCGTATAATTCTCATCACACAGCGATTTTAACTGCATCAGAAAATCATAGCGCATGGATTGATTGGCCCGCGCAATCACCGCCGGACGATCGGCTGCATCCAGCGATTCGATAAAGCGGTGCATCAGATGGGCTTCCTTGCTATAGGCATCGGCCTCCATCAATTCCATCACATGAATCTGACTGGCCGGCGCTAAGCGGATATTGGATTTATCGTTGCCCGCACAGGCATGCAACGCGGCGACATTGGCCATCTGGATCGCGTGTACGCCTTCATGGATAAAATCGGTCATGAACGCAATATCATCCTCCAGCGCCGCAACACCGATCTTCATATAATTCTGGAATCCGACCGGATACAGATAGCTGTGATAATACGCCTTGCGGCCCTGCACATTTTCATCGCACACAATATGCACGCCGCTATCGTTCAGGGCTGTCACAAATTCTTGTCCGATCTTGCCAAGCCCTTCCAGGCGTTGCACAGACAAATCAACCAGATGCGACACCCGCTCTTCGAGTGCGGCCGCCGCATCGCGGGCCTCTGTGAAGCTGTTTTGCAAGGATGTGTTTTTATGCTGTTCGGTCATGCTGTGTCCGTGTCTTTTCTATGATATGTTCTGTTCCATTCTGGTCTGATTTGTTCTTATCCGATGTGCGGCGCCTGCGGCCCGTATGTCGCCCCGTATGTCGCTGTGATAATGTCCGGCGCTGTCGTACCGTAACGGGCCAGCCCTTCTTCCAGCGTCGGCAGCTCGTCCCGCGGGGCGACCTGTAAATGTGATCCCAGTTCATGCGCGGCGATCTTGATATCTTCGTGCACATCACCCGGCGCATACACCTCGCACAGCTCACCTTTGCCGTTGATCATGGACCCGACCCCGAGTGTATCCGTCATGGCAATAATATCATCAGCCGTCAGCCGTACATAATCCATCGCCTGCACATAGTCCGCCCCGTATTCATCAATGCGGCGCTGTATCGCCGACACATAACAATCATAGGCATGGCGCTGATAATTGAACACGAACGGCACAGCGCCTTCGCCTTCCACGGTTGAACGCATCGTGCCGTTAAAACATTGCATCACACCCATATAGGCCAGCGCTTTGCGCGTATCATGACCGGTCTGTTCGGCGGCATGGGCAAAATCACGGGCCAGACTGTATGAATCACGTTCAAGATCACAGCCCGATATGCGGGCAAATTCGTTCGTCAGCCAGCCTTGTTTGGCATAAGCATCAATTTCGAGTGCAATTTGTGAAAACATAAAATCACGCGGGCTGAGCCAGAACAGCGCATCGCTATTGGCCGGAATGGCATGCAGCGCCGCCGAGCGGTCAAACTGCATCACATGGATCATTTCATGAATATGACGCACCGCCCAGTCTTCCAGCGTGCGCACCGCACTTTTGTCATAGGCCACAAGACCGGAATATGAACCGTCCGCGTCAAACAGCTTCAGACCGGCCAGAAATTTCATATCACTGCCTGCAACAATTCGTTCGCGCACAGGAAGCGCATCCCGCGCGGCGATAAACCGTTTCAGCGCGTCTGAATCCGACTGCGCGATCATATCAGAAAATTGTGCGTGATAGTCTTCCAAACATGACTGATCAACCTCGGTACCCGTCATTTGTGACCCCTGTTTTCTTTCTTTTTTATATTATGGCGTACAGATTACGCCGCTTGCCATAATATGTCAAGAAAACGCGCGCCGCCGCGCCCGCACAGGGCAACAAACGACACTCTCAGCAGACATCAGCCAAACACAAATACTGGCCAGACGATAGACCAGACCAAACACTAGAACGGCGGCTGACACTCCGCGATCAAGGCTTCTACAGCCGCATCCAGATCCTCGAATTGCTGTCCTTGCGAGCCAAGACGACGGATTGCAACCTTGCGGCCGGTCTCTTCTTTCTCGCCAACGACGAACATCACGGGCACTTTGGATGTCATATGCTCGCGCACCTTGTAATTGATCTTTTCGTTCCGCTGGTCAATCTCGGCGCGCAAACCAGCCTCTTTCAGGCGCGCATGCACCTGTTCGGCATAATCATCTGTGCTGCTTGTAATCGTCGCCACAACACATTGTGTCGGCGCCAGCCATAGCGGCAATTTTCCGGCATAGCTTTCAATCATCACACCAATGAAACGCTCCAGCGAGCCCAGAATCGCACGGTGCAACATCACCGGACGATGTTTGTTGCCATCTTCACCGACATAGGATGCATCCAGACGCTCGGGCAAGTTGAAATCAAGCTGTAATGTGCCGCACTGCCATGTCCGGCCGATCGCATCACGAATCTGGTAATCAATCTTCGGTCCGTAAAACGCACCTTCACCGGGGTCTTCACGGAATTCCAGCCCTGTCTTCTGCAGCGCCTTGCGCAGACCGTCTTCGGCCTTGTCCCACAATTCATCGCTACCCACGCGCATATCCGGACGCAAGGAAAGCGCCACCGCCACATCCTCAAAACCCAGATCGCTATAAACCGCCTTCAGCAAGTCACAAAATGCAACGGCTTCTTCGGTAATCTGATCCTCGCGGCAGAAAATATGAGCATCATCCTGCGTAAACTGCCGCACACGCATCAATCCGTGTAATGCGCCATGCGCTTCATTACGGTGACAGCACCCGAACTCGGCCAAACGAATAGGCAGATCACGATAAGACTTGATCCCTTGATTAAAAACCTGCACGTGCGCCGGACAGTTCATCGGCTTTAAAGCCATCAGCTTTTCAAAGGCCTTATCACTGACGACAGGACCGTCTTCCTCTGTATTTGGCACTTCATCGGGTACCACAAACATATTTTCGCGGTATTTGCCCCAGTGTCCCGATTTTTCCCACAGCTTGTTATCAATCAATTGCGGTGTTTTGATTTCCTGATACCCGCCATCTTTCAAGCGGCGGCGGATATAGCCTTCAAGCTGGTTGTAAATTGTAAAGCCGTTGGGATGCCAGAATACAGACCCCTGCGCTTCTTGCTGGAAATGAAATAAATCCATTTCCGCGCCAAGTTTGCGGTGGTCGCGTTTTTCCGCTTCCTCCAGCATCGTCAGATATTCTTTCAGCTCTTTATCATTGCGCCAAGCCGTGCCGTAAATACGGGTCAACATCGCATTGTTGCTGTCCCCGCGCCAATAGGCACCGGCCACTTTCAACAATTTGAACGCTGTGCCGACATGTTTTGTTGTCGGCATATGCGGGCCGCGACAAAGATCGAGCCATTCGCCCTGACGGTAAATGCGGATTTCTTCGTCTTCCGGCAAATCTTCGATAATCTCGGCTTTGTAATATTCGCCCTTATCCTTGAAATATTGGATTGCCTCGTCCCGTTCCCAGACTTCGCGCGTAAAGGCTTCGCCGCGTTCGACAATGCGGCGCATTTCTTTTTCAATCGCGGTCAGGTCTTCGGTTGAAAACGGCTCGTTGCGTGCAAAATCATAGAAAAACCCGTTTTCAATATTCGGGCCGATTGTAACCTGCGTACCGGGGAACAGCTTCTGGACCGCCTCGGCCATCACATGAGCGCAATCATGGCGGATCATCTCCAGCGCTTCTTCGCCGTCACGTTTTACGATTTCCACCGTGCAGCCATCGGGCAACGGGCGTGATAAATCGCGCAAATCGCCATCTACCTTCATGGCAATCGATACTTTGGCCAGTGATTTCGAAATCGACTCCGCCAATTCCATGCCCGTCGTGCCCTGCGTGACCGTGCGTGACGATCCGTCAGGCAAGTTGATTTCGATCATTTCGGCATTGTTTTCGGCAGCGTCAGACATATCTTTCTCTTTTGTAATGTTTTATTAATCATAATCGTGAATGATGTACTCGTATCTTCATAGCAAGATCACACGTGTTTGAGAAGCACGAAATCATCTAAAACAGCACGAAATCAGCCCGATTCGTGTAAAATATCGAAAGGATATATCCATATGGAAGTTTGACAGATTTGACAAACGCACCGTAAAACACCACATAATTGTTATGGATAAAGGATAATAGGAAAAAAACAATGGCCACAGTACAGTTACCGCAAGATATAGAAGAAAAGTTCAATACGATCATGCCCGAAACGACAGACGACACATTATGTCTGCGCATCGATAAACCGATCAGTGTCGAAGGCTATCAGGAAAATTTCTTACCGCGCATCTGGAAAATGGTCGAAGATCACGGCGAAATCCGCCTGATGACCTATTATCACGACTATCAGGGCTGGGAAGAAGAAGCCGCCATGTTCGATATGGCCGCCACACTTCAATACGGCAAATATCTCAAAAAACTCGCCCTTGTGGACGCGCCGGATAAGCTCGTCACGCAATATATGGTGAAAAAATCGCTGATTTCGGGTGAAGTTGAATTTTTTGAATCCCACCAGTTGCAAGACGCCATCGCCTGGACAAAAAGCTAAACGACAAAACGAGAGTATGAAACGGAGATACAGGTCGGGAACACAGGTCGGGAACACAGGCCGTTAACGCCGCGATAACGATCTGGTAACGCCGTTACGTTACCGCTCGCCCAGTGAGTTGTTCAATGTCTTCACCAGCGGTTTCAGAATATATTGCATCACGGTTTTCTCGCCCGTCAGAATATCAACGGATGCGACCATCCCCGGAATAATATTCAGCCGTTCGCCGCCGCGTTCCAGATAGTTTTTATCGGTACGCACGCGAACACGGTAAAATGTATCGCCCTGTTCATTGGTGATCGAGTCCGCCGAAATATCCGTCACCTTGCCTTCCAGCCCGCCATAAATGGAAAAATCATATGCTGTGATTTTGACAACGGCTTTTTGCCCCGGATGCAAAAACGCAATATCGGACGGACGGATGCGGGCTTCGACCAACAGCTGGTCATCCTGCGGGACAATCTCGATAATATCTTCACCGGGCTGCACAACACCGCCCACCGTGCCGACCTTGATATCCTTCACCGCTCCGTTCACGCGGGACCGGATTTCCGTGCGGTCCTGCCGGTCTGTCAGCGCGGTCAACGTTTCGCCAATCGTGTTCATTTCCACCAGCACCGATGATAATTCATTCTGCGCTTTGGCTTTGGCCGCATCTTGCATTTCTGCAATGCGGGCGTCTGCTTCATCCACCGCCCCGCGCACACGCGGTAACGAGCTTTGCAAACTGTTATATTCGGATTCCTGCTGTTTCAAGGCGCGTTCCAGCTGGATTAATTCAACGCGCGGGGCTGATCCTTTTTCAACAAGCGGCGCAATCATCGCCATTTCTTCTTTGGACAGGCGGATCACATCGGACAAATCACGCATACGGGACTGAATTTCCCGCACTTCCTGCATGCGCTGCTTGCGGCGTTCTTCCAGAACTTGCAACTGGCTGTCCAGACTGGTTCGGTTCGCGCGGAACGCTTCTTGCTCTTCGGCCACGCTTTGCGGCGCGCCATCCAGCACATCCTGCTCAAACTCCAATGTCTTGCTGCCGTTTGCTTCGGCCCGCAGGCGCGTTGCTTTGGCCTTTAAGCCCAGATATTTCTGGCGATTTGCGCCCAGATCGGAACTGGCACGCACATCCTGTAACCGGATCAAGGGCTGGCCTTTTTTCACAAGTTGCCCTTCCGTCACAAAAAATTCCTCGATAATGCCGCCTTCAAGGCTCTGCATGATCTGGACCTCTTGTGAGGGCACCACGCGGCCATCACCGCGCGTCACTTCATCCAGCGTGGCAAAATTCGCCCAGATCACAAAGAACCCCACAAAAGCCGCAACCGTATATAAAATAATATGCTGGGACAGGCTGATTCCGTCATCCAGCGCGTAATAGCGGAACGGCTCTTTATAGGCCAGCACGGCATCGGCTTCGGCCGAACGCTGTGATTTGCCGCGCCCGTCTGATTCTGATGGTGAAGATGATGCGGACGATGAAGACGCCGCAGACCGGTCCGCAGATTGCCCATGCGGCTGATCCGTAGACTGTGTTTTCTGCACCTGCGCCCGCTGCTGGTCCGGCGTGCCGTCTTGCGGCTGTTGCTGTTTTTTCTGGTCGTCTTCTTCTGTCATATCCGTCTAAACATCCGTATTCTCGGCCTGCGTGCCGTAACGGCGTTCTTGCAAGCCTTTGATAATTTCATCACGCGGACCAAAGGCCACAATGCGGCCCTTATCCATCAAGATCACTTTATCGACCATTGATAACAAGGTCGCCTTATGCGTAATCAGGAAGGTTGTCTTGTTCTCACACAACGTTTCCAGACGCTTCAATAAACGCTTTTCCGACGCAGGGTCCATTGATGCGGTCGGTTCATCCAGAATCATAATCGGCGGATCATATAGCAGCGCCCGCGCCACTGCGACGGATTGCTGCTGGCCACCTGACAAGGCTTCACCGCGCTCGCCGACTTGCGTATCCAGCCCGTGTTCGGTGTCGCCCAGAAATTCGGCCACACCTGCCTGTGCGGCGGCTTGTTGCACGGCTTTATCCGGCGCCGTTTCATAACCCATTGTGATATTTTCACGGATCGAGCCATAAAATAAATGCGGCGATTGCTGCACCACCCCGATCGAACGGCGCAAATCACCGGGATCGATCTGGCGCACATCCGTGCCGTCAATCTGCACCGAGCCACTATCGGGCTGGTATAAATTCATCAAAAGCCGTTCCAGCGTTGTTTTACCCGATCCGACCGCGCCGATCACCGCCACTTTTTCCCCCGCGCGCAGCCCGAATGACACATCGCGCAAGGCGGGGATATTCTGTTGCGGGTAATGGAAGGTGACATTTTTGAACATGATCTCACCGCGAATATCGCCTTTGGACACAAATGTTTTGCCGGCCGGCCGCTCAACCTCTTTTTGCATCAACGCATCCAGCTGGACCAGCGCTTCCTGTGATTGTTTCAGACGCGTCAACAGGCTCGCGACCTGTGACAACGGAGCCATTGCACGCCCCGATAAAATGACAGCGGCAATCAACCCGCCCATTGATAAATTACCGGCGGCAATCATATAGACACCGATAATCACCAGCACGACATTGACCAGCTGCTGCACAAAAATGCTGTAATTCATCACCAGCGCCGACAAACGGCGCGACTTGACCGCCGTGCGCGATGAACGGTCGGTCAGTTCTTCCCATTTACGCTGGGCGTGTCCTTCGGCTGATTGTGTCTTGATCGTTTCCAGCCCGCTGACCGTTTCAAAAAGCAGCGCATTTTTCTGCGCATTTTCATTCATCGACTGGCGGATCACGCCTTCCATTGCTTTTTGGCCCAGATAACCGCCCGCCACCAACAACGGAATGGCGGCCAGCGGCACAAAGGCAATCGGGCCGCCAATGACAAAGATCAACAAAATAAAGAAAAAGATAAACGGCAAATCAATCAGCGCAACCATCGTGGCTGATGTGAAAAAGTCGCGGATGCCTTCAAATTCGCGCATATGATTGGCCAGAACGCCCGCACTGGCAGGGCGCTGTGCCATTTTAATCGCCATAATTTGTTCGAATAAACGTGATGATATTTTCACATCGGCATGCCGCCCCGATATATCGAGGAAATAGGCCCGCAGATTTTTTAAAATAAAGTCAAAGATAAACACAATGAACACGCCGATCGCCAACACCCAGAGCGTTTCAAAAGCCTGGTTCGGCACAACGCGGTCATAGACAATCATGATGAAAAGCGAACTGACCAGCGCGAACATGTTAATCATGACCGCCGCAATAGCCACATCGCGGTAAATTGTCATATTTTCCTTCAGCGCGCCCCAGAACCAGTCACGGGCCTGTTCGACCTTTGCCGGTCCGGCCCGTTCATCAAGACGTGAAACCGGCCGCACAAAAAAGGCATAGCCGCTATGGATTTTCTCCAGCTCACTCTGTGCAACAATTTTTGTCTCACCCGCCGTTTCCGGATATTCGACAACCAGCCCGATACGCCCGCCACGTCCGCGCTTCACATCCCACAGGATACACGCACGGCTGCCCTGCAACCGGACCAGAACCGGAAAATTGCGCTCCTGCGCCAATGATTCAATTGATTTTTCAACCAGCACCGCTTTCAGATCGGCGCGGTCGGCGGCGCGTACAAATAATTGCGGTGTCATTTCCCCTTTGGAAATCGGCAGGCCCGCCGTCAATGCGGCTTCGCTCGTGCGGCGGCCGAAATGGCCCGCCACAATGCGCAAACAGGAAATCAACGGTTCATGGATTAAAACGCGCTCGGCCTGCAACGACCATGTCCGGTCGGCATCACCCTGCGATGCGGCATCCTGTGATGCCCCGTCATGTGATGCGGCCTGCATATCCGTTTGTTTATTTGATGATTGATCGTCGTTCACAACTACAGGCCCGTTCTACATCTTCCGTCTTATCAGTTCGAGGAAACGGTAACGCCCGCCATTATGACTTTTCTACCCCGCAAGGCGCAGACATTACCAAAAGCGGCTTATAGTATATCAGCTTTTACTTCCTGAGGATAGTTCACATTCAGTGTCGGCAGAAGTGCGCCGCGCAGTGCCAGAATACGATACACTGCAAACATCTCGAGGAATTCGGCATTCAGTTTGTTTGTCTGGGAGACAAACAGCTCGTTCTGCGCATCCAGCACATCAAGCAATGTCCGGCGGTTCAGGTCAAACTGGTCTTTATACGCATCGACAACATCCTGTGATGCCACGATCTGTGCATCAAATTGCTTGGCCCGTGTGCGGGCGGCTTTCATACGTGCCCATGTCTGGCGCACATCATTTTCAATGCCGCGGGCCGCATCGGCGCGCTGTTCTTTCACTGTCGCCTTGCGTTGAACCAGTTCTTTGACGCGGGCCGTATCAATACCGCCGCGATACAGGTTCCAGTTCATGACAACCAGTGCAGACGCGCTTGAATCACGACCTTCCGTGCCGTTAATGTCATGTCCCTGACGGGCGTTTAACTGCAAATCAAGTTCGGGGAAATGTTCTGATTTCGCGCCACGATATTCGGCATCGGCCACTTCGATATCAGCTTCGAATATATCCAGTGTCGGGCTTTTCGCCAGCGCTGTTTCAACTTCTTCGTCCACATTCATCAGCAATGAATCATATGGCACAAGCGGCATACCCAGCGCAGGGGGCTTATGACCAACCTCGCGGATAAAGTTCGCTTCGGCAAATTTCAGATCCTGCAATGTGATCGCTTCGGACGCGCGGGCACTGGCAAGACGTGAACGGGCCTGTTCAACATCGGCCTGTGTCGTCCGGCCTGCGGTCGAGCTGTCATTAATCTGGTCCAGAATACGGACGTGTTCGGCAACGTTGCGGCGTGCAATATCCATCAACTGGCGTTGACGGTACACATCCAGATAGGCCTGCACAATATCAAGCGCGACGAATTCCGTTACCTCGCGCACGCGGTGTGCCGCCGATTCAACGCGTGATTCCTGACGGCGGTTTTCGAAATAGCTTTCATTGCCGTCAAACAACATCTGCGTCAATGTCAGACCGCTTTCATAACGGTAAAGTGATTCCGTATCATCACCCGCACCGGCGCGTGTTGACGGATCATCTGTATATTCATATCCCGTATCGGCACGGAAATCGACGGACGGATAATACAGACCTTTGGCCTGTCTTTTTTCCGCATCGGTTGCGCGGCGGTTATTGGCCACCGCATTATATTCAGGGTTCGACCAAACGCCTTCAGCCACGGCATCACGCAATGACAACGGCTCGCCGTTCAAATCACTGGCTTTTGTCACCATGACGCGGTTTTCGGCATCTTTGACATCCATCACGGTTGAAACCAACATGGAATCTTCGACAAAACGCTCTGCCGGAATGCGTGAATGGATATCGTCTTCCATCATATCGCGTTCCATCACGGCCGCTTCTGAGGGCAGCGGGATCATCGCTTCGTCAGCGGCCGCTGTCTGATAATCATCATTGTCCAGATGCGCCGTTGCGTCCAGTGCAACATCACCTGCAGCGCGGGATGATTGCGGCTGTGACCGGTATTGTTGTTTGGGTGCTGTTGTCGTGGATGGCTGCCGCACTTCGGAAGCTTCCTGTGCCGGATCAAGCGCCTTTGTAAACGGCGTATTGCCGAACAAATCGGCACGGTCCGCCGCGCGGGCGCCGTCAACACATGTTCCTGCAACGGTGACACACACACCGCCAACCAAAAATGTAGAAAATATCTTTTTTAAATCAACGCGTTTCATCTTTTATCTCTTATGAATAATATAGGGTGCGACCTTACAGATTTTTTCGTGAAATAACCAGCCGTAATTTGATACTCGCTTATTGTCCGCTTCCGATCAACCTTTAATATCAAACGACAATAATATCGCCAACATTATTGTTCACAGAGCCTTCAAGCGTCATGATGTCTGTTGCTTGCGAAGCATTTCCGCCGCCATTGACATCAACAGACACAACCGTGTTGCCGCCACTGTTCCGGACAAAGACGAAATCATTGATTGAATCCTGCACAGGGTTATATCCCGTCAGCAAGTCAGACAGATCAACGCGGTCACCTTCACCCTGATCGAAATCGGTCACTGTGTCGTGGCCGTTTCCGACAGCTTCATAGACAAACCGGTCAGCGCCGCTACCGCCGCTCAGCGTATCATTGCCTGTGCCGCCTGTGATCACGTCATCACCTTCCTGACCATAGATAATGTCATCACCGCTGCCGCCGTTCAGAACATCATCACCGCCGCCGCGTGTTTCACCGTTAATTTGTGATTCTGCCGCCAGCGAAGCGTGGTTGTCATGGATGTAATCACCAACATCATCAATATCCCAGCCATGTGAACCGACCAGAACATCAAACACGTCAAACCCGACGCCTTCTGCTGTTGAAAGCCCTTCGGCATCGGCCAGCGCGTCCGTGTTAACGACATCACCAAAGATAATGTCATCACCGCCACCGCCTTGAATAACGTCATTACCGACATCAGCCGGAATATCCTGCGTCGGCAGCGCGCCGAACAGATCTTCAAGACTGTCAAATTTGCCCAGATCACCGGAATCTTCAACCGCAATCAAATCACCGTCACTGTCGATCTGGTTCATATTGCTTTCATTTGTATCCGTACCGATCATCACGCCGATCACTTCGTTCAGTGAGGCCAGTGTGCCGGCTTCATCCGATCCGTCGCTACCTGTGGCTTCGCCGATTGTGTTATAGGCATAGAAGATATTGCCGCTTGAATCGTACGCCGCGTTAGAATTCCCGTCAGAAACAAACAAGCTGTATGTTTCTGAATTTGAAAGCTGGTTTCCGTTTTGCAACCAATCAATACCGGCTTCAAGCCCTGCTTCATAGTTTGTCGGACCGTATGGTGACAAAGAATCCAGGAAGTTCATTGCATTGGTCAAACCGCTGCCATTCGTGATTGTGAACGTGCCGCTTGCCCCTGCATTTGCCGCAAATGTCTCAATATTGATACGGATATCGCCCGCATTATAAGACGAAATGCTCTGCAACAGATTTTCAACCGCATCAATCGCCAGCGGCAAGTGTCCGTGTACCGAGCCACTTGTATCCAGAATAATGTTCAGGTTGTAGTTCTTTGACGGTTGTGTTGTCGTCAATCCACCCTGATCACCCATCAGAACATCGCCGCTGTTGCCGCCGCTCAGATTGCTGTTGCCGTTTGATCCGTCACGCACGCGCGCCGCATCTGTTGTAATCGTCAATGTTGCCGTATCTGAATCGCCGTCACGGTCTTCCATACGATATGTGAATGTATCGGTATATGTTGTGTTTGTATCAACATAGTCCGTATTCTGCGTATAAAGTGTGTAATTATACGTGCCGTTTTCATTCATGCTCAGTGAACCATAGCTGCCGCTGACTGTCGCGGAACCGCTTGACGGTACGCTCTGGTTATTACCGAAATACGCAATATTTGTGACTTCCGCGCCGCCATCTGCGCCCGCATCATCATTCGTCAGCACGTTTCCGTTTGTCACGCGGTCTTCCGCAATGACGCTATCTGTGTCATTCACCGCAACAGGGCCGCTGTCACGCACATCGATCGCAACAGTGAAATCGCTGGCATCGCCGTCACCGTCTTCGGCATTCATGCCGAAATTCAGTGTCAGCACATCATTATCATTGCCTGTGTTCGGGTGATCGATCGGCTGGTTCTGCGTATAGGCAAATGTGCCGTTCGCACTGTTATAAACCAGTGTAAAGATTACTGTGCCACCAACGCGGCCAACATAATCATTACCGGATTGTGTCACGGTCACAGCCTGTCCATCCACTGTCAGCGGTGTTGTCGAACCACCAGCCGTTGCAGAAAAGCTGCCTGACGGTGATACGTTACCCGCACCATCCGCACCTGTCACACCGGACAGCGCCACAGTCGTGGACAATGTTGCGCCGAATGAATCTTCATCCACATTACCGGACACATTGTTATAAGCCGGCGTATCGTCCTGCACCGTCACCGTCAGTGTCGCCGATGTCGCATCACCTTCATTGTCTTTTGCTTCGTAACCGAAATTCAGCAGAATATCATCCGTACCGGCCGCTGCATGATCGAGCGGCTCAAACAATGTAAAGTTATACGCACCTGTTGTGCTGTTCAGCGTCAATGTAAAGATTGTTGTTGTACCAACCTTACCGACATATCCGTTACCGGATTGTGTAACAACAACAGGCTGACCGCCGGACTGCAATGATCCGCCGCTCAATGAACCGCCCGCTGTAAAGCTGTTTGTCACATCATATGAACCGGCTGTATCCGCGCCGAAATCAAAATCGACACTGCCCGTATCGCTGGTTGATGATCCGCCTGTCAGCGCATCTTCATCAACCGCCGCCGTTGCCGGGGTGTTTTCAACAGGCACATCATCGGCTGTAACCGTCAATGTCAGTGTTGTTGATGTAGACGCTGTATTGTCTGATGTGTCCGGCTCGATGTCACTTGTGTTTTGCTCTTGCGCAACCGCTGTAACACCCAGATTGAACGTACCGACCGTACCGCCAGGCACATTGATTTCCAATCCGGAAAGCTGTGTCTTGCTCAGGCTCCATGTATCCGTACCTGCATTATATGTACCTGCAGATAATGTCGCCCCTGTCGGCAGGTTTGACAGAATGATTGTGTCAAGCGCCTCGGACCCGTCAAGATCATTCAGGCTGGCTGAAATATCAAGCGCAATCGCTGTGCCTTCTTCGCCGGAGGCATTCTGTGCATCCACTGTCGGCGCATCGGCAACTGCATCGACGATCACGTCGAAGCTGCCATTTGTGTCTTCTGATGTGCCTGTGGCTGGTTCGGACGCTGTCGCGCTTACTTGCAGGCCGCTCAGATCAACATCGCTATCCGCCGGCGGTGTGAAGGTCAGCGCCGTATCAATGTCCTGGCCTGCCGCAACTGTATATGTCCATGTGCCGGCCGCCGCATTATATGTGCCAGCCGCAGGGCTAAAGCCCCAGCTGCTGTCAATGCCGCTGACAGTCACGCTCAGTGTTTCTGTTGATGAGGCATTCGCGCCGTGTGTTACATCAATGTCTACACTCACGCTGCCATCTTCATCCACCACAGGGTTGCCGCTGCCGTTATTGATG